>CACKAJ010000002.1 GCA_902598125.1 uncultured Pelagibacteraceae bacterium | reverse complement strand
TTATCACGTTCATTTTAAAGGAAAAGATCATTTGATAAGTCGTCCTGTTATATTTTTAGATAGAGGTTTTGGCATGACGCCCATGAATCAAGGTTTAAGAGCTGTTGGAACAGTTGAACTTGGCGGTTTAAAAAATCCTCCATCTAAAAAAAGAATTGATTATATTATTAAATGCGCAAAAGAGCTTTTACCTGATCTTAATAATCATGATGACGAATGGCTTGGATTTAGACCTACACTTCCAGATTTTCTACCAATTCTCGGACCCTCGTTAAAGAATAAAAATATAATTTATGCATTTGGTCATCAGCATTTAGGCTGGACATTAGGTGCTATTACAGGCAAGATTGTATCTAAAATAGTTGCAGGAGAAAAAACAAATTTAGATTTAACTCCATACAGCTCAAAAAGATTTAATTAGGAATTGTTTGTCAAAAAATTATACAGCTTATATTTTTCTAACTTTAGCAGCTTTATTTTGGTCAGGAAATTTTATTATTGGCAAATTTGCAACTTTATTTGAAGTCCCACCGTTAACTTTAAATTTTTTAAGATGGGTCATGGTTTGGTTTATTTTGATACCTTTTACAATTAATGAAATTTTAGCTAAGAGAAACTATATTAAAGAAAACTTTTTGGTAATAAGTGTTATGGGCATATTAACAATTAGCACTTTTAATTCAGTCGTCTATTTTGCATTAAACTACACGCAAGTAATAAATGCAGTTTTAATGTTGGCCGCTATCCCACCAACAATAATTATTTTTTCATCAATTATGAAAATTGAAAAAACAAATATTTTTCAAATATCTGGGTTAATCTTATCAATATTTGGAGTAGGAACAATAATTTCAAATGCAGATATTCAAAAAATAATTTCTTTAAGTTTTAATAAAGGCGATATATGGATGTTAGTTTGTGTTTTGAGTTGGTCGCTGTATTCAACGCTGCTTAAAAAAAGTAAGATTGAATTATCCCAATTTTCTTTGATTCAAACAATGGTTAGCGTAGGATTAATTTTTTTGTTTCCACAATTTCTATATGAACAATCGTTAGGATTAGACATAAAAATGAATAAAGCTTTTATCTTAATTTTAATTTATGTAGTTATCTTTCCCGCTATTGCAGCATATTATTGTTGGCAGAAAGCTATTGAACTCATAGGACCCAACAGATCGTCTATGTTTATTCAGCTAATGCCACTTTTCAGTGCATTAATGGCAATTATAATTTTTAAAGAAAAATTTCAATTCTATCATTTTATTGGAGCAACTTTTATAATTTCTGGTATTTATTTATCAAATAGAAAAACCCAATGATTAAAGTTGCAGTCTTAGATGATTATCAAAACGCTTTTAAACATATTATTGATGTTGATAAATATAAAGATAAATTTGCATTTAAAATATTTATTAATCCTTTTGTAGATGAGAAAGAAGCTATAGTTGAACTAGAAGATTTTGAGGCTCTACTAATCATGAGAGAGAGAACTCCTATGACCAAAACTTTAATCGAAAGTTTACCTAAATTGAAATATATTATGACCTCTGGCATGAGAAACAATGCAATTGATTTGAAAACAACAAAGAAAAAAAATATTATTGTATGTGGCACAGAAATAAATTCAAACCCTGCTGCTGAAATTACTTGGGCATTAATTTTAGGTCTTTATAGAAACATGAAACAAGAAATTGACAATATGTTCCAGGGTTACTGGCAGACCACTATTGGATTTGAATTGAAGGGTAAAATGCTTGGTTTGATCGGTCTTGGTAAAATTGGAACCCAAGTTGCTAAAGTTGCAAAAGCTTTTGGTATGGAAGTTTGTGCATGGAGTGAAAATCTAAATCTTTCTCATGCAAATGGATTAGGTGTTCTTCCCATGAGCAAAGAAGATTTGTTAAAAAATTCTGATATCATCTCAATACATTTAATTTTAGGAGATCGATATAAAAATCTTATTACTAAAAAAGAAATAAGCATGATGAAAAAAACGGCTTTTTTAATAAATACTTCTAGGGGACCTATTGTTAATGAAACTGATTTGATTGAGGCACTCAAAGACGAAAAAATAGCTGGTGTTGGTTTAGATGTTTACGATCAAGAACCACTACCACAAGACCATAAATTAAGATTTCTTCCAAATGCTCTATTACTTCCTCATATAGGTTACGTAACAGCAGAAAATTACTCAAAGTTTTATTTTCAGATGATAGAAAGTCTTGAAAGTTGTCTAAAAAATAAGCCTTTAAGAATAATCTCATAAATAAGTATTTCTATTACAGGTTGTAATCTATAAACTCATAATGAGTGATTCGTTTGTTTTATAACAAGCAAATCTCTGCTTTAATTAACAGAATTTTAAAAGGGAGTATGAAAAAAATTTTGGGCTGTTTGCTAGGACTAACTTTACTGACTGGTTGCGCAGAGTCCTTAGCTTTATTAGGACCTACTTCTACCGCAGTAACTGGTGGAAATATTGCCCAATCAGCTTTTTCTACAGCACTAAATTACGGGGTAAAAAAACAAACTGGAAAAAGCCCAATGGAACATGCGATAGCATATGCAGAAGAAATCAATCCGCAAAAAAAGAAGGAACCTTGTTTATCATTTGTTGAAAAAACTAACTCAGAAATTTGTGCTATAGTGAAAAAACAGTTAAAAATAACAAAATCTAAAATCTTAAAGAAATCAAAGGAAAACTCTATAAAAGACCTTACCTCATCACTACATATAAATATAAATAAAAAATCTCAAATTAAGTACTTAGATTAACAAATCTAAAACAAAATCCACATATCAAATTTAAGATCTTGACAACCTTGGGTTGTGTTAATAAAATTTAAGAACTTAAAATTAACTTTCAATTAAAAATGAAGCAGATATGAACCAACTAAAACAAATTTCAAACATGAAAAAAATATTGATTTTATTATCAACGATTTTCTTGCTTAACGGGTGCGCTGAGTCTTTAGCATTACTCGGCACTGGCACATCTAACGGAAAAATATTACAGTCTTCTCTAAATTCAGCAATTAGTTATGGAGTTAAAAAACAAACAGGAAAAACTCCTTTAGAACATGCTGTTGCATATGCGGAAAGAGTAAATCCTGAGAAAAAGCAAGAAACTTGTATTTCGTCTATTGAAAGAACAAGGTCTGAATTTTGCACAATTTTGAAAAAACAAGTATCATTAACTAATACTGCTCTAAAGAAAAAGACATCAGAGATAGTAAAAAAATATCCGAAAGAGATTGCTGTTTCAATACAAGCTAAAATAAAAAAAACATCCCTTATTGAAGATATAGCTAAAAAATCAGTTATCTATAATAGAAGGTAATCCTAAATTCTTCCAACCAGGATCTTGACCATTTCCACTAAATCCATCAGAAATATTAAAAGTATTGTAACCTTCTTTTGCTAAAAGATTAGCAGCAATAATTGATCTACCTCCCGCAGCACACATTACCAACACTTGTTCTTTTTTATCAATGTTTTTTCTAACAGTTTCTAAAAAACTTGGTTCTTGTGAAATTGTAATAAAATGAGTTTTAATACCTAAAATTTTTGTATCTGGTTTACCAACTGTGTTCCATTCATCCTCTGTTCTTACATCTAATAAAACAGAGTTTGGATTAGCTTCTATGAATTTTTTTATATCTGATGATTTAATTTGTTTAATCATTGAGTGGCCCCAATATAAATAATTGGGACCACTAAATCAATTATTAAGCAGCTAGTGCTTGTTTAATGTCTGCGATGATATCATCTGGATGTTCGATACCAATTGAAAGTCTTACGTAGCCTGGCGTTACACCTGCTGCTGCTAACGCTGCATCATCCAATTGACTGTGCGTTGTAGTAGCTGGATGAATTGCTAAACTTCTAGCATCACCAATATTAGCAACGTGATATAACATTTTTAAGTTATCGATGAATTTGGCACCAGCTTCTTTTGTACCCAAATCCATTCCAACTAAAGAACCATATCCACCTTGCATATATTTTTTAGCTCTTTCTTTAATCTCACCTTGGTGATTAGTAGGGTAGATTACATTTTTAACTTTCTTTTGTGTTTCTAAGAAAGACACAACTTTTTCTGCATTACTACAGTGTTGTTTCATTCTAAGAGCAACAGTTTCCAAACCTTGAATAATTTGAAAAGCATTAAATGGACTTAAAGGAGCGCCTAAATCTCTCAATAAAACCACTCTTGCTCTGATTACAAACGGAATGTTAGCTCCTGTTAATTGAGGAACTGCATCTGCCCATATCGCACCACCATAACTTTGATCAGGTTCGTTTATTAATGGTTGTCTTTTTCTGTCTTTTATCCAGTCAAAGTTTCCACCATCAACAATTATTCCACCAATTGAAGTTCCGTGGCCACCAATATATTTAGTCAAAGAGTGCATTACGATTGCAGCACCGTGAGCTAAAGGTTTACAAATTACTGGTGAAGCTGTGTTATCGATAATTAAAGGAATACCCTTTTTTCTGCCGATATCTGAAACTTCCTTGATTGGGAAAACACGAAGATAAGGATTTGGACAAGACTCACCATAGTAAGCTCTTGTTTTATCATCAGTAACTTTTTCAAAGTTTTTAGGATCAGCAGGATCTGCAAATCTAACTTCAATACCTTGTTGTCTTAAAGTATTTTTGAATAAGTTTACTGTACCTCCGTATAAGTCAGTTGAAGCAACAACATTATCACCAGCTTGCGCTAAGTTTTGAATGCACATTGCTGATGCTGCTTGACCCGAACCTACTGCTAATGCTGCCACACCACCTTCAAGTGCTGCAACTCTTTTCTCTAGCACATCACATGTTGGGTTCATTATTCTTGTGTAAATATTACCAAACTCCTTTAAGCCAAATAAATTTGCAGCAGTTTCTGCATTTTTAAATTGGTAAGAAGTTGTTTGGTAAATTGGAACTGCTACTGCTGTAGTAGCTGAGTCACTTCTGTAATCGCTACCATGCAAGCCAATAGTTTCCGGATGTTTAAAATCAGCCATTGATTTCCCCCCTTATTGTTTCTCTAATCGTCTCGTTCATTTTTTCTCCGTATTTCTGGAGAAGTATGAACGAAGTTTAATTCTGTTCATCTTCTCCTTTTTAGTACTTCGGCATATGCCAGGTGTACAATATGGTTCAAATACCCGGTTTAATTTTTAGATTATTCCAAAAAAAAACCACCGACTAAAGCGGTGGTCATGAGACTTAAACGCTTTAGCTGGATTTATTAAGCGCCCGCAAGTTGTCTTAACTCGGCGCTAAGTATTTTATAGCAATAAATTTAGGATTTTGTCAACTATCAATTAAATATTATTCCAGAACAATTTAGCAAGGTTTATTCCAGACAAACCTTTATATGCAGCTAGACCAGTAGGGCTAGTAACATTAATATCGCCTATTAATTTCTCTTGTACGAAATCTACACCTGCAAAATGTATATTATTTTTTAATAATAATTTTCCAATAACTTTACTTGCCTTGATCTCTTTACTTGTGAGTTTTGATAACTTTGCTTTAGCTCCTTTGCTCATATTAGATAATATACTTCCTTTTTTGGGCACTCTAGAAATAACACCAGCAATCTTTCCTTTAATAATAAAAACTCTTTTATCACCTTTAGAAACTCCAGGTAAAAACTTTTGAAAAAATAAATGATTGTGAGTTTTTAATAATTTTCTAATTTTTATAGCATTAAAAGTTTTCAATAAAGTAACATTATTACCGCTAAAACCATTGATAGGTTTAGCTACAACAACTTTATGTCTTTTAAAGAAGCTCCTTATTTCATTTAGATTTTCACTGATTAAGGTAGGAGGCATGTACTTCATAAAATTAATAGAGAATAGTTTTTCAGAAACATTCCTAACTGCAAATGGAGAGTTAATTATCTTAACTTTTTTAGAAATATGGTTAAGTAAGAAAGTTGTATACAAGTATCGATTATCAAAAGGTGGATCATTTCTGATAAGTATAACTTTTGATTTTTCTAGATTAAAATTAATGGCCTTTATTATTGAGTAGAATTTCTTTTTGTTATCGTGAATTTTTATATGTTTGCATGAAGCTATAACTTTTCCATTTAAAAAACTTAAATTCTCTGGTTCAAAATAATATATCTCATAACCTCTTTTTTGTGCCTCTGCGGCTAAAAGAATAGTCGTATCTGTTTTGATATTTACTTTTTTAAGATTAGAACCCTGAATAGCTAAAATTTTCGTCATGATTTACTAAGAAGTTTAAGTTTTTTGTTTTTTTAAATTGTTCAATCAGCATTTCTGCTCGAGTTCTTTTATTCTCAATTATTTCCTCTATATGTCTTAAGTAGATTGTTTCATTTTTCCCACTTTTATTCAGTTCATTTCTTTTTTCCAAACCTTTTTTTGATAAATCTAAAAATATTTTTCCCCAATCAAATAGTGTTTTATTATTTAGCAAAGTATTTAACCCTTGTTTAGGAGCATTTAAATATGCTTCCATAACTTCTTCTTTTTTCCAACTTTTAATTATTTCATAAGTCTCATCTAAAGATCCATAAATTAATCCAGTAAAGAAAGAAGGACCATTACAAATACATCCAAAATTACATGTATCTAAAGATCGAAATTCTATAACTTTCTTTAATCTTATTTCGGTAAAAATTGTTCCTAAGTGATTTTCAAAATCCTTCAAAGTTGGTTTTTCCCCTTTTAAAAAACTTAAATTACCTTTTAAATAATCATAAAATGTTTGACCATTTGGCGAGTAATATTTTTCATTTTTTTTAAGGAATAAAATTGGGTAATTGATTGCATAATCAATATATTTTTCAAAATTTACTTTCTCAAAAGAAATTGGCATTATCCCACCCCTGTGAGTTTCTTGCCAAACTTTTCCTCTATAAGATAAAAAACCGGAGAGCTTATTTTCATTAAAAGGAGAATTTGCGAAAAGAGCAATAGTTAATGGAGCTAAATAGTTTCCAATTTTAAATTTTTTTTCAAAATCTTCTTCAGACGTGTAATCATAATTAATCTGAATACCGGCAGTTTTGTACATCATATCTAAACTTAATTCGCCACCTTTTGGCATTTCAGATGTCATAATTTTGTAACGTTCTTTAGGACTTTTAGGGATATCAATTAACTTATTGAAAGGATCGTATGCGATAGAAGAAGTAGTAATAGAGGCAGAACTAAAAACTTCTTTCAGTTCATTGAAATGAGAATTATTTTCTGAACAAACTAAATGTATGTTTTTCAAAGGGGCGCCTGATAATTCATATTGAAATCCAGGCTCAGTTGTAATTTTTTGATTTTGTCTTTTTAAACCAATTACTTTATCTTTCTCATACTCAAGTTTCCAGCCTTTGTCTTTAAGGATTTCAAATACTTGTTTAATTTTTTTATAGTCAATTCTTTTTAAATCATTTTGATTAAAAAGAAATTTTTCGTGTTCAACACCAATTCTTTGATTACTACTATTTTTAATTCCGTCGGTGAAATATTTAATTAACTGACTTTTATTTTGGATTATCGCTATGGAATTATTATTCAAATGTTTTAAGCTCTAATACATTTCCGTTAGGATCCTCAACAAAAAATGTATTTTGCTCAAACTTTGTTCCTTTAAATCTTTTGTAAGGCTTATCAATATAATTAATTTTATTTAACTCAATATTTGCTTTAATTTTTTCAAAAACTTCTTTCTTTAGATGTACTCCAAAATGAGGTACAGGCACATCACCCATATCTACATCATGTCTTTCTCTCGGAAGCTTCATTGAGGTTTGGTGTAAAGTTAATTCGTTTCCCCAAAAATCTATATCAACCCATTTCCCTTTTTCTCGATTACCAGTTTTACAGCCTAATACTTTTGTATAAAAAGCCTCAGCTTTTTCTAAATCACCCGCTGGAATGGCCAAATGAAATGAACTACTCATGAATGCCTATATATATTCTCCTTTAATTTTTGCAAGTAGTCACTATATACATACTTTATGAATGAATACTTGGAATCTATAAAAGCTAGAGATCCCGCTGCGAAATCTATTTTAAGCGTCATATTAACCTATCCAGGAGTAAAAGCAGTTTTGCTACATAAAATTGCAAATTTTTTTCACATTGCAGGTTTTCATATTATCGCAAGAATTATATCTCAAACTTCTAGATTTTTTACAGGCATCGAAATCCATCCTGGAGCAAAAATTGGTAAAAACTTATTTATTGATCATGGTATGGGAGTGGTAATTGGAGAGACATCTGAGATTGGAGATAATGTCACAATATATCATGCAGTTACTCTCGGTGGAAGTTCGCCAAGCATTGATAGTGAGAGACAACGACATGAAAAAAGACATCCAACAATTGGAGACGGTGTCGTAATTGGTTCTGGCGCTCAAATTATTGGCCCAGTTGTAGTTGGAAAGAATGCAAGAATTGCTGCTAACGCAGTTGTAGTTAAAAATGTTCCTGAGAGTACAACAATGGTTGGTATACCCGCTAAAGCAGTGAAGTTAGAAAACAAAGGAAAATTCAGACCTTACGGTGTAGATGATAAAGTAAAAGATGAGTAATAAAGATTGGGATCCAAATTTAACTCCAGAACAAAATTATATTTTAAGGCAAGAAGGGACAGAGTCTCCAGGCAGCAGTCCTCTAAACAATGAAAAAAGAACAGGCTCTTACCATTGTATAGGATGTGGAACAAAACTTTTTGACTCAAGTGCAAAATACGAAAGTGGCTCCGGCTGGCCTTCTTTTTTTAAATCTTTACCTAATGTTTTTGAAGAAAAAAAAGATATGCATATTGGTTACCCTAGAACCGAGTATCATTGTAAAAAATGTGGAGGTCACCATGGCCACGTGTTTGATGACGGTCCACAACCTACAGGAAAACGTTACTGCAACAATGGTATATGTTTAATTTTTAAACCAAAAAAATAAATGAACCTAATTAAATTCTTTTATTATATGTATTATAGGCCAAAAATTTTTTTGCCAAAAAAAAGCTATTCAATGTTTGGTGAAGATATTTTTATTGATAATTTTTTTAAAAATAAATCTAACGGGATTTATGTAGATGTTGGATGTTATCACCCTCTTGAGGGAAATAATACTCATCTTTTATTTAAAAAAGGGTGGAGCGGAATGAATATAGACCTTAATAAAACGTCTATTGAATTGTTCAGAATTGCAAGAAAAAACGATATTAACTTAAGAGCAGCAGTAACAAACAAACTTAATAAAATAAAATTTTTTTATAGAAAAAAAATCAACATGTTAAATACAATCAATAAAAATTTTGCTAATAAAAGCTTTAGAAAAGGATTTAAAATAGGGTTTGTAAAATCCAGTACTCTTAATTCTCTATTGGATAAATCAAAATTAAAAAACAAACAAATTGACCTGTTAAATTTGGATATAGAGGGTAATGAAATTAATGCATTAAAATCACTTAATTTTAAAAAATATAATCCAAAACTTATTTGTGTTGAAATTCACAATTATTCTAAAAAAGGACTTAAATTTAATAATTTCAAATCAAATCCTGTTTACAAATTCTTACGTCAAAAGGGCTACAGCAAAATTTGGAAGAATGAATTTTCTTTTATCTTTTGTCGAAAATAAAAGCTTTTTTCTCCACACACCTAATTGGTGTTTTATTACAACCTATCAACAGTTTAAATTTCTAACTGCCATGTCATATAGACCAAGGCTTCATAAGTTTGTAAGATTGACTTTTCATCCACCATGAAGAATAAAATTATTTCCCTAATACTAAATTTATTCCTATCTTTTATTTTCTCATCACAATTAAATGCTTCAGAACTAGTTTGGAATTTAGCCCAAGAAGGAAATAAAATTATTTTAATAAGACATTCTCTTGCCCCAGGCGGAGGAGACCCAGTCGGTTTTAAGCTAGATGATTGTAAGACACAAAGAAATTTAAATAAAGCGGGAATAAATCAATCTAAAAAAATTGGTAAATTATTTAAAAAAAATAAGGTTCCAGTTGATCAAATATTAAGTAGTCAGTGGTGCAGATGTAAAGATACCGCTAAGTATGCCTTCAAAAATTATAAAGAATTCACTGCGTTAAACTCTACTTTTCAATCTCCATATAATAAGAATGAAGGAAAACAATTAAAGGAACTCTATAATTTTGTGAAGAAATGGAATGGAAATGGTAAAAATTTAATATTAATCACTCATTACAGTATCATTACAGCAGTAACAAATGCAGTTCCAAGCTCAGGAGAAATAGTAGTAGCGGATAAAAATTTTAAAGTTTTAGGGACTATTCAAACTGATTAAACAAAAATATAGTAAAGAATTGCAATAATTATCAAATATTCAATAATGGTTTTAATTCTTAGCAAGTTTTCTTTGTTTTCGAATTTTGAATTGATGAATAAACTAATTCGACCGAAAGTTAGCTGAACAAGCGCAATAATCAAACCTATTCCTATTAAAACGTAGTAGAATTCAAAATTTTTAAAACCATAAAAACAAGCAGCTATAAAAGTTAACCATGAAATATTTGAAACAAATAATGTTATCAAAAATCCTGATCCTTTTTTAAATAAACTTTGTGTTTTAATAAAAGTATAAGACCAAAGAAGGGTAAATAGAAAACCAAGGTATTTTATTATCATGAGTTAATATTGTAATTGCGGTAAAGATTAAAGGCAAATATAAACATCATATGATCATAAAGTTATTTTTTGCTTTTGGAGCTGGATTCATAAGTTTTTTAACTCCATGTGTACTGCCTATTATTCCAGGGTATATTTCTTACATAACTGGAAAAAATTTGGATGAAATTGAGCAAGACAGACGAAGAGTTCTCATTAAAACTATTTTGTTTTCCATAGGATTTTCACTTGTATTTATTATTCTAGGCGCAACAGCATCGGCTGTGGGAAATATATTATTATTTTTATCCAATGAATTAAGAATTGCAGCGGGAATTTTGATTATTCTTTTCTCTTTTCAAATGTTAGGTATTTTTAATTTTAGTTTCTTAAATCAAGAAAAAAGAATTGAAACTCAAAGCTATAAAAACAATTATGCTTTTCCATTATTAGTTGGTGCAGCTTTTGCTTTTGGATGGACACCATGTATTGGTCCTGTGCTAGGATCTATACTAGCTTTATCTGCAACAGAAGCTTCTGTTAGTTCTGGGGTATTGTTACTTTCATTTTACTCTTTAGGTTTGGCGATACCTTTTATTTTATCTGGCTATTATATGAGTAGATTTTTAACTACTAGAAAAGGTTTTAGTAAATACTATGGAAAAGTTACTAAAACTGGAGGAGTGATTTTATTATTAACTGGAATATTAATTGCCACTAATCAAATTCAAGTTATTAGTTATTATATTTTGACAATCTTTCCTTTCCTAACTACGCTTGGTTAATGAGTGAAATTTCTGTCCTAGGTATATTTGTTGCAGATATAAGTTTTTCAGGTCCTAAAATTCCTGCTGTTGGGGAAACTATATTAGGTAATAAGTATAATATTGGACCTGGCGGTAAAGGATGTAACCAAGCAGTAGCTATTGCAAGACTCGGAGGAAAAGTAAATTTTATCAGCAAAATCGGAACAGACTCTTATGGAAAACTAGCTTTAAATACTCTTTTAAAAAATAAAATTAATACAGAAAATGTAATTCAAGATCCAAATTTGCAAACTGGTGTTGCTGGTATCTTAGTTGATAAAAATTCTGGAAAAAACGCAATAAATGTTATTGTTGGAGCGCCGTCTACTTTCAAGATTAGCGAAATCGATGATCAAATAAACATTATAAAAAAATCAAAAATTTTCTTAACTCAACTTGAATTACCAAAAGAAGTAACGCTTTATTGTTTAAAAACCGCTAAAGAAAATGGATGTTTGACCATTTTGAATCCTGCGCCTGCATCTGAAATCCCAAACGAATTTTATAGTTACATTGATTATTTTACTCCAAATGAAACTGAGGCAGAGTTTTATACTGGAATAAAAATCACTAATGAGAAAGATGCACAACAAGCTGCAGACAAACTAATTAATCTAGGAATAAAAAAAATAATTATTACACTTGGAGAAAAAGGATTATTTTATTCTGATGGAAATGAAGAACTTTATTTAAAGGCAAGTTCTGTAAAAGCCATTGATACCACTGGAGCAGGTGATGCTTTTAATGGTGGTTTTGCTTTCGGTCTATCAAAAGAAAAACCAATTAAAGAATGTTTAGAAATAGCGAATAAAGTTGCAGGTCTTTCTACAACTAAACTTGGGGCAGGGGACTCGATGCCATTTTTCAAAGATATTTAAAATTTTTCAATAAGCTCCTTAGCAATAACTTTATTACCCTCAGCATTAAAATGAACATCATTCCAAAAATAATATTTTTTATAGACTTCTAAAAAAGAATATCTCTCTTTTTCATTAAAAAAAAAGGGAAAATAATTTATAAAATTATTACACCTTGTTTTGCAAAATTCTTCCCACATAATTACGTGTTTAGAATTAACTTTATCCTCTTTTAATTGTTGAGGCCACGGATAAATAGCTAGGCTCATTTTAATATTATTTCTTTTTAACATTAAATAAATTTTATCCATTACATCGACTAAATTTTGCTGACCTTCTTTAATTGTACCGATGTACTCAGGGTGGCTTTTTTTATTGTAATAAGTCCACTCAGCTTTGTAATTTGCCTTTTTGTTAAAGATAGGAATTTTATTATCCTCAGAGCTTTTTTTATTTTCATTTTTTATTTGCCTATTTTTCTTTAAAACATACATGTAGTAATTAGTTAATGGAAAATTTGTTCTTAAAAATCTTCTTCTTTTTAATCCTTTATTTTTAAAATCTATTTCAGATATTGTTAGGTCATTATTAAGTTTATAATTCACGTTGTCATCGTATAAATCACTTATATCTATGAAAAAAATAATTTCTCTAAATTTAAAACCTTTAGATAAAAGATGATTAATTTTAGAATAAAAAATTTTAGGTGAATAAGAACTAACACCTAAATTTGCAACTTTTATTTTTTTTTTATTGTCGGAAAAAATACCTACAAAACTTTCCTCAAAATTTATTGAATGTCCCTCCACAAATGAGTCCCCCATAAAACCAATATCAAAATTTTTACTTACATTTTTTTTATTACAACTATCTCTAAAACCATGGTTATTTGTACAGATAGTAAACTCTCCTTCAAATCCAGAGTTTTTTTTGTAATTTACATTAGGCATTAAACCATGATGATAAATAGAATTATCCACTCTTAATAGACGACCATAAAATTCAGTTTCAATTAGATAACTATTAAGTAACTTTAAAATTTTTTTTCCAAATAAATAATCGATAGCTAGAGAGATAAAAAAAGTAATAATCAAAATTATTAAAGATTTATAAAAAAAATTAATTAGATTTTTTAAAATAAACATTTATTAATTTTTTAAAAGTCTGTCTAATTCACCGTTTCTATTAGCCTCTTGAAGTTTATCGTTCCCTCCGATGTAATGATCTTCTATAAAAATTTGGGGAATAGTTCTGGCACCATTAGTTCTTTGCAACATTTCTTTTGCTTTAGTCGGATCTTTCCATATATCAAATTCTTCTATTTCAACTTTTTTAGCTCTAAGTAAAGCTTTTGCTGCTGCGCAATACGGACAAGGGTCACCAGAGTACATCGTTACTTTTTTCATATTCAATATATATCAGTTATTTTAACTTTTTCTCTTATTTTTTTTCTTTCTAGTTTGAATTTTTTTCTATGTTTTATACTTGTGTTGTGAACTCTTTTTCGCCAAAGCCTAAAAGATCCAGGCTTCAAATTTTTTCTCATTATTTTAATTACATCAGACTCTGACTTACCGGTTTGCTCTTTAATTTCTTCAAATGTAATTCTATCAGCCCAAGCAGCCCATATTATCCAATTTTCATCTTTTTTTTTTGGCTCTGGGTTTTTAACTTTAGTTTGTGGGAAAGAACTTTTTTTCTTCATATAATTCTATATAGTCTTTTATAATATGTTTCCAAGTGACTATTTAATTTTTCTTCAAATTATATTATTTTTATTTATAACTCCTGGTCTTCCAAGAGTTGTCATCGTTTCTCATACATTAAACTATGGTTTAAAAAGATCCATTTGGACCGCTGTTGGTGACGTTAGTGCTAATACAATACAGGGAATTTTAGTCGTATTTCTTATTGGCTCTTTTTTAAGTGATAATCCAGAAATCTTATATTATCTTAAATGGGCTGGAATTCTTTACATAGTTTATCTTGCTTATGATACTTACACTGCAAAAATCAGCTCTATTAATTCGAGAGAACAAAGCATAAAATCAATTTTATCTTTTTATAAAGATGGTTTTATGGTTGCAGGATTAAGTCCAAAAGCCATAATTTTTTTTGGAACTATTTTTTCTTCCTTTATTAATTTTGAGAGTAATGTTTTTTCACAATTTATAATTTTAATGATTACTTATGTTGTGCTCGACTTTTTTACTTTGATGATTTACGGAATGGCAGCAGAAAAAATTTCTATTTGGCTAAAAAGTAAACCTAAAGTTTTAAATACAATCTCAGCGTGTGTATTGCTTATAATTGCGCTATACGTTGCTGCGACACAGAATTTTAGTTAATTCTTACGGTTGTCAAAAACATCATTTCTTGTTTTAATTATTTAATTTTAATTAATTAATTAACAACAAAGAGGGAAATAATGAATAAACTAGTAAAACTATTTATTACATCTATTTCAGCTATAACTTTAGCACTTGTTTCATTCACTTCTTCTTTTGCGAAAGTAGAAGGCGATTACATCGTGTTGGGTTCTGCAATATCTCTTACAGGTAAATACTCTTCAAATGGAGTTCATACTCAAAATGGTTACAACATGGCCGTTGACAGAATAAACAAAATGGGTGGAGTTGAAGTACAAGGTAAGAAATATAAGTTTGAAATTATCTATTACGACGATGAGTCAAACCCAAAAAGAGCCGCTCAGTTAGCTGAAAGACTAATTAAACAAGATGGTGTTCATTACATGCTTGGACCATACAGTTCAGGTTTAACGAAAGCCATTGCACCAGTAACCGAGAAATATAAAATTCCTATGGTTGAAGCAAACGGTGCATCTAGATCTTTATTTACTAAAGGATACAAATATTTGTTCGCTGTATTATCACCAGCTAACCAATACCTTGAAGTAGCTATCGATTTAGCGGTAGAAAAAAACGGTGGTAAAGGAGTAAGAATTGCTCAAGCATTTGAACAAGATGCTTTCTCACAAGACGTGAGACTTGGTATTTTAGATGCAGCAAAAAGAACTGGATCTGAGATCATCATCGATGACAAGCTACCAAAAGAACTTAACGATATGGCAGCTACATTAGCTAAAGTAAAAGCTACTAAGCCCGATGTGCTTGTTGTATCAGGTCACACAAAAGGTGCGTTAACTGCAATCAGACAAATTTCTGAAATGAAAGTTGATGTACCTATGCTAGCGATGACACACTGTGATGCCGCAAAACTTTCTAAACAACATGGAAAGAAATCTGAGTACGCGTTATGCGCTTCTCAATGGCACAAAAATTTATCTTACAAAGATAAGTTTTTTGGTGGTGGTAAAAAATACGCTAGAGACTTCCAAAAAGAATTTGGATATGACCCGCCATATCAATCAGCAGAGTCTTCTGCAGCATTGTTAGTATTTAAAGATGCGTTCGAAAGAGCGAACTCTTTTGATAGAGATGCAGTAAGAGATGCGCTAGTTGATACAGAAATGCAAACTTTCTATGGAAACATTAAATTTGGTCCTGGTGGCCAAAACATTGCTAAGCCAATGATTTTGTTCCAAGTAAGATGTAAAGGCGATGATTGTGAAAATAGAGTAGTAGCTCCAACAAAATGGGCTTCTGATAAGTTCTATCATCCAATCCCGAA
The DNA here is from genome assembly GCA_902598125.1 of uncultured Pelagibacteraceae bacterium. Lineage (GTDB taxonomy): Bacteria > Pseudomonadota > Alphaproteobacteria > Pelagibacterales > Pelagibacteraceae > Pelagilacustribacter. The sequence goes on along the minus strand of CACKAJ010000002.1, from coordinate 180,573 downwards.
ATGGTCTGAAAGAAGTTAATAACTTCTGAAAAATTTGAAAAGCCCCTAGTTTTCTAGGGGCTTTTCTTTTATAAGATTTGAAATTTTATGGACTTTCTGATTTTTAAAGCTCCAATGTTAATGGTCCAAGCGTCATTGGACGGTATTCTTTTAGGAATTTTATTTGCACTAATTGCTTATGGTATGGCTCTTCAATGGGGAGTAATGAACATTATTAATATTGCCCAAGGTGATTTAGTTATCCTTGGAGGTTATATTGCATACACTATGTATCTCGCTGGAATTCATCCAGCTTGGGGGGTAATTGTTTCTCCAATCATAATGTATTTTGTAGGAGTGCTTTTATATAAATTAGTGATTAATAAAGTCGTAGACCGAGACTTATTTATTTCAATTTTAGCAACTTTCGGTATTGCAATTGTATTTCAACAGTTAATGAATTTTATTTTTGGCGCTGATGTAGTGGTTGCGCAATCTGAGTATGGAACAACAATGTTATTTGATAATTCAGTAACCCTACCAAATTCAAAAATTTTCTCTGCATTTATAAGTGTTTTATATGCAGTGGCTCTCGTGATTTATATGAAAAAATCTAGACTTGGACGAGCTATAAGAGCCACAGCTCAAAATGCTAGAGCTGCAAAAATTCTTGGTGTAGATACTGAAAAAGTTTATGCTGCAACTTTTGGAATTAACGCTGCGTTATGTGGTATTGCAGGGGCTCTAATATCAATAACTCTAACACTTCACCCTTACGTTGGGCTTCCTTATACAGTTAGATCTTTCATGATCGTTATTGTAGCAGGTCTTGGAAATTTACCAGCAGTAGCCCTTTCAGGCATGGGATTAGGATTATTTGAAGAATTCGCAGATTATATTTTAGGAACAGAATTTAGAATAGGCGCAGTGTTTATGCTTCTAGTTTTTATATTAGTTTACAGAAGATTTAAACTATCAAAAAAAAGGGAGTATTTAAAATGAAGAAATTTGCTCTTATTCTTTTTGCTATTTTATTTTCAACTACCTTGCTAGCACATTCACCACCTCAATTTAACTCAAAAGAAAATTGTAGAAAAAAATTATCTATGCTTAAAGGTATCTCCAAATTAAAGGGTTATGATGGAGGTGAAATAATTAAATTTAATTCATATACTGGATTCGACCAAAGAACAGTATTGATAGATGGTCATTTAAATAATCCTGTTGAAATTACAGGATATCTTCGAATGCCAGAGGGAACAAGTAAAGTTCCTATAGTAATTTATACTCATAGTAGTGGTGGACCAGGAGATTACGTTTGGGATGACTTCGTGTATCATGCTGCACAAAATCTTTTAAAAGAAGGTATAGGTGTAATGTATATAGATAATTTCTGTCCAAGAGGCGCCAGGTCTACATGGAGAGATCAATCTAAAGTACCTTTGATAAATGGGGCAATCGACGCACTTTTAGCTTTAAAAGTTTTACAATCTCATCCTAGGTCTAATGGAAAATTTGGAACAACTGGTCACTCAAGAGGTGGAACTAATTCATTTTTTTTATCGGATGTTAAACTTACATCTAAATTTCTAGAGGGAACAAAAGGTTTTGACGCAATTCTTCCAGAAGCGGCAGAATGTAGGATGGCCGGCTTTTTTGCAGAACCGGAATTAACTTCTAATACCACAATGCTTGTAGTGCACGGTGGTGCAGATGATTACACTTTGGCTAAGTTTTGCAAGGAGCATGCTGAGAGAATTAAAGCTCCCCCAGGAAAAGTAAAAGTGGATATTAAAGAAGGTTGGTATCATGCTTGGGCTGCTGGTAAAAAACCTTGGAGAGAAAAGATGGCAATGACTCTTCATGATTGTCCTGATTTTTATGTTGATAATGAAGGTAGGTTCACTAATCCGACATGGGTAGAGTGGATGGTCAATAAACACAAAGTTTATTCTTCTGTGGAAGAATTTTATGAAACTGCACAAAAAAATCCAAGAAAAGCATGGAAAACTGGTTTTAAAATTATGAAAAAAGAAAAATGCATTTCTAAAGGAGTTACTATAGGCGGAGATAATGCAGATGTTTATATGCCTCAATTTATAAATTTCTTTAAGGAAAATTTATTATGATGAAACAAAAGGATTTAATTTTATACTCTGGTTTAATTATTTTAGGTTTAGCAGCACCTTATTTGTTTTCTGCTTTTAAAGTTCAGCTTACATATCTTTGTGTCTTAATCGTTTTAGCAATGACTTGGAATTTACAAGGTGGAGAAATGGGTTACAATACTTTTGGAAATATTCTTTTCTATGGTCTAGGAATGTATTTAACCGCTTCAGTTCAAGTAGGAATGTTTTTCCCATTAGCAGAATGGACAGAAAGCGGTGGTGAAAAAACTTTCGTTCATACTACAGCACAATATTTTCAAGGAATAGGTGTCGGATTATTAGTTTCAGCTATTATACCTGCCATTATAGCAGGAGCTATAGGTTATGCTATTTTAGGATTGAGAGGACATTACTTTGCGATTTGCACTCTAGGTTTAGGTATTGCTGCGGGTGAAATTGCTGGAGGAATAGAAATCATTGGAGCAGGTCAAGGTTTTACAACACCACCTTTTCCTGCAGAAATAGTTGATACTGAGGCTAGAGGAAAGTTTTTTTACTTTTTAAGTTTTGCATTATTAATCGGTACATTTGTTTTTGTTAAATATATTTACGGTTCTAGATTTAAATTAATTTTAAACGCGATAAGAGATAATGAAGATAAAGCAGAGGCAATGGGCATCCAAACGATGAAGTATAAAATTACGGGTTGGATGTGTTCTGCATTTTTCTGCGGTCTTGCTGGTGGGATCATGGGCGGACTAATTGGATACATAGACTCTACCGATGTTGCATTTGACGGAAGAGAGATGGGAGTATTCATGGTGCTAATGGCGATACTTGGCGGAAAAGGAACTTTATGGGGACCAGTAATTGGTGCAACTTTATTCCATTTCTTCAAAGAAGGTCTTTGGACTTTAATTTTAGGTTGGCAATACGTTGCTCTTGGAGTTTTAATTGTCGTGATTGTAATTTATTTCCCGGAAGGCTTAATGGGATGGTTAAGGGAAAAATACCCTGAAAGATTTGGCGAAGTTATAGATGAGAAAGATCGAAAGGCGCAGGTGGAATTAAAATGAGTATTTTACAAGTTAAAAATGTAAGTAAATCTTTTGGCGGTGTTCAGGCGAACGTAGATATCTCTGTTTCTGTAGAACAAGGATCTATTGTTGGTTTAATTGGACCAAATGGTTCAGGTAAAACAACTTTATTTAATTCTATTGTAGGAACTCATCCTATAGACCAAGGGTCTATTATTTTTGATAACACAGAAGTTTCCGAAATGCCTGTTCCTGCAGTAGCCAAATTAGGTTTACTTAGAACATTTCAACAAACAAAAATTTATACAAAACTTAACTGTGTTGAAAACATGTTAATTAGTCATAAGGCTAGCGACTCTGGATTTATATTTGCGAAAATACCTACTGACCTTACTGAGAAAGCAGAAAATCTTTTAAACTTTGTGGGTCTTTACCAAAAAAGAAACTTAAGAGCAGGGGATCTTTCTTTTGGACAACAAAAATTATTAGAATTAGCAATGGCTTTGATGAATGAACCAAAAATGCTTTTATTAGATGAGCCTACAGCTGGGATTAATCCAACATTAATTAATGGAATTATAGATAGGTTGATTAAGATAAACAAAGATTACGGAATAACTTTATTGGTTATCGAGCACAATATGAAAGTAATAATGAGTTTAGCACAAAGAATTTTTTGTTTAGCACACGGTAAAATGTTGGCAGAAGGTTCACCTGATCAAATTAAAAATGATAAGCGAGTAGTTGATGCTTATTTAGGAGCACAGTAATGGCAAATCAGTACGATGTATTAGGTAAAGCACCTGATTTAGAAGAGCTAAATAAGCTATCTCCTAGCGATGTTCATCTAACTATTAGAGGTTTAAACGCTGGCTATGGAAAAATGGAAATTCTTCATAACTTCGATTTAACTGTCAGTAAAGGCCAGTCATTATGTTTAATCGGACCTAACGGAGCTGGTAAATCTACTATACTTCATTCTATATATGGTTTCACAAATATTTTTGACGGAAAAATCGAATTAGACGGAAATGAAATTACCAAATTAACTCCAGCTGAAAAATTAAGCAAAGTTGGTGTTGCTTATATCTTGCAAGATAACTCAGTGTTTCCTGATATGACGGTCGAAGAAAATCTTTTAATGGGAGGATATATTAAAGATAAGCAAGATGAGGCCTACGAAGAAGCAGAAAGAATATTCCAAAAATACGATAGATTAAGAAATAGAAGAAACCAGCCAGCAAAAGTTTTATCAGGTGGTGAGAGAAGGTTGTTAGAAATTTCAAGAGCACTAGTAATGAAACCTTCAGTTCTACTAGTGGATGAACCATCAATTGGTTTGGAACCAAAATATATTGGTATGGTGTTTGAAATTTTAGAAGATCTTCAAAAAGCAGAGAAGAAGACAATCATTCTAGTAGAGCAAAATGCTAAAAAAGGTTTAGAGTTTGCAGATATCGGATACGTTCTAGTATCAGGACAAACTGCAATCGCAGGTAAAGGTAATGATCTACTTAAAAATCCAGATGTAGGAAGATTATTCCTTGGTGGTTAATGATTAACCCCAAAACTTTTTTTCAAGGACTTAAATCATTAAAGGGTTCTAGAAGTCCAGCTATTCCATTAGGAGCATGTTTTATCGCGCTAGGAGCTTTATTAAAAGATGCAGGTTTTAATTTACAACAAAGTGCTGCCTCTAGTTTATTTACTTATGCTTTACCAGGTCAATTAGTGATGGCCGAGTCATTATTACTAGGTGCTTCAATTGTAAATATATTTATAGCAGTTTGGTTGGTCAATTTTAGACTTTATCCAATGACAGTATCTCTGTTCCCTTTGCTTGAGCATAAATCTCAACCAAAATGGAAATACTATTTATCCTGCCATTTCTTAGCTGTCAGCTCTTGGTTAATTGCAAAAGATAGCTACAAAAAAATTGATAAAAAGCATCGAATAGATTTCTGGATTGGTATAGGAGCTGGGACTTGGTCTACTGCAATTATAATGACAGTAGTTGGTTATCTGTCAGCAGACTATTTAAACAAAGATATGTTGATTGGGTTAGCTATTGTTAATCCAGTTTATTTTTTTTGCATGATGATTGGTGCGATGAAAAATTTAGGTATCTCTATTGCTGTGATTGGTGGGACTATTTTAGGCCCATTGATTTATTTAGTCTCATCCGAATGGTCTCTTTTATTTGCTGGCCTTATTGCTGGAACTACTGCTTTTTTACTTGGAGGCAAAAATGGCAAGTAGTCAAATAATTATATTAGCAATTATAGCAACATCTTTAGCTACATTTATTTCTAGATTTATGGGGGCACTTACTTCTGAAAAAGTAAGTGTTAAATCAAAAGTATTTCAATGGTTTAATTGTGTTGCTTATTCAACTCTTGCAGCTTTACTTGGAAGAATGATAATTTTTCCAGCAGGCGTGCTTGATGAAAGCACTCTAATTATTAGAGTATTAGTTTTGGTGATATGCATCTTAGTATTTATATATAGTAAGAAAAATTTAGTTATTCCAACTATACTTTCTGCAATACTTTTAAGTTTTTTTAATACAATATAAATATTATTATGTTAAAATCAGTTATGGAACCAATAGTAGCGATCTTAATACTTTTATGGATTGCAGGACAATTTTAAGGTCCTTATGAGTTTTAAAATTGAAAATCATCAAAAATCAAAAAGAGTTCGTGTAATTAAATTTGAGGAGTCTGATTTAGATAGGCTAATTTTCCCATTTAAAAAACATACAATTTTATCTTTAGAATACAAACCTTTTTCAAGATTTAGTTTGGCTAAAAGCTTAGATGAAGTATTTGAAAATAAACTAAGTAAAACTTTAATCAAGATTCTGAATGATAGAGAAACTGGAACCGTTATTGTTGAGCCAGAAATTGCTAATAAGAAATTTGATAAAGATTTTTTGGTAAAATTATCAACTGGACTTGCTTACCTAGTGGGTAACCCTAATTTCGATTCAATGACCGATAAATATTATGCAAGATTTCATGTAAAACATCAGGATAGTAGTGACTCTTATCTAAGAAAGGCTTATACAAATTTAGATCTTCACACTGATGGAACTTACGTTAAAGAGAAAACAGATTGGCTCATTATGACAAAAATGGAGGAACAAAACGTAAGTGGAGGTGAAAGTGTAATTTTACATTTAGATGATTGGGAACATTTAGATCAATTAAGTAATGATCCAGTAGGACAGAAAAATTTCACTTGGGGGTCACCAAAAAGTAAAAAAGTTGATTATAAAGTTGAACATCCTGTATTTTCAAAGGATAAAAAAGGCAAACCAACAATTTCTTATATTGATCAATTTCCAGAGCCAAAAAATATGGAACAAGGTTTATTTCTGCAAAGATTATCTGATGCTCTAGAACAAAGTAAAAATAAAATAATTTTTCCATTGCCTGTTGGTTCTACAATTTTTTCTAATAATTATTTTTGGCTACATGGACGAAAAGCATTTAATGAGCACTCTGGTTTATTCAGAGAATTATTAAGAATTAGAGGAACTTTTTTTAATTAATCTAGAATTATTTTAAATTACAGTTGTTGACTCTTACCCGTCATTCATTTTTAATACTGATTATTAATTAATTAATTAACAGAGGGAAATAATATGTTTAATAATTTGAAAAAATTAATTAGCTTAGTTTTCGCAACTGTTCTTTTAACTTCAATCTCATCAACTAGTTTTGCAATCGATAAGTTACATTTCGTTATCGGTGGTGGTGCTGGCGGTGGTTGGGATGGAACTGCTAGAGGAACTGGTGAAGCTTTAACTAAAGCTGGTTTTCTAAAAAGCGCTTCATATGAAAATATGTCTGGTGGTGGAGGAGGAAAAGCTCTATCTTACATAATCAATTCGAAGCCTGAAGGAACTGTACTTGTTCAATCAACACCTCTAGTGTTAAGATCAATCACTAGACACAAAGGTTATGTAAAAGGATCTGGTGTATTATCTTACAAAGATGTTAAGCCAATTGCTGGTGTAATTGGTGACTACGGTGCAATTGCAGTTGCTAAAAACTCACCATACAAAAATTTTAAAGATGTAGTGGATGCTTACAAAAAAAACCCTAAGTCAGTTAAAATGGCTGGTGGTTCTGTAAGAGGAAGCATGGACCATTTAATTGGTGCACTTGCATTTCAAGAAGCTGGCGCAAATCCTAACGACGTAGTTTACGTACCTTACGATGCTGGTGGTAAAGCTTTAGCTGGACTTTTATCAGGAGAAACTCAAATTCTTTCAACTGGTTTGGGAGAAGTAATGGGTGCTAGAGACCAAGTAAGAATTATTGGTATTACAGCTCCTAACAGAGTGGGTGATGCTCCAGAAGTTCCAACTCTAAAAGAACAAGGATACGATGTTCAGTTTGTTAACTGGAGAGGTTTCTTTGCTCCTAAGAGTATGTCAAGTTCAGACGTTAAGAAGATCGAAAAAATGTTAGGCGATGTTCAAAAAACACCTGAATGGGAAGCAGTAAGAAAAAGAAATGCTTGGGTAAATATTTATAACCCAGGACGTAAGTTTGACAGTTTCTTAAAAGGTCAAACTAAAGAGATGACAAAGTTAATGAAAAAACTAGGTGTTATCTAGTTAATTAACTTAGAGGAAGGGCAGTGAAAATAAATTCAGTTAAAATTATTTCTCTGCTCTTCTTTGTTTTATCAGCATTTTATTTATATACCGCTCACCAAATACAAGTTTTTGCCTTCGATGAAGGCGCACCTTTTAATGCTAAAACTTTTCCTATTTATTTAGGTTATGCAGGAATGTTTTTCTCTGGTTTAAAAATTATTTTACCAGATCAAAAACCAATAGAGGTAGATCCTACATTTTTAGAATTTAAAAAAACAATCTTGCTCGTATTAACAATGATTGTTTATGGTGCAACGATACTTAAAGTTGGTTTTTTTTTATCAACTTCACTTTTTTTAGTTTTTTCTTATTATTTTTTAGGTGAAAGAAGATGGAAATATATTATAATTTTTTCTTTCCCATTTGTTGCAATATTTATGTATCTTTTACACGGAGTACTAGCCGTTTATCTTAGAGATCCATTATTAAAATATATAGGAATAATGGGATGATTGAAGGAATATTAATCGGGTTAAAGACCGCTTTATCTTTTCAGAACTTAATTATGGTGATGATTGGTTGTTTCGCAGGAACAATAATCGGAATGCTCCCAGGTTTAGGTCCTATGACTGCAATCGCTTTAATGATCCCTATAACTTACGGTTTTGATCCTGCAACAGGTTTAATCTTAATGGCTGGAGTTTATTATGGAGCAGTATTTGGCGGTTCAACATCATCTATTTTAATTAATGCTCCAGGTGTTCCAGGAACAGTAGCAACTTCGTTTGATGGTTATCCAATGGCTCAACAAGGTAAAGCAGGAAAAGCATTAGCTATTGCAGCCTACAGCTCGTTTGCAGGCGGTACAATTTCAGCAATTTTTTTATTAATAGCGGCACCAAGCTTATCTAAAGTAAGTTTATCTTTTAGGTCACCAGATTATTTCGGTTTAATGATTTTAGGTTTGACTGCAGTTGCAGCTTTTTCCTCCAAAGGAAATTTCTTAAAAGCCATGATGATGTGTGTACTAGGCTTAATGTTGGCATCTGTTGGACAAGACACTTTATCTGACATTCCAAGATTTACTTTTAATACTATGAACTTATCAGATGGTATCAGCTTTGTATTAGTAGTTATGGCAACATTTGCAATGAGTGAAGCTTTAACAATTATAATAAAAGGGAACGACCCATCTAAGGCTGCGAAACAAATTTCATTAACAGATTTAGGATCCATTAAAGTTAATAAAGAAGAAACAAAACAAATGGCTGCAACTATTCCTAGATCTTCGATATTAGGATTTATAGTTGGAGTATTGCCAGGGGCTGGAGCAACAATTGCTTCGTTCTTAGCTTATGGAATGGAAAGAAATTTTGTTAAAAGTGATGAAAAAGAAAAATTTGGCAAAGGAAGCGTGCAAGGTTTGTCCGCACCAGAAACTGCAAACAATGCAGCCTGTTCTGGTTCATTTGTGCCGTTACTAACATTAGGTATACCAGGAAGCGGAACAACAGCAGTTATGCTAGGTGCATTATTGGGTTTTGGTATTCAACCTGGGCCAAGGTTATATGAGACAAATCCAGATATTTTTTGGTCGGTTATCATGTCCATGTACATAGGTATGGTCGTTCTATTAATTCTCAATCTTCCTTTAATTCCTTATATTGCAAGAATACTAGCAGTGCCTAGAACTTTTCTAATACCAATGATTCTATTTTTTTCTGTCACAGGAATTTATTTAATGTCATTTAATAATTTTGATATATTTTTAATGATTGGAATTGCAGTTGTTGCAACTATTTTAAGACTTTATGATTTTCCTATGCCACCTCTAATTTTAGCATTTGTGTTAGGAGGACTAATGGAAGAGAATTTAAGAAGATCACTTTTAATAAGTGATGGTTCATGGAGTTTTCTTTGGGATAGACCATTGACAATCTGTATAATGATCTCGATTCTAATTATTGTTTTTTGGCAGATATTTACTAGCTTCAAAACTCAAAAAAAACAACATGTGTGATATAAATATCACGTAAAAACACAGTAAATAAGCACTTTTTTTAAACTTTAAGGCAATTTTTGGATTGACGTGAATAAGCACTATGCTAAGTGTTTAGCAACGTTAATTTATATAAATTAAGGATTAAATATGAAAAAAATATTTGCTTTAATAAGCACATTATTCTTTTTATCGACTGTTTCAGTTAAAGCTGATGTACAATTCGGCTTCGGTCTTATGACTGGTCAAGTAAGCTCGAGTGGTACTGAGACTGAAGGCACAGCTGCAGATACATCAGATAGATCTAAATCATTTGATGAGCTATTCTTCGGTGCAGACCTTTTCATGGAAGTTGTATCAGATAGTGGTATGACTTACGGAGTATCATATGTTCCAGTGGACGTTGAGCTTGGTTCAGGGGAAAGAGCAGATGCTAATGGAAGCGATCCTGCAGAAAACGATGATGGTACTAGATCAGCTAGCGCCGATGTATCGGATTTAATAACTTTATATGCGAATATTCCAGTTGGAGATAACGGCTGGTACGGTCTATTAGGTTATCATTTTGCTACAATTGAAACTACTGAGAACTTAAATGAGTCATCTTATCCTAATGAGGACATTGATGGTTACCAAATTGGTATAGGTCAAAGAATTGATAAATTTAAATACGAATTATCTTATTCTGACTTTGAAGATATAAATATTAGTTCATCTGGTGGTGGTACTAACTCTATTAGTGCTGACGCTGACGCTCTAACATTTAGAATTTCTTTTGGTTTCTAAAGAATAATAAATAAAATTTAAAACCCATTTACTTTTTGTAGATGGGTTTTTTATTTTACATCAAAGTCTAACGTATTTTCTCTCTTTATCTACTGACCAATCCTTAGTGCCATTAGCTACAACAAATAAGAAACCACCTGCGAGCCCTAAGTTTTTTAGAAATGATATTGTTTGCATTTGATCAATAAAGTCATGATGGAATATGAAAGCTGTTGCTATACAAAAAATAGCAAGAATGCCTGCAGATATCCTTGCTTTGTAGCCGATGATAACAAATAAAGGTAAGATAATCTCTAAGGCTATAGTCGGGTACAATAAAAAACCTGGGACTCCAAACCCTTCCATCCAACTCATTGTTCCATCTAAACTAAAGATCTTATTATAAGCTGAAACTAAAAATAAAGCTGAGATTAAAAATCTTCCTAGAAGGTCTAAAAAATTTGCCATATTAATTTGTACTTAATTGAACTATGCAAGTCAAAATCTGAAGAGTTTAAATTAGGCTTTTTTAGAAATTATTTTTAGAATAATTGGAACTGCAAGCAATATCATAAGTAACCTTATAATATGATGAAATGAGACAAACTCAGGGTCCAAATTAAAGAAGATTGCGATTACTGCAACTTCATAAATTCCACCGGGGCAATACGAAAGCAGTAAAGTAAAAAAGTTTTTATCAATCACTAAACTTGCAACTAAAGCAGAAATAAAACCTAATATCACCAATAAGAAAGTTGCTACAAAACTATGTAAAGCATTTCTTCCAATTTCACTAAAAGTTTTGTCTGCAAATCTACAACCAACTGAGGAACCTAAAATTAATAGACAATAATCTATAATATCGGAAGAAACCTTGTAACTTGCGATTTCTGTGATTTGAAGAAAACCGCTGGCTACTAATGTACCTGTTAGTAAAGCAGCTGGAATTTTTATCTTTTCAAAAAATAGAATTAAAATTATAGATGATGCAATCAAAATCATTAAGTGATAAAAATTTTGATTAGTAATTATCTCTTCAGAAATAATCGCGCTATCTACATTGTAAAAACTATTTACGATAAATGGAAATACTGTAATTATAATAATTAATCTTATTAGATGAGAAGTAGCTACTTGGCTTAAGTCAGTTTTTGCATCTTCAGCCAGTATCATCAGTGGACCTAATGCTCCTGGTGCAGCTGAAAAAATAGATGTTTTTTTTTCATATTTAGAAAACTTTTCTAAATATTTTGAAACGATTAGAACACTTAAAATTATGTAAATTAACATAATCAAAGAGGTCCAGATCCAATCCTGCATTTGACTGAATAAATCTTTGTCTATGTAGTTACCAATATAAAGTCCAAGAATTATTAATGTAGAAGATAATATTAATCTAGGCATTTTGGTCTTGAGACCCATTAATGAAGCCAAAGAAGTTATAAGCATTGGCCCTAAGAACCAGGATAAAGGTACGTTAAAATATTCAGCTATTAAAGCACTAGGTATTGATATTATGATGACAGATATAAAAGGTATTGAAAAAATCTGTTTAAAATTTTCTTTATTAAAAGGAATAGCTTGGTTATTCTGCATCATTCATGAATTTAGGATTTATAGGAACTGGTAAAATTTCATCATCAATTATTTTTGGTATTTTTAAATCAAAGCTAAAAATTAAGAGAATTTATATATCTTCAAGAAATAGAAACATAGCTAAAAAACTCTCTAAAAGTTATGGAAAAATAAAAGTATTAAACAATAATCAAGAAATAATAGATAAATCCTCAGTAATATTATTGGGTGTTACACCTAATGTTGGTAATAAAATATTACCAAAATTGAAATTTTCAAAAAACAAAAAAATAATAAGTCTTATTTCGACAATTAATTTAGATAAGCTTAAAAAAATTACAAAGAATAAAAATATTGCAAGAGCTATACCTTTACCTCCGATTGAAATTAAAAAAGGACCAGTTATTGTTTGTCCGCCAAGTAAGTTTGCTAAGAATATTTTTAAACATTTAGGGCGAGTTCTAGAAGTAAGAAATGAAAATCTAAGCTACAAGTTTTGGTCTACTGCTTCTTTAATGGCAACATACTATGAAATACTTAATACGAGTTCTAAATGGTTAAGTAAAAAAGGTATTAACAAAAAACTTGCTGACACGTATGTAGCTGAATTATTTTTAGCTTTAAGTCAGGATGCCTTAAACAAATCATCTCAAGGCTTTAAAAAACTCGTAGCTGACTCACAGACACCAAAAGGCCTAAATATGCAGGTTCTTAATGAATTGAAAAAAGGAAAATTCTTTACTAAGTTCATCAAAGCTCTTGAAAATGTAAATAAAAGAGTAAGTAAGTAAATCATGGAATATTTTATACAACAATTAGTTAACGGGATTACTTTAGGTTCGATTTATGGACTTATCGCAATTGGTTACACCATGGTCTATGGAATTATTGGAATGATCAACTTTGCTCACGGTGATATCTTTATGATTGGAGCTTTCGTAGCTTTGATTTCATTTATTATTTTTGGTTTAACTGGAGTAGCTTTACCAATTATTTTACTTTTAGTTTTATTAATAGCTATGCTTTTTACGGCTTGCTATGGATGGACAGTTGAAAAATTAGCTTACAAACCATTAAGAGGATCTTTCAGATTAGCTCCACTTATTTCTGCATTAGGTATGTCTATTGTTTTACAAAATTACGTTCAAGTAGCTCAAGGGGCTAGAGTAAAGCCTATGCAACCGTTGATAAGTGGAGGTTTAGAATTTTTTAAGAATTCTGAGTTTATTGTTACAGTTAGTTACCTTCAAATTTTTATAGTTATCTTAACAATAATTTTAATGGGTATTTTTACTTATCTTATTACTAAAACGGATTTAGGTAGAGCCCAAAGAGCTTGCGAACAAGATAGAACAATGACTGCATTGTTAGGAATAAATGTAGATAGAACAATATCAATAACGTTTATTATTGGTTCCTCATTAGCATCAGTAGCTGGAATGATGTTTGTTCTTTATTACGGTGTAATTGATTTTTACATTGGGTTCTTAGCTGGAATAAAAGCCTTTACTGCAGCAGTGTTAGGAGGAATTGGATCATTGCCCGGAGCAATGTTAGGTGGCTTGTTAATCGGACTTATAGAAACCTTCTGGGCTGGATATGTTTCACTTGAATATAAAGATGTTGCAGCCTTTAGTGTTTTAATTGTAGTTTTAATTTTCTTTCCAACTGGATTTCTTGGAAAACCTGATATCGAGAAAGTTTAATGGAAAAGAAAGATATCATTCAGTCATTTAAAGATAGTTTATTTACAGGCTTAATCGCATTAGCTTTGTTTGGCCCGATAGTTGGTCTTAGAACTGCATCTAAAGGAGAAGGTTTATTTATCACTCCTCAATGGGGAATAGTTTTTTTATTAGTTGGACTTTGTATTTTAGGACGATTTTTAATTAATTTAAATTCTGCTAGAAAAACTGAAATTACTTTTTTTTCAAAGTTTACATCTAAGTTTTCAGCGATAACTGAAGACAAAGCAAAACACTTTGCTATTACTGCAATCTTATTTGCTGTCGTGTTTCCGTTTCTACCTTTTACCGACAGATACTTTATGGATGTTGCTATAATGATTTTAACCTACATCATGCTTGGTTGGGGTTTAAATATCGTAGTTGGTTTAGCAGGGCTTCTCGATTTAGGTTATGTAGCCTTCTATGCAGTTGGTGCATATTCATATGCATTGATCGCAACTACTTTTGGTTGGTCTTTTTGGATTTGTTTACCTTTAGCAGGAGTGTTTGCAGCTTTTTTTGGAATTTTACTTGGCTTTCCTGTTTTAAGATTAAGAGGAGATTATCTTGCGATTGTTACTTTAGGATTTGGAGAAATTATAAGAATAATTTTAATTAATTGGTATGAAGTAACAAATGGTCCTGATGGAATTACAGGAATACCACGACCATCTTTCTTTGGTCTTCCTTTTAAAAGATCACCAGATGAGGGGGAAACAAGTTTTCATTTGTTTTTCAATCTTGAATATTCAACAATGCATCGAATAATATTTCTATACTATTTAATTTTAGTATTAGCCTTAATTACAAATTATTTTACGCTTAAGATAAGAAAACTTCCTGTTGGTAGGGCTTGGGAGGCTTTAAGAGAAGATGAGATCGCTTGCAAATCTTTAGGTGTAAATCCTACAAATACAAAATTAACTGCTTTTGCAATTGGTGCTATGTTTGGCGGTTTTGCAGGTTCTTTTTTTGCAACACGACAAGCATTTATAAGCCCAGAAAGTTTTACATTTATTGAGTCAGCTATCATTGTTGCAATTGTTGTATTAGGCGGTATGGGCTCACAAACCGGAGTAGTTCTCGCATCAATTTTCTTAATAGGAATTACAGAAATGTTTAGAGATTTAGAACAATATAGGATGATCGCTTTTGGGGGAGCGATGGTTTTAATTATGGTGTTTAAACCAAAAGGAATTTTAGCAAATAGGAAGCCAACTATTCTTATGCATGGAGATAAGAAATGAGCAACTTATTATCAGTAGAAAATTTAACAATGAAGTTTGGTGGTTTAACCGCAATTGATGATTTAAGTTTTGATGCAAAACATAATCAAATTACATCTATCATTGGACCTAACGGTGCAGGAAAAACAACTGTATTTAATTGCCTAACAGGATTTTATAAACCTACCAATGGTCAAATGTTCTTACATAAAGATGATAGCAAAATTTCACTAAGAAAATATACTGACTTTAAAATAGCTTATGTAGCGAAGGTGGCTAGAACTTTTCAAAATATTAGATTATTCCCAGCAATGTCAGTTCTTGAAAATTTATTAGTTGCTCAACACAATGAATTAATGGTTGCTTCTGGTTATTCTTTATTTGGCTTACTTAATCTTAAAACCTATAGAGACAAAGAACAGCTAGCGGTTGATAAAGCAAAATACTGGTTGGATATTATTGGATTAACACACCGAGCAGATGATAATGCTGGTGATCTACCTTACGGAGATCAAAGAAAATTAGAAATTGTTCGTGCAATGTGTATTGAACCAAGGTTATTGTGCTTAGATGAACCAGCTGCAGGATTAAATCCAAAAGAGTCTGCGGAATTAAATAAATTATTAAAATTTATTAAAACAGAGAAACAAACAGGAATTTTATTAATTGAACATGACATGAGTGTAGTGATGGGAATTTCTGATCATGTTGTTGTTTTAAACTATGGTAAGAAAATATTTGAAGGAACAGCTGATCAAACTAAAAATAGCAAAGAGGTTATTGAAGCCTACCTAGGAGTAGACGAATAATGCTTAAAATTTCAAATGTTGAGACATTTTACGGGAAGATACAAGCTTTGAGAGGAGTTGATCTTGATGTGAATGACGGTGAAATTGTTTCTTTAATTGGCTCTAACGGAGCAGGTAAATCAACTTTGCTTATGACTATTAGTGGTGTGAATAAAGCTAAAAGAGGAAATATAGTTTTCAACGGTGAGAATATTGAAAACCAACAACCCCACAAAATCGTTGATATGGGTATTTGTCAAGTACCAGAAGGAAGAAGAATTTTTTCAAGACTAACTGTGGAAGAAAATTTAAGATTAGGCGCTCATGCAAATGAAAAAGGGAAGTATTTTGAAAACGATATAAAGGAAGTTTATGATTTATTTCCTGTATTAAGTGATAGAAAAACTCAGAGAGGCGGAACACTTTCAGGAGGAGAACAACAAATGCTAGCCATTGGAAGAGCTTTAATGAGTAAACCCAAAGTGCTTTTGTTGGACGAACCTTCACTAGGAATAGCACCTAAATTAGTTAACCAAATTTTTGTTTCAATAAAAAATATTAATAAAGAAAAAAATGTTACTATTTTTTTAGTTGAACAAAATGCCAAAAAAGCTTTAGAGCTCGCAGACAGAGCATATGTTTTAGTTAATGGCAAGGTGACCATTAAGGGTTCTGGTCAAGAGTTGCTCAAAAATAAAGACATACAAGCCGCTTATCTCGAAGGTGGGGCAAAAAATTAACTTTTTTTCATATTTACAAGATTGTAATTAAGGTGTTCAATATCAATAATTAATTAATTAACAACAAAGGGAAATAATATGTTAAGAACGTTCAATAAACTTCTTTCATTAATTGCCGGAACATTAATGCTTGCAACAGTATCAGCTAAAGCTGACGTTGTAGTTGCTTCTGCTGGACCTATGTCAGGTCAGTACGCTTCATTTGGTGCTCAGTTAAAAGCTGGTGCTGAAATGTGGTTAAAGCACGTTAATAAAAAAGGTGGAATTAATGGTGAGAAAGTTAAATTAGAAATCGGAGATGATGCTTGCGATCCTAAACAAGCTGTTGCTGTAGCCAATAAATTTGCTGGTCAAGGTGTAGCTTATGTAGCAGGTCACTTCTGCTCTGGTTCTTCAATTCCAGCTTCTGCGGTTTACAACGAAGAAGGAATTATTCAAGTTTCACCAGCTTCAACAAATCCAGCGTTAACGGATAAAGGTGGTAAATATACTTTTAGAGTTTGTGGTCGAGATGATCAGCAGGGTGAAGTGGCTGGTAAATTCTTAGCTGAAAACTACAAAGGTAAAAAAGTAGCTATCCTTCATGATAAAACTGCTTACGGAAAAGGTTTAGCAGACGCTACCAGAAAAAACATGAAGAAAGCTGGCCTTAAAGACGCTATGTACGAAGCTTATACAGCAGGTGAAAAAGACTATTCTGCTTTAGTTTCAAAACTAAAATCAAATAACATTGATGCAGTATATCTTGGTGGTTACCACACAGAAGGTGGTTTGATCGTAAGACAAATGAGAGATCAAGGTATGAAAACTAAATTAATCAGCGGTGACGCATTAGTTACAGCTGAGTATTGGGATATTACAGGTAATGCAGGAGAAGGTACGTTAATGACTTTCTCTCCAGATCCAAGAAATAATCCTGCTGCTGCAAGTGTTGTAAAAGAATTTAAAGCTGCTGGTATTGAGCCAGAAGGTTATGTTCTTTATTCATACGCTGCGTTACAAGTATTCGAACAAGCTGCTAATCAAGCTGGAACAAACGATCCTGCTAAAGTTCTTAAAGTAATGAGAAAAGGTAAGTTTGATACTGTAATTGGTTCACTAAGCTTTGACAGAAAAGGTGATGTGAGCTTACCAGGTTATGTATTTTATGAGTGGAGCAAAGGTAAATACAAAGAACTGTAAACCAATTGCTTAACTAATTTAAAAGGGGGCTTAGGCCCCCTTTTTTATTTATAGAAAGGAAATTATGGAAATAACTTACGATGATTTTAAGAAAGTGCAGATTAAAGTTGGCACTGTTATAGAAGTAAAAAAAAATGAAAAAGCAAGAAAACCTTCATTAGTAGTTAAGGTAGATTTTGGAAAAGAAATAGGTATTAAGCAATCTTCAGCGCAGATTACTCACTATTACAATCCTGAAAATTTAGTAGGCAAACAAGTTATAGGAGTTTGTAATTTTCCGACAAAAAATATAGCTGGCGTTGTATCAGAAGTTTTAGTACTTGGAGCTATTGAAAAAGACGGAAAAGTTGTCCTAGTGCACCCGTCTCAGAAAACTGATAATGGTTTAGATATCGCATAATGAGTTCTGAAACATTTAATTGGAGCTGTAAACACACTTGGTCTAGAAGCGCAAAAAATACGTTTTGGTGTTTACTTGGTTGCTCTATTGGTGATTTTGGAACTATTTTATTTTTTCAATTAACAAAAATTCCTTTTCCTGTTTTAGCAATTATGGTTCTAGCGATAATCAACGGGATCATTACAAGTATAATCTTAGAAACGATTATCTTATTAAGGCAAAATTTTTCTTTAAAATTAGCTTTTAAAACAGCTGTTGGAATGAGTTTAATCTCAATGGTAAGCATGGAAATTGCCATGAATGCTACTGACTATTTTCTTACTGGAGGAGCTATTTTAACTTGGTGGGTTGTACCAATAATGTTAGCTGTTGGTTTTGTAACGCCTTGGCCATATAATTATTGGAGACTAAAAAAATTTAACGAGGCTTGCCATTAAGTAATTTTGTTTAAGATTTTATCCTTAAAAACAAAATGATGAACAATCACTGCAAGTATGTGCAGACTTACAAGTGCTAATAATAAGTAATTAGCATAAATATGAACTTCATAATAAGCATCAGCTAAAACAAAATTATCTTTTTCAAATCCATATTTAAAAAATATGAAATTTAGCTTTTCTCCCATATAAAGTTTTTTAAGAATTCCAGAAATAGTTATAGAAAAAATAGTTACATAAAGCAAAAAATGGTTAGCCTTTCCGATGAAGACTTGTCCTTTAAAAAAACTTTTAGTTTCAGATGGACTTTTATTAAAAAATTTCCAAATAAGTCTAAACAAAGTAAGATAGAAAACGGTTATTCCAACTAGGATATGTATATTTTCAAGTTCAATTCTTTCGTCAGAAAATTCAAGCCCTACTAAATAAAATCCAAAAGGGACTTGTGCTATTAAGACTATAAATGTTACCCAGTGGAACAATTTGGCCAATAGGCCATATTCATTTTGACTGTTAAAAATTTTCATTATTAATTATTATTAGACATGTCATTTAAAAGCACCATATCTAAATTCATTATTTTTACAGTAGTTTTATTCTCTGTTTTTTATATCTTTAATTTTGTCACAGATAAAAAAGATGCTCTAGCCAATATTAACACCAAACAAGTTGTCGAAGTTTTTAAAACTCCTACTTGCGGATGTTGCTATGGCTATGTCTTATTTTTAGAGGAAGAAAAATTTAAAGTTAAACAAACAGATATGAGAAGCCTTCATACAATAAAACAAAAGTATAACATCCCAGTCGAAATGCAGTCTTGCCATACTACTATTATGGGTAAATACTTTATTGAAGGACATGTCCCTTTTGAGGCGGTTGAAAAATTATTAAAAGAGCAACCCGATATTGATGGTATAGCTTTGCCCGGAATGCCGATTGGCACACCAGGAATGCCAGGTGATAAAGACGAACCCTATGTTATTTATCAACTTAAAGATGGGAAATCCTCAGTATTCATGACAATATAATCTTATGAAACAAAAAATAAAAATAATACAAACAATTATTTTTATTTTTTTCATGAGCTTTCCCTTTTATGCTAACGCTATGACTGTAGAAGAAATCATAAAAGGCAGAAAAGCTATGTTTAGTGAAAACTATCAAAATGCAAAAAAAATATCTATATTATTGAAATCTAAAAAAATTGAAGAGGCAAAACCTTTAATGAAGAAAATTTCAGATAACTATAAAAAATTATTGGATTATTTTCCTGAAAATACAAAAGAAGGTTTTAAAACGGAAGCACTTCCAAGTATTTGGGAAAACAAAGATGAGTTTAATGCTTTAATGCAAAAAGCTTCAGACGATATGATCAAACTTGCTAAAGCCATTGACACCGCAGAAGACCTTAGAGCAGTACAAAAGGAGTTAATGTGGAGTAATTGTACAGCGTGCCATAGTAGATTTAGAGCGCCTCATTAAGTTTAAATGCAACTTTTTCCATTAATATTATTCGGCATTGCAACTGCGTTTTCTCCTGGTCCAAATAATATCATGACATCTTATACAGCTTTCAATTTTGGATTTAGAAAAGCTATTCCAACAATGCTTGGAGTAATTATCGGATGGACACTTTTAATTATACTTTTGCAATTGACTTCTGGAGCTATTTTTCAAAAGTATACATTTATTCAAACTACAATTAAAATATTAGGGTCAATTTACTTATTATATATGGCGTATAAATTATCTTTTGCAGGACAAACTAAAGATAAAAAGATTGATCCAAAACCAGTAACCTTTTTAAATACTTTTTGGTTTCAATTCATAAATCCTAAAAGCATTATAGTCGGTTTAACTTCAATTTCTTTATTCATTGATACGCAAAACAATTATTTAAGAGATTCTATAACTTTGACTTTAGTCTGGTTTTTAATGGCTGTTGGAAGTCAAACAGCTTGGTGTTTAATGGGTAAATACATGAGAAAATTCGCCACAAGTGATAAATTTATTAAGAATTTTAATTATACAATGTCTTTTTTACTTATCGTTTGTGTGATTTTGTTCTATGTATAGCGCATGAAATTTAATAGTAAAAATTCTTTTCAATCACTAGATATTCTCAGTTCATCAGGAAAAGATTTTAAATATTTCAACTTAAAAACAGCAGAAAAAAATGGATTAGAAGGAATATCAAAACTTCCTAAATCACTTAAGGTATTATTGGAAAATCTTCTAAGGTATGAAGATGATGTAACTGTAGATAAAAAACAAATATTAGCCTTAAAAGATTGGCTTAAAAATAAAAAATCAAACACAGAAATAGCTTACAGACCTGCACGTACTTTATTGCAAGATTATACCGGAATTCCTGCTATTGCAGACCTTGCAGCAATGAGAGATGCGGTAAAAAATAAAAATAAAAATCCAGATAAGATAAATCCATTATCTACAGTTGATTTAGTTATAGATCATTCAGTGATGGTCGATGAATATGCTTCAGGAAAATCATTCAATAAAAATGTTGAAAGAGAATTTTCAAGAAATGGTGAAAGATATTCCTTTTTAAAGTGGGGACAAAAAGCATTTGATAATTTTAGAGTTGTGCCTCCTGGAACAGGAATTTGTCATCAAGTGAATTTAGAATATTTATCTAAAGTTGTTTGGTCATCAAAAAGTGGAAATGAGTTATATGCTTATCCAGATACTTTAGTTGGAACTGATAGCCATACTACTATGGTCAATGGTTTATCTGTTTTAGGTTGGGGTGTTGGTGGAATAGAAGCAGAGGCTGCAATGTTAGGTCAGCCTATTTCAATGTTAATTCCAGAAGTTGTTGGAGTTGAACTTAAAGGAAAATTAAAAGAAGGAACAACTGCAACAGACTTAGTTTTAGTCATTGTTGAAATGCTTAGAAAAAAAGGTGTGGTTGGAAAATTTGTAGAATTTTATGGTGAAGGTTTAAAAAATTTAACTTTAGCTGATAGAGCAACAATTGCAAACATGGCTCCCGAATATGGAGCTACATGTGGTTTCTTTCCAGTTGATGATGAAACTCTTAAATATTTAAAATTATCCGGGAGAGATCAGGAAACAATAGCATTAGTCGAGAAATATTCAAAAGAACAAGGGCTTTGGGCAAGCAATGATGTTGTATTTACAGATATTCTTTCATTAGATGTTAGCAGTGTAGTAACAAGCATTTCTGGACCTAAACGACCCCAGGATAAAGTTTTACTTACCGAGGCTTCAACTGCTTTTGCAAAAGTTTATAAAGAAAATGCAAAAAGAGATAAGGCTATTGAAGCTAAAGTTGAAGGTACTGACTTTAATATAAAAGATGGTGATATCGTAATTGCCGCGATAACATCTTGTACAAATACTTCTAACCCAAGCGTAATGATTGGTGCAGGTCTTTTAGCGAAGAAAGCTCATGAAAAAGGGTTAAAAGTTAAACCTTGGGTAAAAACTTCTTTAGCTCCTGGTTCGCAAGTTGTAACAGATTATTTGGAAAAAGCTGGTTTAAATAAATATTTAGATGAACTTGGTTTTAATTTAGTGGGTTATGGTTGCACTACTTGTATTGGTAACTCTGGACCTTTAAATCAAAATATATCGGATGCGATAAATAAAAATGATCTTTACGCTGTTTCAGTTTTATCTGGAAATAGAAATTTTGAAGGAAGAATTAATCCAGATGTAAAAGCTAATTACTTAGCTTCACCTCCATTAGTTGTTGCTTATGCTTTAGCAGGTAACATGAACTTTGATATGTATAAATCTGCTCTTGGAAAAGATAAAGATGGTAAAGATGTTTTCTTAAAAGATATTTGGCCAAGCAATAAAGAGATTGAAGATTTAATGTTAAGTTCTTTAAACGCAGATATGTTTAAGCAAAGATATTCAAATGTGTCAGAGGGACCTAAAGAATGGCAAGCTATTAACACAACAGATAGTGATATTTATAACTGGGAAGCTAATTCTACATATGTAAAAAGACCTCCATTTTTTGATGATTTACCTGACAAACCAGAAGGTTTTAAACCAATCAATGATGCTAGAATTCTTTTATTGTTAGCTGACTCAGTAACAACGGATCATATTTCACCAGCAGGAAGTATTAAAAAAGAAAGTCCAACGGGTGATTATTTTATGAAGCACCAAATACAACAAAAAGATTTTAATTCATATGGTGCGAGAAGGGGAAATCATGAAGTAATGATGAGAGGAACGTTTGGAAATATTAAAATAAGAAATGAAATGGCTCCTGGCACTGAAGGTGGATTTACAACGTTACAGCCAGATGGAAAAGTAATGAGCGTTTATGAAGCCGCAATGGAATACAAAAAAAGAAAAAATGATTTAGTTGTAATAGCCGGTAAAGAATATGGTACAGGTTCATCAAGAGATTGGGCAGCTAAAGGAACTAAACTTTTAGGAATTAAAGCTGTTTTAGCAGAGAGTTTTGAGAGAATTCATAGATCAAATTTAATTGGAATGGGAGTTTTACCACTTCAATTTAAAGAGGGTTTTGATCGTAAAAAATTAAATATTACAGGAGCAGAATTAGTTTCAGTTGTAAATATTGATAAAGGTGTTAAACCAAGACAAGAAGTTACTTGTGAGATAAAATACCAAGACGGGACAAGTAAAAAAATTCAAATGCTTTGTAGAATTGATACCGCAAATGAAGTTGAGTACTACAAAAATGGAGGAATTTTGCAGTACGTTTTAAGAAATATGCTCGCCAACTAAATGAGAGATATAAAAGTTAAAGTTCATCCATCAAAATCAAATCTAAAAAAAGAAGCCCAATTAGCCTGGAAAATTGCAGAGATTGCATCAGATAAAGCAAAAATAGATAAAGATGCAGTTGATATGGTTATCAATAGAATTATAGATAATGCTTCAGTTGCTATTGCTTCTTTTAATAGAAGACCTGTTGTTTCAGCAAGAGCAATGGCTTTAGCTCACTCTCGAAAATTAGGGGCTACTATTTTTGGTTTAAATTCAAAAATTAAAGTGGATTGTGAATGGGCTGCATGGGCCAACGGAACTGCTGTGAGAGAACTAGATTATCACGATACTTTTTTAGCAGCAGATTATAGTCACCCAGGTGACAATATTCCGGCAATCCTAGCAGTTGCACAACAAAAAGGATGCAATGGGAAAGAGTTAATAAAAGGAATACTTACAGGTTACGAGGTACAAGTTAATTTAGTTAAAGGTATATGCTTACATGAACACAAAATTGATCACATTGCTCACTTAGGACCAAGTATTGCAGCTGGTATAGGAACCTTATTAAATCTAAAAACAGATCTAATTTATCAATCCGTTCAGCAAGCATTACATATAACTGTTTCAACAAGACAATCTAGAAAAGGAGAAATTTCTAGCTGGAAAGCCTTTGCACCAGCTCATGCCGGTAAGCTTGCTGTAGAGGCTGTTGACAGATGTATGAGAGGTGAGGGTGCACCATCACCAATTTACGAGGGAGAAGATAGTGTAATTGCTTATGTTTTATCAGGACCAGACAAAGAATATACAGTACCATTACCAAATGTTAATGAGCCTAAAAGAGCAATTCTTGAAACTTATACAAAAGAACACTCAGCAGAATATCAATCACAAGCATTAATCGATCTAGCTAGAAGCCTTCATAAAAAGATTTCTAATGTTAGTGACATCGAGAATATTGTAATTGAAACTAGTCATCATACTCATTACGTAATCGGAACTGGAGCAAACGATCCTCAAAAAATGGATCCAAAAGCGAGCAGGGAAACTTTAGATCACTCTATAATGTATATTTTTGCGGTAGCACTCGAGGATGGAGCATGGCACCATGTTAAATCCTATACACCTCAAAGGGCGCAAAGAAAAAGCACTGTTGAACTTTGGCAAAAAATTTCAACAAGAGAAGATGCAAGATGGACAGAAAAATATCACGATCCTAATCCTGATAATAAATGTTTTGGTGGTAAAGTAATAATCACAATGAAAGATGGATCTACAATGTCTGAGGAGATTAATGTTGCTGATGCTCATCCAGCAGGAAAAAGACCATTTACTCGAAAAGAATATATATATAAATTTAAAACTTTAACTGATGGTATAATTTCTAAAAAAGAGTCAGATCGATTTTTAAAATGCGTACAAAATCTTCCTAAACTAAAAGCCAAAGATTTAATGGGCTTAAACGTTGAGGTTAAAAGTTCAATAAAAGATAAATCTAAAAGTAGTAAAGGTATTTTCTAATTATCTTATTTTTCTTGCTAGATCATTAGCGCTTAACCATGCATTTTCAACTTTCGGACCATTTAACCAATCTCCACAAACACCCAAATTAATTTTTTTATACCAAATGCTTAAGTAAGGAGTTTTTTTGTAATTATATGAATACTTCCAACCATGAATTCTTTTAAAAATTATTTTATTTTTTTCAAATCCAGTTAATTTTGTAAAACGGGTGATTAATTGACTCATAATTGATTTGTCATTTTTATATCTATTAATAGTTTTTTTTGACCATTTAAGTGTCGCTTGAAGTGTCCATAAATTAATATTTGATTCAAATCTTTTTTTACTATTTTCATTAGCGGCCCAAGCTAAAATATCATCATTAAATTTAATCGAACTTATTGGAAGTTTTTTTTGATTTTTTAGAGCTATCATTACTGTAATATTAGGTTGCATTTGAACTTTAAGTTTTAAAATACTTTTATCTAAATAATTTTTTGCTAATTTTTTTAATTGAGGAAAAGGGCAAGTAATTATCAATGATTTAAATTGATATTTTGATTTATTTTTTAAAGTAATTTCCCAAAAATATTTCTTGAAAACAATTTTTTCAATTGGAGAAGCAAATGACTGTTTGATTTTTTTTAAATTATGCTTAACTAAATCGTTATTAGCTCTACTACCTATATATTTTGTTGAAAACGGTTTTTTCTCAAATGTAAAATCTAAATGATTGCCATCCCAACTTTTTAATATTTTATTCTTATAAAGCTTTTGAATATATTTAATAAATAGTTTTGATTTTGGAGATATATATTGAACTCCATGATCAAAGCTTAAATAATTTTTAAATCTTTTATTTGATGCTCTCCCTCCAGGACCTCTTGCTTTATCAAAGACATGAACTGAGTATTTTTTAGATAAAAGATTTGCAATTGTAGAGCCAGCAACTCCTGACCCTAGAACGCAAAAATCTATCATATTGCGAATAAGAATTTAAATTTTTCGTTGATAGATAGGACTTCGTAGTTCACAAGACCTCCAATGATTAATTGCAATGCAATAATTAAAATTACAATTAAACCCAAATACCCAAGCCATTGATGTTTTTTAATAAAGTCTGCAAAGTAACTTGCAAGTGTAGCGATTAGAAATACAGATAATAAAAGACCAATTACCATTATGTGAAAATTTCCTTTAGATGCAGCTACTACAGCTAATACGTTATCAAAACTCAATGTTAAATCAGCAATCAAAACTTGATATACACCAGTGCCGAAACTTTTCGGTTCTTTTGATTTTAATTGTGGAGATCTAATTTTATTTTGACCAAAGAAATCTTGTCTTAGATTATTGATTACCCAAATTAAAAGTAAACCACCTAAAATTTTTACCCAAGGAAACTCAAATATGTAATTTGCACCTGTTGCAAAAAATATCCTGAAAATAAAAGCTCCTGCAACACCCAATGCAATAATTTTTTTTCTATTATCAGGTGCAAAGTTTGCTGCAATTAGACCTATAATGATGGCATTATCTGCGGCCATCACAACATCAATTATAAGTATTTGAAAGGTAATTAATAATTGCTCTAACATTGTCCTAAGAGGTGTATATAAGCATAATTATATACTTTAAAGCAGAAAAATGAAATTAGCAAAATATTCAACAAAATTTTCAAAAAAACAAATCATCTTATTGTCCATTCCAGTGTTTTTTTCAAACTTAGCAATTCCTTTAGTTGGAATTGTGGATACCGGTTTAATGGGAAATCTAGGAGAAACTAAATATCTAGCTGCAACGAGCATCGCTACATCAGTAATGACCATGATTATCTGGAGTTTTGGCTTTTTAAGAATGGGTACTGTTGGAATTGTTTCTCAAGCTTATGGTAGAGGTGATTATAGAGAAATTGTAAGAACATTATTAAGAAATTTTGTTATTGCCATGGCGATAGCTCTTTTAATTATAATTTTTAAACCATTAATAAATATCTCTATTCAACATTTTTTTAGTACATCTTTAGGAACACAAAATTTAATTAATACTTATTTAAACGTAAGAGTTTTTTCAGTCCCAGCAGAGTTAGTAATCTATATTTTAGTTGGATTTTATCTTGGAATACAAAAAACAAAGATTTCTAGCTTAATGATAGTAACTTTATCTATTTTAAATATAGTTTTTAGTTCTGTTTTAGTTTTATCTTACAATTTAGACATATTAGGTGTTGTTCTCGGCACTTTATTTGCAAGTTTTTTGACAGTAATAATTTTTAGTTTCTTTACTTATCGATTTATAATTAAAAAATTCAAATTAATACCTAGATTTGAAAAAATTGTTATTAAATCAAAACTTGTTAAACTATTTAATATCAATTTAGATATCTTTATTAGAACTTTATTTCTAACTTTTTCATTTTTATGGGTCACATATTTAGGTTCAAAACTTGGCGAAGATTATTTAGCTGTAAATACTATATTAATGCAGTTTATCATATTAGCTGCTTTCTTTTTAGATGCTTATGCGTTTTCTACAGAAGGTATAGTGGGTTTTACTATTGGCAGAAAAGTTAAAAATTCTTTTTTATCTGTTGTAAAAAACTCCATTCAAATTAGTTTTGTTTCTGCATTAATAGTATCATTTGTTTATATAATCTTTTTTAAACAAATAATTAACATCATTACAGATATAGAATTATTAAGATTTATATCTTATAAACATTTCTTATGGGTTATCATAATTCCACCTATTGCATCGTTCTGTTACCAACTTGATGGAATCTTTATAGGCGCTTCACAAACAAGAGAAATGAGAAATGCCATGATAATTTCTGTTGTGAGTTTTATTATTATATCTATTAATTTGATTAAATATTTTGGTAATCATGGTTTATGGTTTTCACTTATGTGTTTTATGATATTAAGATCATTAACATTAAAATTTTATTTCAGTAAAATCTTAAGAAAGTTTTAAATGCAATTTCTATATAAAATTCCAGGTTACATGCTACTTTTGTTTGGTGGATTTTGTTTAAGCTGGGGAGGCTTTATTGTTAGATCATTTCAAGAAGCTAATGTTTGGCAAATACTATTTTTAAGATCATTTTTTTTTATAATTGCCCTAATTTTATTTTTGTCACTTACTTACAAAAATAAAGTTTTTAAGGTAATTAAAGACTCTGGAATTCCCGGTATCCTAGGAGGCTTTGTAATGTCATTCAGCTTTGTTGCTTTTATTATCGCTATGAATAATACAACAGTAGCTAATGTCGTATTTATAATAAGTACTCAGACAATGTTTTTAGCAATTTTTGGTTTTTTTTATCTGAAAGAAAAAGTTTCTTTAATTGGATCATCCTCAATTTTTTTAGCTATGAGCGGAATACTAATAATGGTTGGAGACTCAATTTCAACAGGATCTTTATTTGGTAATCTAGTAGCACTAGTTATTCCGATTAATTTTGCAATTTACGTTATGATAATTCGAAAAAATTCTAATTTAGATATGGTTCCAGCAATGCTTTACTCTGGAATTTTTAGTTTAATTTATGGTGCTATTTTATCTAAATCTTTTGAATTTTCTTCACACGATCTTTTTATGGGATTTTTATTAGGTGTTCCCCAACTTGCACTTGGATTTATATGTATCACAATTGGTTCAAGGACAACGGCTTCAGCTACAGTAGGTTTGCTTATGTTAATGGAAACTTTATGTGGACCTTTATGGGTATGGTTATTTTTGAGTGAAATTCCTCCAATAAGTGTATTTATAGGTGGAGCGGTCATTATTTTAGCAATAATATTGAAGAGTTTTGACAAAAAACATAGCAAGACTTGAATAATTTGCATTTGACTTTTTATTGCATTTAGAGGAAAGTCCTCATCGTAACGGGAGAGACCATTTTGGCGCCGAAGGAGCAACCACCCCGGAAACTCTCAGGCAAAAGGACCGTTACCGTAATAACTCTGGAAAGCAGGCGTAAGCCTCACCGAAGGATTAAATCTCTCAGGTACATGGACAGATGGGGTTTGAAAAAAAAGAGTTATTATGGAAGTACAAAAAACAGCTTTATATAATTATCATAAGAACTTAGGAGCAAAATTTGTTCCATTCGCTGGCTATGAAATGCCTATTCAATATAAAGATGGTATTGTTAAGGAACATATTTCTACAAGAACACACGCTGGATTTTTTGATGTGTCACATATGGGACAATTTTTTTTAGAAGGGGACGAAACATTAATTGAGTCTTTAGAAAAAATTATACCAGCAGATTTAAAAAATTTGAAAGTTAACCATTCAAAATATTCTTTTTTACTTAATAATGAAGGTGGAATAATTGATGATTTAATTATCACAAGAACAGAAAAAGGTTTTTGTATAATCTTAAACGCAGCTTGTAAGGAAAACGATATCAAACAAATTTCACAATTTTTAAAAGAAAACCATAAACATCTTTTAAACAACGATTTATCTTTAATAGCGTTACAAGGACCCAAATCTGTAGAGATTTTAGAAAAATTAATTCCGGGTGTAGCTAATTTAAAATTTATGACAGGAAGTAATTTTGAGTATGAAGGTGAAAATCTTTATGTAACAAGATCTGGATATACAGGTGAAGATGGTTTTGAAATCTCAATTTCAAACACAAAAGTTGAAAAGCTAATTGATTATTTAATTTCAAATAAAGTTAAACCGATAGGTTTAGGAGCTAGAGATACATTAAGATTAGAGGCAGGCCTTTGTTTATATGGCCATGATTTAAATGAAAAAATAAATCCAGTAGAGGCTAATTTAAAATGGGCTATAGCAAAAAAAAGAAAAGAAGTTGGCGGCTTTAATGGATGGGAAAAAATTAAAAATTTACTAGCAAACGGAAGTGAAAAAATTAGAGTTGGTATAAAGCCAGATGGAAAAGTTATAGCTAGAGAAAATACGAAAATCTTTTCATCAGATAATAATGAAATAGGATTCGTTACAAGTGGTACTTTTGGCCCGAGCGTGAACGCTCCAGTTGCAATGGGATATGTTAAATCAGAATTTTCTGAAATAGGCACATCAATTCAGCTTGAAGTGAGAGGAAAAAAATATGGGGGTAAGATTTCTGAACTTCCATTTTACAAAAAAAGTTATGTTAAATAAGGAGAAACAAATATGAGTGAAAAAAAGTTTTCTAAAAAACATGAATGGGTTTCACTAGATGGAGACGTTGCTACAGTAGGAATAACTAAGCATGCAACAGAAATGCTCGGTGATATTGTTTTTGTGGAGGTTCCTGATGCAGGCAAAGCTGTAGAAAAAGAAGGCCAAGCAGCTGTTGTAGAGTCTACTAAAGCTGCGAGTGATGTTTATTCTCCAATTTCTGGAGAAATTACTGAGGGAAATAAAGCCATTGCAGATGATCCCGGAAGCGTAAATACCGACCCTGAAGGTGCCAGCTGGTTTTTTAAGTTAAAGATTAAAGACAAAGGTGAGTATGACTCGCTCATGTCAAAAGATGAATACGATAAATTTTGTAAGGAGAACCCTAGTTAAATGATTGACGATAATTCAAAAGAATTTATTAAAAGACATATTGGTCCTTCTGAAGAAGATCAGTCCAAAATGTTGCAATATGTTGGGTATAAATCATTAGAGGATCTAATGAGCAATACTGTACCAGAAAAAATCTTATTAAAAGATGATCTTAAAATCGATCAGCCAATGTCAGAGAACGATGCTTTAAAAAAATTAAAATCTATATCTAAAAAAAATAAAATCTTTAAAAATTTTATTGGAATGGGATACTATAATTCTATTACACCTAATGTAATTCTTAGAAATATTTTAGAAAATCCAGGATGGTATACATCTTATACACCTTACCAACCTGAAGTGGCGCAAGGTCGTCTTGAAATGCTTTTAAATTTTCAACAATCAATAATTGACTTAACGGGCATGGATATAGCTAATGCTTCTCTATTAGATGAAGCAACAGCAACAGCTGAGGCAGTAGGATTAAGCCAGAGACTAGATAAGACTAATTCAAAAAAAATATTTATTTCAAGTAATTGCAACCCTCAGACGATTGATCTTATTAAAACAAGAACAAATCCTTTTGGTTTAGAACTGATCATAGGTGATGAAAAAAAAGAACTTACAAAAATTAATGAGGATATAATTTGTGGAGTTTTATCTTACCCGGGAACTTTAGGTGAAATAAATGATCCAAGTGAAAGCATCAGTCAAATACATAAAAAAAATGGAAAAGCAATTTTAGTTTGTGATTTATTGGCGCTAGCTAGATTAAAAACTCCAGCAGAATTAGGTGCTGACATCGCTGTAGGTAGTGCCCAAAGATTTGGTATCCCAATGGGATATGGTGGTCCGCACGCAGCATTTTTCGCAACTAAGGAAGAATTTAAACGATCAATGCCTGGAAGAATTATAGGTGTATCAAAAGATAGACACGGAAAAAAAGCTTACAGACTTTCTTTACAAACTAGGGAGCAGCACATTAGAAGAGATAAAGCTACAAGCAACATTTGCACTGCTCAAGCTTTGTTAGCTATCATTTCTGCTGCTTTTGCAATTTATCATGGACCAGAAGGAATATTGAAAATAGCTAATAGAACCTCTAAATTAGCTAAAATTTTTGCTGATAATATTAAAGCTGGTGGTTACAATATTTTATCAAATCATTTCTTCGATACCGTTACGATTAAAACTAATAAAAAAACAAATTCTATTTATGATGCTGCATTAAAAGAAAATATTAATTTAAGAAAAGTTGATGAGGAACATTTATCTGTTGCTTTTGACGAAGCAAAAAAACTTGATGACGTTAATATATTATTAAAAATATTTGGAATTTCTAAAATAATAAAACAAGACGTTAAGGTAGAGCTAGATAATCTTCCAAAAAATCTATTAAGAACTTCAAAATACTTAACTCATCCAGTTTTTAACAAATATCATTCTGAAACTGAAATGCTCAGATATTTAAAGAAACTCGAAGATTGCGATATTGCTCTAAATAGGTCAATGATCGCTTTAGGATCTTGTACGATGAAACTCAATGCAACAGCTGAGTTAATTCCTATTACTTGGAAAGAGTTTTCACTTCCACATCCTTTCGTCCCTACAAATCAAATGGAAGGATATAAAATTCTTTTTAATGATTTAATAAATGATTTAAAAGAAATTACAGGATATGACGCAGTCTCTTTGCAGCCTAACTCTGGGGCCCAAGGAGAATATGCAGGTCTTATGACAATAAGAAAATTCCATAAGAATAATAAACAAGAAAATCGTAACGTTTGTCTTATCCCAGACTCTGCTCATGGAACTAATCCAGCTAGTGCTCAAATGTGTGGGATGAAAGTGGTTGTTGTCAATTGTGACGATGATGGAAACGTTGACATAGACGATCTTAAAAATAAAGCTGAAAAATACTCAAAAGATTTAGCTGCATTAATGGTTACATATCCCTCTACTCACGGAGTATTTGAGGAAAAAATCATTGAAATTTGTGATGTTATTCATAAGCACGGTGGACAAGTTTATATGGATGGGGCTAATTTAAACGCACTTGTGGGTATTGCCAAACCGGGAAAATTTGGACCTGATGTTTGCCATATTAATTTACATAAAACATTTTGCATACCTCACGGTGGAGGCGGACCAGGAATGGGTCCGATTGCTTGCGCTAAGCATTTAGCTGATTTTTTACCGACACATGAAATCATTAGAGAAGCTGGTCCTAAGAATGGAATGGGAGCTGTTTCAGCCGCTCCTTGGGGAAGCTCAAGTATACTTCCAATATCTTGGATGTACATTAAGATGATGGGTGCGGAAGGGTTGAAAAAAGCTTCACAAGTTTCAATATTAAACGCTAACTATATTTCAAAAAAATTATCTAAAGATTATAAAGTTCTTTATACTGGCAAGAACGGCAATGTCGCGCACGAATGCATAATTGATATTCGACCAATTAAAGCAAGTTCAGGGATCTCGGAAGAGGATCTAGCAAAAAGATTAATTGATTTTGGTTACCACGCACCAACTATGTCATGGCCTGTTGCTGGTACAATTATGATTGAGCCAACAGAAAGTGAAAATTTAGAGGAAATAGATAAATTTTGTAATGCATTCATTAAAATTAAAAAAGAAATTAATCTGGTTGAATCGTCTAAATTTGACAAAATAGACAATCCACTTAAAAATGCTCCTCATACTTATGTTGAACTAGCTTCAACCGAGTGGAAACATGCTTATTCAAGAGAAGAGGCAGCTTTTCCAACTGAATACGTAAAAAATAATAAATATTGGGCTCCTGTAGCAAGAGTAGACAATGTATATGGAGATCGTAATCTTGTATGTTCATGTCCTTCTATGGATGAATATAAAGATGAAGCTGCATAAAAATAAATAATGAAAATTGCAGTAATTGGTGCAGGGATTTCTGGTCTCTCCGCAGCATATTATCTTTCAAAAAAACATAAAGTTGATTTAATTGAGCAAGATGATCATTTTGGAGGTCATTCTTATACTTATGACATTAAAGAAGATAATAAAGTTACACCAGTTGATTTAGGATTCATTGTTTTTAATGAATTAACTTACCCAAACTTAATAAAATTTTTTCAGGAATTAGACGTTCCGTTTGAAAAAAGCAACATGTCTTTCGCTGTCTCTATTAAAAACACAAATATAGAATATGGTGGGAGCAACTTAAATGCAATATTTGCAAACAAAAAAAACCTGTTCAATATTAAATTTTTAAAAATGATTAATGAAATAATTAGTTTTTACAAAAAAGCTCCATTACTTCTTAGCCAAAATATTACGGATGAAACATTAGGTGGATATTTAAATAAATCAAAATTATCAAATTACTTTATTGAGTATCATATTATTCCAATGGTAGCGGCTATATGGTCTATGCCTTTTGAAAAAGCAAAAGATATGCCTTTAAAACTTTTTTTAAATTTTTTTATAAATCATGGATTATTTAAATTAAAAGATAGACCTCAATGGTACACAGTTACTAATCGCAGTAGAACATATGTAAATAAAATCCTTAATAAAATAAGTGGTGAAGTTTTTAAAAATTATCAAGTTAACAAAATTGTAAGAAGCGAAAATAATGTGAGGGTTTCAATTGGTAATGAGTACATTGATTATGATCATGTAGTTTTAGCTTCTCACGCAGACCAAAGTCTTAAAATGATAGACGATCCAACTAAAGAAGAAAAAGAGATTTTAACAAAATTTTCATACGTTTCTAATAATGCTTATTTACATTTAGATAAAAATTTAATGCCACAAAGAAAATCTGCATGGTCAAGTTGGAATTCAATTACAAAAGAAAATAAAACATGTGTTACATATTGGCTTAATAAATTACAAAATCTTAAGACTGAAAAAAATTATTTCTTAACTTTAAATCCTGTAGAAAAAATTAGTGAGGAAAATATTATAAAAAAAGTAAACTTTACACACCCATATTTTAATAACGAGAATGTAACTTTACAAAAAGATTTGCACTCTCTCCAAGGTAAAAAAAGGACATGGTTTTGCGGAAGTTATTTTGGTTACGGTTTTCATGAAGATGGTTTAAAATCCTCATTAAAGTTATTAGAAAAATTTAAAAATTAATGAATTCTTGTATATACAATGGTCTCGTAACTCATCATAGATTTAAACCTGTCAAACACGAATTAAAATATAAAACTTTTTCTTTATTAATCGATTTAGATGAACTTGAGTTACTAGATACAAAAATAAGTATTTTTTCTTTTAACAAATTTAATGTTTTTAGTTTTTATAATAAAGATCATGGAGCTAGAGACGGAAGTTTTTTGAAAGAGTGGGTTATTGAAAATTTAAAAAAATTTAATATTAATAATCAAATTACAAAGATAAAGTTGCTTTGTTATCCAAGAATTTTTGGATATGTTTTTAATCCTCTGAGTATATTTTATTGTTACGAAAAAGAAAATTTAAGAGCGATATTTTATGAGGTGAAAAATACATTTAATGAACAACATACATATATTTTTAAAGTTACTAAAAATGAGAAAATCGAGCAGAAATGCAAAAAAAAGTTTTACGTATCTCCTTTTATGGATATGAACACATATTATAATTTTAAACTTTTAAATCCTAATGAGAGACTTTCAGTATTTATCAAGCAAACAGATAATTCAGGGACAGTCCTTACCGCAACTCAAGTAGGTGACAAAAAAGAATTTTCACTCAAGCAGTTGTTGATAAATTTTTTTAAATATCCATTAATGACGTTTAAGATTATAAGCTCGATACATTTTGAAGCATTTTTATTATGGAGAAAAGGGGCAATATATAGAGGGAGAGAAAAAAAAATTATTAATAATTTAAGTTACGAAGAAAATTAAATGAGCCTATTCAAAATTTCAGAAAAAATTGTTTTAAATAAACTTAAAAAAATAGAATACGGAAGTTTAAAATTAATCAATTATGATGGACAGGTTTTTCATTTTGGAAATCTAGAAGACGAACTCACGGCTGATATAAAGATAAACAACGAAAAATTTTACTTCAATATAATTGTTGGTGGAAGTTCTGCATTGGGTGAAGCACATATGAGTAAAGACTTTTACTCTGCTAATCTCACAAATCTTATTGAATTGACAGCAAGGAATATAAGATTAGTCCATTCATTTTCAGGAAGTCTAAGAATACAAAAAATTAAAAATTTTATAAAAAAAATTTTTGCTTCTAATACCAAATCAAAAAGTCTAAAATATATTTCTAAACATTATGATTTAGGAAATAGTTTTTTTTCTAAATGGTTAGATAAATCTCTCACATATTCTAGCGCAGTTTATGAAAAACCAAATGATAACTTAGAAAAAGCTCAAAAAAACAAATACCAAAAACTTATTGATTTATTAGAAGTCAAAGACGGAAATAAAGTTTTAGAAATAGGTTGTGGTTGGGGAGGTTTTTCTGAATACTTAGCTAAAAACTATAATGTTACTATTGATTGCATAACCATATCTAAAAAACAATTCGAATTTACAAAAGATAGAATTAACGATGCAGGTTTAAATAACAAAGTAAATGTGATGTTTTTAGATTATAGAGATCTGAAAGAAAAATATGACAGAATTGCTTCAATTGAGATGATCGAAGCTGTAGGTGAAAAATATTTAGATAAATATTTTGAGACAATTAAAAGATCTCTAAACGTAAATGGAGCAGCTGCAATACAAGGAATAACTATTAGAGAAGACTTATTTGAAAGGTATAGAAGTAGTGAAGATTTTATTCAAAAGTATATTTTTCCAGGTGGATTTTTGCCTTCACTCGGTTTTATAAAATCATTAATTAAAAAAAATAATTTAAATCTTTTAAAAGTAAATTCTTATCCAGATGATTATGCTAAGACTCTAGCAACATGGAGAGAAAATTTTATTAAAGTTTGGAGCAATATTGCTCCATTAGGTTTTGATGAAACTTTCAAGAGAATGTGGGAATTTTATCTCTCTTATTGCGAAGCAGGATTTAAATCTAAAAACATCGACTTGATTCAATTTTCGATGTCGAATAAGTAAATATAATGAAAAAATTAATAGGAATTTTTACTTTATTAATATTAACAGGATGTGCAAATACAATGAAACCAACAGATTTTAAAGATCAAAAACCAAGATTAATTATTGAAGATTATTTATCGGGAAATGTAAAAGCCTGGGGTGTTCTTCAAAATAGATCTGGAAAAGTAACAAGACAATTTAAAGCCGATCTAAATGGTAAATGGGACGGCTCACAATTAATTTTAGATGAAGTTTTTAATTGGACTGACGGAGAAAAACAAACTCGACAATGGACAATTACTAAAATAGACGAACATAACTATGAAGGAACAGCATCAGATGTAGTTGGTAAAGCTAAAGGATATTCTTATGGTCCAGCATTTAAATTTGAATATGTTTTATTAGTTCCAGTTAAAGGAAAAAATATAAAAATTACATTTGATGATTGGATATTTATGCAAGACGAACGAGTTGCAATTAATAGAGCCACAATGACAAAATTTGGTATAAAAGTTGCTGAGTTGACTGTTATGTTTGTTAAAGATTAACGCTTAACTAATTTATCAACTAAAAATAAATAGATCTTGTAAGGTAAAATTCTTAAAAATTTAAGAGTAAAAGTTAATTGTTTTGGAAAATCTATCTCAAAAGAATTAGTTTTAACTAACCCGTCATACACTTTGTTTGCAGCAAATTCTGGAGATCTTAAAAAAGGCATTGGAAATTCATTCTTGTCTGTTAAAGGAGTTTTTATGAAACCTGGCGATACTACTGAAACTTTTACATTGTGTTTTTTAAAGTCAAAGTAGATGCTTTCGGCAAAATTAGTCAAAGCAGCCTTTGATGGCCCGTAACCACTCGAATTTGGTAATCCTCTATACCCTGCAATTGAAGATACTATTGAGATATGACCTTTTTTTTCTTTTTTAAAATATTCTTCAACTGACTTAACACAATTAAGAGTACCAAAATAATTTACATTCATCACAAATTTATTTTGTTCAATATTAATTTCCTGTTCTTTTTTAGGATCATAAGTTCCACTACATAAAAAACAAATATCTATATTTCCAAATTTTTTCAATATTTTATCAAATGTGCTTTTACAATTATCAAAGTTGGTTACATCTAAAGGAAATGAAAAAATATTTTCATTTTTTGACATTTCATTGAGTATCTCTTCTCTTCTTGCAGACACTGCTACTTTCCAACCTTCCTTTGCAAATTTTTCAGCAACTGCTCTACCAATACCACTGCTTGCTCCAGTAACCCAAATATTTTTCTGATTTTCTGACATAAATTAGTTATATCTTATAAAGTTATGAAAAATAAATACTTATCTTTACTTATTATACTTTTAATAACATTTATAGCACCGATGATTGGCAGTTATGCAACAACAACTTTTAAAGAACCATGGTACTCACAAATCATTTTACCGAGTTTTAATCCTCCAAGCTGGGTTTTTGCTCCTGTATGGTCAACATTATATTTTTTAATGTCATTTGCAATTTGGAAAGTTTGGATAAAATCTTTTGATACGAAACTATTAAAAATTTACTTTATTCATTTATTTTTTAATAGTACATGGAGCGTAGTATTTTTTGGTTTTCACTTAATTGGTATAGCTTTGGTAAACATAGTAATTATATTAATATTTATTATAATTTTAATGAAAGAGTATTTTTCTAGGGATAAAATTAGTTTTTATTTAATGATCCCTTATTTAGCCTGGTCAAGCTATGCAATAATTCTAAATAGTTCAATTTTTCTATTAAACTAAAACCATCTAACTGGGTAATTTCTTTTTAGGAGATATCGATTTATTATTACAGATAAAACAATGATGACTAATGAACCAACTATTACAGGAAAAATAATATAACTCAGTGAAACATCAGCAAATAATGCTATTAATGGGTTTGCGGCTGCAGGAGGGTGTATAATTTTAAAATACATCATTAATGTTACAGTAGTCCCTACAGATAGTCCAAGCGTTAAGTAAGACATTCCTAAAAATTCATTAAAAAGAATTCCTATAACGATTGCTAATAAGTGACCAAAAAAAACATTTGCAGGTTGAGCAAATTCACTATCATGAAACACTAATACAATTAAAGTAGACGATCCAAAAGAAAACATTAACCAAAAACCTGTGGATGTTTCGAAGCTAAGGAAAGAAAGAATTCCAATAATAATTGAAGCAAATAGTCCTGCGAGCAAGGGTTCTATTTTTTTTGGTATTTTCATATATATTTTTATTTAAATTAAGCTATATACACATAATGGATTATAACAAACCATTCAACTTTCTTAAAAAATTACCACCTAAGTTGAACTTATTTTATAAAACAAAATCTAAGTCTGGTTTAGTAGTAAGCAACAAATCACAGTCAAAAAAAGATTTTGATCCTGTAACTAATTTTGATAGAGCATTTGAAAAATATATACGCTCACTAATAAATAAAAAGTTTCCAAAGGACTCTATTATCGGAGAGGAATTTGAAGATAAATTCTCATCAAATAATTATAAATGGTCTATTGACCCAATAGATGGCACAAGAGCTTTTGTTATAGGAGCACCAACATGGTCAAATTTAATAAGTTTATCGTACGAAGAAAGATCTTTGATAGGCTTAGCTAATTTTCCAGAGCTAGATAAATATTACATTAATGATAAAAAAAAATCTTATTGTTATAAAAACAAAAAAAAATTTATTTTAAAATCATCAAATAAAAATAATTTAAAAACAATTAAGATAATTGGAAATTTTCATGGAACATTAAGTTATGAAAAACAACGTAAAGTAATTAAAAAATTTGGTTGGTCTTTTAGATTAGCTGGGTTTGATGCACTTAATTATTGCCTGTTAGCTGAAGGAAAAGTTGATGCCGTAATTGAAGCAAATTTAAAACCTTATGACATACTCCCTTTGATACCAATAATAAAAAATTCTGGAGCAATAGTAACAAATTGGAAGAATGAGCCAGCAGAAAATGGTGGAAATATTCTAGCAACATCTAATAAAATTTTGCATAATAAGATTTTAAATTTATTAAAGCCATTTACTAAAAAAATAGAATGATAAATATATTTTTAAATAGAATATTTAGAGCAATTAAAATTGATATTGAATTGTTTGAAGAAGTTGAAAAGGATAAAAAAGCAACCTTTCAAGCAGGTGCTGTAGTAGTCTTATCTAGTTTGGCCGCAGGTGTTGGTTCAATTCATTTAGGAGCTTCTAATTTTCTTATAGCACCAGCACTTTCATTATTAAGTTGGTATGTATGGGCGTATGTAATTTATTTTGTTGGAGTAAAACTTTTTGGGGGATCTAAAACAAAAAGTAATCACGGAGAACTTTTAAGAACGATAGGCTTTTCAAGTGCACCAGGTTTAATAAGAGTGTTTGGTATTACACCAGAATTAATGACAGTTACATTTATTGGTTCTGCTTTTTGGATGCTTGCTTGCATGGTTGTAGCAGTAAAAGCAGCTTTAGATTACGACAGTCTTTGGAAAGCTTTTGGAGTCGTTGTAGTTTCCTGGTTATTTCAAGCTTTTTTCTTATTATTGGTGATAGTTTTATTCAAAGGGATTTAAATCGGAAATATTGTTTTTGCTAAATTACAACTTTTACAAATCTTGTAACCATGCATAATTAAGTTTTGCTTAACACTTTCATCCTCTTTTTTACATTGTTCACAGAAATTGTCTGTTTTTCCCTTGTTATCTTGTAAGACAATATGGTCATCGTTTTTCATTTTATTTAAGATATCATAATTTCATGAAAAAAGTTTTAATAATTTTGATGTTTTTATTCCATTTTAATTTAAATGCTGTAGAAAATAAAAAAGTTTATTTTGCAGGCGGTTGCTTTTGGTGCATGGAAGAGTCATTTGACCAAGTTAAGGGAGTAATTTCAACAATTTCAGGTTATTCAGGTGGACATTTAAAGAATCCAAAATATGCCGATGTTATTTATACTGACTCAGGTCATGTTGAGGCAGTAGAAATTACTTATGATCCAAACATTATTAATTACGAAGAGCTACTAAATGTGTATTGGGAAAATATAGATCCCTTTGATGCTAATGGACAGTTTTGTGACAAAGGTAAAAGCTATAGGTCAGTAATTTTTTTTGAAGACCTAGAGCAAAAAAAAATGATTGATAAATCTTTTAAACAATTACAAAATAAATTTAATAAGAAAATAGTAACTTTAGTTTGGAAATTTGAAAAATTCTACAAAGCAGAAACTTACCATCAAGATTACTACGAGAAAAATTTTGTTAGATATTTAATGTATAAAAAAGGTTGTCAAAGAGAGGAAATTTTAAAGAAAATATGGAATTAAAAAAAATATACTTTTTTATAATTATAATTTTATTTAGTAGTGAACTTAATGGAGAGACTATCGCCCCAAATAAAAAATTATTGCCTTACGATGTTGTCAAAATACAATTAGAGGCACTTAAAAATAATAATAAAGATGATGATGGTATAAAACAAACTTGGTTATTTGCCCATCCTGATAATAAAAAAATCACGGGACCATACGAACGATTTAGAATTATGATTTATGGAGCACAGTATAGATCATTGCTAAATCATTCTTCACATAAAATTAATCTAATAATGAATACTCCCAATAAACATATTTTTAAAATTGAAATATTAGCAAAAGATAAACAATTATTATTCTATGAATGGCATGTTCAAAAAGCTTCTCAAAAAAATTGTAAAGATTGTTGGTTTACTTCTGGGGTTTCAATGCCGATGGATCAAGGAAATACTATTTAATGAAAAAACCACCTTTTGTAGTTAGATATTTTATAATAGGAGCTATATTAGTTTTACCACCAATACTCAGCACGCATTATGGAACAATTTTTTTAGGAAAAGATAATGGGGTTCTTTTAGGGTTTAGCGTCGGCATCATTTGTGTTTCGTTCGCTTGTTGGAAGTTATTTATTGACGGTTGGAGGGATGACGAAGATTAATGAAATTCGAAATTTCGAGAGACGGAGCTTTAAAACAGCTCGATGCTTTTATAAACAGTGAATTAGCAAATTATAGTTTCAAAAGAAATTTTGATTTAGGGCCAAAAGACAAATCAAATGTATCTTGCTTATCACCTTATATCTCTCATAGATTAATTACTGAATATGAAGTCGCAAAGACAGTTTTAGCAAAGTTTCCATATCAAAAAGTTGAAAAATATATCCAAGAAATATTTTGGAGAGTTTATTGGAAAGGTTGGTTAGAACTTAGACCTCAAGTTTGGACTGACTTTATAGAAGATTTAAAAGGATTAAAGGAAGATGACAATTATAAAAAGGCAATCAATGGCGAAACTCAAATTGAATGTTTTAATGATTGGGCAAAAGAGCTTAAAGAAAATAATTATTTACACAATCATACAAGAATGTGGTTTGCTAGCATTTGGATATTTTCTTTAAATTTACCTTGGCAGAAAGGTGCAGAGTTTTTTATGAAACACTTATATGATGGTGATGCCGCCTCTAATACTTTAAGTTGGAGATGGGTAGCAGGCTTGCAAACCAAAGGTAAACACTACGTTGCTCAGTCATGGAATATAAGCAAGTTCACAAATAATAAATATAAAAATGTTAAACTAAATGAAAACGCTTTACCTGTAACAGACAAAAGAGAATATAAATTAAATCCACTTAATTTTATTACAGAAGATAATTCAAATGAAAATTTATTACTATTTGAGAACGAATTAAATTTAGAAAATAAAAATTTAAAAAAATATAAAAATATTTACTTAGTTTTATTGAATAATGATGCTCGAAGAATAAAGCTTGGACAAAAGGTCCTAGACTATAAATCAGAAATAATTAATGACCAAAAAAAAAGATTTGAGGATTTACAAATCATAGATGAGGTAAAATTTCAAACTCTTGCAGATGAAATTAACTCATTTGATGTTGTCCACCCATGCATTGGAGAGAATTTTTCTTTTTTAAATTCTATAAGAAAAAAGCGAAATTTAGAATTAAACTTCATTTTGAGTGAGGAAGATAAATTTTCTTGGCAGTTTTCTAACAAAGGATTTTTTAATTTTAAAAACAATATTCCTAAAATTTTGACTAATTTTAATTTACAATAATTTATTTAGAGGAGCACCTCTTTGAACA
The DNA here is from genome assembly GCA_902598125.1 of uncultured Pelagibacteraceae bacterium. Lineage (GTDB taxonomy): Bacteria > Pseudomonadota > Alphaproteobacteria > Pelagibacterales > Pelagibacteraceae > Pelagilacustribacter. The sequence goes on along the minus strand of CACKAJ010000002.1, from coordinate 138,026 downwards.
ATATTTTACTTTGTCCCAATTAAGCCTCCATTTTTTTCTCCAAGTAAAAGGTTTATTACAAACTGGGCAAGTTTTTTTGGGCAAATTAGCTTTTTTCATTTTTCAGAAGGTGTTTATTTTTTATAAATAGAAAATAAGCTGCAATCTCATAGAAAATATTTAATATGAAAAATAGAGGCTTAATTTTAAATATTCTATATAAAAAATTATATTTAGGAACGTTTTTCCAAATTATTAAAAAAGACTCTGCACCATCAATTACTCTACCGTCTTGTATAACATGCATTCTTCTTAAAAGTTCTTTATATGATTTTGAGGTAACTTTCTGAGCTTCTTCATTATTAGTTACATCTATCCATTCTACACTGTTATCACTATGTTTTTTGTAATGATTGATTTCGGCTCTACAAATATTACATGAATTGTTAAAAAAAACTTTAACCATTAGTATTTTCTTTTATAAAATTATTGGCGGCTTTAAAAATTCTTGTTTTTCTTTCTTTATTCATTTTTTCAGAAACTCTAACCATCATTGCAAGACGAGGATTTTTTAAGAAAAATTTCTTATGTCTATCTATAAACTTCCAATATAATCCGTCCATTACATCACACCAAGGACCTTTTTTGAAATGCATCATTTTAAGAAAATAACTAGATCCACAAATGTATGGTTTAGTCGCAAATATTCCACCATCACTAAATAATCCCATTCCATAAACATTCGGTGCCATTACCCAGTCTGATGAATCTACAAACATTTCCATAAACCATTTGTAAACTTGTTTAGGATTTATTTCACAAAGATTCATTATGTTAGCCAATATCATTAGTCTTTCGATATGATGGGACCATCCGTAGTTTTTAGCATTATTGATTGCATGATCTAACGGATCTAAACCAGTACTTCCGTCATACCAGGATTTTTTCATTTTTCTCTTATGATTAAAAAAATTAGTCTTATCTAATCGTTGATCGTAGTTTTGATAAATTCCTCTCATAAATTCTCTCCAGCCTATAATCTGTCTAATGTAACCTTCTAAAGAATTCATAGGTACTTTATTTTCAATTTTCCTTAATTTCTCTATTATCTCTTCAGGAACTATTAAACCTAAGTTTATAAGTGGACTTAATGCACTATGAAAAACAGTATTAGATTTGTCTGTTACTGCATCCTCATAATCTCCAAAAAGTTTTATTCTTTCTTTTAAAAATTCGTCTAACCACTTGTTTGCATCTCTCCTTGTTGTAGGAAACCAAAATTTATCAGTATTCCCAGGATGGTCTTTAAAATTAGAATTTATGAATTTTTTAAGAGTGACAGTTTCCTTTGTCTCTTTTGTTTTAGAAATTACAGGAACTTTAATATCATTCGGAAGTTTTTTTCTATTGTCCTCATCAAAACTCCATTTATTTCCTTTCGGGGTCCCGTTTTTATTCATCAATAAATTCATTTTTGTTCTTACAATTTTATAAAAATTTGCCATGAAAGGTCGTTTATTTTTAGAAAGGTAGTCCTTAAATTCCCGTCTTTCCATTAAGAACATTGGAGATTTAACCTGGTTGATCTTAAGTGAATTTTTTTTTCCTAAATTTAATATTCTTTTTTCAAAAAATTTATCCTCAATTTCAAAAAAGGTAATTTCTCTTATCTTTTTTTCTTTAATAGTCTTTTCTAATTTTTTTTCGTAGGATAATTTAAAATCTTTATTTATATCTTTATAAATTAAATTAAAATTTTTTGATTTTAGTTCATCTTTGAAAGATCTCATTGAAGACAAAAAAAGAAGAATTTTCAATTTATGATGTTTTTCAAAAGTACATAAACCATAGTCCTCTGCCATAAAAAAAATGTGATCTTTATAATCAGATAGATATTTTGGGTTAAATAATTGATTTCCTAAAATAATAAAAAGCTTCATAAGTAATAAAGTACATATTTTATTAAGATATTACACGCGTCATTATTTGCATGTAAATAACCTTTAATAATGTTATTTTTAATTATGAAAAAAGTAATATTAGGTGCAACCGGATCAATCGGATCATCACTTGCAAAAAAGCTTGTAGATTCAGGAGAACAAGTACATTTGGTAGGGAGAGACGAAGCTAGTTTATCTGAGTTAGCAAACAAACTTAATTCTACGTTTTCAACTTGTGATGTTTTAGAAGAAAATTTCTCTGAAAAAATAATTAATGATCTTAAAGACGAGCAGGTGAACGGTTTAGCTTATTGTGTTGGATCTATAGATCTTAAACCTTTGAAGCTCACTAAGAAAAGTGATTTTATGCAGTCATTTAATCTAAATTTAGTTTCTGCAACTGAAATAATTAAATCTTTAGCTGATAATTTAAAGGCAAGCAAAGGGTCGGTTGTTTTATTCTCAACAGTGGCTGTACAACAAGGTTTTCCTAACCATGCTATAGTTTCATCTGCGAAAGGAGCAGTCGAAGGATTAACTTTAGCTCTCGCCGCTGAATATGCCCCAAACATTAGAGTAAATTGTATTGCTCCAAGTTTGACTAATTCAAAAATATCAAATTTTTTACTCAAAAATGAGAAGATGGCTGAGAGTATTGCTAAAATGCATCCGCTAAAAAGAATTGGAGAAGGAGGTGACTCCGCATCTGTTGCTAAGTTTCTCCTTACAGATGAAAGTTCTTGGATAACAGGACAAATATTTGGCGTAGATGGAGGAAGATCATCTGTCGCATAACAATTAAAGTAAAAAATGCTTAAACACTTAATATGAAAAAAATTGCAATTCTATTTATTACTTTATTTTTAAGCACTCACCTAATGGCTGCTGGTAGCGATAGTAGCAGCGACTCTTCAAAAGAATCTTTGTATGAAGATGCTGTTAAATTAGTTAAGCGTGCTGGTAAGCTAGAGAAAAAAGATAAATCTGACAAAGCTAAAAAACTCTATGCACAAGCTTTCTCTAAATTAGAAAAGGCTTATAAATCAGATAAAAAAAATCCGGATATTTTAAATTATATGGGATTCACAACTAGAAAAGTTGGAAATTTTGACCAAGCCGAAAAATTTTACTTAGAGGGTTTAAAAATTAAACCAAATCACAATGGTATTAATGAATATTTAGGCGAACTTTACGTCCAGACAAATCAATTAGATAAAGCTAACGAAAGATTAACAGTTCTAAAAAATTGTAATTGCGATGAGTATAATGAGCTTCAGTTGATTATTAAAAATAAAGGCGTTAAAATTTATTAAGATAAGTCTAAAGCAAATTTCTTTAATTTTTCAATCGGAATAAGATCTAATGTTTTAACATTAGTTTTTTTTAAGTATACTTGACACGCAGCTCCTTCTTCAATAGCTCTCGCGTACCATGTAGCACACACACACCAAGAGTCCCCATCTTTTAAACCTGGAAATCCAAATTCAGGGTGAGGTGTAATTAAGTCATTTCCAACTTTTTTAGACCATTGTAAAAATTCATCCGTTACTTTTGCACAAACAGTATGTACCCCACGATCGTTTTTATCTGTATTGCAACATCCATCTCTAAACCAACCAGTTAAAGGGTCATTTGAACATGGTTCAAGAGGTTCTCCAAAAACGTTTTTTTGTCTCTTTTCACTCATTTGCTAAATACATTTGCGATTTTTTTATCAATTTCTAAATTAAAAGAAAAAGATCTTCTCTCACCTTTAGTTTTAAATGGATAAGCAGTATGCATTAAATAATGAGGGAACAATATCATATCACCTACTTTTGGTTGATGATTAAAAATGCATTCACTTAAAAACATTTTATTCCCATTAATAAAGTCTATTGAGCCATCAGTTTGTGTGTGTTTTTTATTTTTAGAAACAAATTTAGGTATCTTTAAGTAACCAACTCCCGAAACATGACCATCATGAAAATGAACAGGATTATATTCGTCATTAAATTGTCGTACTATCCAAAAATTTTTTATTTTAATTTTAGATATTTTTTTTCCTAAACTTTTATAAATGTATTCTTTAACTGCTTTATACAAAATTTTTTCTAAATTTTTTTTAATAAAAATTTTTGGTAATTGAAACTCTTGCTTCACTTGTCCAACTAATTTATTTGAATAATCTAATTTTTTTAATAAATTTTTTTTTGAGATTATTTTATCAACTTCAATATTTATTTTTCTTATTGAACTTCCTGATAGTTTTAGACTTGCAATTTTAGGACCGAAGGGACTTAAAACTTTCATATCTATAATTTTGTAGGATTAGGTTGACCTTTATAAACTTCCTCAGGATCAAATTTTTTTTTCTTTTCTTTAAAATCTAGCTCAATTTCTTCAGCGTTTTTAATTATCCCTAAAGGTATTGATCGATAAAAACAAGACTTGTATCCGACATGGCAACTCGCACCATTTCCAATATCTACTGACATCCATAAAGCATCCTGATCATCATCAATTCTTAAATCAATTACTTTTTGAATAAATCCACTCGTTTTACCTTTATGCCATAAAGCTTTTTTTGATCTACTCCAATAATAAGCCTCTTTTGTCTCAATAGTTTTTTTTAAAGCTTCTGCATTCATGTATCCGTGCATCAAAAGCTCTCCAGAACTACTATCTGTAGTGGTCACAGGAATTAGACCATTGTCATCAAATTTTGGAGAGAGAAATTTTCCTTCCTCAACCTCAAATACATTTTCTCTTTTTTTAAACATGACAGTAAAATAGTGAAAAAAAGACAAAATAGCAATTTGCAATAATTAACCATGTCCTATAGAAACATCATAGTATGAAATTAGTTAAAGACATCAATAAAGAGTCATCAAATAAACCTCAAGTCAGTGATAAAGAGGCTGAAGAGGCGATAAAAAAATTGTTAACTTGGATTGGCGAAGATCCAAGTAGAGAAGGTTTACAAGAGACCCCAAAGCGAGTAGTGAAAGCATTTAAAGAGTATTTTAAAGGCTATCATCAAAATGCAGAAGAAGATTTATCTAAGACTTTCGGTGACGTTGAAGGTTACGATGATATGGTAATTGAAAAAAATATAACCTTAGAAAGTCATTGTGAGCATCACATGGCCCCAATAATAGGTGTTGCTCATGTTTCTTATATTCCAAATAAAAAAGTTGTGGGTCTAAGCAAATTAGCTAGAACAGTTGAAATTTTTTCTAAACGACTGCAAACACAAGAGAGATTGACAATGCAAATTGCAAAAACGCTTATGAGCGCTTTAGATGCAAAGGGTGTAGCAGTTACAATTGATGCGGCACATCAATGCATGACTATGCGAGGTATAAAAAAAGAGAAAGCAACAACTGTTACTAATTATTTTGTAGGTTCTTTTAAGGAAGATTTAAGTATTCAAAATAGATACCTAAAGTATATTGGAAAATAGATGTCTGATAAATTCAAAGCTATTGTTATCGATAATCAAAACGAAAAGTTCACAAGAGAAATTAAAGAAATAGACAAAACCCAATTAAAAGATGGGAATGTATTGGTGAAAGTTGACTATTCAAGCTTAAATTATAAAGACGCTCTGATTTTAAATGATGGAGGAAAGATCGTTAGAAAATTTCCTTTTGTTCCGGGAATAGATTTCTCAGGAACAGTTGTTGAAAGTGAAGACGCTAAATTCAAGAAAGATGATAAAGTAATTCTTACAGGATTTAGAGTGGGAGAAGCATATTTTGGAGGGTTTTCTCAATACGCAAAAGTTGATTCAAATTTTTTAATCAAAATACCAAAAGAATTAGATGCACATAAAGCTATGATGTTAGGTACTGCTGGTTTTACAGCTTTGCTTTGTTCGTTTGCTGTAAAAGCGAAAGAAGAATTATTATTAGGTGAAAAAGTAAAAGATGTTTTAGTTACTGGTGCAACAGGAGGTGTTGGAAGTATTGCTGTAATGATTTTATCAAAGATGGGATACGATGTTCATGCTGTCACAGGCAAAAAAGACAAGAACGATTACTTAAAAGATCTAGGTGCAAAAAATATTATCGGTAGAAAAGAGTTTGAAGGTGAGAGCAAATTACTAGAAAAAGGAGTGTGGGACGGAGTAGTGGATACAGTTGGAGGATCTGCTTTAACTAAAATATTTGCTCAAACAAAACCTGGTGGAATAGTGGCCGCTTGCGGAAATGCTGGTGGTATAAAAATTAATACAAATGTTATGCCATTTATTATAAGAGGAGTTAAATTGTGGGGAATTGATTCGTCAGGATCATCAATAAAACGAAGAGAATTCGTTTGGGGAGAAGCAGCTAAGTTAATAGATTTTTCAAAAGTTCAATCCTTCACCAAAGAGCTTTCATTTACTGAACTTTTAGAAACTTATCCAAAACTTCTAAAAGGGGAGTTTTTTGGAAGAGCTATAGTAAATCCAAATAAATAACTTATAATTAACTTTATTTATGGATTGGGATAAATTAAAAATTTTTCATACTGTTGCTGAGGCCTCTAGTTTTACTAAAGCCTCTACTATATTAAATTTAAGCCAGTCAGCTATAAGCCGCCAAATTCAAGCATTAGAGAGCGATTTAAAAGTTCAACTTTTTGAAAGACATGCAAGAGGTTTGGTTTTGACTGAAAATGGTGAATATCTCTACAAATCAGCACATGAGATCATTTCAAAATTAAAAGACGTTGAGTCTAATCTTAGCGGACACAAGGATAAACTAAATGGAAAACTTACAGTTACCACAGTAGTAAGTTTTGGTACTACTTGGCTTACACCTAGAATTAAAGAATTTATGGATTTACATCCAGATATTGAAATTGAGCTAATCTTTGATGATAAAGAACTTGATTTAAGTACACGAGAGGCAGATGTAGCGATAAGAATGAGAAGACCAAAACAATTAAATTTAATTCAAAAAAAGTTCGTTGATTTTAATTATCATATTTACGGTTCAAATGATTACTTGCAAAAAAATGGATACCCAAAAACTTTAAAAGATTTAGATAAACATAAATTTATTACTTACGGAAAAGGAGCTCCATCTCCAGTTTATAATCCTGACTGGGTTTTAAAACATGGTGTTAAAGATGGAAAAAAAAGAAGATCGATTATGAAAGTAAATAGTGTTTACGGATTATTATTAGCAGTACAAAGTGGAGTTGGTTTAGCTGCTTTACCAGATTACATTGCGCATAACGTAAGCAATATAACCAAAGTTTTACCTGAGGAAACAGGCAAACCTACAGAAACACATTTTGTTTATCCTGCATCTTTAAAGAATAATGCAAGATTAATGGCTTTTAGAAATTTTATATTTACAAAGGTTAATGAATGGAAATTTTAATTTCTTTTATAATCCCATTCATAATTTTATTAACTATCGTAGTTTTTATTCATGAATATGGACACTATTATTTTGCAAAAAAATATGGTGTTGGAGTTACTGATTTTTCCATTGGTTTTGGTAAAGAAATATTTGGTTTTAATGATAAATCAGGCACAAGATGGAAATTTTGCGCAATACCTTTAGGAGGATATGTTAAATTTTTTGGAGATAGAAATGTCTTTAGCCAGGCAGAGCAAGAGGAACTTTTAAAAGAGTATAATGAGGAAGATAGAAAAAAACTATTTGTTGTAAAACCACTCTATCAAAGGTCCCTAATTGTAGCTGCAGGACCTTTTGCTAATTTTTTACTTTCTATAGTGATTTTTGCTTTTATTTATATGTTTGCAGGTAAAGATTTTACGCCTGCACAAATCCAAGAAGTTCAGTCTGAAAGCCCTGCTTATGTTGCGGGCATTAAATCAGGTGATGTAATCCAATCAATAAATCAAAGAGAAGTTAAAAGTATTATGGAGGTTTCTACTTTCATAAATGCTTCATCCTCAGAAACTATTGATATAAAGGTTTTAAGAAACGGAAATGAAATAACTTTAAAAGTTAAGCCAAAATTTATTGAGGGAGAGGACTCGCTTGGAAATCAAATTAATAAGAAGATTATTGGAATAAAAGTTGCACCTTTGAATGAAGAGATAAATAGGCAGAAATTGGGCCCTGCTACAGCTCTATATTATGCTGTAAAAGAAACCTGGTTTGTTATAGAGGCTTCATGGGATTTTGTAATTTCTATGTTTAAGGGTACAGGAGATACCTCTCAATTAGGAGGTCCTATTAAAATAGCTAAAATTACAGGTCAGGTTGCTAAGTTTGGAATTGTCGCTTTTCTTAGTATTATGGCATATATTTCTATAAGCTTAGGGTTCATAAATCTTTTACCAATACCAATGTTAGACGGTGGACATTTAATGTTTTACGCTTTTGAGAAGGTTTTAGGTCGTCCTTTAACTCAAAGAACACAGGAGGGTTTTTTCCGAATCGGGTTATTTTTGCTACTTTCTTTAATGTTTTTTACTACATTTAACGATCTTAAAGATTTAGGCTTGTTTTAAGCCACTTTTCTTATTGAAAAAAGTCAATAAAATCAACACTTTTTGAGGTACAATATATAGTGTTAACATTTACGTGAAACACCAAAAAAACATTGATTTTAAGGGGTTTTTCTGCAGATTAGAAATTAACCAAATATAAAGGGGCAAAAAATGAATAAAAAACAACTAGTAGCGAAAATATCGTCAACTTTGGGTCAAAGTAAAGCCGATGCTGAAAGAACTTTTGATTCAATAACGACAATTATTTTGGATGCTTTGAAAAATGACGATACTGTAAAGATAGCTGGTTTTGGTACTTATAAAGTAGCAAAGAGAAAAGCTAGAGTAGGAAGAAATCCTAGAACAGGTGAGTCAATTCAAATCGCTGCGTCACAAAAAGTAAAGTTTTTACCTGCTAAAAGCTTAAAAGAAATGTTTAATCGATAAACGTTTAATTAGCCCTTATTTAATAATCTTAAATAAGGGCTAACTACTTGCAAAAAATGCATAGCTAAAATTAAGACAAATCAATACTCATTTAAATTCATAAATTCTATAAGGCCTACAACAAGGGAGAACTTATGAAAAAATACATTGGTTACTTTTTAGCAGGTACAGCAATTTACTTTGGTTTTGCTGGTTTAGGTTATGCCGAGACTACAGTATCTGCAGAAGTACAATACATATTTAATACTATATTATTTTTGATGTCAGGTTTCTTGGTCATGTGGATGGCCGCAGGTTTTGCAATGTTAGAGTCAGGTCTAGTAACATCGAAGTCTGTATCGGCAATCTGTGCAAAAAATATAGGTCTTTATTCAATCGCTGGAGTAATGTTCTGGCTGGTTGGTTATAATTTAGCTTACGGTATTCCAGAAGGTGGATACATAGGTACATTTACACCGTGGAGTGATGCATCAAAACTTGAGACAGGTTATTCAGATGGATCTGATTGGTTTTTCCAAATGGTGTTCTGTGCCACTACAATGTCAATCGTATCTGGTACATTAGCTGAAAGAATTAAGATTTGGCCGTTTTTCTTATTTGCCGCAATTTTAACTGGAATTATCTATCCAATTTCAATGGGTTGGCAGTGGGGTGGCGGATGGTTATCTGTTGCTGGATTCTCTGATTTCGCTGGTTCTACACTAGTTCATGCTGCTGGTGGAGCTGCTGCTTTAGCCGGAGCTATTGTTCTTGGTGCTAGATCAGGCAGATTTTCTAGTAGAGGAGAAGCTAAGCCCATGGCGCCTTTTGCGGCATCATCAATTCCATTAGCAACATTAGGAGTATTTATACTTTGGTTAGGTTGGTTTGGATTTAATGGTGGATCTCAATTAGCCGCTGGAACACTAGAGGACGTGTCTTCAGTTGCAACAATTTATATCAATACGAACTTAGCTGCAGGTGGCGGTGTATTAGCTGCTGCAACTGTATCAAGAGTAATTGGTGGTAAAACTGACGTAGTAATGATGCTAAACGGTGCAATAGCTGGATTAGTAGGTATTACAGCAGAGCCACTTACACCAAGTCCGTTAGCTGCAATCTTCATAGGTGCGATAGCTGGAGTATTAATGTACTTCTCAACTAAACTATTGTTCAAAATGAAAATTGACGACGTAGTAGGTGCCATACCAGCACACCTAGTAGCTGGAATATGGGGTACATTAGCAGTGCCATTAACAAACGGTGATGTTACTTTCGGAGCACAATTCCTAGGAACAATCTCAGTTGTGGTATTCGTATTCATAGTCTCGTTTATTGTTTTCCAAATTATTAAAAATACAATTGGATTAAGAATAAGCAAAGAAGCTGAAAGACTAGGAACTGACAAAGCAGAAGTTGGTGTAATAGCTTACGGTATAAGAGACTAAATAAAATTCCCTCCCTCGTTAGTTGGGAAAAAATATAAGGCCTGTTTCGGTTCCCCCGTTCAGGCCTTATTTATTTTACAAGTCTCGTATGCATTAAATTCATGCTTCAAAACCCTGAAATTTGATATCAAGTCTTCAAAAAAAAGGGGGAAACATGAAAAAAATAACTTTCATTTTATTAGGTTGTATTTCTGCTTTAATGATCAGCTCTCAAAGCTATGCAGAGACTACAATGTCTCAAGAGGGACAATATATTTTTAATTCATTGGGATTTTATTTAGGTGGAGTCCTAGTAGCTTTCATGGCCGCAGGTTTTTGCATGCTTGAGAGTGGTTTAGTGACTACAAAGAGTGTATCGACAATTGCAGCGAAAAATATAGGTAAATTTGCTATATGTTCACTCGTATTTTTCTTAGTAGGTTATAATTTGGCTTATGGCGTGCCAGAAGGCGGTTACGTTGGTTCATTTTCAATTTGGACTGATAGCTCTGATGCTGGAACAGGTTATTCAGGATATTCAGACTGGTTCTTTCAAACGATGTTTGTTTGTGCAACAGCTTCAATAGTTTCTGGAGCAGTAGCAGAGAGAATTAAAATCTGGCCATTCTTCATTTTTGCAGCAATCATGGCAGGAATAATTTATCCAATTTCTATGGGTTGGCAATGGGGAGGAGGCTGGTTAGCTAGCGGCGGGTTCTCAGATTTTGCTGGATCAACATTAGTTCATGGATGTGGTGGAGCAGCAGCACTTGCCGGAGTGATAGTTTTAGGTGCTCGAGAAGGAAGATTTGGAAGAAGAGGAGAGAAGAAATCTATGCAACCATTCGCAGCTTCAAGTATTCCATTAGTTACACTCGGAACATTTTTACTTTGGTTTGGTTGGTTTGGATTTAATGGTTTTAGTCAATTAGCCATGGGAACATTTGATGACGTTAATGCAATTTCAAAAATTGCAGTTAATACTCATTTAGCTGGTGCAGCAGGGACATTCACTGGTGCAGCGATCACAAGATTAATTGGTGGTAAAACAGATATTGTAATGATGTTAAATGGAGCATTAGCAGGTCTTGTTGCTATCACTGCAGAACCTTTAACACCAGGACCAATCACTGCAATGATTATAGGATCCGTTGGAGCAATTATAATGTATTTTGGTACAAAAATGTTAGAGAGTTATGGTTTAGATGATGTAGTAGGAGCAATCCCAGTACACATGTTTGCTGGAATTTTTGGAACATTGGTAGTTCCATTAACAAATCCTGATACATCTTTTGGCACTCAATTTATTGGAACTGCCGCAGTGTGTATCTTTAGCTTTGTTTTATCTTGGGCTACATTTACTGCTCTTAAATCAACAATTGGTTTAAGAATTAGTAAAGCTGCTGAAAAATTAGGAACAGATAAAGCTGAAGTAGGAGTTTCAGCTTACTCAATTAGAGACTAATTTTAATTTTATAAAAAGGCCCAATTATTTGGGCCTTTTTATTTATAAGAATTAACAAAATCAAATACTTTTTTTGCGTGCCCTTTTACTCTTACATTTGACCAAATTTTTTTAACAACACCTTTTTCAATATATATAGTTGATCTGATCGTACCTAGAAATTTTTTACCCATAAAAGACTTCATCCCCCAAACACCATATTTTTTTTGTGATTTTACATTAGGATCAGAAAGTAGTTCAAAAGGAATTTGATATTTCTTTTTAAATTTTTTATGACTTTCAATTGAATCTTTTGAAATTCCAATCACTTCACATTTAATTTTTTTAAACTTTTTATACAATTTACTAAAATCTTTGGTTTCAAGAGTACATCCTGGGGTATCATCTTTAGGATAAAAGTAGATTATTAATTTTCCCTTTATTTTTTTTAAATCAAATTTTGTATTTTTGGTTCCGGAAAGTTGTAACGATGGGGCTTTTTTATTTTCCTTAATTTTCATTTTCTTCCCACATTTTTTTCCAATCTACATTAGGGGACAATCCAAAAATTGAATTAATGTTTGTGAAATGTAAAGCTAATGAAGGAATAGGCGATATGCATAACTCTTTTTCATATATATCATGCAGAGGCTTTTCGAAAGGCGCATGTTCCTTCTCACACATGCTTACATATTTTTCCCAGTATTTCTCAATAATTTTTTTACTAGTTAAAAAAGTACATAGAGTTTCATTTACTTTTCTCCAATGATATCTTTGTCCTAAAAAGTTTTGAGTTAATTCGGATTTAGCGTATAAATATGGGTAATCTGTAGGACAGATTATAATATCTTTTTCTAGTTGTGAGGAAATTCTTTCATATGCGAATATCATTTCTTTAAGAGAGTCTCTTTTATGAATATAATCATCTTCAACAAAATAAATTAAATCATTACATTTTTTTGCTTCTAATAATGACTGATGAATATTAGCCATGTTAGACTTTTGATTATCAGTAACTTGTTCTCCTCTTTGATTTAACTTTTCTATTTTTTGAGAATATTTTGAAACATCTAAATTAATTAACAGGTATTTTTTACCAAATGCTTTAAAAGTATTGTCGATAACTTTAAGGTTTTCATTTGTTGAATTGTGATCAATAACTATAAAATTAATTTTTAAATTTTCTAATTTAGGATCTCTTGCTGAATACAATAATGATTTAATTGTTCGAAGAGTATATTCAATTTTTTCTTTATCAAACAACCTTGCTTTATTTTGAGTCAACATATTTACTTTTGTGCAAGTTCTTATAATTACATCTAACGTCTCAACTTTACGAGTAATCTTTACCTCTCCTAAGGGTAAGTTAATTGATTTTTTTCCGAGTATGCTTAAATCATCATTAATTTTTTTATCAGAGGTGACAATCTTAAAATTATTTTGATCTATAATTTCATATCCAAGTTTTCTACAGATTTTAATAAAAATTTTTTTAAAAAAACTTGATTTATTTGATCCCTTAATATTTTTCATTATGGTAAAATATATATATTAGTTTATTAATTACATCTATGAGTATTAAATCATCACAAACATTAGTTGAAGAAGCACATAAAAAAATTGAAACTTTAAACCCTGCTGAAGTTAAAGATTTAGTTGATAAAGGAGAAATTACTTTAATCGATGTTAGGGATATAAGGGAATTATGGAAAGAGGGAACTATTGAAAATTCAAAACATATTCCAAGAGGAATGTTAGAGTTTTGGTTAGATCCTGAAAGTTCTTATTTTAAAGAGAATAAAATCAGAAATATTAAAAAAATGGTATTGTATTGTGCTCTAGGATGGAGATCTGCATTGGCTACAAAATCTTTAGTTGAAATGGGATTTAAAAATGTTGCGCACGTTAAAGGTGGATTTGACGCTTTAAAAAAAAGTGGTTTGAATGTTGTCAAGAAGGAAAAAAAATAAATTATTTACTTGCCTCATTCAACGCAAACTCAATTCTATCTTGACCCCAAAAAATCTTATTATTTGCAATAAAAGTAGGTGCTCCAAAAACTCCTTTCTGATAAGCATCACTTGTTTTTTTTCTTAAAGAGTCTTTAATAAGAGACGATGATGCTCTTAAAAAAAATGTTTTAGGATTTATATTTAAATTTTTTAATACTTTTTCAATTACAATTTCATCATTCATGTTTAATCCATCTTGCCATATGGTGTTAAAAATATTGTCTATATAGTAATTTTTAATATTATCTTCTTCAGCAACTAAAACTCCGCGCATTAGGTTTAGACTTCTAATTGGAAAATATGAATTGAATTTAAATTTAACATCATTTTTTTCTGCAATAAGTTTACAATCTCTTATCATATGTTTTGCTTTTGCAGGTATAAATGCTGGAGCTTTTATTCCATGTAAATTATGCAATCCTCCAAGAAGAATTGGATTGTATCTTATTTTGATACCCTCTCTATTTTCAATTTTTCTAATTTCTTTGTGAGCCAGAAATGAATAGGGGCTAATAAAATCGAAATAAAAATCGAAAGGTTTAATCATTAAAGCTAATTTTTTTAGCAAAGAAAATTCTTAAAAACCAATAGATAACTAACCCAATTGGTCCAGTGAAATAGGTAAGAATTAAAGAGGGGATAGTAATTATTTTTGGAATGAAATATTTTTTGCTATCTCTAACTATCCAGGCACCTGCAAATAAGCTAATTGCTAAAAAATGTAGCCAAAAAATTAAAAGTAAAGCTTCATTAGCAAACATCGAGTAAAGGCCATCTAGACTATAATATAATTCAAAACCATCGAAAATATTTCCTTCAGCATAAATTAAGTAAGATAAATAAGCATAACCAATTGCAAGTAACAAAAATGGTATTATTGATTGTGTAAAAAAATTTGTTAATTGATGGTAAGGAGCAAAAATTAATAAAAACCAAAAAGGTATTACTCCCCAGTTAGCAACTAAATATATATTTTCATAAGTTAATAAAGACAATAAATTATTTATCATTAAAAATAATATAGTATATTAGCTAAATGAATCCCACAGTTAATAAAAGTGATTTTGAAGATTTAACTACAAATTTAAGAGACTTAGCTTATTCATATTTAGAAAAATATAGCCCCTCAAAACAACAGCTAAAAGTATATTTACTTAAAAAATATTTAACAAAGATTAAAGGAACTAAATCAAAAAAAGAAGTAACTCAAATTATAGATGAAATAATTTTAAATCTTGAAAATAATAGAATTTTAAATGATGAAATGTATTCAGACTCTAAAGCAAGAATGTTTTTAAAACGTGGTTATTCTTTAAACAAAATTAATCAATCTCTTAGAAACAAAGGAATTGATAATAAATTTATAAAAAGAAGTATTGATAAAATTAAAGAAGACGAAATAGAACCAGATTTTGTTTCAGCTTTGAAACTATGCAAAAGAAGAAGGATAGGACCATTAAGACCAGAGGATAATAGGGAATTATTTTATAAAAAGGATATGGGTATTTTAGCCAGAGGGGGCTTTAGTTTTGATTTATCTAAAAGAGTTTTAGATTTAGAAAAAACTGAATTTAATAAGCTGATTAAATTAATCTAGATCTTTTTTTTGTTTTTTTTCCTCTTCGACTAAAATATCAAGTTTCCTTTTAAGCGCGTTTCTTACTAAGATGAAAAACAACACTCCAAAAAAAGTGACTGATAAAACAATGATCGCAATAGTTTTAAACATCTAAATTTTCTGCACGTTTTATTAATAAACTGGGATTCTTATAATCTTCTTTTCCATACAAAAAAGGTTTTTCATCTAGGGTTTTTATTATTGCACCAGCATTTTGAGCAACTGCATGACCTGCTGCATAATCCCATTCATTAGCTCTTTCTCTGGCTGCATAAATATCATATTCACCTGTAGCTATTGCGCAAAATTTATATGAACTAGCCATCTTTACAATTTTAGTAACGTTATGTTCTTTTAGTTTATTTAAAATTACATCAGAAGGTTTTAAAGTACTAGATACAGCAACTATTTGTCCTTTAGGTTGTTTCTTCTCACAATGAATTTTCTTTGTTTTACCTTCTTCAATTAAATAACTTTCACCAGGCGCATACGAATAGAATAATCTCTCTTTTTTGGGTACTCCAACAAGTCCTAATACTGGCACTGTATTAATTACTAAAGCTGCGTTTAAAGTGTACTCATCTAGACCAGCTATATATTCTTTTGTTCCATCAATAGGGTCAATCAACCAAAAGATTTTCGCCGTATTTTTCTTTTTGATATCCACTGTTTCTTCAGAGACAATAGGAATGTTTGGAGTTAATTCTTCAATTCTATTTGTTAAAATTTCATTTACTTTTAAATCCCCATTACTAACGGGGGAATTGTCTTCCTTGATTTCTATTTTTAATCCTTTTTTATAGATTTCAATCGACTCTCTTCCTGCAAAATTAAAAGTTTCAATTAAATTTTTAGAAATCTTTTCTAGTTCTTCTCTATTCATTAATGATTTTCTCTAAAGTTACATTTTCAACGTTAATAACTCTTTTTCCATAATTCTCAAAATTTACAGTAACCTTATTGCCTATAATTGATTGAACTTGTCCCACTCCCCAGTCTTTATTTGCGGGATTTTTTACATAATCCCCTGGTTCAAAATCAATAAGCATCATGGAAAATCTCAATTTTTTCTATTATACACTTAAATAATGAATTCTCTAGGAATTAATAAACCAAAAAAAGAGACCAAGGTGGTCGTAGCTATGTCAGGTGGAGTGGACTCATCAGTTGTGGCTGCGCTTATGAAACAAGAAGGATACGATGTTACTGGCATTACATTAAAATTATATGATGATACGAAACAATCAAAAGAAGGAAGACAGTGTTGTGCTGGTCAAGATATTTTAGATGCTAAAAGAGTTTCAGAAAATATCAATATTAATCATAAAATTTTATTCTATCAAAAAAAGTTTAAATCTGAGGTCATAGACTCATTTATAGATAGCTACGCTGCAGGCGAAACGCCAATACCTTGTGTGCAATGTAACCAAACAGTAAAATTTAGAGATTTATTTAAATATGCAAAAGAATTAAAAGCTGATGCTTTAATAACTGGCCATTACGTTACTAGAGTCCAAAATAATGGACACGCAAACATGTATAGAGCAAAAGATCAAAAAAGAGATCAAAGCTATTTTTTATTTAGTACAACGCAAGAACAATTAGACTATTTAAGATTTCCTTTGGGTGAGATTGACAAATCAGAAACTAGATCGATTGCCGAAAAATTGAAATTAAATGTTGCAACAAAACCAGATAGTCAAGATATATGCTTTGTTCCTAATGGAGACTATGCATCGGTAATAAAAAAATTTAGACCTGATTCTTTTAAGCCAGGAAAAATTCTTAATCTTAAAGGTAAAGAAATAGGAGAACACGAAGGAATTATAAATTACACAATTGGCCAAAGAAAAGGCATTAAGATAGCAAACAATAATCCGTTATATGTTGTTAATATAGATGCAGATAAAAATACTATTATTGTAGGAGAAAAAGAATATCTAGAAATTAAAAATATTAAATTAAGAGATTTGAATATCTTAGGATCAAAGGAAGAATTTAACGAACCAATTCATATTAAAGTGAGATCAACAGGGAAACTTTTAAAAGCTAAAATTAATATTTTAAATACTATAGCTGATGTAGAAATTTTAGATGAGGAAACAGGAATTTCTCCAGGGCAAGCTTGTGTATTTTATTCAAAAGATGATGTTGGGGATAAAGTATTAGGCGGCGGATGGATTCATAAGACTTTCAACAAAAATTTATCCACTAAGTTAACATCATAATTTATTGCACGTTATAAGTGATAACATTCTTAATTATAATGTGATCTAATAGTATTAATTAAGAGGCAACTCTTAACTGGCCATTTAAGGAAAAACCGAGAGGTTCAAGCTTAAAGGGCAGAAAGATGGACCTAGTAGCGCTAGAATAGTTCATCGGGATGGCTTGGCGGTAGCGCCTAAAACGACGAGCCAAAACTACTAAATTTCTGGGCGAAAGCCTAGAAATTTATGTGGTTCTCTTCCAAAGAAATCTTGTAAATAAATAAAATAAAATTACTCCCACGAAATAGTTCCACTCCAAGGCATGTTTAAAATGGGTGTTATCTTTATTTAATAAAATCGGTAAACTTAAAATTGCTACTGATGCTAAAACTGAAACTAATACAGCTTTTAAAATTAAGATTTTTTTATTTATTAAAACAGAAATTTTATCTCTAATTTTAAAGAATTGATAGACTAGCATACCTTGTGCAATAATTTCGAATATAATGAATAATAATAAAACAACTCTACGCATAAGCTTATAAATTTGAATATCAAATTTAATTCCTAAAAAAATAGAGTGTAATGTTAAAAAAACAGCTGATAAAATTCCAAATAATTTAAATTTATAGTTTAAATTTGTAAATCTATATTTGTTGACTAATCGATTATTATTAACCCAATAAAAATAAACTAAAACCGAAGTCAAAATCATTAAAGGTTTAAAAATTAGGTATTGAGGAAAAGTTCTCGAGGCACGACTTATAGATAAACTTCCATCTAAATATGGAATGGAGAAACCTGATCTACCAATCATATCAACTTTAAAAAATGAATTTTCCAACAAATGATAATTTTGTGAAATTATTAAACAAATATTTATAGCTATAAATGGAATAAAAAAGATCCATAAACTCAACTTTCTTATTTGAGCTATTTCATTCATAAAAATTTATAATGATTATTTTTTCTTATTTCTTTTTCTCGCTCTTCTTTTTTTTGAGCCAATTTTTCTTCTACCACGGTGCTTTTTTGGGTAACCCATATTTTTGCCTCCTTTTAGTATCTTAATTAGACAATTAATATATAAATATCAATTATAATTATATTATGAAAAAGTCTATAAAGACGTTCCTTAAACATCCCACAAAAGATAGCTCCAATAGATCTGCTAATCCAGCTGTAATAAGAGCATCAACTATTCTATTTAATAGTATGCAAGAACTGTATCAGCATGAAAAAAAAATAAAGAAACATCAAAAAATTAGTCATTACAGTTATGGACGATATGGAAGTTCAACAACTATCGAATTAGAAAACATTTTGAAAGAGCTAGAACAAGCTTTCCATGTATTTTTAACAGGCACTGGTTTTGGTGGAGTAGCATTAGCAATAATGAGTTTATGCAGACCAGGTGATGAAATCTTAGTTTCAGATAACGTTTATGGTCCAACCAAGGAAATTTCTGAAAAACTTCTTAAAGAATTTAATGTTATGGCTAAGTTTTATAATCCAGACTCATTTGAAGATTTAAAAAATAAAGTAACGAAGAAGACAAAAATGATATTAGTGGAAAACCCTGGAAGTAATACCTTTGAATTTCAGGATTTATCTAAAATTGTAAATTTAGCTAAAAAGAAAAAAATATTTACTTTTCTTGATAATACATGGGGCACTCCATTGTATTTAAAACCTCTTAAACTTGGATTTGATATGTCATTCTCTTCCGCTACAAAATATTTTTCAGGTCATTCAGATGCAATGGGCGGTTCATTAGCAGTAAATAAAAAAGTTTTTAAGCAAATTATGTTTTTTTATAAACTTTCAGGCTACAGAATGTCTGCTGATGAGGCCTATTTAATTATAAGAGGATTGAGAACATTAGATACAAGATTGAATACACATTATGAAAACACTAAAGAGGTTATTAACTTTTTAAAAGGTCAAAAAAAAATAAAAGAAATCCTATATCCATATAAACCATCAAGTAAGAATTATAAACTATGGAAAAAATATTACTCTGGTGCGACTGGATTGCTATCGATAGTTATTAAAAGTAAAAAAAAATCCTCTGTAATTAAATTCGTAAATTCGCTAGAGCTTTTTGGTATAGGTTATAGTTGGGGTGGATTTGAAAGTCTTGCAATTTTACAAGAACTTCGTTCAAGTAAAAAAGATGAATATATTCAAGGCAGAAAGTATTTTAGATTTAATAAAGATGAACATATAGTTAGATTACATATTGGTTTAGAAGATCCAAAAGATTTAATTAATGACTTAAAAAATTCTTTAAGATACATTAAATAATGTTAAATTTTATTCCCAACAGACTTGCCTTAATAGTTTTAATTTCAGCTTGCAGCATTATTTTGATCTCAATGGGTTTAAGGCAAACATTTGGTTTATTTTTTGAGGATTTTGAAAAAGGTCTTGGTGCAACAAGAACAGAATTTGGTTTAGCAATAGGTATTCAAATGCTCTTTTGGGGAATATTTGCTCCGATTTTTGGAATTATCGCAGATAAACTCGGAGGCAATAAAGCAGTTTTTATTGGTTTTGTTATATTTGGTTTAGGTGTTTACATGCTTTATGCAGGACCTAATACTGGAATTTTTTTTCAGATCAGTCTTGGTATTTTAGTTGGAATAGCATTAGGTGCAACGGCAATAGGAGTTCCAGTTTCTGAAGTAGGAAAACATTTTCCAAATGAAAGTAGAACTATTGCAACTGGTATCGTAACAGCTGCAGCTTCAATAGGTTATTTTTTGTCACCATTATTTACAAAATATAGTCTTGGTTTAGTAGGTTGGGAACAAACTTTAAAATATTTTATGTATTTTATAGCTTTAGGTCTTTTGGCTTCTCTTTTTTTACTACCATCAAAAACTATTTTAAACTCTTCTCAAGCTGATAGAGAACAAACATTCACTTCGGCAATAAAAGAAGCTTTTTCTCATAAAGGTTATGTCTTATTAGTTTTAGGTTTTTTTGTTTGCGGTTTTCAAATCACATTAGTTGGGACCCATATTCCTGGTTATATGCAAGAAAGAGGAATGGTTGGATGGTCAGCAACAATAATTTTAGCCTTAATCGGATTTTTTAATATTTTTGGAACTCTTGGAATGGGCTACTTAGGTACAAAATATAAAAAGAAAAATCTTTTGTGTATTCTTTATGCATTAAGAGCTTTAAGCATTTGCGTATTTATTTTTTCTCCACCTTCTCTTATTAATTCAATAGTTTTTGGAGTAACATTTGGACTCTTATGGCTTTCAACAGTTCCACCTACTAACGGAATAGTCGCACAAATTTTTGGAACAAAGTATCTAAGTACCTTATTTGGAATAGTTTTTTTATGCCATCAATTCGGTGCTTTTGCGGGAGCATTTCTTGGTGGATATTTCTATGATGTTTATGGTTCTTACGATTACGCTTGGTACATGGCTATAGCGCTTTCAATATTTGCTACAGCTGTTCATTTCCCAATTGATGAAAGAAGATTAGTGCGTGTGGAAAAGTCTATCTAAGGTTGTATTTTGAGTCTCAAAGTGAATCAAAAGTGAATCAAAACGTGAACATTTATAAAGCTCAACCTTTAAGTGTGGATAATTTTTTTGTTTAAAATCGAGTACTTTTTTAATAGGCTTTAGTTAACCAAGGAGTAAAAATGTTTTCAAAAGATTTAAATGCAAAATTAGACCAATATCATTTATTAAATCACCCTTTTTACAAATCGTGGAATGAAGGGAAACTTACAAGAGAAATTATCAAAGATTACGCTGAGCAATATTATCAGCACGTTAAAGCATTCCCAAGATACATAAGCGCAACTCACTCATTGTGTGAAGATATAGAAAAAAGAAAAATTCTTTTAGAGAATCTTCAAGACGAGGAAAACAAAGATGCAGATCACCCAAAATTATGGAAGAATTTTGCTACAGAAATGGGAGCGGACTTCGAGAAAATTGAAAAAGTTAAACAAGAAACTTTTACAAAAGATTTAATTGAAAATTTTTTCAAACAAGGTAGAGCGTCTTATGCAGAGGGATTAGCGTCTTTGTATACTTATGAAAGACAAATACCTGAAATTGCTGAAACAAAAATACAAGGATTGAAAAATCATTACGGTTGTAGTTCAAAAAAAGGACTTGAATTTTTTGAAGCTCATAAATCAGCTGATGTTCATCATAGAGCAGAGTGTGAAAAATTATTAGATGGTTTATCCAATGAGGAGCAAGTAAAAGCCGAAAAAGCTGCATTATCAACTGCGAAATACCTTTGGAATTTTCTAAGCGGTATGTCTGAAAAACATAATCTTCAAGCTGCAGCTTGAGTTTTTTTAATGAAAAATGATAATCACAAGTGGGATAACAAATATCCCACTGCACAAATGCTTGGTCGATGGCAACCGTGGCACGCAGGACACCAAAAGTTATTTGAAGAAATACTAAAAAAAACAGGACAAGTGAACATAATGGTTAGAGATGTCAAAGGAGTTGACGATAACCCATTTGATTTTGAAACTGTAAAAAAAAATATTTTTGAAGCTCTTAAAGATTACAAAAATAGAATTCAAGTGACTTTAGTCCCTAACATAACTAATATTTGTTATGGAAGAGGTGTAGGTTATAAAATAGAAGAGATTGTTTTAGACGAAAAAACCCAACAGATTTCAGCAACAAAAATTAGAGAACAGATGAGAAAAGAGGGTAAACTCAAATAATTGAGAAGCATTCTCACTTGACCTCTAAAATACGCCTATATATAAAAGCTCAATGATAACCAACAATCCATTTTCAGCTCTAGCAGAAATAGTTCCAGCAATTGCAATGCAGGGATTTGTCATTGCTATGGCAGCTCTTACTTTAATTGGTGTGTTAGTCGATATTCTTCATAAGAAGAACGTAAAATATTTTTTTGAAAATGCAAAAAAAGCAAAAAAAAATGCTAAAGTTGAATTAACAACTGGAAAAAGAACTGCGGTTATTTTAAAAACCGTTGCTCATGATATCGCAACAACTTCAGAACTTGGATGGGGTAAAAGAAGGTTAGCACATGTTTTAGGGATGTACGGAACAATAATCTTTTGGATTTGTTCAGCTATTTTAATTTTTTCCTATTCATCTGTTGGCATTGAAACTCCATCAACTTTAACAGCTTTATGGCATACAGGTGCAATTTTAACTTGTCTAGGTGGATATTGGTTTTGGTTTTTTTTAAGAGTGGACGTCTCAGCAGAAGCACATCCTTGGTATAGAATTATTAAAGCAGATTTATTTGTTTTAGCATTGTTAGCTTGTGCAACATTTGGTTTAGCTTGGTCTTACACACAGTACTCTGGTATGACCGGTCTTAGTTATTTATTTTTAATTTTATTTATTGTTTCAAATTTAGTTTTATTTGGAGGAGTTTATTGGTCTAAATTTGCTCATATGTTTTATAAACCTGGCGCAGCGATTCAAAAAAATTTAGCAGAAGCTGATGGTTCTAGAGACAATTTGCCACCACCAGCCGATGCTCCAGAGCAATTTGGACTGGGAATTAAAAGAGAACAACCAAAGCATTATTAGGAAATTTATGTTATTAAACTTAAAGGGAGAAAAATAATTTATGTCAACTTTCGTATACATGACTAGATGTGATGGCTGCGGTCATTGCGTAGATATCTGCCCATCTGATATTATGCATATTGATGAAACAATTAGACGAGCAAAAAATATTGAACCTAACTTTTGTTGGGAATGTTATTCATGTGTAAAAGCCTGTCCAAATCACGCAATAGATGTTCGAGGTTATGCCGATTTTGCACCAATGGGTCATAGTGTAAGAGTAAGAAGAGAAGAGGAAAAGGGAACTATTTCATGGAGAATTAAATTTAGAAATGGAACAGAGAAAAATTTCGTTTCACCGATAACAACTAAACCTTGGGGTAAATTTATTCCTAAATTAGCTGAAGAAGACAAACCAAATCAAGGAGAAATAACTACACAAAGACTTTACACAGAACCTAAAGGTTTAAATATTGACGGAGATCTTCCTACTGTAAGCAAAGATTCATTTAAAAAAGGTGTTTACTATTAATGGCTAACGTAAAAACACACGTTGAAGAAAGTGATATTCTCATTATCGGTGGAGGTATGGCTGGAACAGGAGCTACATTTGAAGCTAGACACTGGGGAAGAGATTTAAAAATAGTTTGTGTTGAAAAAGCTAATATCGACAGAAGCGGAGCTGTTGCGCAAGGTCTTTATGCAATCAATTGCTATATGGGAATGCAGTGGGATGAAAACCAACCTGAAGATCATGTTAGATATGCTCGAAATGATTTAATGGGAATGGTTAGAGAAGATTTAGGTTATGATATGGCTCGTCACGTGGACTCCACGGTTCATATGTTTGATGAGTGGGGTTTACCTATGATGAAGAATGAAAAAACAGGAAGATATTTAAGAGAAGGTAAATGGCAAATCATGATACACGGTGAAAGTTATAAACCTATCGTTGCCGAAGCAGCAAAAAAATCTGCTAACAAAATTTATAACAGAATAATGATCACTCATCTTTTAATGGATGATGAAAAAGAAAATAGAATAGGTGGAGCGGTTGGTTTTAACATGAGAACCGGAGACTACCATGTGTTTAAAGCTAAAGCTGTAATTGTTGCAGCAGGTGGAGCTTCACACATTTTCAAACCTAGAGCAGTTGGTGAAGGAATGGGAAGAACTTGGTACGCTCCTTGGAGTAATGGTTCTGCTTATGCACTCCCAATAGCTGTTGGAGCTAAAATGACTCAAATGGAAAACAGAATAGTCTTATGCAGATTTAAAGATGGTTATGGTCCAGTTGGAGCATACTTCCTTCATTTAAAAACTTACACACAAAATGCTAATGGTGAGAATTATGAAAAGAAATGGTACGACCAAACTAAATCTTTAGTAGGAGAGTATATCGATCACCATCCAACACCTACTTGTTTAAGAAATCATGCTTTTATTCAAGAAGTACAAGCTGGTGGAGGGCCAATTCATATGGTGACTAAAGAAGCGTTCCAAGATCCTCATTTAGAAACTGTAGGATGGGAAAACTTTTTAGGAATGACAGTCGGTCAAGCTGTTGTATGGGCTTCACAAAACATTGATCCAAAATATACAAACCCAGAACTTACAACTTCTGAACCTTATGTGATGGGCTCGCACGCAACATGTTCTGGAGCCTGGGTAAGTGGACCAGAAGATTTATCTCCTCCAGAATATTTCTGGGGTTATAACAGAATGTTAACTGTTGATGGATTATTTGGTGCGGGCGATACTGTAGGTGGAAGTGCACATAAATTTTCTTCTGGATCTTTCACAGAAGGAAGATTAGCTGCAAAAGCTGCCGTGAAATATATCGAAGATAAAAAAGCAGATGGAATTAAAGTAAGTGAAAAACAATATAAAGATTTAAAAGAAGTTATCTATAAACCTCTTGAAAACTACACAGTAGGCAGAAATGAAATAACAGGTGGAACTGTTTCACCAAGTTATATTTCTCCTATTCAAGGGCTACAAAGACTACAAAGAATTATGGATGAGTATGTCGGAGGAATAGCTACAAATTATATGACCAATGAGAATATGCTTAATAGAGGTTTAGAATTATTAAAATGGTTAGAAGAAGATTTAGAAAACGTTGGAGCTGAAGACTACCACCAACTTATGAGAGCATGGGAATTAAAACACAGAACTATTACATCACAATGTGTAACCGAGCATACTAAATTCAGAGAAGAAACTAGATGGCCGGGTTATTATTACAGAGGCGATCATTTAAAACTCGATGATGATAATTGGCACTGTTTAACTGTTTCTAGAAGAGATCCTAAAACTAAAAAGTTCACAATGGAGAAGGTCCCAGTTTATCACATTGTAGACGAAAAGAAGGAAAAGAAAGCTTCATAAAGTTTAATGGAGTTGCTTGAAAAATCCGATAAAGAGATCAAGGATATTGCTCAGCCAATTTGGGATAATTTAATCAAATCATCAAATATTAAAGATTACGGTGGCTTTACCAAAGATTTTTCATCACAAATGCTTTACGGAGCAAATGAAGTTGAGCTTGGAAAACAATGGGCCAATAATAAGCTGCTTACGAGTCTTTCAGAAAAACAAGAATTTTTAGGCACAATAAGAAGAAACCAATTTATTACTGTTCTTTATAAACAAACAAGCCAAACAATGCCTGGAGAATTTCTTGGTAGGCTAGTTTTAGGCGTAGAGGATGGTCTGGTAAAAGTTTTTGGAGCTACAATTTATTAAGATTGACAACTTAATGTTTCAGGCATAATCCTAATATTAATGCTCGAAATTTATCTTCCTATTGCCCAAGTAAACATAGATATTTTTCTTTTATTATTTTTAAGTTTGGCTGTTGGAGTTTTATCAGGACTTTTCGGTGTTGGCGGAGGATTCTTGATGACACCATTTTTAATTTTTATGGGTATACCTCCAGTGTATGCAGTTCCTAATGAAGTTAATAACATTCTTGCTACCTCAGTCTCTGGCTCTCTAACTCATTGGTATAAAAAAACTTTAGATTATAAGATGGGTTTAATGATTGTTTCAGGTGGTGTAGTTGGAACTATCATAGGAATTATGACATTTACTTTTTTTTCAGAAATAGGAAAAATAAGTTTAATAATTTCTTTATTGTATATGTATCTTTTAGCCATAGTTGGTACATTAATGTTAATTGAGGGCATAAGAGAAAGAAATCGTTTAAAATCTAAAATAAGTATTAAAAAAAAATTACACGATCATAATTGGTTACAAGGTCTTCCTTTGAGAATGAGGTTTAATAAATCTAGACTATATGAAAGTGCATTTACTCCTGTTTTATTAGGATTTGTTGTTGGGTTTGTTGCATCAATGATGGGAATAGGAGGTGCGTTCTTAATGGTACCAGCAATGATTTATATTATAGGAATGCCTATAAAATTAATTCCCGGGACCTCATTGTTTGTTACTGTTTTCATAAGTGCGGTGGTAACAATTTTACATTCTTTTAATTACGGAACTATTGATTTATTTCTTGTAGTTCCTTTGATCTTAGGTTCAATTGTTGGAGTTCAAGTAGGTCAAAAGATTGGTCAATTTTTAGATAGCAACGAGCTTAAGTCTTTATTTGCAATGCTTTTAATAACTGTAGCTATAGCAATCGCCTACGACTCTTTCTTCAGAAAAAAAATAGAATTTAACGGAGGTAAAGCTGCAACACCAGAATTAAATAGTTTAGCAGAGTTTATTGTTAAAATGTCAAATGAAGTACCGTTCTTATACGGAGCCTTTGCAATTATTCTTGCAGTTGTGCTTGGAGCATTAATGGCTTGGTTTAGAAAAATTATTCACGATTTAAGATACAAAAAACCTAAACAAGAAGAAGTAAAATTCCCAGTTAAATAGTTTAAGCACTTCTATAAAGCTTTGTCATCACAAATTCTCTATGACCTAAAGCTTCAGCACATGTTAATCTTCCGTTAGCAACTTTTAAAGTTGTTTCAATTAATTTATCACCTGCTTGATCAAGATTCATTTCTCTTGTTAAAATTTTTGAAACATCACAGTCAACGTGTTCACTCATTAGTTTAGCTGTTAAAGGGTTTGCAGTAAGTTTTACAACAGGTTCTATCGGATTTCCGATAATATTTCCTTGCCCAGTAGGGAATAGATGTATATTAAATCCACCAGCTGCTTGAAGTGTAACACACTCAGCTGCAGCTGAAGATGTATCCATGAAATATAAACCTTTTCCTTTTTTTGGTTCCTCTGCCGGCTCCAAAACATCTATAAATTTTCTTGAACCTATCTTTTGAAAATTTCCAAAAGCCTTTTCTTCAATAGTAGTTAATCCTCCTGCAATATTCCCTGCAGTAGGTTGGCTTTCTGATAAATCATCTGTTGCTTCTTTTAAAATGAAATCATTATACTCACTCCAAGTCTTCATAAATTTTTTCTGAGCTTCGGGAGTAGCACCTCTCTTAGCACAAACTTGTTCTGCACCAGTTAATTCTGAAGTTTCTCCAAAACATAAATGAACTCCAAGAGGTTCCAGCTTATCCATTAAATTTCCAACAGTCGGATTAGAAGCTAATCCAGATGTTGTGTCTGACTCACCGCATTTAACTGATATCCATAGATCACTCATTGGACATTCTTCTCTTTGTTTTTCAGACGCCCACATAGAAAACTCTTGTGCTTTTTTAGATGCCTTCATTATCGTTTGAATGTCTCCACTTCTTTCAATGTGAAATCCTTCAACTGGCTTCCCAGTCTCTGCAATTCCGTCGACAATTTTTTTCGTCCACTTTGGTTCTATTCCAATTACAATAACAGCGGCAACGTTTGGATTTCTTCCTGTACCAATCATTGTTCTAAAATGTAATTCTAAATCTGCACCAAATTGCAACCTTCCATAAGAATGTGGTAGCGCAATTGTTCCTTTAATATTATTTGCTACAGCTTCAGCACAAGCATTTGAAATATCATCAACTGGAAGAATAATTACATGATTTCTTGTTCCAGCTCTTCCGTTCTCCCTCTTGTAACCTAAAAAACTTTTTGGAATTTCCATTCTATTTTACCACTTTTTTGTTTTTACATTGTGAACGTGAACATGTTCGCCTTTTTTAATTGTCTTGACTACTTTTCCAATGTCATGTCCGTATTTGAAAATTGTGTCTCCTATCTTAAGGTCTTTCAGCGCAATTTTGTGCCCTAAAGGAACGTCGTTTGTTGATTGAACTTTTACGGTTTTGTCATTTTCCATTATCCAGGCGCTACAATCTTGGCCTTTTTTAGTGGTTTCTATTACAACAACTCCTACGTTATCTTTTTCATCGTGTATGATTAGATCAGGCCGTGACATAAAAATATCTAATGGATATAGACTAAAATTTAGTATAATGAAAGCTAGATTTTCAAAATACTTAGAGGAAATTTATGGCAAAAATGACAACAGAAGAAGCTTTTGTAAAAGTTTTACAAATGCATGGAATTGAACATGCGTTTGGTATCATCGGATCTGCGTTCATGCCTATTTCAGATATTTTTCCTGATGCAGGAATTACTTTTTGGGACGTTGCTCATGAGACTAACGGTGGTTTAATAGCTGATGGTTACACACGTGCTACCGGAAAAATGTCAATGGTTGTAGCACAAAACGGTCCAGGTATAACTGGTTTAGTAACACCAATTAAAACAGCTTATTGGAATCATACTCCGCTTCTTCTGGTTACGCCTCAAGCTGCAAACAAAACAATGGGTCAAGGAGGATTCCAAGAAGTTGAACAAATGAACCTGTTTAAAGATATGGTTTGTTACCAAGAAGAAGTTAGAGATCCATCTAGAATTGCAGAAGTTTTAAATAGAGTTATTGAAAAAGCCATTAGGGGTTCAGCTCCAGCACAAATTAATGTGCCAAGAGATTATTGGACACAAGTAATAGATATTGAGTTACCACCAATCGTAAGATTAGAAAGACAAGCTGGCGGTAAAGCGGCGATAGAGGAAGCAGCAAACTTACTTTCTAACGCAAAGTTTCCTGTAATTTTATCAGGTGCAGGTGTAGTGATTGGTGGAGCAATTAAAGATTGCGTGAAGCTTGCTGAAAAATTAGACTCACCAGTATGTTCTGGCTACCAACATAACGATAGTTTTCCAGGAAGCCATCCATTAGCAGTGGGACCTTTAGGTTACAATGGTTCAAAAGCTGCAATGGAATTGATCGCAAAAGCAGATGTTGTCTTAGCACTAGGCACAAGATTAAATCCTTTTTCAACTTTACCAGGTTATGGAATTGATTATTGGCCAAAAAATGCAAAAATTATTCAAGTTGATATGAATTCGGACCGAATAGGTTTGACAAAAAAAGTAACAGTTGGAATCTGCGGAGATGCTAAATTAGTTGCTCAACAATTACTAAGTAAACTATCTCCAAAAGCAGGAGATGCTGATAGACAAAAAAGAAAAGATTTAATTCATCAAACGAAATCAGCTTGGTTACAAAAACTTTCTAGCTTAGATCATGAAGATGATGATCCAGGAACAGTTTGGAATAAAGAGGCAAGAGATAGAGATAAAGATCGAATGTCACCTAGACAAGCTTGGAGAGCTATCCAAGCTGGAATGCCAGAAGATGTAATAATTTCAAGTGATATAGGAAACAATTGTGCGATAGGGAATGCTTATCCAACTTTTGAAAAAGGTAGAAAATATTTAGCTCCAGGTTTATTTGGTCCTTGCGGTTACGGTTTTCCATCTATCTTAGGTGCTAAAATTGGTTGCCCTGACACTCCTGTAATTGGTTTTGCAGGTGATGGAGCTTTTGGAATTAGTATGAATGAGATGAGCTCATGTGCGCGTGAAGAGTGGCCAGCTATATCAATGGTTATATTTAGAAATTATCAATGGGGTGCAGAAAAAAGAAACACTACATTATGGTTTGATAATAATTTTATAGGAACAGAATTAGATCCAGAATTAAGCTATGCCAAAGTAGCCAATGCATGTGGTTTAAAAGGAGTTACGGTAAAAACTATGGAAGAAACCACAAAGGCCATTAAACAGTCGTGCGAAGATCAAAAAAAAGGGATCACAACATTTATTGAAGTAATACTTAATCAAGAATTAGGTGAGCCGTTCAGAAGAGATGCAATGAAAAAACCAGTAAGGGTAGCTGGTATTAAAAAAGAGGATATGAAGCCTCAAAAGGGTCTTAACTAAATCAATAATATGAAACAAAAAAATCAAAACAGAAGCTTTGGGCTACTGTTTTTTATCGTTTTCTTAGTAATTGCTTTATGGCCTCTAACAAAAAAAGGGGAGATAAATTTTTATTTGATTTCAATCGCCTTAATTTTTTTAGTATTGGGTTTATTAAACTCTAAAATATTATCTCCTTTTAATAAAGCGTGGATCAAACTTGGCGAAATATTAGGAAGATTTATTGCACCTATAGTAATGGCAATTGTTTATTTTTTAATATTAACACCAATAAGTTTATTAGTAAGACTATTTGGTAAAGATTTAATAGGAATGAAATTTAGTAATGATATAAAGAGTTATTGGGTAAAAAGAAAAAAAAATTTAGGGTCTATGGATAAACAATTTTAATGATTGAATTTTTTAAGGAATTTTGGGAATTTTTAAGTGAGAGAAAAAAATATTGGTTATTACCAATAATCATTGTTCTAGCTTTATTTGGTGTTTTAATTGTTTTGAGTCAAGGGTCAGCAGTAGCTCCATTTATTTATACTATATTTTAAGTGACTTCTATTTTAGGAATTTCAGCGTTCTACCATGACAGTGCAGCAGCATTAGTCGTTAATGGAGATATAATTGCTGCAGCTCAAGAAGAGAGATTTTCGAGAAAAAAACACGATCCAAGATATCCATTTAATGCAGTAAACTATGTTTTGTCTGAAGGCAAATTAAAGCTTAGCGAAGTAGACTACGTAGTTTTTTTTGAAAAACCTTTTTTAAAATTTGAAAGATTGCTAGAAACTTATATGGCTTTTGCTCCTAAAGGTTTTCAATCTTTTAGTCTTTCAATGCCAATTTGGTTGAGAGAAAAACTCTTTCAAAAAAATTTTTTATTTGAAAAACTTCAACAACACGATGAGGAATTTAAAGATATAAAAAAAATTAAATTTTCTGAACACCACTTCAGTCATGCTGCAAGTGCATTTTATCCTTCACCTTTTAGAGAAGCTGTCGTTTTAACACTTGACGGTGTTGGAGAATGGGCAACTACCACTGTAGCTGTAGGAAGAGATAACAAATTAGAAATGATAAAAGAAATCCATTTTCCACATTCATTAGGATTACTTTATTCTGCATTTACTTATTACACCGGATTTAAAGTAAATAGTGGAGAGTATAAAGTTATGGGATTAGCTCCGTACGGTAAACCAAAATATAAAGATTTAATAATTAAAGAGTTGATGGACCTTAAAGAAGACGGTTCTTTTAAATTAAATATGAAATATTTTAATTATGCTACAGGCCTTACAATGACAAATAAAAAATTTTCTGATCTTTTTGGTCATCCTATAAGAAATCCAAAAAAAGATTTACTTAAAGATTTTCATATGGATATTGCATCATCTATACAAGCAGTAACAGAGGAAGTTGTTATCAGACTTACTAAAAATATTGCTAATGAATATAAAATAAAAAATTTATGTTTGGCAGGCGGTGTTGCTTTAAATTGTGTGGCGAATGGAAAAATATTAAAAAAAAAAATATTTGAAAAAATTTGGATACAACCAGCAGCAGGTGATGCAGGTGGATCCCTGGGTGCCGCTTTAGCTTATTGGCATCATGAGTTAAAAAACTTGAGAAAAAATTTTAAAGATCAAATGAAAGGAGCTTATTTAGGTCCCAAATTTTCGGAAAAACATATTGAAAACAAATTAAAAAAATTAAAAGGTAAATATAAGAAAAAAACTAATGACGAAATTTCATCGATAGTTGCAAAAGAATTATCTGAAAGCAAAACAGTTGGTTGGTTTCAAGGTAGAATGGAATTTGGACCAAGAGCTCTAGGAGGAAGATCAATTCTAGCGGATCCTCGATCAGAAAAAATGCAAAAAGAACTTAATCTTAAAATTAAATTTAGAGAAAGTTTCAGACCCTTTGCTCCTTCAGTTTTAAGGGAGGATGTGAATTCATGGTTTGAATTGGATAATGATAGTCCATATATGCTTTTAGTCTCGGAGGTGAAAAAAGACAAACAAATTAAGATGAAAACGGCAGATGAAAACTTATTTGGTATAGATAAATTAAATGTAAAGAGGTCAAGTATTCCTGCCATAACACATGTAGATTATTCAGCTAGAATACAAACTGTCCACAAAGAGACGAACCCTAAGTACTTCGATTTAATCAAAGAATTTAAGAAAATTACTAATTGTCCAGTATTAGTAAATACTTCTTTTAACGTCCGTGGCGAACCTATTGTCTGTTCAGTTGAAGATGCGTTTAATTGTTTTATGGGAACTAATCTTGATATTTTAGTAATAGAAGATTTTATTTTGTTTAAAGATGAGCAAGATAAATCTTTAATCAAGGACTATAAAAATAAATTTGAACTTGATTAATTTTTCACTTTAAAAATAGTTTCCTAAATATTCTATTCAAAGGTTTTTCATAAAAATTAAAAACCAGATTAGAAACAACAAATAACAGAATAAAATAAAAAATAAAGAAAAGATAATTATCATAAATATTTGTGAAATTGAAAAATTTTTCAATAATTAAAATAATCATTAACTGAAAAGGGACATGTAATAAATATAATGCATATGTCCAATTACCAAATGTAATACATTTATTTTTAATTTCATTTTTAGTAATAAAATTTTCAAAACTTAAAAAGAATAAAATGAGTGCTGGACAAAATAAAAATGTTTTAAAATTTCCAACAAATGAGAAAAATAGAAGAATTAAACTTACTGAAAAAGTAATTATAAAATTTTGTTTTGATAAAATGAGATAATAAATTAATACCCCTGAAAAAAATAATCTTGCGCAATCCAAGAAAAGGGAGCTTATTCCTGTTTTGTCTGCAATAACTAAAAGAATATTTATTAGAATAATAAACTTTAACTCGTATTTTTTTATTAGATTAATCAAAATAAAGAAAACTAAGTAAATTCCCATTTCAACGGAAACACTCCAGATAGGTCCATTGAAAGAATGTCCAGCTTCAAATCCCCATGAGGAAATAAAAAAAATTTGAAGAAAAAAATGATAAAAATCAATTATGTAATCAAACTGAAAATTTTCATAATTTGCAAAAAAAGCTAATTGCAACAAAGCTACAATAACAAGTGTTGCAAAATGTAAAGGGTAAAGCCTGGATAACCTATTTACTGAAAATTCTTTGAATGATGTGTGCTCTCTAATTTTTAAGTACACATGAGCAAAAACAAATCCAGAGATTACATAGAAAATATGAACACCATAAAAACCATATTCATAAATAATCCCTAATAATCTAGAAAATGGCAGAGAGTCTTTTACAATGTTAAATTCATCTGCGGATAAAATATTTAAAGGTGAGTAAAAGTGACGGTAGTGATAAATTAAAACACTCATTGAAGATAAAAAACGCAAAAATTCCAAACTATAATATTTTTTCATAATTGTTTTTATTGGTTTTTAAGCACGCTTGCTGGGTCAAGTTTCACATCAAACCAGTTTAATCTTATGTCGAGGTGTGGTCCAGTCGCTCTTCCACTTTTTCCTAAAGTTCCAACTATTTCACCTTGTTTAACTTTTTGACCAACTTTTACGTTCACATCTTTCAAATGCATAAACAAAGTGCTTACACCATGTCCGTGGTCAAATATTATCGTTCCACCAGTAAAATACATATCTTTTTCTGATAAAGTTACTTCACCATCCATCATTGCTTTGACGGGTGTTCCCTCGGGAGCATGGAAATCTATTCCATAATGAGGTCTTCTTGGTTTTCCATTTAAAATTCTTTGACTGCCGTAAACACCTGTAATTATGTATTTATCAATAGGATAAATAAATTTATTTTTGAAAAAATCATAACGAGAGTCAATAGATCTCGCGTCACCTATCATTCTATTATCTTTTTTAATCCTCTCATAAACTTCAGGTGGAGGAGTCACGTGTTTTGGCGGTAAGCCATCTATTCTTTGAATTTTGTAACTTCTTTTAATAATTTTTTTTTCAATTGTAGTAAAGCTTTCTTTATTTTTTACTCTAATAATAACATTATTTTTTCTATCTCGATCTAAGCCAAACGCGAAAAAGCCATCTTTCGTTACTCTCACATTCCTTCCGTCAATTTGAACTTTTGAATTTGGCTTAACTTTGCCAAGAATGAATGAGCCTTGTTCAAATTTTCCAATAAAGTCTGCAGCTGAGGCATAACAACAAAAAATTATAAATGCTAAGTAATATTTAAAAATTAATTTTATCATTCAAAAGATTAAATACTAACATATGACCATCTTTGGATAAATGCATTGGATCAAATTTATAAAATAATTTTTTTGGTTTTTTTTGATCGCAAAAATTCTTAGTAAAATCCATAAAATTTATATTTGATTTAGACAAAATTTCAATAATATTTTTTTGCGGCAATAAAATATTATTCGAACAGTTTCTTGTTTGGAATTCATATGGTAAAATTATGACATAAAACTCAGAATTATTTTCATCAGAGAAAGTCTTCATTATCTCAATATCTTTTTTAAAATAATCTAATTTTTTATTTTTATATTCATTTAAAACGTTGGAGAACCATCTTTTTGATGGATCGGTCCCAATTCCTTTTATAAACATATAAAGGTAGGATTTATCTCTTAAATAAAAATTTAATTTTTCAATAATCTTAAAATCTCTTAGATAATATGATCCCTCATCAGAATTATCTTTATTATTAATATCTAATATATTTGAAGTTTGATAAACATCATTCAAAGTAAAAAAGTATATAATTTTTTCAACATTTTTAAAATTTTTTACTTTAGGAATATTAATCACATGATCTTTTATTTGATATCCAGGAACAGAACTATTTAAAAAATTTTTCTTATCATATTTTATTCTTAATAAGCCAACAAATGTATTTTGCTCCTTGACTCCATTACCAAAAGCAACACTATCACCGATAATATAAATATTTTTATCGCTTAAATATTTAAATGATATTTCTGGAACTCTAAAAGAAAACTTATCAGTAAAAACTTTCTCATTAAAAATTTTTCCAGTTTTATTAGGATATAAATAATGAGATTTATTTTCTTTATAAATTAATCCACTTTTGATACCCATTAGATTTGATAACTTAAATATATTAAAAATTAATTCTAATATAATGATTATGGTGATAATTAATAAAAAATTTATAATAAAAACCTTTTTCATCAATTTATAATTATTTAGCTGTCCATCCGCCATCAATTACAATTGATGTCCCAGTAATCATTGATGAAGCTTCAGAGGCCAAAAAAGTAATAGAAGTTGCAACATCGCTTACAGTAACAACTTTATTGATAGGGGTATTTTCTTTAACATATTTATTATATTTTTTATCAGCAAAATATTTTTTAGTTCTTGGCGTGAGGACTATGTTGGGACAAACACTATTCACTCTGATGTTGTACTTAGCTAAATCTAATGCCATTCCCTTTGTTAGACCTTCAGCACCAAATTTAGTCATGCTATATACTGATCTTTTTTGTCCAGCAACAAGCCCAAAAATAGACGAGATATTTATAATTGAACCACTTTTCCTTTTTAATTTTATAATTTGATTAGCACAAAGTTGAGCAACATTAAACAAAGCTTTAGTATTCACGTTTAATAAAGTTTCTAAAGAGGATTTTTTAACATTTAAAAAAGGCTCTGGAATATTTGTTCCAGCGTTATTAACTAAAATGTCAAGCTTCTTAAGTTTAGTTATAAAAGATCTCATTCGATTATAATCATTTACATCACAATTAAATGGCATGTAATTAACTTTAAATTTTTTAATTTCTTTTTTTAAAGTATTAAGTTCCATTTGGTTTCTTCCAACAGCTATTATATTTCCACCTGCTTCAGCTATGGCTATAGCCGCACCTCTGCCTAAACCTTTAGTAGCACCAGTTATCAGAGCTGTCTTACCTTTTAAGTTTATATCTTTAAGAAAAATTCCCATTATTGTGCTGTCCAACCTCCATCCACTAATAAAGATGTTCCTGTAATCATTTCAGAGGAATCTGCAGCCAAAAATGCTACTGCAGTAGCAACATCACTTTCTTTGGCGACTCTACCAAGAGGAATATTTTTGAGCATTTTATTTTTAAATTTTTTATTTTTAAAAAATTTTTTAACCATTGGTGTTTCGACAAATGTAGGGCAAATAGTATTAACTCTTATATTGTAAGGGGCTAATTCACACGCCATACCCCTAGCAAGACCCTCTACTCCAAATTTATTCATATTGTAAACATTACGCCCTTCACAACCAACCCTTCCTAATTGAGATGACATATGAATAATAGATCCACCAATTTTTTTTCTATTTTTTGCTTTAACCATTTTTTGTGAGCATAATTGAGCCACATTGAATGCTGCTTTCATATTTAGATTTGTTAAGTATTCCATATTTTCTTGACTAACTTTTGTAAAATGTTGAGGTCTGTTATTTCCTGCATTATTTACCAAAATATCTAATCGATTTATTTTTGTTAAAACTTTTTTTAAAACTTCTAAATTTGTTACATCACAAACAAATAATTGACTTGAACCTTTAGTTTTTTTTATAATTTTGCTTACTTTAACAAGATCAGATTTTGTTCTACTTAATATAATTACTTTTGCACCTGCTTCAGCCAAAGCTATTGCACAAGCTTTACCAAGACCTTTGCCAGCCCCAGTTACGAGAGCTGTTCTATTTTTAAGATTTATTTTTTTTAACATTAAAGTATTAAAGTTTTAATATCTGTATATATTAATTCAATAGCTACAATTAATATTGCTAACAAACCTACCCAAGCAATCCATTTATATTTCTTAATCCAGCCTGAAATTAGATTTGCTGCAACAGCCATTAAAATTATTGATAGAACTAATCCAAAAATTAATAAGTGATAATGATGTCCAGCAGCTCCTGCAACACCGAGAACGTTATCTAAACTCATAGTAAAGTCCGCTAAAAGTACAGTCCAAATTGCTTTAAGAAAACTTGAATTATCAACTTTTATATTCTCATCTTTTGCAGCACCTTTGATTACATCAACGTATAGTTTATAGACAATGTATAATAATAAAATTCCTCCAATAAGTCTTAAGCCTGTAATTTGCAATAAATAAGCTGTGAGAAGAGTTAGGATTATTCTTAAAATAACTGCGCCACCAATCCCCCAGAAAATAACTTTTTTTCTTTGATCTGGTGGGAACTTAGAAGCCACCATTCCAATGATAATTGCGTTATCACCTGCTAAAACAAGATCAATAAAAATGATTTGAGTTAATATAGTTATTTGTTCAGGAGTAAATAATTCTTCAAGCATGATTACTTGTTAAGTATCATGTCCGAGGCTTTTTCCGCAATCATTATTGTTGGTGCATTGGTATTACCTGAGGTTATATTGGGCATAATAGATGCATCCACAATTCTTAAATTTTGTATTCCATGTGCTTGCAATTTTTCATTAACTACTGCCTCATCACCTTTACCCATCTTGCAAGTCCCAACAGGATGAAAAATAGTTTGAGCATGATCACTAGCAGCTTTAACTAGTTCCTCATCATCGGTAATATGCGAACCTGGTCTATATTCCTCAGGCTCATATTTTTTAAATGTTTTAGTATTCAGCATTATATTTCTTACAATTTTCAGTGCTTTAGCTGCAACATCTCTATCATCTTGAGTTGACAAGTAATTCATTTTAATTTTTGGATTATCTCTACTGTCATTACTTGCTATATTAATTTCCCCTCTACTTGTTGGTCTTACATTAGCAACTGTAGGAGTTATTCCGTCAAAGTCATGCATTTTTGTTGCTCCTAAAATATCTGTACTAATTGGTTGAACGTGAAACTGTAAATTTGGTGTTGCTCTTGAAGGATCACTTTTAACAAAACCACATACTTGACTGGCACCCATTGTCATTGGACCACTTTGTTTAAAAATATACTCTAATCCTATAAAAAAGTTTCCAATCAGACTATTGATCTTACTATTTAAAGATTTTAAATTCTTCACTTTGTATACTGGTCTAAACATTAAATGATCTTGTAAGTTTTTCCCTACACCTTTTAATTCATGAATAGTTTCTATACCGTGTCTTTTCAATTTATCAGCGTCACCAATTCCAGAAACTTGTAAAATATGGGGTGAGCCAATAGATCCAGCTGATAAAATTACTTCTCTATTCGCTTTAACTGTAACTATTTTTTCTTTTTGATAATAACTTACACCGGTTGCTTTTTTGCCTTCAAAATTAATTTTCTGTACATGAGCTTTGGTAACAATCTTTAAATTTGATCTATGTTTTATTGGATTTAAATATCCTTTAGCAGCACTACAACGTAACTTTAATAATTTATTTCGACTTGTAGTAAATTGAAAATAACCGATACCAAAATTATCCCCTGTATTAAAATCTTCTGTTCTTGGAATTCCTGTTTCTTCAGCAGCATTTTGAAATTCTTCCAACATGTCTAAATTAATTTTCTTATTTGAAACGGTTATTGGACCTTTGTCATTATGAAATTCATTAGGACCGAGTTCGTTATTTTCTGATTTTAAAAAATAAGGGAATACATCATCCCAACCCCAACCCGCATTACCTTGTTGTCTCCAATTATCATAATCATTACTTTGACCTCTAATCCAAAGAAGTCCATTGATAGAAGAACTTCCACCTAATGTTTTTCCTCTAGGATATCTTATTGATCTATTATTCATGGTCTCATCTTTTTCAGTATGAAAACACCAATCAACTTTGGGGTTATGCATTGTTTTAAAATATCCAACGGGAATATGGATCCATGGATAAGTATCTTTGCCCCCTGCTTCTAATAAAAGAACTTTATTATTTGGATTTGCACTTAATCTGTTTGCAAGCACACATCCTGCTGAACCAGCTCCAATAATTACAAAATCAAATTCATCCATGATAAGAATTTAACTTATACTTGAGAAAACTCATACATGCTAATATGACTAATTCAACTGTAGGTTTAGCTACTTTGGTTTGACTCTAATATTCATTAGAGGTTTAATTCTGTTTTTTATTAATAAAAAACGGGGGAAATAATGAAAAAATTATTATCTGTAGTTTTTGGTTTAGCTGTTTTGGTAGGATTTTCTATGACTTCAGCGAATGCAAAAACTTTAAAATGTCAGACCGTTCTTAACACTAAAGCTGATGAAGTGAAAATGTTGAAGGACTTTACTGACACTGTAACAGAGCTTACTGATGGATCTTTAAAGTTTGAGATCTTACCAGCAGGTGCTGTTGTAGGAGTAAAAGAGACTTTAGATGCGGTTGATAAAGGATTAATTGATTGTGGTTTCGCATGGACACACTATTGGTCTGGAGATCACCCAGCTGCCATGTTATTTGGTTCGCCAGTAGCAGGTGGTGGAGTAGGTATAGATAACTTAGCGTTTTTATCTTGGTTCCAATATGGTGGTGGTAAAGAATTATACGACCAACTTTGGAAAGAAATGGGCAGAGACATTAAAGGATTTATGCTTCAACCAGTTGGCCCAGAAGCTTTAGGTTGGTTTCCAAAACCAATTAAAGACATGGCTGATTTTAGAAAATATAAATTCAGAACACCTCCAGGAATTCCTGGTCAAACATATAAAGATATCGGTATTGCATCTGTAGCAATGGGTGGTGGAGATATTCTTCCAGCATTACAAGCAGGTACTATCGATGCAGCAGAATGGTGTTGTCCAAAACCAGATTTAACATTTGGTTTCCAAAAAGTACTAAAACACTATTACCTACAAGGTTTACACCAAGTAGTAGTAAATGCTGACTTTTATATAACTGGAAAAACTTACAAAAAAATGACTGCTCATGAGAAAAAATCTCTTGAAGTAGCTGCAAATGCTTCATTAGCAAAATCTTTAAGCTACAGAATCTATGAAAATGGAAAAGCTTTAAGAGAGTTAACTACTAAGCATGGAGTAATTTTAGAAGATACTCCAACAGACTACTTTAAAGAATATATGGCAGCAGCAAAGAAAACATTGAACAAAAACGCAGCGGAAAATAAATTCTTCGCTAAAGTTTACAAATCAATGAAAGAATTTGCTGATATTGCTGTACCATTCTGGAGTGGTGCTCAAATGTCAAACGCTAAGCTAGGAATGGCTCACGCGGCGACATTAAAGTAATAAGCAAAAACTTTAAAAATATTTTAGAGCGGACTTAACAGTCCGCTCTAATTTTTTAGGACAAGATTATGAATGATAAGCCACCAAAAATAGACATTTCAGATGAAATGATTGCCGAAAGACGCGGCGGTTCAGGTAAAATGCCAGCTGATATGCCAGCCTGGATGGCTAATACTATTACTTCAATAGATAAATTCAGCAAACGTGTAGGCAATGTAGTTTGTTGGATTCTTATGCCTTTAATTTTAGCAATGACTTATGAAGTTATTATGAGAAAATTATTTTTAGCTCCAACAATTTGGGCTTACGATATGAGTAGATTTTTATATGGGGCTCTATTTATGTTAGGAGCAGGGTACGCTCTCTCCAAAGGAGTTCACATAAGAGCAGATTTTTTATACAGAAATTTTAAAACTAAAAATCAAGGTCTTGTAGATTTTTGGTTATATATTTTATTTTATTTTCCAGGGTTATTAGTCTTTCTTTACATGACTCTAGGATATGTCGAAGAGTCAATTCGAAGAGGTGAAAGAGGAATGGATACAACTTGGATGCCATTTATGTGGCCTATAAAAACCTGTTTATTGATAGGTATAATATTTCTTTTAATTCAAGGCGTGTCAGAATTACTTAAAAGTTATTGGGCTGCTAAAAAAGGTGAGTGGCCTGGAGAAGAAAAAAAATGATAGCAGAATTAATTGATCCAGCGGTATTGGGTATCATTTTAGTTGGAGTAATGCTTTTTGCTATCTTTGTTGGATTTCCAATATCTTTTACTTTAATTTTTTTAGGTTTTGTATTTGGATATTTAGGCTTTGGTAAACTAGTTTTCTACTTAATGACCTTACAATTTTCGATGGTCATGACCGAACAAACCCTCGCCGCCGTACCACTCTTTGTCTTCATGGGAATTATGATGGAGCAAGCTGGTTTGATGGAAAGATTGTTTTCAGCATTCCAACTTATGTTAGCTAGAGTTAGAGGATCACTTTATTACGCAGTTTTATTTGTTTCTGTGATTTTTGCTGCAGCGACAGGAATAGTTGGAGCTTCGGTAACAATTTTAGGAATTATGGCCGCTAAATCTATGAATAGATCTAGTTATAATGTTCAGCTTGCTGCTGGAACCATTACAGCAGGGGGAACATTAGGAATTTTAATACCACCAAGCATTATGCTTGTTGTGATGGGACCAATTATGGAAAT
This sequence comes from uncultured Pelagibacteraceae bacterium, assembly GCA_902598125.1. Classification (GTDB taxonomy): domain Bacteria; phylum Pseudomonadota; class Alphaproteobacteria; order Pelagibacterales; family Pelagibacteraceae; genus Pelagilacustribacter. Next base: position 96,399 of record CACKAJ010000002.1, on the reverse strand, counting down.
TCCTGTTATCGATTTATTTGCTGCAGCAATATTACCTGGGATACTTTTAGCATCATTGTTTGCTGCATACACAACAATTAGATGTATGTTAGATCCAAAGCTAGGCCCACCATTACCTGAAGAAATGAGACCAACTAGTATGAAAAAAGTTTGGATAGAATTTTTATTAGGTCTTGTTCCACCAGCAGCATTAGTTTTCGCAGCACTTGGAAGTATATTATTAGGTTTTGCAACACCTACAGAGGCTGCAGGCTGCGGAGCAATGGGTGCACTTTTATTATCACTCGCTTATAAAAAATTAACTCTTCCTAAATTACAAGAGGCCCTTGTTAAAACTTTAGAAATAACAGCTCTTATAATGGTTCTAGTAGCTGCCTCAAACTTTTTCGGAGCTGTATTTGCTAGATTAGGTACACCTACTTTACTAACTGAGTTTTTACTTGGTCTGGAAATGAATAAGTATTTAATTTTGGCGATGATAATGGTGATGATTTTCTTACTTGGTTGGCCTTTAGAGTGGGTACCCATAGTTATGATTATAATTCCAATTATTTTACCTTTAGTTGAAGCACTTGGTTTTAATTTAACTTGGTTTGCTATATTAGTCGCAGTAAATCTCCAGACCTGCTGGCTTTCACCGCCTGTTGCCTTATCGGCCTATTTCTTAAAAGGTGTTGTGCCTGAGTGGGATTTAAAAGATATATATTTTGGAATGATGCAATTTATGGTTTTACAATTAATTGGATTAATATTAATAGTTATATTTCCACAAATAGCATTGTGGTTACCGACACTTTTATATGGCAATTAAATATTTAAAAAAATCACCAAAAACATCTTCAACAGATGATACTAAAACTGCTCAAATCGTTCAGGGTTTATTAAATGATTTAGAAAAGTCAAAAGAACAAGGATGTATAGACCTTACAAAAAAATTTGATAAATACGATGGTGAAATTATTGTTTCTAAAGAAAGAATTGAAGAAATAAAAAAAACATTAGATCAAAAAACAAAAGACGATGTTCAGTTTGCTTATGATCGTGTTAGAAAGTTTGCTGAAGCACAATTAAAAAATTATGGACAAGACTTTGAAGTAGAACTTTCAAAAGGTTTATATGCTGGACAAAAATTAGTACCAGTTAATACAGCTGGCTGTTATGTTCCAGGTGGAAGATATGCACACATCGCTTCAGCAGTAATGAGCGTTACTACGGCCAAAGTAGCAGGAGTAAAGAATGTAATTGCATGTAGTCCACCAAAAGCTGGAGTGGGTGCACACCCAACAATAGTTTATACAGCTGATTTGTGTGGCGCTGATGTCATAATGAACTTGGGAGGAGTACCAGCAATCGCTGCAATGACAAATGGTTTATTTAAAAATGCTCCTGCAGATATAATTGTTGGTCCTGGAAATCAATTTGTTGCAGAAGCAAAAAGAATTTTATTTGGAAAAATTGGAATTGATTTATTTGCTGGCCCAACAGAGATTGCTGTGATTGCAGATGAAACTGCTGATCCAGAGATAGTAGCAGTAGATTTAGTAGGGCAGGCAGAACATGGTTACAACTCTCCTGCATGGTTATATACAACAAGTAAAGAACTTGCAGATAAAGTTATGAAAAGAGTTCCAGAATTAATCGCAGATCTTCCTGAATTACCTAGAACAAGCGCCGAAGCTGCATGGAGAGATTACGGAGAGGTAGTTCTTTGTGACACAGATGAAGAGATGGCTACCATTAGTGACGAGTATGCACCCGAGCATCTTGAAGTTCAAACTAAAAATTTAAAATGGTTTCATGAAAGATTAAAAAATTACGGCTCATTATTTATTGGAGAAGAGACAACAGTTGCATATGGCGATAAATGTTCTGGCACTAATCATATTTTACCAACGAAAGGTGCTGGAAGATATACAGGAGGATTATTCGTTGGAAAATTTATAAAAACATTAAGTTTCCAAAGAATGACAAAAGAGTCTACAGAACTAGTAGGAGCAGCAGCGGCTAGACTTTCAAGATATGAAGGTATGGAAGCTCATGCAAGAACAGGGGATGTTAGACTTAAAAAATACGGTTACATGAAGTAATGCATGCATTAGTCTATACAGACACTCAGACATTAGTTTACAGAGAAGAAAAAAATCCAACGGAAAAACCAGGTGAAAGTATTTTAAAAATACAAGCATCAGGTATTTGTGGTTCTGATATGCACGCTTATCACGGACATGATGAAAGAAGAATACCACCTCTTATATTAGGTCATGAAGTTAGTGGAGTTATTCAAAATGGAAAATTTAAAGATAAAACAGTTGTTTTAAATCCATTAATCACTTGTGGAAATTGTGAATATTGTAAGCAGGGTAGAGAACATTTATGTCCAGAAAGATCTATTTTAGGAATGAGTAAACCAATTAAAAGGGAAGGTGGTTTAGCAGAATATGTTTCAATTCCAGATAAAAATATTTACGAAATACCAAAAGGTTTAGATACGAAAGAAGCCGCAGTAGCGGAACCAGCAGCAGTTTCATTACATGCTGTACTATTAGGTGAGCAAACTTTAAAAAAACCTATCTCAGAATGTAGAGTTTTAATTCAAGGTGGAGGCGCTATAGGTTTATTATGTGGGTTAATATTAGCTAGAGATAAAGGATGTAAAAATATAGTTTTATCTGATCCAAATAAAAAAAGATTAGATGAATGTTCAAAATATCTTGATGCAAAATATGTTGCTCCAAATGATAAAATAATAAATTCAAATGGATTTGATATTGTCTTTGACTCAGTTGGATTAGAAGTTAGCAGACAACAAGCCATTGAAGTGGTTGCACCAGGCGGATCAATTATACATATAGGCTTAACGCAGCCTGCTGGAACTTTTAATTTTAGAAAATTAACGCTTCAAGAAATTACTTTAGTAGGCACTTACTGCTATACAAATAAAGATTTTCAACAAACAATTAATTTATTGCACAATAAAAAATTAGGCCCTTTGAGCTGGATTGAATACAGAGAACTTAAAAATGGTGCAAATGCGTTTAAAGAAATTCATGAAGGTACGTGTGTAGCTCCTAAAATCATTCTTATTCCTTAGTTCTTGTTGTAGTTGTAGACAAATTGCATACCTGAAATAAAATTTTAACATAGTTAATCTACAGAAAAATTAAATAAGATTTATTATGAAATTAAAATTATCAATTTTGATAGCTTTCTTATACTTAGGCCCAGCCTTCGCTGCAGGGCACATTACAAAAGCTCAAAAAGAAAAAACAATAGAATGTTTAGGTCACTACAGTGCGACTGCTGTTTTACCAGCTGAGACTATTGAAGTTAAAAACATGGAGTTAGCTTTGGCTTCAGTAAAGGTAATTAGAGAATACCTCACATCTGAAGGTGTCAAGGATGATGAAATAAACAAAGGCATGAATGTTTATGTGGACAAAGTTTATGGAAAGCCTTTTGATAAAGCTAAAAATGGTGAGTGTAATAAATTTATTTATAAGCAAATTAAAGATTCAGAGGAAAAAATCGAAAAACTATCAAGAACGATTTACGCGGGCTAGATATGAGTGGATACGTAATAGCTAATATAGATGTAAAAAATCCTGAAGCTTATAAAGAATATGTTGGTAAAGTGGTGCCGACAGTTCAAAAATTCGGAGGAGAATACCTTGTACGCGCTGGTGAGTACAAAGTTATAGATGGTGAGTGGAAATATCCTAGAACGGTAGTAATAAAATTTCCAACTTATGAAAAAGCTTTAGAGTGGTATGACTCTGAGGAATATAAACCAGTAAAACCAATTCGATTAGCAAACTCAATTGCTAATGGAATAATAATTAAAGGAGTATAAAAACATGATAGATAAATTTGGTAACGCATTTTATTTAATAATTTACTTAGCACATTTTATTATAGTTGGTAGCTACGCTTACCAATTAGTCTTTGATACTAAAAAATTTTTAAAGGGAAGAGGAGTTGATAAAACTGCTACTTTAATTACACGATTTGCAGGTTCATTTATGATCGCTACTGTTTTAATGGCAATATATATCGCTTTTATTAGATCAGGCGGTGTAGAGGCTACTTGGGCTTTCTTTAACTTAGTTTTTATAATGAATGTTTCGATATTAGTTGTAAATTTTTATACATTAAAAATTGACAAAACAGGTTTAACTAAGAAAACTAGAAATGACGGAATATATGCTCCACTCGTGTTAGTTATTATCAGCGCTATTCTTTGTTATGGTTTAGCAGATAAAATTTACGTTTAAGGAGGAAAATGGCAAAGTTTATGAATATTGTTAGATGCAAAGTTAAATCATCTAGCAGAGAAGAATATTTAAAAAAAATTGATGAGCGGCCAAAGTTCGATGGTCAAATTTCAGCAAAGTATGTTGAAACTAAACCTAACGAATTTTTTATGATTGGTGAATGGAATTCTGAAGATGACATTGCTAAAGCAAGACCAAAAATGATTGAATTTTTGGACTCACTTCGGCACACTTTAGAAGAACTGTCATCAGACTTAGGAGTAACAGATCCTCATTCTGGCACAGTTGTAATCGAGAAATAGGAAAGGGGTAATAACAATGGCAAAATTCTATACACTTGGATGTTACACAGCTAAAGGTCTGGGAGGATTTGTGAGCAATCCTTCAACGGACAGAAAAGCTGCTACATCTGCACTTGCTGCTTCTGTGGGAGCTAAAGTAACTCAATACTCAGGCCTAAGAGGAAAATATGATTTTATGGCTGTAATTGAAGGAACTTTTGAACAAGCTGCTGCAGCTGCAATGGTTGCTGTTTCTAGTGGTGCTGTTTCAGATTTTACAATTTTAGAAGATGTAGATCTAAATGAGATAGCTAAAACTGCTCAGAAAATGGCTTCATCGTACAAAGAGCCAGGAAAATAATTATTTTCTAAAGATAATACATTTCAAGGTGTCAGTGAATTTTATTTGATTTTTATATTTAGATTTTATTTCACTGATACCAAATGTAATTTCTTTATTATTCATATTTAACAAGCATGAAATGTATCTTTCTTTGATCATTCTTACGTATTTTTGTTTCGAGATATTTACTTTAAAGTTAAAGTTTGTGTAGCTTATTTCTTTTAAGTTTTTTTTGATTACCTTAAATAAAACTTCATCTCTTTTTAAACTTTTTTCTAAATTTTTTCTCATCTTTTTAAAACAAGGTATTTTATTATTTTTTGTTTTTAGTGAAAAAATTAATATTTTACCTTTGGGATTTAAATTTTTTTTAGCAAGATTAAGAAGACGATTTAATTTAATTTTTGTAAAAAAATGAATTGTTTGTTTAATTAAAATAAGATCGTAACTTTGATTTTTCTTTAAATATTCAGAAGCATCAATTTTTTTAAAAATTATATTTTTTTTAATATCCTTATTTTTAACAATGTCTATTCCAACAGGTTTATTCTTAAATTTGTATTTTTTATGAAGCGAACTAATTATGTTTGCTCTTCCACATCCAATATCTAAAATTTTTGAATTTTTATTTAAATTTACTCTAAATTTAAGAAATTGGTTAAATTGAGAAATATAAGATTTAGATGACAACCAAGTTTTATTGTCCCAGTTTTTTAATTTTTTCACTGTTTTATTTTTTTTAATAATTCGTTAACTATAATCCGATTACCATTCTTATTAAAATGAATGTCATTATAAAGATAATTCTTACCTATACTCTCATAAATATTCCCTTTTAGAAATCCTTCGTAAACAGATAAACTATTAATCTTATTTTCATTCAAGAGGGGAATAATAAATTCCAAATATTTTTTTCTTATTTCTTCATTATCAATTTCAAATGACCAAGGATATAAAACTACTAATAATTCAATATTTTTTTTCTTTAAAAAATTATTAAGTTCATTTAAATTTTCTACTGAAAATTTAATATTACTTTTTGTCCTTTCTTCCCATGTAGCACCTAAATACCAGTTTCTTATGTGTGGCTTATTGTTAATCGATTTAATAGCTTTAATTTCTAATTCAGTTACCTCAAAAAAACTTTTATTTAATTTTTTTGAAATAAAAGATCTTTTTTTAATATTTGATAAAAAATTTTCAATCCGGTCTGTGCCTAATTTGATTATTTTTCCTGAAATAGTCTGTTTCGTGTAAAATCTCCAAAAACTCAATTCTTTTAAATCTCCCAAAAAATCCTCCTTTCTTTGATTAATAAATTTTCCTTTTGTATTTTTAAAAAAAGCAGGTTTATTTAAGTATCTTTCATCATCAGATACGTCACTTTTATCAAGAAAAACAATTACTTTTTTAATTTTTAAATCACTATTGCTTTTAATAATGTTCTCAATTTTTCTTAAGTAAATATAACTTGAGTATGATGCTACTCCTGCATTGAGAAACTTGAATTTATTATTTGCTAGGTTTTTATTCAATATTCCTACAATAGTATCTTTATAATCAAGACCAACTCCTTCAATAAAACTATCACCAATTAAAATTGAATATTCTTTGTTCCTATCTAATGGTTGAGTACTATCATCTCTAAATCCTAGATCATTTGTAAAGATTTCATAAATATTCTCATCATATTGAGAAGTGAATTGAGCTTGTTTTTTAAATGTATAATTATAGTTTTTGTTGAATATTCTATTCTCAAAACTATCCTTATTTGCTTTTATAAGATCGTTCTCTAAAAATTTTAGCAAAAATAATTGTGAAAGTATCAAATCAATTATTATAAAAACAGTAATAAAGTATAATTTTTTCATTAAAGTGCAACAACAGCAGCAGCCATGGATGCGAGTCTTGCTTGAGTATCATCAGCTCTACTTGTTATTACTACAGGAACCTTTCCACCAACTACAACACCAGCTGCACAAGCTCCCATAAAAAAAATCATCATTTTTACTAAAGCATTTCCAGTTTCAACGTTTGGAACTAATAAAATATCAGTTTTACCAGCAACCGCATTTTTAATCCCTTTAATTTGAGCAGCTTTTTCAGAAACTGAATTATCAAAAGCCATTGGACCAAATACATCTGCATTTAAACCTTCTTCGTTAGCTCTTTTAGTAAGTTCACTTGCTTCTAAGGAACTCGGCACACTGTCTAAAACTTCCTCAGTGGCTGATAATATTGAAACTTTAGGTTTCTCAATTCCTATTCTATTTGTAAAATCAATTGCATTTTTTAATATGTGCATTTTTGTTTCTAATTTTGGCAATACGTTTAATGCTCCATCCGTGATAACAAATGGCTTATCATTTTTTTCTAAAGTCATATGCCAAATATGACTAAGTCTTTTTTTTCCAATTAAATTTAAATCTCTTTTCAGAACCGATTTCATAAGCACATCGGTATGAATATGTCCTTTTACAATTATTTTTACCTTACCTTCACTTGCAAGTTTTGCAGCGATCGGAGCAGTACTATTTTCATCTGGTTCATTAATTATTTCGTATTTAGAAATATCCCAGTTTAATTGCTTAGCATTTTTCTCGATAATTGATTTGTCTCCAATAAAAACTGGTATGATTAAATTTGCATCTACGGCTTGTTTTGCAGACTCTATTGAAACAGGCTTTACTGCATTAACTATTACTGCTTTTGCTGGTCCTTTTGTTTTAGCTATCTTAAGCAAATTTTCAGGGCAAATAATATCTTTTTTACTAAGCATTTAATTCATCCATTTCTTTTAAAATTTTAGCAGGAATAGATATATCTTTATTTAAATTCTTTTTATATGTCTTATTTTTTCTCTCACCTGGAAACAATATATTTGAAAATCCTTTTGCTTTTGGAAGTTTTTTGACTAACTTTATATTTTTCTTTATTTCTTTGATAAACTTACTTCCAATAAAAATTTTTGGATTAATAGTTATAAATAAATGACCCATATTCTGAGGCCCCGAAAAATCATCAAACGGATCCTTAGTTTTTCCACCATGACTGCTACCAGTAAAGACGCCACTTAAAATATCTACCATCCAAGCCAAACCAGAACCTTTAAAACCTGCAATAGGTAATTGAGTTCCTCTAAGTGCTTCTTTGGCATTTGTAGTTATCTTTCCTTGTTTGTTGAGTGCAACACCATAAGGAATTTTTAAACCTAACTTATCTGCTCTTCTTATAGCGCCTCTGTTGATCATTGATGTTGAGGCGTCAAATATAAAAGGAACTCCTCCTGTTGGCACCCCAAAACAGATAGGGTTAGTGCCAAAGAGAGATTTTTTTGCACCATGAGGCGCTAAAGCAGCAGGTGCATTAGTGAAACAAAAAACCATTAATTTATTATTAACTGCTTGTTCAGCATAAAAACTTGATAGTCCATAGTGTCCGCTTTTTTTAATAGCAACCAAACCAATTCCAGTTTTTTTAGCATTTTTAATTGCTTGTTTAATACCTATGTCAGCACTTACGAAACCAATACTATTGTCAGCATCTATATATGAAGCAGACGAACTTATCTTTTTAATTTTAATTTTTGGTTTTGGGTTAATTACTTTTGTTTTAATTCTATCGCAATACATTTTTAGTCTAGCCAAACCATGACCTTTTGCGTCTAATATTTCTGCTTTAACTAAATAGTTAGAACAAATTTCAGCGTGATTTTTTGAGAGTTTTTGTTTTAAAAATATTTGTTTAAGTTTTAATTTTAAAAGACTTTTTTTCACTTAAATTTTTTATTTCCTTTAGCTTCCCAAAAATTTGTTCTCTGCTCTGGATTCTCAACTAGACTTTTACACATCAAGCCATACTCTTTAGCAAGAGAAGAAAAATCTTTTTTAGCTAATTCCACAAATTTATTTACTTTGTCTTTTGTCATTTGAGACATTACTTCAGGATTTAGTCCCATTATTTCCCCAAGATCATAGTTATATTTTAAAGACACATCCGCACTATTTTCTAAGCTATCTATAATATTTTTATCTTTTCCCGCATCTTTAAAACTTTGGGCGGCAACCTTATAAAAACTGTAACAATTAACGTAATCTCTTTGAATATTTTCCATGACATACTTTGCAACTTTTTTTTCTTTTGCGTTTTCATTCGCATTTAAAGAGAAAGGAATTATTATGAGAATAGTTAATATAATTTTTTTCATCTGTATTTTTTCATCGAAGCTTCAGCTAAAATCAAGTTAGGATCCATAAATGTTTTTGAAAGCTTAGCTTTCTTAAAAGATTTATATGCAAAAATTGCAATTGGCAACTCTGTACAGCCCAAAATGATTTTTTTACATTTCTTTTTAATCAGATAATTTACCGCAGGCTTTATAGCCCTCTCAGCTTCCTTGGTTTTACCCATTTTAACAAGCTTTATAGATTTATTAACGCTTCTTTGTTGTAATGTTGTATTAGGTGAAATTAATAAAAATTTTTTATTAAAGTAATGGCTATATACACCAGTTTTTATTGTTGCTTCAGTTGCTAATAAACCAATTTTGGAATTTTTTTTTAAAACATTTTTTGCATTTAAATATACAATTTCTGGCATGTTTAAAATTGGTAATTTTATTTTCTTTCTGAGGTCTTTGTACCAATAGTGCGCGGTATTACATGGGATTGATATAAATTTACATTTGCTTTTCTGTAAAAACTTACATCCCTCTACAAGGCTTTTTAAAACTTTATTATATTTTTTTAGATTTTGTTTTCGATCTGGAATATTCGATTTATTGTATAAAACAAATAAAGGATATTTTTGATCTGCTTTTCCTCTATTTAATTTTGCAAGTTTAGAGCAAAAATCTAACCCTGCTTGTGTGCCCATGCCACCAAGTATTCCAATCATAAATTATAAAATGGATTAACCTTTTCCTCGCCAAGGTATCGTTTTGTCTATTATCTTTCTAATTGTGATATCAAAAATTAATCCTAACATTCCCATTATAAATATTGTGATCCATATTACTTCATATTGGAAATATTTTTTCGCGACATTTTCTACGAAACCAACACCAGTAGTTCCCGCTAAAAATTCCGCCGCTACTAATGTTCCCCAACACATTCCTGTTGCAACTCTTATTCCCGTTAATATTTCTGGTAAGGAATTAGGAAAAATAACGTGTCTTAATATTTGCCATTTGGATGCTCCAAGAGAATGCGCTGCATGAATTTTTGATAATTGAGTTCCTGATGCACCAGCTCTAGCTGAAATTATCATAATTGATAATGACACCATAAATAATAAAAATACTTTTCCAAGATTGTCTATACCAAGAACTGAAATGACTAATGGCGCCCATGCTAACGGCGGAACAGGTCTGTATAGTTCAATTAAAGGATCAAAAAATCCTTTTGCAAATCTGTTTAATCCCATGAATAATCCTAATGGAACTCCAACAATTATTCCTGCAACTAATCCAAGGAACACTCTTAAAAATGAGTCCCATATGTGACCAGTAGGAATTGGAATTTTAAATAAGTTAAAGTCTCCAGTAACAAAACTTAAAACTTTACTTTTGAAATTTGGCTTAACCTCACCTTGTTCATTATGAACTGGGTACTCTCCAGGTAAAATATCTGCAAACCAATCAGGGATTAAAAAACCTATGATCATACTTACATCCATCATTTCATACCAAATCAATGGAATTTGTTTGTAACCCACATTTGGGTTTAACATTAATGTAAATTTATTAAGTGTATCTGATGGTTTTGGAAGCCATCTGCCAGACCCTTGTTCAGAGCAACTTGGGCCGCTTGAAATGATCGTGCCTGATGGAAACAAAAGAAGATCCACCCATCTAAGACTGCCTTGCTCTTTTTTTTGAACATTATCAAAACTAATTATAGATGCCTGCATGTCATTTAAAGTATTAGGTGGAAATATACTTGCGTATTCTATTCTACGAGCAATTTTAAGAATATCTTTTGCCAATGAAGAGGAAATTTCCTCACTATCGCTTAAACTGTCTCTATAATCTTTTATTTCTTTTTTTAGTTTTTCTAAGGAAGAAGTATATTGCTCATTATGATTTTTAAGTTCAAAGAATTCATCACTTATTAAATTTAATTCTGTAGCTGCTGCCTGGAATTTTAAACCTCGCTTTGTTTTTGGAATGAATGGAATTTCGATAGTATTTTCAATTGAGGTACTTGATGCTTTCCAAGAACCTTCTTCCTTAGCAGCTTCCATTCTTTCTAATTCTTGTTCAGCACTCTCATTGGGATAATCACTTCTTTTAAAATTCTCAGTTAAATTTATAATTTTTTCATTAATTAATTGAATTTGTTGTCTAGTATCGTTACTTAAAAGTTGTTCATTTGTAAGTAATGGTATTGTATTTTTAGTTTGAGATACAAACTTTAGTAACTTACTTTTATCTTGATTTTTTATGCCTGATTTTTCTATTTCAATAGTGATTTTATTTAAATTTTCTGACTCAGTCTCTATTACCGATGTACTCTTAAGTTGACGTTCATCTATTGGAAATAAATATTTAAGTGAGAGAAGAGACTCGTTTACTTTTCCAACTTGGCAAAGTTCATTAGCTGACTTTGGAAAAAAAGACTTAGCTATGTCCCATGAATAATAAAGCCAAACTAATAAAAGAAAACTACTTCCTACAATCACCCAGTGAATGCCTCCTTGTGCTCTCTCAGGATTTCCAAAAACAGCATCCACTTTTTCAGTTCTAATTAATTTTCTTCCATACAAGACACAGCCTACTATGGCGAAAAAAAACAAAAATGTTAAAAAACCTGTGATCATTTAAACTTCTTTTCCCATTATTTCTTCTTCCATGTCCCATATCATTGAGAGAATTTCTTCTCTTTTAGATACGAACTCTTTATTGTTTTTAATATCTCTTAAATCTTCTTTAAGACCCATTGATGCGAAAGGTAACTTGTATTCTTTGTGTATTCTTCCTGGTCTTGGCGCCATAACATAAACTTTTTCTCCAAGTAACAATGCTTCTTCAACAGAGTGAGTAATAAGAATAATTGTTTTTCCAGTTTCTTTCCAAATTTTAAGAACTAAAGATTGCATTTTTTCTCTTGTTAAAGCATCTAAAGCTCCTAAAGGTTCATCCATCAATATTAACTCTGGATCATTAATTAAACATCTTGCTAAAGCGACTCTTTGTTGCATTCCTCCTGACAATTGGTAAGTGGGAGTGTTACCAAAACCTTTTAATCCCACTATATCTAACCATTCATCAACTTTTTTTTGAGTTTGAAAAGCATCTTCTTCTTTCATTCTCAAACCGAAATTTACATTTTCAGCAACAGTCAACCATTCAAACAAAGCACCTTGCTGAAAAACCATTCCTCTATCAACACCAGGTCCATTAATTTCTTTATTATTAAGTGTAATTTTTCCTGAAGTTGGCCTTATGAATCCCGCTGTAATATTTAGTAAAGTTGTTTTTCCACAACCTGATGGTCCAAGTACAGTAAGCAGTTCTCCTTTTTTAATTGTAAAATTTAAATCTTTTAGAGCATGAACAGTTTCTCCTTTAGGAGTTTTAAATATCATGTTTAAATTTTGAGAAATCAGATTGCTCATAAAAGAACTATATTAGATATTTTGATAAAAAAATAGGCACCAATAATGTTCATTGGTGCCTATAATTTTACTTTCAAGAACTACGGTAAAAACTTAGTAGTTACTGTACCTCTTGGAGTGTCAAAACCTTTTAAAAATTTAGCAAGGTTTCCACTCTTCATAGATTTTTTTGTTTCTTTTGGCGTTAAGAATTTGAAGCCACTTAAAGTGTCTTTCATGTCAGCAACTTTCATTTCTGACTCTTTAGACATAGCTTTCATATCACTTCCACCTTTTCTGTATCTCTCATTAGCTTCATGAGTTAATTCTACGAAAGATTTCAACATACCTGGATTTTCTTTCATAAATTTATTCGTTACAGAAACGATATCTATTCCCATGATACCTCCAGCACGAGCTTCATCAACTGTAAGAAGTCTTTTTCCTACAGATGTAGCAGATTTAATAGAGTTACCTCCAAATAAACATGCCATTACAACATCGCCACTAACTAATGCAGCAGCACCTTCTTCAGGGTCCATTGCGATAATTTCCATTTTTTTTCTGTCAGCACCAACTATTTTCATACTTTCAGTGAAAACGTATTCAGCCATAGTTCCTAGAGGAACTGCAACCTTTTTGCCTTCTAGTTCAGAAGCATTAGCTTTTGTAATACCAGACTTGTTAGAAGTAACACACGTTGTTCCTCCCATTCCGTATTCCATTGCAACGTCTACTAAACTAATAGGTGCTTTAGCCTTAACAGCATTGATGTAAGGCATTAAACCTTGTGAGTAAGAGATATCGATATCTCCTGCTAACATAGCGTCAGTCATTGCTACACCGTTTGTGAAATTAGTCCACTTAACCGGTACACCAAGTGCTTTTGAATATGCTTTTTTATTCATGTCCTCAAGATTTGGAGATGGCCACTCCAAAAAGTACGCAACTCTTACTTCTTTTGCAGCTGAGTTAGCTACTGTAGCAGTTAGAGTAAACGCAAATAAAATCCCAAGAACTGTGCTTATTATTTTTTTCATAGTTCTCCCATATGGTTTGTTTAATATTAAGATTTAAAATTAAATTGATTAAGAAGTAAATAGTTGATTGGTTATGTAAGGTCATATTGATTTTACAACTGTGAATTGTATGTTATATTTCTTGTCAAACTATAACAATAGTCTACAAGTTGAATTATGAGCACTTCGAATAGAACTAATATACCAAATTCTTTAAATGAGCATTGGATGCCATTTACAGATAATAAAACTTTTAAAAAAAATCCAAGATTAATTACTGATGCAAAAGGAGTTTATTTAACCAATCACCAAGGTAAAAAAATGATAGATGCAAGTTCTGGATTATTTTGTAACCCACTTGGTCATGGTAGAAAAGAAATTACTGAGGCTGTTTCAAAACAATTAGATAAATTAGATTATTGCCAACCATTTAATCAAGGTTACGGTGGGTCATTTGAACTAGCAACAAGAATAGCAAAGAAAACTCCTGAGGGAATTAATAGAATATTTTATACTATTTGTGGATCCACTGCGGTTGAAACAGCAATTAAAATAGCTATTGCATATCATAGGGCAAAAGGTGACTCAAAAAGATTTAGATTTGTAGGTCGTGAAAGAGGTTATCACGGAATGAATATTGGAGCTACTACTGTTGGAGGAATGATTAATAATGTTAAAACTTTTGCAAGTGTTTTAATGCCAGGTGTTCAACATATGAGACATACTCATTTACCTGAACATAAATTTGTAAAAGGTCAACCAGACACAGGCGTTGAGATGGCCGAAGATTTAGAGCGGATAGCTATGAATTTTGGAGGAGAAAATATTGCTGCTTGTATAGTTGAACCGATAGCTGGATCAACTGGAACTTTAGTTCCACCAAAAGGATATTTAAAAAGAATTAGAGATATTTGTGACAAGCACGGTATTCTATTAATTTTTGATGAAGTTATAACTGGCTGGGGTAGAACTGGTTCTGCGTTTGCATCACAAGAGTTTGGAGTTACCCCAGATATGATTACAATGGCAAAAGCTACTACAAATGGGGTAATTCCCATGGGAGTTGTTGCGGTAAAAGAGGAGATGTACGATGCAGTATTAGACTCATCTAAAAATCCAGAAGGGACACCAGAATTATTTCATGGTTATACATATTCTGGAATTCCAGCAGCTGTAGCGGCAGGTTTGGCAGTTCAAGACATATTTGACAAAGAAGATATTTTTAATAGAGCGAAAGAAATGTCACCTTATTTTCAAGATGGATTACACTCTCTAAAAGACCTTAAAGAAATTGTAAGTATTAGAGGTTATGGAATGATGGGTGGGATTGAAATGAGAATGAAAGATAAGCCTGGAAAGTCTGGTTTTCAAACCTTTAAACATTGCTATGATGCTGGTGTTAATTTCAAAAACACTGGAGATTCACTAATTATAGCCCCTCAATTCATATGTGAGAAAAAACATATCGATGAAATTATAGAAAAATTAAGAACAGGTATTACTAACTACCAAAAGTCATAAATGATCGTTGGAGTTCCAAAAGAGATAAAGCTTCAAGAGCATAGGATCGGTTTAACACCTAATAGCGTTAAAGTTTTAGTTGATAGAAATCATGAAGTATTAGTTGAAAACAATGGAGGTTTAGGAGCAGGATTTACTAATGAGGACTATCTTAAAGCTGGAGCTAAAATAATTAGCGCCCCTGAAGAAATTTTTAAAAAAGCTGAGATAATTGTTAAAGTTAAAGAACCTCAATTGAAGGAAGTAAATATGATAAGAGAGGGACAAATAATTTATACTTATTTACATTTAGCGGCTGCAAAAGAATTAACTTTTGGTCTAATGAATTCAAAATCGATATGTATAGCTTACGAAACAGTAACTGATGATAAAGGTCGTTTACCGCTATTAGCTCCTATGAGTGCTGTTGCAGGTAGAATGTCTATTCAAGCAGGAGCGCATTGTTTAGAAAAAAATCAAAAGGGCAGAGGGTTGCTAATTGGTGGAGCTCCAGGTGTAGAGTCCGCAAACGTTGTAATACTTGGAGGTGGTGTGGTTGGAGAAAATGCTGCAATTATAGCTACAGGTATGAGAGGAAAAGTTTATGTAGTTGATAAATCAAAAAAAAGATTAGAAGAGCTTCATAAACAATTTGGTGACAAAATTATTCCTTCAGAGAGTGACAAAACAGATTTGAAAAAATTAATTTCTGAATGTGATTTATTAGTAGGTGGAGTTTTAATCCCAGGAGCGGAGGCACCAAAACTAGTAACAAAAGAAATGATCAAGTCTATGAAAAGAGGTTCAGTTATTGTGGATGTAGCTATTGATCAAGGGGGATGTGTGGAAACAAGTAAACCCACAACTCATGCGAACCCAACTTATATGGTTGATGAAGTTGTTCATTATTGCGTAGCAAATATGCCAGGGGGTGTTCCAAGAACATCTACAATGGCACTTAATAAAGCTACTCTGCCTTTATTATTAAAATTAGCAGATCAAGGTTATAAAAAAACTTTAAGAGAAAATAAAAATTATCTAGCTGGTTTAAATGTTTATAGGGGAAAAATTACTCATAAGGGAGTATCTGATGCTTTTAAATTAAAATATACTCCTGCTTTAGAATTATTATAAAAAAGATCATTTTTAAATCATTTTGGGTCAAGTTTGTTTTTTTAAACCCATTTTAACCCTTACTTGTATTTAAAATTTAGTAAATTCTGCTTTAATAAATCCAATGAGTACTCAGTATAACCTAGATAACAGTCAATCTGAATATAATAATCCACACGGAAAAGTAAAAGTAACTGATTTACTTTCACGACTAAACGAAGAGAAAAAAATTGAGAAAAAGAGAAATCTTGCTCTTGGCGTTGCAGCAGTGTCTGCAGTTACGGTTTTTGGTATCATATTAACAATTTAACCGAAAAAACAAAGTTTTACTCATTAAATTTTAACTGGTTTAAATTATTAAATTTAATAACTTTATACTCGTTGGTATAAAGAATAATGAAATTGCGACGATGTAGAATATGTAAAAAAGATAATTTAAAAACTTTATTCTCTTTAGGAAACTTAAGTTTTACAGGTAAATTTCCCTCAAAAAATCAAAATATAAAAAAAAAACCTATAACACTAATTATTTGTAAAAATTGTGAGTTAGTTCAGTTAGGACATAATTTTGATTTGAAATATTTATACGGACCTGATTATGGATATAGGACTGGAATCAATAAAACAATGACCAGTCATGTGAAAAAAGTAGTAGAAGATTTATCAAAAAAAACAAAAATTAAAAAAAAAGATATTGTTTTGGATATAGCAAGCAATGACGGAACTTTGCTAAATTTTTATAAAAAGAATATTATAACTTTTGGAATAGACCCAATTTTAAAAAAATATAAAGAAAATTATAAAAATATAAATTTCACAATTGCTGATTTTTTTTCAGCAAAAAAAATTTTCAAGATAACAAAAAAAAAATTTAAAATTATAACAGCACTTTCAGTATTTTATGACTCCGCAGACCCAAATAAATTTATTAAAGATGTAAGTAAAATCTTATCAAATGATGGTATTTTTTTATTAGAATTTGCAGATCTTGCGTCAATAATAAAATATAAAATGTTTGATACAATTTGTCATGAACACCTAGAGTATTATAGCACTAAAGTAATTTACAATTTATGCAAACAAAATAAATTAAGAATTTTTGATATTAATATTAATGATATTAATGGTGGAAGTAAACAATATTTGATTTGTCACCAGAATTCAAAATACAATATCAATTTCAAAAAAATTAATAAGATTTTAGAGTCTGAAAAAAAACTAAAATTATCAGAAGAAAAAACTTTTAAAAATTTCATAAAAACTATTAATCAATCAAAAGCTAAATTAAATAAATTTCTCAAAAAGGTTAATAGTTTAGGCAAAACAGTTCATGGGTATGGTGCTTCAACAAAAGGGAATGTTTTATTACAATATTACAAAATAAATAATAAAATGATTAAATATGTGGCTGAAAGAAATAAAAATAAGTACGGACTTTATACACCCGGTACTAAAATAAAAATTATTCCTGAATTTTTATCACGTTTTTATGAGCCAGATTATTATTTGGTTTTACCGTGGCATTTTAAAAAAGAAATTTTATTGAGAGAGAGAGAAATTAGAAAAAAAGGAACAAAGTTTATTTTCCCTTTACCAAAATTAAATATTAACTAATGTCTTTTAAGTCATTTTCCATCATCTCTGCAACCAGTTGTTTAAAGTTTGTTGATGGTTTCCATTTTAATTCTCTTTTAGCTTTTGATGGATCTCCACGTAATTCGAAAACTTCAGTTGGTCTAAAATACCTAGGGTCAACTTTTACATAGACTTGACCAGATTTTTTATCATAACCAACTTCGCTTAAGCCTTTCCCACGCCATGCAATTTTTACCCCAATAAATTTAAAAGACTCTTCAACAAAGTTTTTAACTGTATAACTTTTTCCAGTAGCAATTACATAGTCCGAGGGTTTTTTTGCCTTTAGCATAAGCCACATACTTTTCACATAGTCTTTAGCAGAGCCCCAATCTCTTTTTGCATTTAAATTCCCAAGCGTAAAGAATTTTCTTTTTTTATAATAAATTTCTGAAACTGCCCTCGTAATTTTTCTAGAAACAAAAGTTTCTCCTCTTCTAGGTCCCTCATGATTAAATAATATACCGTTAACAGCAAAAATATTATATGCTTCTCTGTAGTTTACTGTAGTCCAATAAGCATACAATTTTGCAATCGCATATGGACTTCTCGGTCTAAAAGGTGTGTTTTCATTTTGTGGAATTGACGTATTTCCAAAAATTTCAGAAGTAGAAGCTTGATAAAACTTTGTTTTATTTTGTAATTTTAAAACTCTTATCGCTTCAAGAATTCTTAAAGTTCCTAAAGCATCAGCGTTAGCCGAGTACTCCGGAATTTCAAAACTTGTATGAACGTGAGATTGTGCAGCAAGATTATAAATTTCATCTGGTTGAGTAGATTGAATTATCCTGAGAATATTACTAGAGTCTGTTAAGTCTCCGTAATAAGGAAAAAAATTTTTTGTCTGTTTATTATCATTGTATATGTGATCAATTCTTTTTGTATTAAAACTAGATGATCTTCTTTTCACACCTATTATTTTATAACCCTTTTGTAACAAAAAATCACAAAGATGAGATCCATCTTGTCCAGTAATTCCAGTTATAAGAGCTTTTTTTGTCATTATATTTTTGCTGTTAAAATGTTAATAACTTATTTAAATAAAGTAAATTGATTCATACTACAAAAAAAAAATTACAATTACTATTCAAAAAGTTTGGCTACAAGCTTTTTAAACTATTTTATACTGAAGTAAATAAATTTGAAAAAGTCGAAAATAATAGTAATTCAAAGATAACCTTATCAAAAATTGATGATGAATATAATTATAAAGTTTTTACAATCAATAATGCCAGAGTGTACACAGATACAATAAATGATTTTGCTGTAATTCAAAATAACAAAGTTTTAATAGGTCCTTCATATCAAATACGAGATACTAAATTTAAGAATATAGAAAATAATATTGTATTTACAAAAGGTACACCGAGGCTAAAAAAAAAATTAAAAGGAGTAGTTCTGTCTTTGTTAACGGGTGGGGCAGGAAACTTTAATTATTGGCATTGGCTTTTTGATGTTCTGCCAAGAATAAATATTTTAAAAAATGTTTTAAGTATTGATCAAATTGACTATTTTTTATTTCCTAATATCAAAAAAAGATTTCAAATAGAGACTATAAATGCTTTAAAAATCCCAATTAAAAAATGTATCTCTAGCTTAGATTTTAGGCATATCGAATGTGATCAAATAATAACAACGGAGCATCCTTATGTGATGAATAATAATGCTACACAAGCAATACAGAATTTACCCAGATGGATTATCGAATGGTTGCAAATAAGTTTTATGAAAAAACCACAGCTTGAAGATTTAAAATTTCCTAAGAGAATATATATAGACAGAGCTGATGCTAGCCCTAATGTTATTCAAAGAAGAGAGATAATTAATAACAATGAAGTAAAAAATATTGTTTCATCAAATGGATATAAGATATTGAGCTTATCAGAATATTCTTTTCAAGATCAGATTAAATACTTTTACAATGCAGATAGGATTATCGGTTTACATGGAGCTGGCTTTGCTAATGTTATTTTTAGTAAAGCAGGAACATCTTTTTTGGAACTCAAACCACATACTGCTGGAAGGGCCTGTGAGAATTTAGCTAAAAAATGTGAATTAAATTATGATTGTATCTCAGCTATACCAGAAAAAAATAACGAAAATAATCAAATGGGAAGTATTTTAATTAATATTAATGAATTAAAAAAAAAATTATGATTTAAATAGTCCAATTTAAAATTTTAACATAAAAATGATAAACATATTTAAAAAATATATTTTAAAATATTTTAATAATAAAAAATACCTAGATTTAAAATCTTCACAAAAAATAGAGGAAAGTAAAAGAATATTTAAAAATAATTTTGAAAAAACTATCAATAAAATTCATACAGTAATAAAAGAAAAAAAAAAATTAAACTTTTTGCACTCTGGCAATTTAGGAGATTTAATTTATTGTTTACCTGTAATAAAAGAACTTTCAAAAACGCATAAATGTAATTTATTTATCAAAACCAACGAAATAATGCCTGTAGAATATTTTAAGCATCCTGCAAAGGGTTTTTATATTGATGACAGAATGTTAAATTTATTTTTACCTTTAATGAAAGAACAAAAATATTTTAATGAAGTTGATAAGTATAGCGGACAGGAAATTGATGTTGATTTTAATTTGTTCAGGTTTCTTCCTGTTAATATTTGTTTTAACTCTCCAAGATGGTATTTCCAAATTACAGGAGTCCAAGTTGATCTAAGTATTCCTTATATGGAAGTAAAAGATCATGAGATTATAAAAAACAAAATAGTTATTCATAGAACATTCAGACACCGTAATCAGTTTATTAACTATAAATTTTTGAGAAATTATGACGATATAATTTTTATAGGTACTAAAGATGAATACGATGATTTAAAAAAAGATATTCCTAACCTCGAATTTTGTGAATGTATAAATTTTTTAGAAATGGCAAGAATAATTAAGTCTTCAAAATTTTTTATTGGCAATCAATCTATTGCATATCCAATGGCAGAAGCACTTAAAGTACCAAGACTATTAGAAGCTGAACCTTTGTTTCCTGTTGTTCAACCTGTAGGAAATAATGCATTTGATTTTTATTATCAACCGCATTTTGAAAAATTTGTGGAAATTTTAAGCAAAAAATAATATGCGAAAAACTGCGTTAATCACAGGGATAACTGGTCAAGATGGTTCATATTTATCGGAATTATTATTAAAAAAAAATTACAAAGTCCACGGTTTTGTAAGACGAAATTATAATAGCAAGAATTTAAAATCCAATTGGAGAATAAAAAGTTTTAAAAAAAAAATCTTTTTACATAAAGTTCATATTCATGATGAAGAAAAAATAAAGAATTTAATATTAAAAATTAGACCAAACGAAATATATCACTTAGCCGCTCAAAGTTATGTTGATTATTTTAAAAAAGTAAAAAAAATTAATACTTTTGATATTAATTTTAAATTTACAAAAACAATCCTACAAGTAATAAAAAAAAATAATATTAATACTAGATTCTTTTTTGCTGGATCCTCTGAAATGTATTCTAATAAAATTAATTCAAAAATTGATGAAAATTGTCGATTCTCTCCATTATCGAATTACGGATTAGCAAAATTAAAAAGCTTTAAACTTTTGAAAATTTTCAGAGAAAAATATGGAATGCATGCTTCAATGGGGATTTTATTTAATCATGAGTCACCACGAAAAGATACATCATTCGTTCTTAGAAAGATATCGAGTTCAGTTGCACAAATTAAATATGGTTTAAAAAAGAAAATTAAATTAGGTGATATAAAATCTGAGAGAGATTGGGGGCACGCAAAAGATTTTGTGAAAGCCATGTGGTTAATTTGTCAACAAAAAAAACCAGATGATTTTATAATAGGGACTGGAAAAATACATAGTGTCGAACAGTTTGCAAAATTAGCTTTTAACCACGCAAGATTAGATTACAAAAAATACATAGAAATTGACAAAACTCTTTTAAGAAAAGGAGACAGCAGGCCAAGAGTTGCCAATATTAACAAAATAAAGAAAAAACTAAAATGGAAGCCAATCATAACTTTCAATAATTTAGCAAAAGACATGGTTGATAGTGATTTAAAAAGATATAATAAAAGATAGTAGTTATGAATTCTATTGAAAAAAATTTTTTAAAAAAACTCATTGAAAAAAATAAAAACGAGTTTTATAGCGACAGGGAGTATCCACTTATAGATAATCCATTCGAGACGAGCGATTTGATGTCAGGTATAAATGTTTTACTCAAGGGTAAAATAACCATGTCAAAAATTACGAATAATTTTGAAAAAAAATTTGCAAAATATGTTGGTTCAAAATATGCTTTAATGGTCAATTCGGGATCTTCAGCCAACCTTCTGTCATTCTTTGCTCTAATTAATCCAAAGAATAAAAAAAGACTTAAAAAAAATGATGAATGTTTAATTCCTGCATTGTGTTGGTCAACATCATTGTGGCCGATAATTCAAGCTGGATTGAAACCAAAGTTCGTTGATGTTGATGTAAAAACTATGAACGTAAACTTAGAGGATTTAAAAAAAAAAATTAACAAAAAAACAAAAGCTTTTTTGGCAGTACACATATTAGGTAACTCAACTAACATGCAAGAATTAATTGAAATCTGTAATAAAAAAAAGATTACACTTGTAGAAGATACTTGTGAGTCTCTTGGCTCAAAATTTAAACAAAAATCTTTAGGTACTTTTGGAAGGTTTGGAACGTATTCATTTTACCCATCACATCAAATAACTTCTGGAGAAGGGGGGATGGTCGTTTGCAACAGTAAAGATGATTATGAAATTTTGCACTCACTAAGAGCGCATGGATGGGATCGAGGTTTAAATAAAAAAAATAATAAAAGTTTTAACTTTATCAATTCTGGATTTAATCTTAGACCACTTGACCTGACTGCAGCGATAGGTTTAAGTCAATTACAAAAACTAGAAAAATTTAAAAGACAAAGAATTCTCAACAGAAATAGAATAATACAAAGTTTAAAAAAATCAAAAGAATGGAAAAATCAATTTACGTTTATAGATCCAATAAAATATTTAAAACCTAGTTGGTTTGGATTGCCAATTCTATTAAATAAGAAATTTATTAAAATTAAAAAAATTTTCCTAAAAAGATTAAATCAAACTAAGATTGAAACAAGGCCAATTATAAGCGGAAATTTCCTTAACCAACCTTGTATTAAATTATATGGTTTAAAAAAGAAGAATGAAAGATTCATCGGATCTCAAGAGATTGAAGATAGAGGTTTTTTTATAGGCTTACCGACAAAAAAAATATCTAAACAGAAATTGAACTTTTTAGTGAAAAATTTACTCAAAATAGATTCTTTAGTTTAAGATGTTGATACGCTAAATAATAAGTATTATAAATTTTAAAAAGGCGAGGTAGCTCAGTTGGTTAGAGCACAGGACTCATAAGCCTGGGGTCGGCGGTTCGAATCCGCCCCTCGCTACCAAATAATTTTTAAAAAAAGATTCTTATTTATGAATTTTATACATATCGGAGCAGGAGCAGGAGATTTAGATCCAGCAAGTAATTTTAGAGATGGTTTTTCTGAATATGTAAAAAAACATAAAGTTAAAAAAAAAAAGATTTATGTAGTAGAGGCAAATCCTAAAAATATTAAAAATTTAAAAAAATGTTGGAAAAATTACAAAAACATAAAAATAATTAATTGCGCAATAGTACCGAATAATTTTAAAAAAAAAAAAATAAAATTATTTTATAGTGAAGATGATGCTCCTCATTATCAATTATTGTCTTCTGATATAAATCATGTAAAAAAATATTTTCCCTACTCAATTATTAAATCAATTTATGTAAAGACAATGAAGATAAAGTCTTTTTTAGAAAAATATTTGAAAGATTCGAATGTAGAGTCTTTTTCGATTGATGTGGAAGGTATAGATTATGACATCATAATGGATATAAATTTAAAAAAATATAATATTAAAAATTTTTCAATTGAATATCTTCATCTTCGAAGAGATCAAAAAAAAAACCTTATTAGAAAGCTCCTTGAAAATGGCTATTCCTATAAAGGTTTTGGTTTAGACCATAATAATATAGATTGGATGTTCACAAAAAAAAAATCTTGGTGGAATGATTTTATTACAAGATTATTTCCATACGTACACAGAATTCATTATAAAAGGTTTAACAGAATTTTGAAAAAAATATGAATAATCTGACAATTTTTTGTTTAACATTAAATCCAGATCATGGAAGTTTAATCAAAAATATCTCTTATAAACCAGTAGGCTTAGGAAGTAAAAAATTTTCCAAAGATTTTTTAAGTGATAATTTGGGTTCAAATATTTCCGAAAAAAATTCTTTTTATGGTGAATATACTTTTCATTATTGGGTTTGGAAAAATTATTTTGATAACATTAACACGGAGTGGGTTGGTTTTTGTCAATATAGGAAGTTTTTTTCACTAAATAAAAATATTAAAAATTTAGATGATTTCAATAATTTTAATAACTCCTTGGTAAAAAATATTACTGAAGAATATAAGAATTTTGATTGTATTTTAGGTGAAAAATTTTCAGTTGAAAATTACAAGTTATCTAAAATTTTAAAAAATCATTTTTTTAGTTTTATCACTGATCCAAAAAAATTATTTAATAAAAAAAAAAGAAATCTTAAATTTCACTTTGATTTATTTCACGGAAAAGGAAATTTAGATCAAGCAATAAATATGCTTGATGAAGAAAACAAAAATGATTTTAAGGAGTTCATGTATACCAAAACATCTTTTAATCCTCATAATATGTTTATTTGTAAAAAAGATGTTTTGAAAAAGTACTATGAAGTAATTTTTCCTTGGTTACAAAAATGTGAAAAAATCTTTGGGTTTAATGATCTAAAAGGGTATGGTTTAACAAGAATTTATGGTTTTTTAGCTGAAAGGTTTTTGTCGTATTGGTTTAATAAAAATTTTAAAATTAAAGAACTGCCAATAATTTTTAAAGATTTGTCAGACTATAGGTAACCATTGTTTTTATAAAAGTCTCTAAAACTCATAAGATTTTTATCTTTTTTTGAGATATTGAATTTTTTCTTAGGCCAATTAATTTTTAAATCCTTATCTAGTAAATTAATACCGCTTTCATATTTTGGCTTATAAAAATTATTGAGTTTATAGTAAACAATATTTACTTTCTCATAACTATAATAAGCGTGAGCAAATCCTTCAGGAATATATAAACTCAAACAATTCTTATCAGATAGTATTATTTTAAAAATATGACCAAATGTTTTTGAATTTTTTCTAAGATCGATTACGCAATCTAAGATTTTTCCTTTTAAAACATTTACATATTTAGCTTGTTGAAATTTATATTGAAAATGAAAACCTCTTAAAGCACCAGCCTTTGATGTAGTGCAGTATTCAAAAACAAATTTTTTGTTTAATATATTTTTATTAAATGTTTCTCTCAAACTTCCCCTACGATCTAGGTTATTTTTTTGTTTAATAATAAGTAAATCTTTTATCTTAGTTTTAATAATTCTCATTTTTTTATTAAGCTATTTAATTTTTTTAAATTCATATAAATTTTAGGTGGCAATTCACCTTTTGATTTTTTCTTTTTTACATCTTTTTTATATTTTTTAGCGAATTGATAAATTGATTGAGATGTACCACCTATATTAATTATTCCTTTAAATTTCAAAATTTTCAAAAATTTTTGAATAAATTCGTCATGAAAAATAAAATTACATTTAACATTCGTAAAAGCATATTTATGAATGAAAGGTTTTTCTGTCATACAAGCTCGTATAATTAATGAATTTTTATACATTTGGACAGCTGACTCAGCCCCAAGTTTAGACCATCCATAATTATTCCACGGAAGAACAGGGTCGTTCTCTTTGTAGTTTCCTTTTTTTCCAGGGTAAATGTAGCTGGTAGACATAAAAATTATTTTAATTTTTTTTTTATTACAAGCTTTTACTAAATTTGCTGTGCCTACGATATTTAAATCAATACTTTGATCGATATTTCCATCATGTATCCTCATAGGTCTTGATAGACCTGCTAAGTGAAGAACAGCCTGTGGTTTGAATTGTTTTAAATTTTTATTAATTGAATTAGAGGATAAAATATTAAGTTGTTTTTTATTTCTTAATATAAATTTATATTTTGTGTTCGCTTTTTCTAGCTCTTTTGCAAATCGACCTTCACCACCGGTAACAATAATTGTTCTTAACATTTTTATTTTATAAGTTTTTTTAAATAACTTGAATAAATACAATTACCATAAAAACTTATTGCTTTTTTAATATTATTTTTATTAATCCAATTATTCTTAAGAGCTATTTCCTCAAGACAAGCTATTTTAAAACCTTGTCTATTTTCTAAAGTTGAGACAAAATTTGAAGTATTATAATAGTCGTCAATTGAGCCAGTATCCAACCAAGCTCCACCACGACCTAGATACTCTGCACTTAGTCTATTTTTATTTTTATAAATATTCAATAAGTCGACTATTTCTAACTCATTTCTTTTTGATGGCTTTAGAGACTTGCTATATTGAATTACTTTATTATCAAAAAAATAGAGGCCGGTTATTGCTAAGTTTGACTTAGAGTTTTTTGGCTTTTCTTTTATCGATACAATTTTATTTTTTTTATTAGTATATGCTATACCATAAAGTTCGGGTTTGCTGACCGGATGTACTAAAATTTTACATCCCATATTTAATGCTAAACACTTCCTAAGTTTTTTTGTTAAACTCTGACCATAGAAAAAGTTATCACCTAAAATCAGTGCAATATTATCCTTACCAATAAATTTTTCACCTAAAATAAAAGCATCTGGCAAACCTTTTGGTTTTTCTTGTTCAACATAGTTTATTTTAATTCCAAATCTTGTACCGTCTTGTAAAAGATTTTTAAATTGTTGACGCTGACCTTTGTTTACAACTAACATAATATTTTTAATCCCTGCTAACATTAAGACTGACAAGGGGTAATAAATTAAAGGCTTATCATATACAGGCAATAATTGTTTGTTAGTTGCTTTAGTAAGTGGGCTCATTCTTGTTCCATACCCTCCTGCAAGAATAATTCCTTTTCTAATCATGTATTAAGACCCAATCTTTTGAAAAACTTCTTTTTTGAAAAAATATTAAAAAATCTTTTATTATTAAGATACCATTCAAATGTTTCTTTTAGACCCAAATCAAATTTTTTTGTTGGACGCCAATTAAGATAATTTCTAATTTTTTTACTATCTAATGCGTACCTCATATCATGACCAGGTCTATCTTTTACAAATCTAATTTTTACTTTTTTACCAATTTTCATTTTTCTTTTAACTATTTTTAATAAAATTTTGGTTAAATTAAGATTACTTACATTAACTCCAGTTCCAATGTTGTAGCTCTCTCCATTTTTCCCTTTTTTAAAGATTGTAAATAAACCCTTACAATGATCTTCAACATGTATCCATTCTCTAGAATTGTTACCTTTTCCATAAATAGGAAGTGGTGAGTTGTTAAAAATATTGAAAATTAGTGTTGGAATTAGTTTTTCTGGAAATTGACCTGGACCATAATTATTACAACAATTAGAAATTACCGAGTCAATTTTGTATGTTCTAGAATATGATTTGATAATATGATCTGCACTTGCTTTACTAGCAGAGTATGGAGAGCTAGGTTTGTAAGCACTGCTCTCATTTGATCTGTTATTTTTTTTTAGATCACCATAAACTTCGTCGGTTGATACATGTATAAGTTTTATCTTTTTATTATACTTCTTTTTATATTTCCGTATCTGCTCCAATAAATTAAACGTTCCTAGAATATTAGAATAAATAAAATCTTTAGGAGAGTCTATTGATCTATCAACATGAGTTTCAGCAGCGAGATTAAATATGGCTTCAGGTTTATAAATAGAGAGAATTTTAAATATTTTTTTGTCGTTAAGATCAGTTTTAAAAAATTTATATTTTTTTTTATTAATTTTTTTCAATAAGTAAGAACCATTTGAATATTTATTGTAATCAATGTTTATGACGAAGAATTTTTTTTTGAGAAGAAAATGAACCAAATTACTCCCAATAAAGCCATTGCCACCAGTAACAATAATTTTTTTCATTAAATTCCTAATTTGAGAGACATTTTTTTATATTTAATGTAATAAGGTAGATACGTTTGTAAATCAATAATTTTAAAATGTTAAATAATAATATTACGGTAGTAATCAACACTTTTAAAAGCGAAGACAAAATTTTCAAATGTTTAGACTCAATAAATTCATTCTGTAAAGTAATTATAATTGAAAACTCAGATAACGAAAATTTCAAAAAAGAAATAGAGAGTAAATATAAAAATATTGAATGTTTTCTCACTGGAGATAACCTTGGTTATGCAAAGGGTAATAATTTTGGATTGTCAAAAGTAAAGACAAAATATGCATTAATTTTAAATCCAGATGCAATTTTAGGAAAGCAAACTTTGAGTAACTTCTTATTAACTGCAAATAAAATAAAAGACTTTGCTATTATTGGTCCCGCTAAACAAGATGAGTATAGTGATCGTGAAATTGATAGTAATGAGGATTTTTTTCAAGTTGATTTTTTAAAAGGTTTTGCAATGTTTCTCAATATTGAGCAATTTAAAGACATTGGTTTTTTTGATAGTAATTTTTTTATTTACTTAGAAGAAATAGATTTATGCAAAAGATTAAAAAAAAAAAATAAAAAAATTTATTTAGACAAAAGTCTTACTATTAATCATTTAGGAGGCAGTTCTCATAATCAGTCAATCAACTTTGAAATGGAGCT
Organism: uncultured Pelagibacteraceae bacterium; assembly: GCA_902598125.1. Taxonomy (GTDB): domain Bacteria; phylum Pseudomonadota; class Alphaproteobacteria; order Pelagibacterales; family Pelagibacteraceae; genus Pelagilacustribacter. The sequence continues at coordinate 67,850 of CACKAJ010000002.1, read as the reverse complement.
CTCAAGAAATTGGCATTGGATGTGGTCTACATTTTACTATAATAAAAAACATTATGGATTTTTTTATTCTTTGATAAAAATTAGCAGGAAATTATTTTCCTCTTTGATAAAGATGGTTTTTTTTACACTTATATTTAAAAAAAAAGAAAGTAAAATGTACTTTCAACGTTTCTCAGGTCTTTTCAATTCAATAATCGGAAAAAAATCTTGGTACAGACCTAAAATATTTAAAAATTGATAAAATTATTATTTTATATATAAACCTCTTATGTCAAAGAGTAAGACAATATTTGTTACAGGTGTGGCAGGTTTTTTGGGATCACATCTTTCAGAAAAACTTGTTAAACTAGGTCACAGAGTTATAGGATTAGATAATATGCTAGGGGGCTATGAAGATAATGTTCCCAAAAATATAGAATTTCACAGAGGTGATTGTTGTGATTATGAAAAAATTAAATCGTTGATGAAGGGAGTTGATGTTGTTTATCATTGTGCAGCTACAGCTCATGAGGGTTTGTCCGTTTTCTCACCTTATGAAATCACAAAAAATAATTACCTTGCTTCAGTATCAATATTTTCTGCTGCAGTTAATGAAAAAGTAAAAAGAATTGTTTTCTGCTCCTCAATGGCAAGATATGGTGGACAAAAGACTCCTTTTACTGAGGATATGAAACCATCTCCTGTTGATCCTTACGCAATTTCAAAAGTTGCCTCGGAGGAAGTTTTAAAAAATCTTTGCGAATTAAATAATATTGAATATGTTATTGCTGTTCCACATAATATTATTGGTCCAAGACAAAAGTATGATGATCCCTTCAGGAATGTAGTATCGATAATGATAAATCGAATGATGCAAGGTAAGGCGCCAATAATTTATGGTGACGGAAAGCAAACAAGATGTTTTTCTTATATTGATGATTGTCTGAGTTGTCTAATACCAATGTTAGATCAAAAAGATTTAAACAAACAAACTATTAATATTGGACCAGATGAAGAATTTGTAACAATAAATAAAATTGCAGAAATTTGTTCAAATCTTACAGGGGTTAATTTACAACCGATACATAAAAAAGATAGACCTCAAGAAGTAAAACATGCAACTTGTTCAGCCGATAAAGCAAGATCGCTTCTTAATTACAAAACAACTGTGTCACTAAAAGATGGTATTAAAAAAACATACGATTATATAAAAAAAAGAGGCACTAGACCTTTTGATTATAATATAAATATTGAAATAGATAACGAGCTAACGCCATCGACTTGGAAGAATAAAGAAATTTAATGGCCGGGAAACTCAATTAAACTTTTCGTAAAGTATCCTTTTTTTAGCAGAAGATCATTTCCTGGCAGATCAAAAAGATTTATAACAAAAATAAAACCTGCCACTTTACCTCCAGAAATTTCAATTAATTTAGCCGCCGCTTCGGCCGTACCTCCTGTTGCTATAAGATCATCTATAACAAGAATTTTTTCATTTTTTTCTATAGAGTCTTTGTGCACTTCTATCGTTGCTTTTCCATACTCTAGTTCAAAATCTATAGAGTGTACTTCTGCAGGAAGTTTATTTTTTTTTCTTAAAAGAATAAATGGTTTATTAAGTTTATAAGAAACAGTAGATGCAAAAACAAAGCCTCTTGACTCTATTGCTGCAACTTTATCAAAATCAATTTTTTTGGCTATTTCGACAATTTTATCATTTGTATATTTAAAAGCATCAGCATTCTTAATTAAAGTAGTTATATCTCTAAACAAAATTCCCTTTTTTGGATAGTCCGGAATTGATCTAATATGTTTTTTTAAGTCCATTATTAACTTCAAGTTCTAGCAAAAAAGCATTAAAAATAAAATAATGAAAAATAGAAAGCTTGGGATAATTGGTGGCAGTGGTCTTTATAAAATGGAAGGTTTTGAAAAAACCAAATGGAAGAAAATTATCACTCCATGGGGAAAACCATCTGATGAAATATTAATTGCAAAATTTGAAAAGGAAGAAATTTGTTTTATTCCAAGACATTCAAGAGGACACAAGATTAACCCAACTGATATCAATTTTAGAGCTAATATTGATGCAATGAAGCAATTAGGTGTTACTGATATAATTTCAGTATCTGCAGTTGGATCATTAAAAGAGGAACTAGAGCCAGGAAGGTTTGTAATAGTTGACCAATTTATAGATAGAACCTTTTCAAGAGTAAAAACTTTTTTTGATAATGAAATTGTTGCACATGTATCAATGGCTAAACCTACAAGTCCTGGTCTATCAGATTGTTGTGAAGCTGCCTTAAAAAAACTCAATATTAATTATCACAGAAATGGAACTTATGTAGTAATGGAAGGTCCGCAGTTTTCAACTTCAGCAGAATCCAATCTTTACAGAACATGGGGTGCTGATGTAATTGGAATGACTAATATGCCAGAAGCAAAATTAGCTAGGGAGGCAGAAATTAGATACTGCACTGTAGCAATGGTAACTGATTATGATTGTTGGCATCCTAATCATGATGAAGTTGATGTAAGCATGGTGATTAAAACTTTAATGAAGAATGCTTCTAATGCACAAAATATGATCAAAGAAGTAATAAAAACATTTAAAGATTTTTCAGTTGAGAAAGATCCGGCAAATAATTGTTTAGATGTTGCTATTATTACAGATCCAAAGTTAAGAACCAAGAAAACAATCAAAAAACTTAAAAATATAGCAGGAAGAGTTTTAAAATAATTCAATGCCAACGTACACGGTAAAATATTCAAATATTAATCTTTCAAAAAAACAAAAAAATTCTATAGCTAACGATATAACAAACACTCATAGTAAATTTACTGGTGCAAACACCTTTTTCGCCCAAGTGATATTTCAAAAAAATGAAAAAGATTCTCATTTCATGGGTGGCAAATTAGTAAAAACTAAAGAAATTTTTTTAAATGGACAGATTAGAGCTGGGCGAACATCAAAAGTTAAAAAAAAATTAATTTTAGATCTAAGAAAAATCTTGATTAAGAATACAAAGTTGCAGAGTGATTTCGTTTGGGTTTACTTGGAAGATTTATTACCTAATCAAATGATTGAGTATGGAGAAATCTTACCTAAATCAGGACAGGAAAAAAAATGGTTTAATTCGCTATCACCAAGTTTAAGAAAAAGATTGAAAAAAATGGAAAAAAGAAAATGAAAATAGAGGGAAAATCTTACAAAACAATTTGGTTTAATAATAATTTAGTAAAAATCATTGATCAAACAAAACTTCCTCACCAGTTTATTATAAAAGATTTAAAAACCGTGAAAGATGCAATAAATGCCATTAAAACAATGGAGGTGAGAGGCGCCCCATTAATTGGTGCAACTGCTGCCTACGGTTTAGCTTTATCTATCATAGAAAAAAATGATTTATCTTTTCTAAAAAAGTCTAGCGAAAAGTTAATTGCATCAAGACCTACTGCAATTAATCTAAAGTGGGCAGTAGACAGAGTGATGAAAAAGTTATCTGGAGTAAACGATAAAGATATATTGAAAATAGCTCTAGAGGAGGCAAAGGCGATTACAGATGAGGATGAAAAATTTTGTAAAAATATTGGTTTGAATGGTCTTAAAATTATTGAAGACATTGCTAATAAAAAAAAAGATACAATTAATATTTTGACCCACTGTAATGCAGGATGGTTGGCTACTATAGACTGGGGGACAGCAACTTCACCAATTTATCATGCTCATCAAAAAGGCATTAAAGTACATGTTTGGGTTGATGAAACAAGACCACGAAATCAAGGAGCAAACCTAACTTCATATGAATTAAATGAAGAAGGAATATCAAACACTGTTATCACTGATAACGCTGGAGGTATATTAATGCAAAGAGGAGAAGTAGACATGTGCATTGTTGGAACTGACAGAACTTTATTTAATGGAGATGTGTGTAATAAAATTGGAACTTATTTGAAAGCTTTATCTGCAAAAGATAATAATGTTCCTTTTTATGTTGCTTTGCCAAGTTCAACTATAGATTGGAGTATTAAAGATCATAAAAAAATTCCGATTGAGGAACGAAATTCTGATGAACTCTCACATGTTGAGGGAGTAGATGAAAATAACAAAATCAAAAAAGTAAGAATTTACCCTCAAAAAAGTAAGTCACTTAACTTAGCCTTTGATGTTACACCTGCTAGACTAGTTACTGGTTTAATAACAGAGAAGGGTGTTTGTGAAGCATCAGAAAAAGGCTTGAAAGGTTTATTTAAGTGAATAAATTAATAAGAGCTGAAGTAATTAAGTATTCCAAAAAATTAAATATAACTAATTTATCAGCATTAAGGTCAGGCAACATATCTGTAAGAGCGAAAGAAAAAAGCGTAGATGGATTTTATATTACTCCATCTGGAAGAGAATATGGTTCTCTTAAACCCAAAGATATTATCTTTGTTTCGCTTAAAGGTGTTTACGATAAAAAAAAAGGTAAGCCATCTTCAGAGTGGAGATTTCATCAAGATATATATGTGAATAAAAAAGAGGCTAAAGCCATAGTTCATGCGCACTCAACTTGTGCTACAGCTGTTTCAACTCATCAAAAGAATATTCCAGCATTTCACTATATGGTTGCAATAGCGGGTGGAGAAGACATTAAATGTAGTAAATATGCAACTTTTGGTACTAAAAATCTTTCTAGAAATATTATCAAAGCTCTAAAAAATAGATCAGCATGTTTAATTGCTAATCACGGACAAGTTGCGTTTGGAGAAAATTTAAAAAAAACTTTTGAGCTTGCCCAAGAGATCGAAAATATTTGCCATCAATATATAAATGCCCTAAGAATTGGAATACCTAAGATTCTTTCAAAAAAAGAAATGAAAATAGTCTTAGAAAAATTTAAAAATTATAAGAAGGGATAGTTTTTAATGATTAAAGTTGGTGAGCACATTACCATCGATTTCTTAGGTGTAAAAAAAGACTATTCACCCGAATTTTACGAAAAAGTAATTTATAAAATTGCAAAAGCTGCAAAAGTTGAAATATTAAATGTAGCTTCACATAAGTTTGAGCCTCAAGGTTTTACTTTAGTAGCGCTATTATCAGAAAGTCATTTTAGTTTTCATACTTTTCCTGAGAGAGGTGTTATCAGTTTTGATTTTTTTACATGTGGTAAAGTAAATCCAAAAGTAGCTTTGAAAATTCTTAGAAATGAAATTAAGCACGAAAGAGTTGTAACGAATGCTTTTGATAGAAGCAGTATAAGCTTATATGATGATATTTACAGCACTCCAGGTCAAAAGAAATATTATGTTGTTAAAAACGTATTAGAAAAATTTACTTCAAAGGTAGGCCAATTTGTTGAAGTTATGGACATTGAAGAATTTGGACATGCTTTATTTATAGATCATGAAATACAAGTTGCAGAAAAAGATGAAAAAATTTATAGCTCTACGTTTTTTAAATCAAGTTTTGATCTAAGCAAGAAAAATAATAATATAGCTATCATAGGCGGAGGAGACGGGGGTGTTGCCAGAGCCTGTTTAGAAAATAACTCAAATTATATAGATTGGTTTGAACTTGATCCTGAAATAGTAGAAGCATGTTATCGTCACTTACCAAAAGTATGTTCTAAAGTTAAAAAAAGTAACAAGGTTAAAACTTTTTGGGGTGATGCATTTAAAAGTATTAAAGAAATTGAAGACTCAAAATACGATAAAATTTTTGTTGATTTAAACGATGATCAATATTGTATCGACTTAGCAAAAAAAAATATGAAGGGTCTAAAAAGAATTCTTAAAAAAGGTGGAGTGATTACCGCACAAGTTGGCAGCAAAGATAAGAAACCTAAACAAGTTGATAACTGGTGTAAAGTTTTGAGTAAAAGCTTTGGTAATGTAAAATTATCAGGTACATATATTCCAAGCTTTGATTGTAATTGGAATTTCGCCTCTTCAATTATGAAGTAATCAATTCTTGGGTCTAAAAAAAGATTTTAATAAAAAGATTGAGCTAAAAATACCATAAAGTTCTAAAAAATTTAATTGAACTTCTTTTAAATTGAAAGTTAATAAATTAATTATAATTTTTTTTAAAGCTTTAATTATATTAGGTAAAATTTTTCTTAAAGCATGAAGGTAACCAAAATTTTTCCTTAAATAATAAAACTTTGACCAATTATAATGATAGGATCTAGTTTTTTTAACAAGATTGTCATATTTTTTTGGTAAACTAGAAGCACCAAAGTGGTTAAATCTAATATTTTTAATTGCGTATAATTTTTTTCCTTTTAATTTGAGGCGTCTTGTAAAATCAAATGTCTCGAAAAAAAGAAAGAAATTCTCATCAAATAGATTTTTCGTTGCATTTGTTTTTTTTACAAATAAATTATTGTCCAATAAATCAACTTCGATGATATTAAATTTTTTGAATAAAGATGATCTATTTTGTTTTTTTTCTGAAAAAATCTTATAATTTTTGTATATTTTCTCATTTTTGAAAATTGGAGAAATTGCACCAAAATTTTTAATTTTTTTTGCACAATGAATAAGTTTTTTTAAAGATTGGTCACTTATTTCCATATCTGGATTATTTAAAAATATGAATTTGCTCTTTGCTTCCGCAATCCCTAAATTGTAACTTTTAGCTAATCCTAAATTCTTTGTTGGGATTATCACTTTGGTATTATTGTACTTTTTTTCAAGAAATGTTTTAATCTTTTTATCTAATGAATTTTCTACAATAATAATTCTATATTTATTGTGAAAGCGAGATAAAATTTTTTCTAAAAGATTTAAACTTTGATACGAACTAAAGACAAGTGTTAAGTCTTTATGCATAATTTTTAAGAATATTAATTAAATCATCATATTCAATAAGATTTAAATATTTTTTATAATTTTCAACATAATCATTAAAATTAAATTTACTAAAATCTTTTAAGTTTATATCAAGTCTATTTTTATTTTTTCTTTTTAAAATTACACCGATACCTTGATCAGCGTAACAACAGTAAACATCAACATTTTCATTAGTTCTGATTTCTAAAAAAGCTTTCCATGTATCACCGTTCCATTCAAATTGACATCTTGGAACAGCTTGGTAATAATAATCTTTTGGCATACAATCATGCATCAAGATTACTCCACCATCATTTAAAACTTTTAAAGAGTTAATGATGTCTTTTTTAACTTGTTTATAATGATGAAGACCATCAATAAAAATCAAATCAAATGTTTTTTTATTTTCTTTAAAAAATTGATCACTGGTTTTTCTTACATTCCCACCATAAGCAGGATCGACCCCAATTTTTGTTTTGCAATTAACAAAATTAAATAATTCATCCTTAAATGTTCCAATTTCAAGATAAGAGTTAAAATTTTTTAAATTAATAATATTTTGAACAATTTCTGTACGATTTTTTTTATTTTCAAAAGATATATTAATTTTTTTAGCTTTGAAGCCACCAGTAAAATAATGGTATACATAATACAGCTTTTTAAAATTTCGACTTATAAGTAATCTTTCTACTTTTTTGTTTAAATAATTAATCATTATTAAATGAAACCTTTTATTTTATATTTTATATAATTGATAGTTGAAAATTTATAAATTAATGTATTATTATGTTTAAAGTTTCATGCTTACAATTAAAATCTAATAATAATATTCATTACAATTTAAGACAAACTCAAAAGTTGATAATTAAAGCTGTGAAACAAAATACAGACTTTATTTTAACTCCAGAGGTTTCCTCTTTATTTTGCTTAGACAAAAAATTGCTTTTAAAAATTTCCACCACAATGAAAAACGATGTTTATTTAAATGGTATAAAAAAATTAGCTTATAAATATAAAAAATGGATACTTATAGGCTCTTTAATTATAAAGATTTCAAAAAATAAACTAGTTAATAGATCAGTATTAATTGACAACAAAGGGAAAGTGAGAAGTTATTATGATAAAATTCATATGTTTAATGTCTCTTTAAGTAAAAAAGAAAAATATTACGAGTCAAAAACTTTTTTTGCAGGTAAACAAATTAAATCATTTAATTTACCATGGGGTAAATTGGGTTTTTCTATTTGTTATGATTTAAGATTTCCTAATTTATACAGAAAACTATCAAAAGCAGGTTGTTTATTTTTATCAGTTCCATCTGCATTTACTCAAACAACAGGCAAAAAACATTGGCATTCACTTTTGAGAGCGCGTGCAATAGAAAATTTTTGTTATATTTTTGCTCCAGCACAAAGTGGAAGACATTATAATGGAAGAAAAACTTTTGGTCATTCTCTTATTATTTCTCCAGATGGGAAAATTCTGAAAGAATTAAAAAAATCTAAAGGGGTAATCACATCTAAGATTAATCCTATTTTTGCAAAAAAATTAAGAAAAAAAATACCTAGTTTAAAAATAGATTAACTAGTGATGGGATTTAACCTCTTTTATATTTGAACCAAGAGTATCGTTAATGGCTAATTTTATTTTTGCCCTCTCATCATTTAATTTATAAACATTTCTTGAATTTTCTATAAATTCTTCACCAAACTTACTTTCTTTTTCCGCAGCTCTCTTTGCATTTTCTAAATCCCAAAGTTTTAAATTTATTTTCACTAATTCATTTCTGTATTTGGAGATGCTATCTTGATTAGGAATATACTTCTTAACTGTTTGATTTAGTGAAAATAATTCTTTTTCAACATCGGCAATTTTTGATTTGTTTGAAATTTTAATTTTTTTTATTTCTAATATTGTTATTTTATCTATTAATTCGCCTGCAGATATTTCAGCTAAAATTTTGTTTAATTTATTTTCCATATTAATAATAAGATGTATAATACTAAATATACTCGAATTATATAATGTCAAATGTATTAATCATAAAACACGGGTCGCTTGGTGACTTGATTCAAGCAAATGGAGCAATAAAAGATATAAAAAAATTTTATGAAAATAGAAAAGTTTTTCTATTAACATCAAAACCCTATGCAATATTTATGTCTGAATGCCCTTTTGTTGATGGAGTTATAATTGATAAAAGGTTGCCAAGATGGAATATTTTTTACTTAAATAATCTTAAAAAAATTCTTGCAAAATATGATTTTACAAAAGTATTTGACTTACAAAACTCTAGCAGATCAAAGTTCTATAGAAGATTTATTATCAATCACGCTTCATGGTCCTCCACAGAAACAATACTTGAACCTGGAGAAAAAAAAGCAGATTTTGATCAAGAACCTGTTTTAGATAGAATGGAAATTCAACTTAAAAAGAGCGGCATTGAAACTAATTTTACAAAAAATATCGATTTGACCTGGGCAATTTGTGATATTTCAAGAACCATTAAACAATATGCAAACGGAGAATATATTTTATTATTTCCATTCTGTTCTGAAAAACATCAAAATAAAAAATGGCCATATTTTAAGGAGCTAATAGATAGAGTAAAAAAAGATTATAAAAACAAGTATTCGATATTAATAGCTCCTGGACCTAACGAAATTCAAGAGGCAATGAGTTTAAATGGAAAAGTTGTATTAAATAATAATGAGTCTGTTGATATTAAGACTTTAGTTTCACTAATATTTAAAGCAAAATTTGTTATATCTAATGATACAGGACCAGCACATATAGCGTCACACTTAGATAAAAATGGTTTAGCTTTATTTGGTAGCCATACCTCAGCAAAAAAAGTAAGTATTGAAAATTATAACTTTAAAGCATTGAGTGTTAAAAATTTAAAAGATTTAAAAGTAGAAACTGTTTTAGAAGAAATTAAATCAAATCTAAATTAGCTCGATATATTTTTTTATTATTTTTTCCCAATTAAAATTTTTTGAAAATACTAAAGCATTAGCCCCAAGTTCTCTATAATGATCATTACTAAGAATTTTGAGTAAAGTATTATAAATAGCATTTAAATCATTTCCATTACAAAGATAACCAGTTTTTCCACTTTTTATTGCATCACCTTCACCGCCGTAAATTCCTCCAATAGATGGCTTGCCGTAAGAAGCAGCTTCAATATAAGTAATTCCAAATCCTTCAACTGATTTTTTATAAACTACTGAGGGCATCACAAAAATATCTGTCTGTTCTAAAAGAGCAACTTTTTCTTGTTCAGTTGACTTAAATATTAACTCAACACTATTTTCTAAATTAAGTTCCTTTCTTAGTTTTATAAGATTTTTCTTCTCGTCACCGTCACCAATTGAGACATATTTTAAACTTGGAAATTTAGGTAAAAGATTTTTTACAGTCATCAAAATATTTTGATGACTTTTTCTAATGTCTAATCTTGAAATAGTAATTAACTTTGGTTTGGCTTCACCATAAATATTTTTTGCAAATCTTCTTGCTTCATCATTAACTTCAATAGGATAATTACAGCCTGGATTAATCACTACAACATTTTTAATACCTAGCTTCATAGCAAACTCTTTAGTAAACTTTGAATTTGCTATTACATAGTTTGCTTTAGCTAAAGCATTTAAAACTCTTTTATTTAAAGATGATCCGATTGGGTGATTAATTTCTTTTGAGTGGATCAAACAAAAAGATTTTGTTTTTTCTAATACGTTCTTTTCAATATTTTCGATACTTTTCCAGTGATCAAAAAAAGAGGCTCTTACCTCATTGAGTTCTAAAAATTCTTTGACAAGATTAGCCTTTCTATATTTTCGAAAAATCTTGAAACCTGAAACTCTAGCAATTTTTAAATTTGAATTTTTATCATAATTTTCTGCCTCATCATGCGCTTCTGCAAAAACTTTTACAGGACCATGATTTAAAAGTGCGTTGGATAAACCTTCCATGAGATTTTGCATCCCACCAAGCTCAGGAGGAAAATTTCGTGTGGAAACCAAAAACATTAATTAAACCACTTTATGTTACAGCCCATACTTGGAATTTGTTCATCAGGACCTTTTTGCGTTTTTGCCACCATTTTCATAGCTATTTTTAAATCACTATCACCATTATTTATTGGTTTTAAATCTTTTAGCTCTCTGAATCTTCCTCTGTATTGAAGCTCTAGATTTCTATTATAACCAAAAAAGTCAGGTGTACATACTGCTCCATATTTTTTTGCGATTTCTTGTGTTTCATCAAAGAGGTAATTTATATCTCTAAAATTATTCCTCTCAGAAAATTTAATCATATTATCGAATGAGTCTTCCGGGTAATTTTTGGTATCATTTGACATGATCGCTACAGATTTAATTCCTTCTTTTTTCAATTCATTACAATCATTAACTAAATCTTTAATAATTGCTTTAACATAAGGACAATGATTACAGATAAACATAATTAAAGTAGCTTTTTCTCCTTTAATATCACTTAAAGAAATAAATTTATTATTGATTGACTTTAGTTTGAAATCCTCAGCTATTTTTCCAAAATCACATACTGGGGTTTTAGTTAGAGCCATAATGTATTATAAATTAATTAATATTATATTACAGCAATATTATGATTTATGATTTTAAAGGACAAACTCCAAAGATAGACCCAGGTAGCTGGGTAGCACCAAATGCAGTTATCATCGGACGAGTAGAATTAAAAAAAAATTCTAATATTTGGTTTAATACAACTTTAAGAGGAGATCTTGAACCTATTATCATTGGAGAAAATTCAAACATTCAAGATGGAAGCGTTATTCATACTGATCCAGGTTGTCCAACAATTGTTGGTAATGGTGTAACAGTTGGGCATATGGTTATGCTTCATGGTTGTGAAATTGCAGATGATTGTTTAATTGGAATTGGTTCAACAATTTTAAATAAAACCAAAATTGGAAAAAATTGTATCATAGGAGCAAATGCACTAGTAACAGAAAATAAAGTTATACCTGAAAGATCATTAGTTCTTGGAAGTCCTGGTAAAGTAGTAAGACAAGTAACTGATGAAGAAATAGAGCATATAAAAGAAAACGCTAGAGACTATGTTGAAAATTTTAAAAAGTATAAGAAATAGCCTCTTAATATTAATTTTATTTACAAGTACTGCATTTGCAGTTGGTAAACCCTCTTCTAACTACGATGGTGCTTATACATATTCTGATTACTGCAGAGGATCAAAAAATAGTAATGCCTATGATGGAAGCCAATTTATTATTCGAGATGGAATAGTAACAAACGATAGAGGAGGAGCTGGTAGATGGACTATTGATGAAAAAAAATCAAAAGTAGATGAAAAAGGTAAAATTTATATTAAGGGTGAAAGACGAGGCAATAAAAGCATCATTACAGGCAACTTAAATAATGATGAAAAAAAATATTCTGTTTATCAATTTAAAAGAAAAGTAGGTGGTAAATCACAGTACTATGGTGACAAACAATACGGGAATTTAAAAATGAAAAGAAAATATAAAGGAGATAGCGACTATGTTCCTTGCGTTATTAATTTTAAAAGAATTGGAGATGTGCCAAAGAAAGTTGTTTCAAAAGACGACAGGAAAATAACTGAAATATCTATAAATTCCAAAAATACTAATGACGATATTACTTTATTAAACAATGATGGCAAGAACCAAAAGGTAAGAGTGGAACTAAGAAACCTAGAGTCCATTACTAACGGATTAATAATTGTAGTTCCATCAAGTACTCCAAATATGGATGATGAACTTTATTACGAAAAACAAGTAAACAAACATGGCTACGCCACTGCAATAGTTTATGGCGCTGAACCAAGGTATCAGAAAAAATTTACAGGTTCATATACAAGTTCAATGATTTTGTATGATGCCATAGCTACGATAGATGAAGTCTCTAAACAATATGGTAAACCTAAAGAAGTAATTCTAATTGGTTCTTCAACTGGCTCATTAGCTATTTTTAAAGCAGGCTGGCAGGATTTAAGAAATAATTACCCTTCTTTGAATTTGATTACTAAAGGATTTATGATTAATGCTGCTTGTCCTGACGTGTCAGAAGTAAAATATAGTGACAAAATTCAAATGTATGCAATCAATGGTCAACAAGACGAGTCCACACCTCCATGGGTTTGTAAAAATCTAAAAGACTCTTCTAAAAATCCTAATTTACATCTTTTAACTTATGCTGGCGGCCACCATTTTGAAAGCCAAATGTATCCACCTTCAAAATTTGATGCAGAAAGCATGCACGCCTTACCAACTTGCTCATTAAATTATAAATCTAATCTTCATCAAATTATAAAAAGAAGAGATGGATCAAAAGAATGGAACGGTGAGGAAAAAGGTTACAAAAAAGAGCAGAAAAAATGGTTTGGAAAAAATTGTATTGGAAAAGGAACGCTTCAAGGTTACGCAGAGTATGGAGCAAAACAATTCTGGGCTGACGTAAAATCTATTATCGTAGACAAGATAGATGCTAAATCTTTAAAAGGTTATACAGAATAAATTAATTATGTTTAAACTTAAAAGTTTAATAATAGTTATTAATATTATTATTCTTATATTTACAATAGAGTTATTTTTTATCTTTATTTTAAATTTTAAAACAGAAGTCAAAATAAATACTTGTAAAAGAATTTATAATAAAGAAAAAGATTTCAGTGTTTACACACCAAATTGTAAGAGTGTCATAAAACATTGGGAGCAAAGTAAATTTGTTACTTATGAAACAAATTCAGCAGGAAGGAGAGACTTAGACTCAGAAAACTCAGATATAAAAAAAATAGCTTTTATTGGTGATAGTTTTACTTTTGGAGCAATGGTTCCTATTGAAGATAACTATAATTTTTACGCATTTAATAATATTCTTAAAAAGCCTTATAATATCCATAACTATGGAACTCCAGCTGAACAGCTTCATAATATTTTTAATAAGCTAAAAACAATAAATTATAAAGATTATGAGCATATTATTTACGGCTTAACACCTAATGATTTTTTTGACTTAGTTGACGGTAAGTTTAATCCAAAAAAAATATCTTCTAGTAAAATTGAGACTTCTAAAACGGTAGGATATGACACAAACTTTATTAATAAAATAAAAAGTTATTTAGTGTCATCAGCTACCTCAAGATTTATTTTACATACATTAATGTCTAATGATCAAATTTATTTAAAGACTTATCTTTCTAGAAAACCCTATTCAGGGTATCTTTTAGAAATTCTTCCTAATGAATGGATTGAATCATTTAATTATTTTGATAAGTCTTTAAAAGATTTGGATGTTAATCTAAAATCAAAATTAAAAATATTTATTCTTCCCCAAAGAGCAGAAGTTGTTTCAAGTAGGTTAAATTCTCATAATTCTAGCTTTATAAATTCTCTAATTAATATATGTAAAGAAAATCAAATTGATTGTTCTTATCCTGATTTAAATTCTTTAAGTAAATTAAAAGAGTCTCATTTTCCGGTAGATGGACATTTATCCATCCAAGGGAATCATGAAGTTGCAAAATCTTTATCTTTATGGGTAAAAACCTGGAGATAATATTAAGGAACTAACCAATTTTTTTTATTATTTTGTAAATCAATTAAAGCTCTTCGGTGACCTTTAGCAGCCAAATATAACCACTCTATACTTTTAACTTTACATCTAATAACACAAAAGTTTTTATAACCTGCCTCGCTTTCCTCTTTTGTGTAATCAAAGTTATCAAATTTATTATCTAAACCTGAGGTTGGTTTATCTGATTCAGTTCCCGGTCCATTAGTAACAAGATAGCATTTTCTACTAATATGACCCGTTTTATCCCAAGACTCTTTCGTAATATCATTATTAAAGTGAACTTCACATACTGTTTTTAGTCTAAGTTGAATTTTTTCTTGTTTGCCGTAAAACAAAATTGAACAGTTTGGATTTTTTTTAATTTTCTCGATTTTTGATGATCTGATATCACTATGATACTGAACAAAGCTATTTTTTTGATTAGCTTTTCTTAATACAACAATTCTTCCATCTAAATCTTTATCATTACCGCAAATAAACACAGGTGTTCTGAACTCAGAAGCTCTGTCAGTTACAGCATTAGTTAATAGATCCCAAATCTTTTTTTCAATCTCGCTAAAATCTTCGTAGTAACTTACAACTTCTTGTGACACGATTTAATTTCTAAATCTTTTAATTAAGCTTGAAGTATCCCATCTTTGACCACCCATTTTTTGTACTTCAGCGTAATATTCATCAATTATTTTTGTAATAGGTAAGGGTGAATTATTTTTCTTAGCTTCATCCATTGCTATTTTTAAATCTTTTCTCATCCAATCTACAGCAAAACCAAAATCAAATTTATCCTCAATCATTGTTTTATGTCTATTTTCCATTTGCCAAGATTGAGCCGCACCTTTTGAAATAACTTCAATAACATCATGCATATTTAATCCTGCATTCATTCCAAAATTTATTGCTTCTGATAAACCTTGCACAAGTCCTGCAATACAAATTTGATTAACCATCTTAGTCAACTGACCACTTCCCGATGGTCCGAGTAATTTTATTTTTTTACTATAACAATCAATAACTGGTTCAGCCTTTTTAAAGGGAGCTTCGTCTCCTCCAACCATTACAGTTAAGATTCCACCTTCAGCTCCAGCTTGTCCACCTGAAATAGGAGCATCTAAGAATTCAAAACCTTTTGCTTTTGCTTCTTTATATAATTCTCTAGCAATGTTTGCTGAGGCAGTAGTATTATCTATGTAGACTGAACCTTTTTTTGCAGTCTTAAACAATCCTTTATCACCTAAAGTGACTTCTCTTAAATCATTATCGTTTCCAACACATGTAAAAATAAAATCACAATCTTTCGCTGCATCCATAGGAGTATCTGCAACATTACCTTTATATTCTTTTGCCCACTTTTCAGCTTTTGTTTTGGTACGATTATAAACCGTTACATTATGACCAGCTTTTGATATATAACCAGCCATAGGATAGCCCATTACACCAAGACCAATGAAAGAAACTTTACAACTCATTAATGATTAACCTCACGTTAAATAAAAAAGTAATTATATTCGGGTTTATATTTACATTTTTTTCTAGTTTTGGACAGAGCTTTTTTTTGGGATTGTTTAACGCACCGATAAGAAATGAACTTGGTATTACTCATGGTCAATTCGGCAGTATCTATGCAAGTGCAACAATTTTTTCAAGTTTGTTTCTTATTTGGGTTGGAAAAAAAATAGATGATTATAGAATTTTAAATTATTCATTATTTGTAGTTATATTATTATTTGCTTCTTCATTATTTTTTTCATTTATAAATAGTATTTACTTTTTAGCGGTTGGAATTTTCTTAATGAGATTTTCGGGACAAGGTTTAATGAGTCATACTTCAACCACAACCATTTCAAGATTTTTCGAAAGATCTAGAGGAAAGGCTTTAAGTACAATTTGGTTTGGTTTATCCACAGCAGAATTTATTTTGCCAGTTCTTGTAACTTATTTCTTCCTTATTTATTCGTGGAGAACTGTCTGGCAAGGAATTGCAATACTAATAATTCTATTTTTGCCTTTTGTAATTTTAAATACAATTAGGTCGATAAAATTAGACTCAAGAGAAACAGATCCTAATCTGGGCAATAAAAAAATTAAAATCAAAAGTTGGAGAAGAAGAGATGTTTTAAAAGATTACAGATTTTATATTGTGTCTTTAAACATGCTTGCGATGCCTTGGATCGCAACAGGAGTTTTTGTTTATCAATCTTTTATTTCTGACTCAAAAATGTGGGCTATATATACAATACCTAAAGCATTTATGGTTTATTCCATAACTTCTATAGCTACATTGTTTGTTTCAGGTTTCTTAGTAGATAAGTTTACAGGACGAAAACTGATTCTTTATATGAATCTACCATTATTATTTGCGATGATTACTTTATTTAATTTTAATCATGAAATATTTGCATATATTTTTCTTGGCTTAATAGGGGTTTCTAATGGCCTAGCAAATATTCTAGGCTCTTCTACTTGGGCGGAAATATATGGAGTAAAATATATTGGAAGCATAAAGGCTCTCACAACTGCATTCATGGTTTTTTCAACTGCTTTCGGTACAGCAGTTTTTGGATTGTTGATCGATAAAGGATTTACAATAGAAAACATTGCTTTTGTAGGCGCTACTTACATCGTTATTTCTCTAGCTTTATTAATTTCAATCAGAAAAACAATAGAACCCATAAGATTACCAAATTAAGCTTGATTTATTAAATCTAATTGAATAAATAACAATCATCATGGCAAGAATTACCGTAGAGGATTGTTTAGAAAAAGTTGATAATCAATACGATTTAGTGCTTTTAGCCAAAGAGCGAACAGTTCAGCTAAACGCAGGATCTCCAATGCAAGTTGAAGAAGATAACGATAAGAGAACTATTATTTCTTTAAGAGAAATTGGTGATGGAAAAATTGATGTTAAGGAAGTTGAAGCAAGCGCTATTAAAAGACTTCGAAAAGAACCAGATGAAATAGAGCAACAAGAAGAAACAGAAGAAGAAACTAACGATGATTTTGAAAATTTATACAAAGGTCAAGTTTCCAAAAGCGGTGTTGCAATTTTACCATCAAAAAGAACAAGAAGAATTCCAGAAACCAAAAAACCTAGCTTAGCCGATGAAGCATTATCAGAATTAAAAGCTGAACAGCCTGAAATTAAAGAAGAAAATTTAGAAACTGAAGAAGCTCCACTTGAATTAAGTGAAGAAGCTCCTGTAGAAGAAGACAATAAATCAGAGTAAATTATGAAAAAAACTGTTTCAGTTGCACCAATGATGGATTGCACTGATAAACATGAAATATATTTTTTAAGTCTTATCAGTAAAAATATTCATTTATATTCAGAAATGATCGTTGCTAACGCTATTATCAGAGGTGATAGAGATAAATTATTGTCTTTTAAAAAAATTTCTAATCCTGTTTCTTTACAAGTCGGAGGTTCAAATCCTAATGAACTTGCAGAGGCTTGTAAAATTTCAGAAGATTACGGATATAAAGAAATTAATTTGAACTTAGGTTGCCCTAGTAAAAAAGTTCAAAAAAATAAATTTGGTGCGTGTTTAATGCAAGAACCGCAACTTGTAGCTAAATGTGTTGAAGCGATGTCCAAAGCTACAAAGCTACCAGTAACAATTAAAACAAGAATTGGTTACAATGATGTCGAAAATTTCAATTTTTTAAAATCTTTTATTCAAACAACTAAAGATGCAGGATCAAAAAAATTTATTATCCATGCAAGAAAAGCTTTACTTAAAAAATTAAGCCCAAAAGAAAATTTAAATATTCCACCGCTTAAATATGAATTTGTTTATCAATTAAAAGATCATTTTAAAAACGATGAAATAATTATTAATGGTGGAATAAAGTCTACAGAAGATATTAAACAACATTTATTAAGAGTAGATGGCGCTATGATTGGGAGAGCAATTTATCATTCACCATATTTTTTAGCTGACATTGAAAGAGATATTTTTAACAATAAAAATGTTCCTACAAGAAGTGAAGTCATGGAAAAATTAATTCCATATATACAAGAAGAAACCTCAAAAGGTGTACAATTAAATCATATAATGAGGCACACTGTTGGATTATTTCATGGACAAAATGGTTCTAGAACATGGAAACAATATCTTTCTAAAAATATGTGCGTCAGAGATGCTGATCTTCAAAAAGTAAATCATATAATGGACCAGGTTAGAAAAACAAATCCTGTATCTTTAGAAAGATAATTTTGGATATTCTTTTTCAATCAGAAACTCTTTATTTAATTTTAATTATGGTCATAACAGCTATCCCCGCTGGGTTTGCAGCAGGTTTATTTGGTATTGGAGGTGGACTAATAACAGTTCCAATTTTATTTTATATTTTTGGTGCGGCTGGAATAGAGCCAGCATATTTAATGCACTTAGCGGTGGGCACTTCGTTTGGAATAATTATCCCAACATCAATTGTTTCAGTTTTGACTCACCATCAACATAATGCAGTCGATTTTAGTGTAGTAAAAGGTTATGGAGTATTTGTAATTATTGGAGTGATACTTGGAACCATTCTAGCTGCTGGTTTAAAAACTAAACCTTTAATATTATTTTTTACTATTGTTGTTTATATTCTCGCTTTTTATTTACTATTTTTAAAAGAAAAAGAGTCCGATCTTTCAATAAAGATGGGACTACCTGCTAAAATTATCTCAGGAATAATTACTGGGTTTGTTTCAGCTCCTATGGGTATAGGTGGAGCAGTAATGAACGTTCCTATATTAAAGTTTTTTGGTTATCCAATAAATAAAGCAATAGGAAGCGCAGCTGCTATTGGGTTTATAATAGCTTTGTTTGGAACGATGGGTTTTCTTTTTTCAGGCAATTATTTGAACGCTAATTTACCTTTAAGTATTGGATTTTTAAATATTCCAGCATTTTTAATATTCTTCCCAATAACAGCATTAATGGCAAGGCTAGGAGCAAAAGCTAGTCATAGAATAAATAAAAAAAAGATGACGAAATACTTTGGACTGTTTTTAATAGTTATCGGTTCTAAATTTTTATACGAGTATTTTAATCTTTAAATTTTTTGATCGTATTCACCAATTTTTCCCGTTTCTTGTAATAATTTATCGATAAAATCAAAAATATTTTTCTTTATCTCGTTTGAAGTAGGACTTTCAGTAACTACGACAAGAGAAGGTTTATTTGATGAAGCTCTAATTAAACCCCAAGATCCATCTGTTAAAGAAAATCTTACTCCGTTAACTGTCAAAACTTCCGTGATCGATTGATTACCTATTTTAAAATCCTCTTTTTTTAGATCTTGAACTTTTTTAACCATTTTCTCTACTACTTTATACTTCTCCTCATCCTTGCAGTATGGAGCCATAGTTGGAGATTGATATGTTTTGGGTAACTCATTAATGATTTCGCTCATCTTCTTATTATGATTAGTTAATAAATGACAAACTTGTATCGCTGAATTTATTCCATCATCATATCCGTATCCTAAAGGTTGATTAAAAAAGAAATGACCACTTTTTTCAAACCCTGCTAAAGCCTTTTCTAGATTAACTTTTCTTTTAATATGTGAGTGTCCAGTCTTCCAATAAATTGTCTTACAATTATTTTCTAAAAGAACTTTATCTCTAGCATAAAGACCTGTTGATTTTACATCCACAACGAATCCCGAGTTCGGATGTTTAGATGCTAAGTTCCTAGCAATTAATAATCCTATTTTATCAGAGTATATTTCATTTCCCTTATCATCAATTACTCCACATCTATCACCATCTCCATCAAAACCAAATCCAACATCTGCATTGTTATCTTTTACTGCTTTTGATATTGCGTGAAGCATTTCAAGATCTTCAGGGTTAGGATTATATTTTGGAAAAGACCAGTCTAAATTACAATCTAATTCAATCACTTCGCAACCAATACCTCTTAAGATTTCAGGTGCAAAAACTCCTGTTGTTCCATTACCACAAGCAACAACGGCTTTAATTTTCTTATTGATCTTATTTTTATTTATTAAATCATTCGAGTAGACATTCTTAAAATTTTCTATTTTTTTTAATAAACCTTTTCCATTAATAAACTTCTTATTTAAAGTGATATCTTTTAGTTCACTCATTTCTTCAGGCGCGTGGGTTAACCCTTTTTTGATACCCATTTTCACCCCAGTCCATCCATTTTCATTGTGGCTAGCTGTAACCATTGCTATGGCATCAGAATTTAAATTAAATTGTGCAAAGTAAACAGTAGGAGATAATGATAGACCTATATCTTCAACAGCACATCCAGTTGAAGTTAAGCCATTGATAAGAGCTTTCTTTATATCTTCACTGTAGGACCTATAATCATGGCCTACTATCACTCTTGGATTTGTTTTTTTTGTATGGCTTACTATTTGAGAACCTAGTCCTTTTCCTAAATCGGTGATTCCCTCTAAATCGATGTCTTTTTTATAAAGCCATCTAGCGTCGTACTCTCTAAAACCGTTTGGATTGATTTTCATTAACTATAAATACTAAAGAATAAGGGCTTTTGTTATAAAATGTTTATTAACAAAACTTTCCACTTGCAAAATTATTTAAATGTTCTTATAATGTTCTATTGATTTCGATGTTATATGGTATATTAACTATATTGTGACACAACATGTAGTTGTTTTGTTAATAAATCGAAGTAAATAAGTATAAATATGAATAAAAACGTATCATTGGCAATAGAGAAAGCTGTCGGCAGTATAAGCCAGAAGCACCAAAATGATCAAAGAAATAACGGCCCTAAGAAACCTGATTTATTCTCTTTAACAGGTGAGACAGAGCTATTTCAAAACGAGAAAGGCATCACAATAAAGATTGATAGATCTAGAGATGCTAACTTAACTGATTTTGGAAAAGCCACACTTAAAGACAGATATCTAGGTCAAAACGAGAGTTTCCAAGATTTATTTGCTAGAGTGGCTAGTGTCTATGCTGATGATAATTTACATGCACAAAGAATTTACAATTACATAAGCAATTTATGGTTTATGCCTGCAACACCAGTTTTATCAAATGGTGGCACAGAAAGAGGTTTACCTATCTCATGTTTTTTAAACGAGGCTAATGACAGCTTAGAAGGGATAACAAATCTCTGGGAAGAAAATGTTTGGCTCGCTGCAAGAGGTGGAGGTATTGGAAGTTATTGGGGTAACTTAAGATCTATTGGAGAAAAGATTGGTAAAGTTGGAAAAACTTCTGGGATCATTCCATTTATTAAAGTAATGGACTCTTTAACTTTAGCTATCAGCCAAGGTTCTTTAAGAAGAGGTTCCGCAGCTTGTTATTTACAAATTGACCATCCTGAGATCGAAGAGTTTATTGAAATGAGAAGACCAACAGGAGGAGATGTAAATAGAAGGTCACTTAATTTACATCATGGTGTATTGGTTACCGATGAATTTATGAGAGCCGTTGAGACTGGAGAGCAATGGGCGCTAAGAAGTCCTTACGATGGCACAGTCCAGTCTACTATTCCTGCAAGAAACTTATGGATTAGATTATTAACAGCAAGAATTGAAACAGGTGAACCATATATTGTTTTTATCGATACTGTTAATAGACAAATACCTCAACACCACAAACTAGCTGGTTTAAAAGTTAAAACATCTAACCTCTGTAGCGAAATTACATTACCTACTGGCCAAGACAACGACGGCAATCAAAGAACAGCTGTTTGTTGTTTATCATCTTTAAATATTGATACTTATGATCAATGGAGTGAGGATCCTCAATTTATTGAAGACGTGATGAGATTTTTAGATAACGTCATGACTGATTTTATTAATAGAGCTCCAGATGAATTTGCTCATGCAAAATATTCTGCAATGAGAGAGAGAAGCGTTGGTCTTGGTGTTATGGGTTTACATTCTTACTTCCAGCAAAAAAATATTCCTTTTGGTTCTGTTATGAGCAAAGTGTGGAACAAAAAAATATTTAAAAATATTCAAGAGAAAGTAGACGCAGCATCAGTTACTCTAGCAGAGGAAAGAGGCGCTTGTCCTGATGCAGCAGAATACGGAATGAAAGAAAGATTTTCAAATAAAACAGCAATAGCCCCAACAGCATCAATTTCAATTATTTGTGGTGGATCTTCTCCAGGGATTGAACCCATTGCAGCCAACAGTTATACGCACAAGACTTTGTCAGGTTCTTTTAACGTAAGAAATAAATATCTTAAAAAAGTTTTACAAAAGTACAATAAAGATACAGACGAAGTTTGGTCTTCCATTACTACAAACCAAGGTTCAGTATCTCATTTAGATTTTTTAACAGCAGAAGAAAAAGATACTTTTAAGACTGCTTTTGAAATTGATCAAAGATGGATTGTGGAGTTAGGTGCAGACAGAACACCTCATATCTCTCAAGCCCAGTCGATTAATATATTTATACCTGCAGATATTCATAAAAAGGATTTACACGATCTTCATTTCCAGGCTTGGAAAAAAGGTCTTAAAAGTCTTTATTACTGCAGATCTAAATCTATCCAAAGAGCGGAGAACGTAAACAAAGGTTCGTCCACAGATGTGACCAAAAATGTTTACTCTCAAGGCCAAGAATCTAATAATGAATCTAACAATTACGAGGAGTGTTTATCATGTCAGTAGCAGAAAAAATTCAACCAAAAGAAAACGGCTTATTAGTAGCTAATCCAGTTTACAAACCATTTAGATACCCATGGTGTTATGACGCCTGGTTAACTCAGCAAAGAATTCACTGGTTACCAGAGGAAGTTCCACTAGGTGATGATGTAAGAGACTGGCAAAAAAATTTATCAATAGAAGAAAAGAATTTGTTAACTCACATCTTTAGATTTTTTACGCAGGCCGATGTTGAAGTAAGCAACTGTTACATTAGACATTACATGAATGTATTTAAACCAACTGAAGTTTTAATGATGATGTCATCATTTGCCTCAATGGAAACAGTTCATATTGCTGCTTATTCTCACTTATTAGATACGATCGGTATGCCTGAAACAGAATATTCAGCTTTCATGAAATATAAAGAAATGAAAGACAAATATGATTATATGCAGGGCTTTGATGTAAAATCTAATCATGATATTGCAAAAACAATTGCAGTATTTTCAGCTTTTACAGAGGGACTTCAGTTATTTGCAAGTTTTGCAATTTTATTAAATTTTCCAAGATTTAATAAAATGAAAGGGATGGGTCAGATAGTAACTTGGTCAGTAAGAGATGAGACACTTCACTGCAACTCAATGATAAGATTGTTTAAAGATTTTATAAAAGAAAATCCATCGATCTGGAATGACAAATTAAAAAAAGAAATTTATGATGCGTGTAAAACAATTGTATCACATGAAGATGCTTTTATTGATTTAGCTTTTCAAATGGGCCCAATGGAAGGTTTAACAGCTGATGAAGTTAAACAATATATTAGATTCATTGGAAACAGAAGATTAGAACAGCTTGGTTTAAATCCAATTTATGATGTTAAAAAAAATCCGTTAACTTGGTTAGATACAATGCTAAACGGAGTAGAGCACATGAATTTCTTCGAAGGTAGAGCAACTGAGTATTCTAAAGCATCTACAAGAGGTAGTTGGGGCGAAGTTTTTGCTTAATCTTTGAGTCTTAATTACAAAAGTTACTGGAGAAAAACTGGTTTAAAAGGAAAGTGGGGAAACATTTTTCTTAAAAGACTTTCAAATCATAATCCAAAAAATGTTTTAGAGATTGGTGTTTTTTGTGGTGTAACCGCAAGAAACACTTGCGATTTTTTAAATAAGATAAATGGAAAAAACTTTAGTTATATTGGCGTTGATTTATTTGGCGGCTATCAAAATGAACACAAAGATGAGATCGAACCAACTTTCTTAAAAAATCAAAAGTTTTCAAATCCTCTTAAAAACATTTATTACAATTACATTCTGAAAGAAAACTTAAATTCAATAAAAAGTGTAAGTAAGCTTTTAAGAAATTATACAGACAATATAAAATTAATAGCTGGGGACACTAATAA
Source organism: uncultured Pelagibacteraceae bacterium (assembly GCA_902598125.1). GTDB lineage: Bacteria > Pseudomonadota > Alphaproteobacteria > Pelagibacterales > Pelagibacteraceae > Pelagilacustribacter. The sequence continues at coordinate 43,448 of CACKAJ010000002.1, read as the reverse complement.
AATATTAAAAGAATTGGATCTTCAAAATATTGATTTTACTTTTTTAGACGGTGGACATAGTTATCAAACAGTAATTAATGATCTTACGGTTTTATATAAAAGTATGAAGGATAAAAAAAAAGTTATTTTATGCGATGATTATGGTAAGGAAAGTTATATTCCTGAGGTAGAAAAAGCTATAAACGATTTTGCCAAAAAAAATAATCTTAAATTAAATTTAATAGAAAATAGGTTTGTAGAAATAATTACCTAAGTAAATTATTCCCAATCAAATTTAGGAAAAGTATCAAAAACTTGTAAAACTTTATCAGACCACTGATTGCAAACTCTTTTGTAATCTTCATCAGATGTATTCAGACATTTGAGATAAGATAATTTTTTTTGATCTTTTTTATAGACAGCTATATCTATGGGTGGACCGACTGTTAAGTCACTTTTTAGAGTGGAGTCCATAGAGATCAATGCACATCTCGATGCATCACCAATAGATACATTTGGAGTTATCACTCTGTCGAGTATTGGTTTACCGTACTTTACCTCGCCAATTACTAAATAAGGCTTACTATCTGCAGGTCTTATATAATTTCCTTGAGGATAAACGAGATACAATTCTAAATCCTGACCTCTTATTTGTCCTCCAATAATAAACGTGGCTCCTAAAACCAAACTATCCGTATTCACTCCATCCGGGGACGAATGTTTAATTGTAAGTTTTCCAACATATGATGCTATTTGCTCAAAATCTTTACATTTATTCAGATTTAAAGGGGAATTATCTTTAATGTCCTTTTCAATAGACTTAAAAACTGCTTGTGAAGTTGCCAAGTTTCCTGAAGTAACAATCACAACAGTTCTATCTCCAACATCGTACGTAAGCATTTTAGAATATATATTTACATTATCTAATCCAGCGTTTGTTCTGGAATCGGAGGCCAAAACAACTCCTTCATTGGTCTTAATACCTATACAATATGTCATGGTGAATTCTTATTTAAAAAACACTAAATATTCAATTCTTAATTATCATAGCTAATATCGAATTTGTGCATTTGAAAAAGCTACTAAACTATAAAGAATTATCTAATGGTTAATTTGTGGAAAAAATACGACTCTAAAAAAACTTATGATGAGTATCTAAACTCTGACCATAAGTTACGTAGACAAGCTATAATTATCTCTCACATTTTAGAGAGGCATGGAATCAAGAAATTAAACGAAATTGAGAAGAACTGTGCAAGCACAATAAATGCTAGGGGAATAAATTTCAGAGTTTATTCTTCAGGAAAAAAACTCCAAGAAAAAAAATGGCCTCTAGATATCATTCCAAGAATCATTTTAAAGAAAGATTGGGCTAAAGTTTCAAAGGGATTACTGCAAAGAGTTAAAGCCCTTAATCTTTTTATTGATGACGTTTATAATGATAGAAAAATTTTTAAAGATAATATTATACCTGAAGAATTAGTTTTCAATTCACCATTTTACTTAAGAGAGTGTTATGGCTTCTCACCAAAATATAAAGCTTGGTCCAACATATCAGGAATTGATTTAATAAGAAATATCAATGGTGAGTTCATGGTTTTAGAAGATAACTTGCGAGTTCCATCAGGAGTTTCCTACATGCTAGAAAACCGAATGGTAATGAGAGATGTCTTTCCCGAATTATTTACAAAATATAAAGTTTCTTCAGTACATCAATATCCAAATAAATTATATCACTGCATGCTTGAATGTGTCCCTCGAAAAACAAGAAACCCACATATGTGTGTGTTAACTCCAGGGAGATATAACTCAGCTTATTTTGAACATAGATTTTTAGCGGAACAAATGGGGATTGCACTTGTAGAGGGAAAAGATTTATTTGTTGAAAAAGATTTTGTCTATATGAAAACTGTTACAGGCCCAATGAAAGTTGATTGTATATACAGAAGAATTGACGATAACTTCTTAGATCCAAAAGTTTTTTATAAACATTCTTTACTAGGAGTGCCAGGTTTATTTAAATGTTGGCGTAAAGGCAATGTTGGTATTGTAAACGCACCTGGAACAGGGATCGCAGATGATAAAGCTATATATTCATATGTTGATAAAATGATTAAATTTTACTTAGATGAAGAACCGAAATTAAAACAAGTTCAAACATTTTTGTGTAGAAAAAAAATTCATAAAGACCATGTCATTGAAAATATTTCTAAACTAGTTGTAAAACCTACAAATGGATCAGGCGGTAATGGAATATTGATTGGTCCTAAAGCCTCAAAGGAAGAGAAAGAAAATATGATCGATAAAATTAAATCTAAGCCAAGTGATTATATCGCTCAACCATTAGAAATTTTATCTACTACGCCAACTATATCTGAAGAAGGAATTGAACCAAGACATTTAGATCTAAGACCATTTGTCTTAACTGGTAAAAAATCTTGGGTTACAACAGGTGGACTTACAAGAGTAGCTCTTAAAAAAGGAAGCACTATCGTGAACAGCTCTCAAGGCGGAGGGTCAAAAGATACTTTAGTTATAGAAGTATAATCTTACCATGTTTTTGCTGAAATGTTAAAATGTACTCAAATTCATCCATTTTAATATTTACTGATCTTGATGGAACACTTTTAAATAGAGATAATTTCAAGTTTGAAAGTATTAAACCTTTTCTAAAAGAGTTAAAAAAAAAAAATATTATAATAATACCAAATTCAAGTAAAACTGAAGACGAAATAATTGAATTTAATAATGAAGCTGATTTTCAATTTCCATTTGTTAGTGAAAATGGTTCAATTATTCATAACCTTAATCTTTTAAACCACGAATTCCCAGATAAAATTATGCTAGCTAGAAATATTCATGAAATTCAAAATATTTTTGAAAAAAACATACATCAAGATTTAAAATCAAAATGTAAACTTATTTCAAGTCTTACAATGTCGGAACAAACTCAAATTTTTGGTTTACCTGAAAATAAACTTAAACAAGTATTTAAAAGATCATGTACAATACCCATAATATTTGAGGGAAATAATGAAGAGAAATTAAGTTTAAAAAATCTATTATTAAAAATTGGTTTAGATTATATGGAAGGGGGAAGAGTTTTAAATTTAGGTGATAGAATAAATAAAGCTGACGCTATGAAAAAAATAATTCAAATGCTTGAAACTAAATTTAAATGTAAGCCAAAAACTATAGCTGTGGGTGACAATCATAATGATTTAAAGATGCTACAAAATTCAGATATTCCTTGTTTAGTAAAAAATGATAAGTTTTTAAAAAAAAACTTACAAATTAAAAATTTGATAATATCAAAACAAGCAGCACCAGAAGGTTGGGCAGAGATAGTTAAATTGGCAATAGAAAAAATTAAATAAAAGGAATAAATTTTTTATGGGTGATTTTTCTCAAAATGGAATAATTTCAAATCTCCACGATTTTGGAACTAAAACTACAGCTGATATAGAAAAAGAATTAGTAAAATTTTCCAAAGAAAGAAAAATGGAATTAATTTTACCAAGTTTATATTCTGAGTTAAAAGGAGATGCTTTACCTAATATTGTAAAACAGATTGGTGAAACAAAGTATTTGAATCATATTATTGTTGGTTTAGACAAAGCTTCAAAAGCTGAGGCTGTTAAAGCTTGGAAATTTTTTAAAAAATTAAATACACCTTTTACAATTTTATGGAATAATGGACCTAGATTAAAAAAATTACATGAAGAACTTAAAGAAAAAGATTTAGCACCAAGCGAAATGGGAAAGGGAAGAAATGTTTGGTATTGTCTTGGCATGTGTATAGCACGGGATGAAGCTAGATCTGTTGCTCTCCACGATTGTGATATTAAAACTTATGACAGGAGAATGTTAGCAAAGTTATTCTATCCTGTTGTAAATCCTTTTTTTAATTTTGAGTTTTGTAAGGGATACTATCCAAGAATATCTAAAGGAAAAATGAATGGTAGAGTTGCAAGATTACTAGTATCTCCTTTATTGAATGCTTTAGAAAAAACTATTGGGAGAAGTGATTATTTAGATTTTATGAAATCATTTAAATATCCACTTGCAGGAGAGTTTTCCTTTAGAAGAAACGTTTTACCAGAGCTGAGAATATCATCTGACTGGGGTATTGAAGTAGGTATTCTATCAGAAATGCAAAGAAATTTTTCTCCTCAAAACATTTGCCAGGTTGATTTAGCAGATAAGTATGATCACAAACATCAGGACTTATCAGCGAATAATGAAAACAAAGGATTATCAAGGATGTCTTTAGATATAATCAAAACATTAATAAGAAAACTAGCAACTCAAGGAAATACATTTAGCCCTGAATATTTTAGATCCTTAAAAGCTACATACTATCGAAACGCATTAGATTTAATCGATATTTATAGAAGTGATGCTGAAATGAATGGTTTTAAATTTGATTCTCACACAGAGGAAAAAACAGTTGAATTATTTGCTTTAAATATAATAAAGGCTGGCGACTACTTCCTAAAAAGTCCTATGGACACCCCGTTCATACCTACTTGGAGCAGAGTTAAAAGTGCTATTCCAGATTATTTAATAAGACTTAAAGAAGCAATTAATGAAGATAATAAAAATTTTAAGTAATGTTATAATTAATATTAGTAAAACTCAAATTGAGTCTTTTCAAATAATACGATTAAAAAATTAAATTTATATTTTTAAATATTCTTAACAACTCTTAAAAGAAGCATACATATTTCTAATTAAATCAAAGTATAAATCTTTTCCTGGATTAAGAGTTGCTCCTAATGGATCTATAACTCCAGTACTAATTTTCATATCTTTCGCAACTGCCTTTATGATGTCTGGATTAAATTGAGGTTCTGAAAATACGCAAGTTACTTTTTCATGCTCTATTATTTCTCTGATTTCAGCTAATTGTTCTGCACCAGGCAGTACATCTGTATTAACTGTAAAAGCTCCTAAAACATTTACATCAAATCTTTTTTCAAAATATTGGTAGGCATCATGGAATACAATAGATTTAAAATCTCCTTTTAATTCAGATTTAACTTTTTTTGTAAGATTATCTAAAGCTTTATGAGCCTTCTTTAAATTAGCTTTATAAGCAGATGCATTGTTTGGATCTTTTTCAATTAGATGCACTGCCATTTCACTTAGTATTGATTTTGCGTTTATTGGATCAAGCCAAATATGCGGATCGTGTTCGCCGTGAGCATGCCCGTGATGATCGTCATGTTTATCTTCCTTATGACCATGTTCTTTATGCTCATCGTGCTTATGATCGTCATGTTTATCTTCCTTATGACCATGTTCTTTATGCTCATCGTGTCCGTGTTCTGCAAATATATTTCTTTCTCTAAATTTTAATTTTTTTAGACCCTTAGTTTCCATTAATTCTATTTTCTCAGCTTTTTTTGCTATTGATTTTAAAGGTTTTTCTAGAAAATTTTCTAAATCTTCACCAACCCAAAATATTAGGTCAGCATTTTGTAACATTTTAGCGTGCGATGGCTTCATAGCAAACCCATGAGGTGAAGCATACCCGTCTACTATCAAATCTGGTTTACCCACTCCATCCATTAAATAGCTCGCTAATGAATGTATAGGCTTAATTGAAGCGACTACTTTAATATCTGCATTTGCTGGCGAAAAAATAGTAATTAAAGATATTATTGATAAAATAAATGGTAATTTTTTAATGTTTTTCATAATGATAATATTTAAGGTTTGTTATAATATAACACTATGTAATAATATAACATTTATAAGTCAAGGAAAAAAATGACATCAAATCAAAATATTTTAGTAAAATTAAATCAAGCTGGTTTCCGTATAAAGGACAAATGGCTAGTTAAAGGAGTGTCACTACAAATTGAAAAGGGAAAAATAGTTACTCTTATTGGGCCAAATGGTTCTGGAAAAAGTACAACCGCTAAAATTGCATTAGGAATTTATAAAAAAATTGATGGAGAAGTTGAAAAATATACAAATAAAGTTGGATACGTTCCTCAAAAAATTTCAATTGATTGGACATTGCCACTTAGAGTGAAAGATTTCATGGTATTGACTGAAAATCTTAAAGATGAAGATATTAATGAAGCTCTATCATTAACTGGCGTTATACAACTTAAAAATAAAAATTTGGGTGATTTGTCGGGCGGTGAATTTCAAAGAGTATTGATTGCAAGAGCAATTTCAAAAAAACCAGATTTATTGGTTCTTGATGAACCAGTACAAGGAGTAGATTTTACTGGTGAAATAGCTTTATACAAACTCATAAAGAAAATTACTGATGAATTGAATTGTGGAATTTTATTAATTTCACATGATTTACATACAGTGATGAGTGCTACAGACCATGTTGTATGCTTAAACGGGCACGTCTGCTGTTCAGGGTCCCCAATGGATGTTGCAAAAAACAATGAATATAAAGCTTTGTTCGGTGAACAAGCTTTTCAAATATTATCAAGGTATGAACATAGACATGATCATATTCACACTAATGAAGGAGAAATAAAAAAAAATTAAATGTTAGATGATTTTTTTATAAGAGCTTTAATAGCTGGACTTGGCATTGCAATTGTAACAGGGCCTCTTGGATGTTTTGTTATTTGGAGAAGATTATCATATTTTGGTGATACTCTCGCACATTCAGCTTTGCTTGGAGTAACCTTAGCTTATACTTTGGAATTTAATATTGCTTTTTCAGTATTTATAATTTCATCTTTAATTGCATTAATTTTAATTCAGCTTCAAAAAAGAACTAATCTACCAGGAGATGCTTTATTAGGACTCTTGGCTCACTCATCTTTAGCAGTTGGACTTGTCGTTATTGGTTTTTTAACATTCATTAGGTTCGATATAATGGGATTACTATTTGGAGACATTCTAGCTGTTACAGTTGATGACATATTAATTATATGGATAGGAGGTCCATTAATTCTTCTAGTTCTTAAATTAATTTGGAAACCTTTATTTGCATCAACAGTAAATTATGAATTAGCAGAAGCAGAAGGTTTAAATCCTGATAGAGCTAAAGCTATTTTCACTATTTTAATGGCCGGGATTATTGCTATTTCAATTAAAATGGTTGGATTATTGTTAATTACAGGAATGTTAATTATACCAGCTGCAATGGCTAGAAATATTTCTTCAAGTCCACAGAGTATGGTTATTTATTCTATACTTGGCGGTTTATTGTCAGTAGTTTTAGGTTTATTTACTTCATTAGAATTTAATACATCCTCAGGACCATCAATTATAGCAGCTTCTTTATTTTTATTTATACTTTCATTATTAAACATTAAACAATCGATTAAATTGAAAAATTAATGAGAAACAAGTAAAATGGGTAAAATGTATAAAGAAAACAACCTTTCAAAAAATCAACAAATTATTTTTGATTTAATTAATAAATCTTCAGAACCTTTAAAAGCATACACAATACTTTTTAGTGTTCAAAAGAAAGGAATTAAAGCTCCACCTCAAGTTTATCGAGCTTTAGATAAATTGGTTGAGACAGGAAAAATTCATAAAATTGAAAGCAAAAATGCTTTTGTTGCTTGTAGGAGTTCAAATTGTGAAATTTCAAAAGCAACTGCGTTTTCTATCTGTGAAAGTTGTGAAATGGTTGACGAAATCAGTGATACAAAACTTTCAAAATATTTATCAGGTTTTAATCATAAAAAAGGAATGAAATTTAAAAGATTTAATTTAGAATTTTTTGGAATTTGCAAAAAGTGTAAAAAAGATTAGATCACCTAAAGAATATTTCTGCGACAAAACTCTCTTTCCATTAAAAATTTTTATAATTTAATGTAATAATAACAGAAGGATAATTATGAAATTATTAAAAACATTGTTAACTATAGTTTTTGTTTCAGCATTAAGTTTATCATTAAACGCAAAAGAAATAAAAATGGGTAAAGCTGATTGGGACACAGGTTATTTCCAAGCAGAAGTTTATAAAAAAGCACTAGAAAAAATGGGTTACAAAGTTACTGGCCCAACTGTTATGAAGCCACAGGTGTTCTATGTTGCAGCAGCAGCAGGAGATATGGATCTTTGGGTCAATGGATGGTTTGGAAACCATGACTCATATGTCAAAGAGGCAATGGGCAAGGTAAAACCTGTAGGTTATGTCGCAAAAAGCGGTGGCTTGCAAGGTTACTTAATTGATAAAAAAACTGCAGACAAATTCAATATAAAATCTGTAATGGACATAAAAAACCACGCCAAAGAGTTTGACTCTAATGGCGACGGTAAAGCAGATATGGTTGCATGTCATCCAGGATGGGGTTGCGAAAAAATTATATCAAGACATTTTGAAGAGCTTGGTTTGGGTGAATTTATTAATCCAATAAAAGCAGATTATTCAGCTGCTATGGCAGACATAATTTCAAGATATAAAAATGGTAAATCTGTTTTATTTTATACTTGGACACCTAATTGGACAGTTGGAACTTTAAAATTAGGAGAAGATGTAGTTTGGATCGAAGCTCCTTTTAGCGAAACAAAAGTTGTTAGTGTACCAAATGCAACAAAATCAAAACTTAATATGGGATTTGGTGTAAACGACATTAGACCAGCTGCAAATGTTGATTTTTTAAAAGCTAATCCAAAAGTAGAAAAGTTTTTAAAAAAAGCATCTATACCTTTAGCAGATATTGCTGCTCAAAACTTAAAAATGAATAAGGGTGAGAAAAGCGAAAAAGCAATAAAGAAACATGCTGAAGAATGGATTAAATCAAATCAAAAAACTTTTAATAGTTGGATAAATTAAGAATAAATTAGCAAATAAGAAAATATGCGCACGTTAGTGCGCATATAAGACATATCTCACTTTTTAGTTGTATTACGGTTACATTAAAATTTTTTACATGTTAAAATTTTTCTGAATTTAGGAGGAAATATGAGATATTTAAAACATTTAGTATCAATAATTGCAGCTCTTACTATTAGTAGTGCTGTATATGCTAACGAGATCAAAATGGGTAAGGCAGACTGGGATACAGGTTATTTTCAGGCTGAGATCTATAAGGCGGCTCTTGAAAAAATGGGCTACAAAGTTTCAGGCCCAACAGTAATGAAACCTCAAGTGTTTTATGTAGCAGCAACATCAGGTGATGTTGATTTATGGGTGAACGGCTGGTTCGGCACTCATGATGGCTACATATCAGAGTCTAAAGGGAAAGTTAAACCAGTCGGTTATGTAATGAAGGGTGGAGGAGCCCAAGGTTACTTAATTGATAAAAAATCAGCAGATAAATTTGGCATCAAAAGTGTAATGGATATCAAAAAACATGCAAAAGAGTTTGACTCTAATGGTGACGGAAAAGCGGACATGGTTGCTTGCCCTCCAGGTTGGGGTTGTGAAAAACAAATCACAAAACACTTTGATGAGCTTGGATTAGGTGATTTTATCAATCCAGTAAAAGCGGACTACTCAGCTTCAATGGCAGATGCAGTATCTAAATACAAAAATGGAAAATCAATTCTATTTTATACATGGACACCTAACTGGACAGTTGGTGCTTTAAAACTTGGTAAAGATGTAGTTTGGATTGAAGTTCCATACAGTAAAACAAAACCAACTAAGATCGCTAATGCGACAAAGTCTAAAGTAAATTTAGGTTTTGGCGCTGATGATATCAGACCAGCAGCAAATGTAGATTTTCTTAAAGCAAATCCAAAAGTAGAGAAGATGCTTAAAAAAGCTTCTATACCTCTTGGAGATATTGCAGCTCAAAACTTGAAAATGAACAAGGGTGAGAAAAGTGAAAAAGCTATTAAGAAACATGCAGCTGAATGGATAAAAGCTAATCAAAGTACATTTGATAGTTGGATCAAGTAAGGGTTCAGGTTAATTTTAATGAGTTTAAAATTAGCCCCTTCAGATTACGAAATATACATTCCTATTGGTGAATGGATAGAAGGAAATATAAAAGAGTGGCTATTTGAGCAACGGCCACTCTTTAAAAAGATTTCAGCCCCCATAGACACTGTATTAAATAGTTTAGACTCTCTTTTTAACTTTATCCCATTTCCAATCATTTTATTAATATTTGTTTTTTTTGCTTATAGAACTAATGGTTTAAAGTTTGCAATATTTTCTTTTGTAAGTTTAGTTTTTATAGATCTAGTTGATTTATGGTCTGAGAGCATGACCACTTTAGCTATGATTTTTACTGCAGTTTTATTTTGTATGCTAATTGGTATTCCTTTAGGAATTCTGGCCTCTAGAAGTAATACTTTTGAAATTATTTTACGTCCCATCCTTGATATAATGCAAACCATACCAAGCTTCGTTTATCTAATACCAGTTGTTATGCTTTTTGGAGTTGGTTTAACTCCTGGTGTAGTTGCTACAATTATATTCGCTTTACCACCAATTATTCGATTAACAAATTTAGGAATAAGACAAGTCGGCAAAGGGTTCAAAGAAGCAGGATCAAGTTTAGGACTTACTAAATTTTTAATATTAATTAAAATTGAAATTCCTTTGTCTTTAAAAACTATAATGGCAGGAGTTAATCAAACTTTAATGCTTGCGTTGTCGATGGTAGTTATTGCAGCTCTTATAGGTGCTGGAGGGTTAGGTTTAACTGTGTATATTGCACTAGGAAGACTTGACGTTGGCTCTGCTGTTATTGGTGGAACAGGAATTGTAATTCTAGCAATTATTTTAGATAGAATTACGCAAAAAATCATTAAATCACACTAACGAATTTAATTTTTTAATATGTTTTGGAGTAATTTCACAACACCCTCCAATAATGTTAGCTCCCTTACTCTTTAATTTTTTACAAATTTCAAGGAATTTTTGGGGGGTAAGATCTTTTCTTTTTCCAAGCTGAACTTTAGGGTTATTCGAGTCAGGTTTCCATCCTGGTGGAATATGTTCAAAGGCATTGATTTTAAATCCAAATGGAACTTTTAGTTTTTTTGCATCTTTCATCACTTCATTTAAATCCTCAAAAGAAACACAAGAGGCCATAATCCCAATAGGTTTATGTTTTTGGACTTTTTTTGCCACAGTTATAAATTTTTCTCCCGAGGGTAATAATCCTTTGCTTCTAATATGAATACCAACTAAAATTTTTTTCTTAAATTTTTTAATTGCACTCAAACCTAATGAACACTCTTTCCAGCTACTCATTACATCTAAATAAAAGAAATCTACATATGGATTGAGATATTTTGCCTGGGATCTAAAACTTTCTTTTATAAACTTAAGATCTTTTCCAAGATCAGCAAAATAAGTAAAATTTTGAGGTGGCAGACTTCCAGCAATCAAAACCTTTTTCTTAGACATAGCTACAGCTCTTTTAGCTAGTTTTCCTGCAAGAACGTTCAAATTTTTATATTCTTTTACTAAACCATTTTCGATTAGCCTTCTTTTTCTACTACCGAAACTATTAGTTACTATAATTTCTGCTCCAGCTTTTATAAAATCTAAATGAGTTCTGATAACTGTTTTATGGTATTTTCGAATATATAAAGCTGAGGCTCCCCATAAAGTTCCATGTGGTTTAACTCCTCGATTAAGAAGTTCTTGGCCCATGCCTCCGTCTAAAATTCTTGTTTTTTGAAAAAAATATTTATCCAGAAACTTCAATTCCAAAGAGAGTAGATAAAAAAATTACGATCGCAAATATCCCAAACCACATAAACCATTGAGATGCCACTTTGACCAAAGAACCTTTATCTATACCTTTCCAAGGCATAAACGTGTATGTGGCCAGAGTAACTAGAATTAAAAATAAAAGTAAATTGGTTAAAGTCATATTTATCTTTGGTTCAACAACATTACTTCTCTTACCTCAGCGCCTCTGTATTTAGATAATGGTCTAATTAATTTATTAGAAGCATGTTGTTCCATGATGTGTGCTGACCAACCAGTTATTCGCGACATAACGAAAATTGGTGTATAAAAATCAATATCTATTCCCATCATGTAATAAGTTGGACCACAAGGGAAATCTACATTAGGATATATTTTCTTTTTATCTACCATAACCTTTTCTAAAATTTCATAAATTCTTGTATATTTTTCTTTTTTTAAAAGCTTAGCCACTTTGAACATATAATGTTTCATCGTAGGGACTCTAGAGTCTCCTGTCCTATAAACTCTGTGACCAAATCCCATTACAACTTTCTTTTTATCTAATGCGTTTTCAATCCAAGCTTTAGCTTTTTCTGGTTTTCCTATTTCTTTCATCATATGCATTACAGCTTCATTTGCCCCACCATGTAATGGACCTTTTAGGGAAGCTATGGCTCCAGTGATAGCACCGTGTAAATCTGATAAGCTTGATGTAATTGTTCTAGCGGTAAAAGTTGAGACGTTAAAACTATGCTCGGCATATAAAATTAATGAGATATCAAATGCTCTGACTATTTCTTTATCTGGCACTTTATTAAACATCATTTTAAAGAAATTTTCTGAAAAAGATAAATTTTTACTTGGGGAGATTATACTTTTACCTTTTCTTGCTCTAAAATACGCAGCAACTGCAGTAGGAGTTTTTGCAAAAATTCTCATTGCTTTTCTCATGTTTGCTTTAGGAGAATTATCTTTGGTATCTTTATCTTCTAATGCCATCAAACTTACACAAGTTCGAATGACATCCATAGGATGAGCATTTTTTGGCATCTTTTTAATATCGTTTAATATTTGTTTTGAAAGTTTTCTCTCAGATCTTTCTTGTCTTATAAATTTTTTTAGCTGGCTTTTATTTGGAAGCTCACCATTAAGAACAAGATATGCAACTTCCTCGAAATCACATTTATCACAAAGTTCTTGAACTGTATAACCTCTGTATGTAAGTGCGCTTAACTCAGGAACTACGTGCGAAATCGTCGTTTCATCAACAACTATACCAAGTAATCCTTTTTTAATTTCTTCACTCATTATTCATGTCCCTCTGTTGAAAAATCAGTAATTTTTTTATCTGGGGTATTGTATTTCTCATATTCTACTAACTCGTACAACCTTTTTCTAGTCTGCATTTTGTCAATAATATTGTTTTGATGACCATCATTAAATATAGATTTTAAACCTATTTCTACATTTTGCATTGCAAGACGTTGTGTGCTCACAGGATAAATTACAAGGTTATAACCTAAATTTTCTAATTGTTTTTTATCTAACAACTTAGATTTTCCAAACTCAGTCATATTAGCTAGCAAGTACCCTTTAGCTACTTTTCTAACTTTCTCAAATTCACTTTCATCTTTCATGGCTTCAGGAAAAATCATATCAGCTCCAGCATCTTCATAAGCTTTAATCCTCTCTAAAGTTTTATTTAATCCTTCAACGGAATTAGCATCTGTTCTAGCTATAATTAAAAAATTTTTATCTTTTCTTGCTTTAACAGACTCTTGAATTTTTTTTATCATTTCTTCTTTAGAAACAAGTTCTTTATTATCTAAATGGCCACACCTTTTTTCAGCTACTTGATCTTCTAAATGACAACCTGCTAAACCTTTATTTTCAAATACTTCAATTGTTTTTTTACAATTTCCAAAACCGGTATCGATATCAACAATTGTTGGGAGATCAGTAACTCTTGCTATTTGTCCACTTCTATAGCTTACTTGATCTAATGTTGTTAATCCAATGTCAGGCAAACCTAGATCATTTGACATAACACCACCTGAAACATAAATCCCATCAAATCCTATTTCTGCAATGAGCTTTGCACAAAGTGGATTATATGCCCCAGGAAATCTTAATAATTTTTTTGATTGTAAAGTTTTAACTAAATCTGAACGTTTTTCTGAAATTGTTTTTTTAGTAAAATGCATTCGAGAGGATTTATATTAGAGCAAGATCTAAAAATCAAAGATTATTTAAGTAGTATAAATAATCCAGTTAAAACTAATAAAACAGCTAGTAAATATTCGATAATTTTTTTTATTTTTACGTCTGTTACAAATCTTCTTAAACCACTTCCAAATAATGCCCACAAACTTATCGTTGGAAAACATATTATTGCAGCTGTAATTGTTACAAATGCAACTCCAATAAAAATATTCTCATTAGTAGGAAAAAAACCTGAAGCAACTGTAACAGCAATTGACCAAGCTTTTGGATTTATAAATTGAAATAATGAAGCTTCATAAAATCTTAAAGGTCTGCCTGACTCTTTTTGAACCATACTAAACGAGCCAATCATTTTCCATCCTAAATAAACTAAATAAATGAAACATAAAATTTTCATATAAAATTGAACTTGAGGATAAAGTAAAAATAGATTTGCCAAACCAAAACAAGTCAATCCGATTTGTAAAATATGACCTAAAGGAATTCCAATTAAATGAGGCAAGGTTCTTACAAAACCAAATTTCATTCCTGATGCTGTAAGCATCGCGTTATTGGGACCTGGTGTAAAAAACATAGTAAAATAGAAAGCGGATAATGCTGAAAATAGAGCAAACGAAATCATAAATATTTTTCTATTATTTTTTCAAAACCTATAAAGTCACTAATTAATTCGTCGTGTTTAATATCCCTTTCAGATTTTTCTGTGTAACCATCTTTAACGAGTATAAATGGCACTTTAGCATTATAAGCTGAGTTGGCATCAACTTCACTATCTCCAACCATTATTGTTTTTTTTAAATCTCCACCAATGATTTCAACAACATCAGTCAAATGTCTTGGATCAGGTTTATTAAATGCAAACGTGTCACAACCAGCAACATATTCAAAATACTCATACAATTTTAACTTTTTTAAAAGATCTATAGCTAATTTTTCTTGTTTATTTGTACACACGCCCATAGAAATATTTTTATTTTTTGCCCAATTAAAAAAATCAATGGATCCTTTTAGAGGTTGACTATGATTATCTATATTTTTTGCATAATAATCTAAAAACTCTTTTGTCATTTCTTTTTTAATATTTTCATCTTTTATTTCTTCCTTAAATGACCTTTGCATCATTACCCATGCACCTTTACCTGCTAAAGATTTTATATCAGATAATTTTTTCTCAGCATGACCAAATTTTTTCATTACATGGTTGTGAGCCGCCATTAAATCGGGGGCCGTATTGACTATAGTCCCATCTAAATCAAAAAGAATTGTTAAAACATTTTTCATTTTTTAATTTTAAAAACTAATATTTTATTACCGAATTCTACTAATGAGGGATATCCTTTTTTTAAAGAAAAACTACCTGTAGCATTAATTAATATATATTGCTCGTCATCAATTTGATAAGTGATTGGAGGACTTGAACCTATAAATGGTAATTTATATGACCACAACTCTTTCCCATCTTCGGTATCAAAAATTCTAAATTTTTTATCAAGTGTTCCTGTAGCAAGCAACAACCCTGACTCGGTCCCAGTTAATCCACTATAGTTTTCTGTTCCAGTTATAGGGATCCCTTTCTTTGTTAACTCTTCATATTCTCCAAAAGGAATTTGCCATTTTATCTTCCCATTATTTAAATTTATAGCTGTAATAGTTCCCCAAGGAGGTTTTGAGCCAGGGTAACCTTCATTATCTTTTAATCTTTTGAATTTACTATTATATTTATAATAGAGTGGTAGTTTAAATTTACTATTATTCTCGTTTTGAGTTACTTCAGTTTCCCAAGCTATATTAGATGAAGTAATATATAAAAATCCATCTTTTATGTTGTATGAACCGCCGGGCCATTCAGCACCTCCATGAAAATTAAATTGAATATTTTTTTTTCCTAATTCATAAGGTTCAAAAAAACCATATTTATAATTTTTAATTTTATTTAAAATATATTTCTGATTTTTTTCATTTATATTAGTAACTTCGTTAAGATTAAAAACATTCTTTGCAAATGGCTCAGGAGTTCTTATATTAGGTTGATAGAAATTAGTTTTTTCTCCAGGAATATTTGATCGAGGAGCTTTTTTAAGATGGATATCATATAATGGCTTTCCGTTAATTCTATCTAAAATAATTGTGTTTCCTAACTTTGTGACAGCTATAACGACATCAACTTTTTTATTATTTCTAGTTATTGATCCCAATATAGGTGGAGCAGGAATATCAAGGTTCCAAATATCATGCCGTACTTCTTGAAAATCCCATAATTTTTTTTTATTTCTAATATCTAAAGCAATAATTGAATTGGCATAATTGTTTTTTCCTGGTCTATTTACACCATTAAAATATCTGCCAGCATTACCAGTTGTTATATATGCTATTCCTCTTACTTCATCTAAAGAAAAACCGCCCCAAGGATTCCCACCGGAATAATCATATCTTTTTCCTCCATTTCTACTTTTTTCTTGTTTTTTCATTAATAAAAACTTCCACTCTTGTCTGCCATTGTTTAAATTATAAATTTCAACGGCAGGTTCCGAAGTTGTAATAATCAAATTATTTTCGAAAATTGCAGGAGCTGTGACTGATGGTCTTTTTAATTTAACAACACCATTATTTCCAAAATTTTTAACATAAGTTCCATCACTAGCATTAATTGCTACTAAGTTTTTATAAGATGGAAAAAATAATTTTGCTTTTTGATTTGGATTTCCTTGAAAATAAACCATGCCTCTTCTTGGTGCATAATCGTCTAAATTTAATTCCCAAATAGTATTTCCTGTTTTTGCATTTAATGCGATAATTTTTTTATTATAGCTTGGTATAAATATTTTTTCTTCAGCAACTATCACGTTTGACTGAATGTCATTAAAAAGTTCACCACTTATTTCATAATCCCAAGCTAAACCCAGGTCATTGAGATTTTCTTTATTAATAAGTTTAAGACTTGAAAATCTATTTGATGCACTGTTTCCATAGTTTCTATGCCAAAATTTACCATTATTTTGTTTTGGATATAAGTGAGTAGAAAATTTTTTTGTTTTATTAATTATTTTTTCACTAGGCTCATTGTCTCTATCATCTTCATTTAGATAATATGATTTAGTCTTTGTATCAAATTTTAATAAAAAAGCTGTATAAGCGCTATCGATTGTTCTTAATATCTTTTTAATTTGAGGATTTCTAGCGTTATTAATATCAAAACTTATAACCCCTCTATTTATAATTTTAGTAGAAACGGCAGTTATCTCATAAATCAATAAAAAAAATAAAAGTGATATTATAATGAATGAATATTTAAATAATTTTTTTTTCATAAATTTTATGATTTTAAATAAGTATTATAAAGTAATATTATGTGAATCATTTTTCTAATAAATTTATTATATTAAACAATTGAAATAAATTATGAATAAAATGTTAAATAAAGCAAATTCTTATAGGCTTTCACAAGAAATTCTAAGGAATAAAGCGTTAGCTAAAGGTGTTAATTTAATTGCACCTGAGACAATTTATTTATCACAAGATACCTCCTTTGGAAAAAACGTAACCGTTGAGCCATATGTTGTTTTTGGTCCAAAAGTAAAAGTTGGAGACAATTCGTGTATTAAATCTTTTAGTCATGTCGAAGGAACTAAAATTGAAAAAAATGTAACAGTCGGACCATATGCAAGGCTTAGATCTGGGACAATATTAAAAAAAAATACTAAAATTGGAAATTTTGTAGAAACCAAGAAATCTTATATAAATGATTATACGAAAGTAAATCACCTTTCATATATTGGTGATACCTTTATTGGTAAAAATTCAAATGTAGGAGCAGGCACTATTACTTGTAACTATGATGGAGTTAAAAAATCGAAAACAAAAATATCTGATAATGTTTTCATAGGATCAAACGCTTCCTTAATTGCACCAGTTAGTGTGCACAAAAATAGTATTGTAGGCGCTGGTTCAGTAATTACCAAAAATGTAAAAGAAAAGTCACTAGCTATTACAAGAGCTCCTCAACTTGAAATTAAAAATTATAAAAGAAAGAAAAAATAATGTGCGGAATTATTGGAATCGCAAGTAACAAACCTGTTTCAATTAATATAATCAACTCTTTGAAAAAACTAGAGTATAGAGGATATGACTCTGCTGGTTTAGCAACTTTGAGTAATAATTTAATAGATGAAAAAAAATGTTCTGGAAGAGTAGAAGAGCTTGAAAAAATTTTATTTAAAAATCCTTCAGACGGAAATATAGGTATTGGTCATGTTAGATGGGCCACTCATGGTATACCCAATATAGTTAATGCGCATCCACATTCCTCAGAAGAAGTTTCAGTTGTTCATAATGGAATAATTGAAAATTCAGATGAATTAAAAAAAAATTTGGAGTCGCAAGGTTTTAAATTCAAATCACAGACTGATACAGAGGTAATTACTGTTTTAGTAACACAATTTTTACGAAATACAAAACCTTTGGAAGCAGTATTTAAAACTTTAGCAGAATTGAAAGGTAGTTTTGCTTTAGGAATTATATTTAAAAACTTCTCTGATATTATTATTGGTGCTAGAAGGGGCAGCCCTTTAGCAGTTGGTTATTCTAATAAAGAAAACTTTTTAGGTTCAGACTCATATGCACTGAAATCTATGACTAATAAAATTTCATATTTAGATGATGGTGAGTTATGCATGTTAACCAAAAATCAAGTTGATTTTTATGACAAAAATAAAAAAAAGATTAATAAAAAAATTTATACAGTATCAGATGATGAAAATGACTCTGATAAAGGAGATTATAAAAACTTTATGTCGAAAGAAATTTTTGAACAATCAAGTACAATTAAAAAATGCATTAATGAATATACTGACAGCTTAAAAAAAGATATTAACATTTTTAATTTTCCAATTAATCCAAAAAAAATAAATAAAATAATATTAATTGGTTGTGGAACAGCTTACCATTCATGTTTAGTAGCGAAATATTGGTTAGAAGAATTAACAACTATTGATGTCGAAATAGATATAGCTTCAGAATTTAGATACCGAAATTTAAAATTTGATTTTAATAATTTATATATTTTTGTTTCTCAATCCGGTGAAACTGCAGATACAGCAGCTGCTTTAGATATATGTAAAAAAAATAAAGTTAAAACTTGTTCAATTGTTAATGTAATTGAAAGCACTATTGCTAGAAATAGTGATTGGGTTCTACCTATTCATGCTGGCCCAGAGATTGGTGTTGCCTCAACTAAAGCTTTTCTAGGTCAATTAATAGTTCTTTATATTCTTTCTCTGAAACTTTCTATTTTAAGGGGAGACATAAACAAAAAGACTTATGATACTAATTTAGAAAATTTACAAAAACTTCCAATAGCGATCAAAAATACTCTTAAGCTTGAAAATGAAATTCAATTAATGGCAAGAGAGTTTTTAGACGCAAAAGGATCAATGTTCCTTGGTAGAGGAAATTCTTTTCCAATAGCTCTTGAAGGAGCTTTGAAATTAAAAGAACTTTCGTATTTGCATGCCGAAGGTTACCCAGCTGGGGAAATGAAGCATGGTCCCTTGGCATTAATTGAAGAAGGCTTACCAGTTATAGTATTAGCACCTAAAGATAAATATTATGAAAAAACCCTTTCAAATATGCAAGAAGTTATAGCAAGGGGAGGTAAAATATTTTTTGTTACTGATAATAACAAAAGATTATTAAGTACTAATATAAGATTTAAGTTAAGAGTTCCTCGAGTAGATAGTTTGTTGTCATCATTATTATTAACAATTCCATTACAACTATTAGCATATCACGTAGCGTTGTTAAAAAATTGTGATATTGATAAACCTAGAAATTTAGCAAAGTCAGTTACAGTTGAATAAATTTAAATCGAAATATAAAGCCATGGTTCTATCTTGCATTGATCCAAGATTTCAAACTATTGTCTCCAATTATTTAAAGAAAAAAAAATTAACTGGAAAATATAGTAGTTTTACAATTGCAGGATCAGCTATAGGTGTTACTGCCAATAAATTTAAAAGATGGCATAAAACTTTTTGGGATAATTTTGATACTTCAATTAAATTTCACAATATAAAAAAACTAATTGTAATTAATCATCGAGATTGTGGTGCTGCAAAAATTATAAATGGAAAAAAAGAATTTTCGAGGATCAATGAAACAAAAGTGCACAAAAATTCTTTTTACAAAATTAAAAAGCTATTTAAGAAAAAATATCCAAAATTAAGTATCGAATTAAAAATTATTTCATTAAACAGCAAAGTAGAAACATATAGGTAAATATTAAGGTAATATTGTATTGAATATTTTTTAGCAATACTCTATATATATCGCAGGTTGAATATGAAAAAATGGAATTTAAATAGCTGGACAAAATTCCCAGCGAAACATCTTCCCGTGTATCAAGATAAAGAGGAGCTTGATTTAGTTTTAAGTAAAATTAAAAAATATCCTCCGTTAGTTTTCGCAGGAGAATCTAGATCCCTAAAAAAATCTTTAGCCGAGGTTGCTGAAGGTAAAGCATTTTTATTGCAAGGGGGAGATTGTGCAGAGAGTTTTGCTGAATTTCATCCTGATAATATAAGAGACACTTTTAAAGTTCTCTTACAAATGTCTTTAGTTTTGACAGCATCAGCTTCGGTACCAGTTGTAAAAGTTGGTAGGATTGCTGGGCAATTTTCGAAACCTAGAAGCGCACCAACAGAAAAAAAAAATGGAAAAGAATTACCAAGTTATCTTGGAGACAATATTAATGGAATGGAATTTACCGAAAAAGCTAGAATTCCAGATGCGAAAAGATTATTTAGAGCTTATTCCCAATCAGCTTCTACTTTAAATCTATTAAGAGCTTTTTCTCAAGGAGGATTTGCTGATCTTAGACAAGTTCATTTATGGAACTTAGGATTTATACAAGACAAAACCAAAGGGAAATATAAAGAAATAGAAGATAAGATTAGTGACTCACTTGCTTTTATGGAAGCTTGTGGAATTAACTCTGACAATAATAGAAGATTAAGAACGGTAAATTTTTATACTTCACACGAAGCTTTACATTTACCATTCGAGCAGTCTATGACACGTGTAGACTCAACAACTGGTGAATATCATGATACCTCAGCTCATTTCGTATGGATAGGTGATAGAACAAGACAACCTGATGGAGCTCATGTGGAATTTTGTAGAGGTATAAAAAACCCTATAGGTCTCAAATGTGGTCCTACATTAAAACCAGATGACTTAGTTAATTTATGTAATATTCTTAATCCTGAAAATGAAGCCGGGCGATTAACATTAATTTCAAGATTTGGAGCTGATAATGTTCAAAAATATTTACCTAAGTTAATGCGTGCTATAAAAAAAGAAGGTCTTAAAGTAATTTGGTCTTGTGATCCTATGCACGGTAATACAATTAAAGCAGCTACAGGTTTTAAAACTAGGCCTTTTGAAAGTGTTCTTAAAGAGGTAAAAAACTTCTTTGCAGTCAGTCAAGAGGAAAAAAGTTATGCTGGTGGTTTACATATTGAAATGACGGGTCAAGATGTAACTGAATGTACAGGGGGAGCACAAAAAATTTCTGAGAAAGATCTATCTAATAGATACAGGACTCACTGCGATCCGAGATTAAATGCAGACCAGGCTTTAGAATTAGCTTTCTTGATTTCTGAGGAAATTAAGAAAAATTCAAAAATATCAAATAAAATTATTCAAGCTGCGTCTTAATAATTATTGTAATTATTAAGACCAAACCTTAAAAGAAAGGTAAGGTATTAATTATGGATGTAAAAAAAAGATCAAAAATAATAACCGATTGGATAGACAACTATTGCAATAATGCTTCTTATAAGCCAAAATCATTAGTAGTTGGAATATCGGGTGGAATAGACTCTTCTGTAGTTAGTACTTTATGTGCAAACACTGGTAGAAAAACAATTGTGTTAACAATGCCAATTAAACAAATCAAATCTCAACATGATTTAAGTTTGACACATGCTAAATGGTTAAAACAAAAATACAAAAATGTTGAACACCATTTATTAGAGATGGATAAAATCTTTAACTCATTTTCTCAAGTTTTAAATAAATTTGATAATGAGCATGGGTATGCAAATTCAAGAGCAAGGTTGAGAATGGCAACTTTATACCAAGTAGCAGCAGCAAATAATGGAATTGTTGTAGGAACAGGTAACAAAGTTGAGGATTTTGGCGTTGGTTTTTATACTAAATACGGCGATGGTGGGGTCGATATCTCTCCTATAGCTGACTGCAACAAATCTCAAGTGTGGGAGTTAGGCAGACATCTTGGTGTGTCTGAAGAAATAATTAATGCCCAACCTACAGATGGTCTTTGGAATGATGGAAGAAACGACGTAGAACAACTTGGAATGAGCTATGCAGATTTAGAGAAGGCTATGGAAAATAAAGACGATCCAAACTATCAAAAATATTTAGAAATAAGAGAAAAAAATTTACACAAAATGAATCCGATACCGGTATGCACATTTAATGAATAGCTTAAAATTAACTAATTCTCTAACAAGAAAAAAAGAAGTATTTAAGCCAAATAATATAAAAAAGATTTCCTTATATGCTTGTGGCCCAACTGTATATGAGAGTCCACATGTAGGTAATGCAAGAACCCTTGTAGTGTTTGATGTTTTATTTAGAGTTTTAAAAGTTCTCTACAAATCAAACGTAACGTACGTAAGAAATATTACTGATGTAGATGACAAGATAATAGAAGCTTCTCAAAATAATAAAGAAGATATAAATGAAATTACAAATAGGGTGATTAAAATTTTTCATGAAAATTGCAAGAGTTTAAACTGTTTAAAACCAACGATAGAGCCAAAAGCCACAGAACATGTAAAAGAAATGATTGAAATGACATCTTCTTTAATCAAAAAGGGATTTGCTTACGAAAATAAAAACCATGTTTTTTTTGCTATAAGTAAATTTAATGATTATGGAAAATTATCAAATAAAAATTTAGATGAGTTAAAGGCAGGAAGTAGAATAGAAATTTCTGATCTAAAAAAAAATCCAATGGACTTTGTTTTATGGAAGCCTTCAAATGAAAAAGAACCTGGTTGGCAGTCGCCTTGGGGAAGAGGTAGACCGGGCTGGCATCTTGAATGTTCAGCAATGAGTGAAAAATACCTCGGTAAAAATTTAGATATTCATGGCGGCGGTCTTGATTTAATTTTTCCTCATCATGAAAATGAGATAGCCCAGTCTTGTTGCAACAATAATACCAAAAACTTTGCAAATTATTGGGTTCATAACGGATTTGTAACCATTAATAATGAAAAGATGTCAAAGTCTTTAGGCAATATAATTTCAATAACTGATGCAACAAAAAAATATTCCGGTCAAGTTGTTAGGTTAGCATTATTAAGTGCTCACTACAGTCAACCACTAGATTGGAATAATAAACTTTTAGAAAATCAACGAGCAACCATTGAAAAATGGTACCAATTGTATGAAGAAAATAACGAAGAAATACCATTGAAAGAGATAGACATGTTACTAGATGATTTAAATACTCCTGGTTTCATTGCTAAAATTCACGAACTTTATGCTAACGCAAATAAAGGTGATGAAAAAAGTAAAAAATTTTTTAATAGTGCTTGTAAATTAATTGGTTTATTTGATTTAACAAAAAATGAGTGGGAAGAGTTAAAAAAAGCAGATAAAGATATTTCAGAAGAATTTATTGAAAAAAAAATTAAAGAAAGATTAGTCGCTAAACAAAAAGGAGATTATAAACTTGCTGATAAAATAAGAGTTGAGCTAGCAAGTAAAGGAGTAATCATTGAGGATAAAAAAGAAAAGACTACTTGGAAATTTAAATGAGTAAAGAGAAAATATATATATTTGATACCACTTTAAGAGACGGAGCTCAGACAGAAGGTGTCGATTTCTCAATTGAAGATAAAAACAAAATAGCAAAAGTTTTATCACACATAGGTGTTGATTATGTAGAGGGAGGATGGCCTGGGGCAAATCCTGTTGATACAAAATTTTTTTCTAGTCCACCTAAAATGCAACAAACTTTATTCACCGCATTTGGTATGACAAAAAAAACTGGTCGTAGTGCAGATAACGATCCCGGTTTAGCTTCTTTAATGAATGCGAATACACCAGCAGTTTGTGTGGTAGGAAAATCTTGGGATTTTCATGTAAAAGTTGCTTTGGGAATTCAAAAAGAGGAAAATTTAGAAAATATCAAAGAAACAGCAAAACATTTTGTTAAAAACAAGAAAGAATTTTTGTTTGATGCAGAACATTTTTTTGATGGTTATAAGGCTAACCCAGAATATGCAATAGACTGCTTAAAGCAAGCCTACGATAATGGTGCTAGATGGGTTGTATTATGTGATACTAATGGTGGCACACTACCGAATGAGGTTAGAGAAATTGTAGCAAAAGTTTCAAAAATAATACCTGGAAACAATCTTGGAATTCATGCACATAACGATACAGAAAATGCTGTGGCTAATTCTTTAGCTGCAGTTGAAAGCGGCGTGAGACATATTCAAGGAACTATTAATGGTTTAGGGGAGAGATGTGGTAATGCAAATTTGATGTCAATTATTCCCAACTTATGTTTAAAAAAATCTTTTAGCGATAAGTATGAAATTAATATTAAAAAAGATAAACTTTCTTCATTAACTGAATGTTCAAGATTGTTAGATGAAATACTAAATAGAAAACCTAATAAAAATATGGCTTATGTTGGTGCCTCAGCTTTTTCTCACAAGGGAGGTCTTCATGTTTCAGCAGTGAAGAAAGATCCAAAAACTTACGAACATATTGATCCAAAAACAATTGGAAATCATAGAAATATTATTATTTCAAATCAAGCTGGACGATCAAATATTTTATCAAGATTAGAACAATACGGAGTTAAAATTAACTCTAAAGATCCAAAAATCCAAAAAATTTTGGATGAGGTAAAAGATAGAGAATTTAGCGGTTATTCGTATGATGGAGCTGATGCTTCATTTGAATTATTAGCTAATAGATTATTAGGTAAAGTTCCTGAATATTTAAAAGTAAAAAGTTATGATGTGAATATTTCAAAATTTGACAAAATAAAAACAAAAGCAAGTGTAGTTTTCCTGATAGATGGAAAAGAAATAGAGTGTCATGGTGAAGGGAATGGACCTGTAAATGCATTGGATAATGCGATCAGATCTAATTTTAAAAAAGTAACAAAATACTATAATTTTTTTTCAGATTTAAAATTACTTGATTATAAAGTTAGAATTCTGAATACTGGTACTGAAGCAACAACTAGAGTTTTGATTGAAAGTACTGATAAAACAGGTGTGAGTTGGTTTACAGTTGGTGTATCTCCAAATATTATTGAAGCTTCATTTAAAGCATTAATTGATAGCTTGGATTATAAACTTTATAAAGAAAAAGCTCCTGCTAATTTAAATGAGCAGTAAATTTGGTTTTATTCTAGTAAAACCTCAACTAGGCGAAAACATAGGTGCATGTGCCAGAGCAATGAAAAATTTTGGGTTCTCTAAACTTCACATCGTAGAGCCTAAAATTAATTTTCCAAATCATAAAGCTAAAGCAACATCCGTAGGAGCGTATGATATTATAAATAAAGCTAAAGTATTTAATAATATTCAAGATGCAATAGAGCCTTTTAATTTGGTCGTATCTCTAAGTGCAAGACGTAGAGATATAAATAAAAAAAATATTTCTCTAAAAGAATTTCAAAAAATAATCAAAAGAAGGAATCTTAACTTGGGTTTAATGTTCGGTCCTGAAGCATCAGGTTTATCAAATAAAGATTTGTCATTTTCTAATTATATTTTACGAATTCCAACTTCACCTAAATTTAAATCTTTAAACTTATCGCATTCTTTGACTGTTATTTGTTACGAGATCTTTAAATCACTTAATTATAAAAAAATTAAGAATAATGAACTGAATTTAAAAGTTTCATCTAAATCAAAAATATCTTCTTTATTAGCTCATTTAATAAGCCTTTTAGAAAAAAAAGAATTTTTTATTCCTAAAGAGAAAAGGCATTCAATGATATTAAATATAAATAATTTAATTTACAGGTTAGAACCAAACGATAAAGAATTAAGGATTTTAGCCAGTATTATAAGTACATTGAGTAAAAAATAACATTAAAGCTTAATTGACAAATCATTAGTAAAGCTTATAAAAACACAATTATAAAATATGACAAAAAGACTTAAATCTAAACATAAAGTTGATAGAAGACTTAAGGCTAATATATGGGGAAGACCTAAGAGTCCATTCAATTCTAGAGCTTATCCTCCAGGGCAACATGGTCAAAATAAAAAAGGTAAGCCAACAGATTATGGAATTCAGTTACAAGCAAAACAAAAACTGAAAGCTTATTACGGAAATATTAACGAAAGACAATTTAGAAATATATATAGAAAAGCTCTTTCGAAAAGAGGAGATACTACAGAAAATTTAATTGCATTACTTGAAAGTAGACTTGATACAGTTATTTACAGGGCTAAATTTGCACCAACAGTTTTTGCAGCTAGACAGATGATTAACCACGGTCATATAAAAGTGAATAAAAAAAGAGTTAATATTGCCAGCTATGTTGTGAAGAGTACTGATCTAATAGAGGTTAGAGAAAAATCAAAAAAATTGACTGTAATAGATGGATCTATACAAAGCAAAGAAAGAGATGTTCCAGAATATATACAGTTAGATGATAAAAACAAAACTGCTAAACTTGTTAGAGTTCCAAAATTTGCAGAAGTTCCTTTTCCGGTTATTATGGAACCAAGTTTAGTTATCGAATACTATTCAAGATAATTGAATTTCTTTAGTTTATTTAAACGAAACTTAATTTATAATTTAAAAAAAAAAAAAGATATAGATACAGATAATGTAAAATTAGACACGCTTGATGATCTTTTTCATTATTATGGGAGTGATAAATCAAACATTTTTAAGAATACTCATAAAAGTGGTCATGGTTACTCAAAATTTTATGAAACAAAATTAAAAAAATTTAAAAATAAAAAAATTAATATTTTAGAAATAGGTTCATATGCAGGTTCCTCAGCTGCCTCTTTAGTTAAATATTTTCAAGGATCAAATGTTTATTGTTTCGATATAAATATTTCAAACTTTGAATATAAATCAAAATATATTCATGTTTTTGGTGTCGATATTAATAATATTAAAAAAATTAAAAAAATTTTAAATGAAATATTTGAAAAAAATAATTTTAAAGAATTTGATATTATTATTGATGACGGCTCACATAATTTAAGTGATATTTTGGTAGGTTTAAAATTATTTTTCAAACATTTAAAAAAAAAAGGAATTTATATAATAGAAGATTTTAAACATCCTAATTATTATGTATATAATCGAAATATTGAACATTTATTAATTGATGAGTTTTTAAAAAATTTAGAAGCTAAAGTTATATCTAAATCATCAATATTTAACGATACAGAGCAAAAAAATTTAATAGATAGAATTGAAAAAATAGATTGCTTTAGAGGAAACCTGAAAGACTCTGATATTAGTTTTGTGACAAAAAATTGAATTAAATAATTTTTTTATTTTCGAAAAGTTTTTTTAGTTCACCCTTTTCGAACATTTCTTTTACAATATCACACCCACCAATAAACTCTTTTTTTACATAAAGTTGGGGAATAGTCGGCCAATCACTGTATTCTTTAATACCTTGTCTTAAATTTTCATCCTCAAGTACGTTTATACCTTTAAAATTAATTTTTAAATGTTTTAGAACATTTGAAACTGCCATAGAAAATCCACATTGAGGTGAGTCTGGAGTTCCTTTCATGAATAAACAAACGTCATTATTGTTTATTAATTCCTCAATTTTTTTATTTATTTCCATTATTTTTCCTCAGTTGTTATTGACAAAGCATGTAATTCATTTCCCATTTTCCCTTTTAAGGACTTGTACACAAGTTTATGCTGATCTATTTTACTCAAATTGTTGAATTTTGAGGATCGAATTGTTGCCGCATAATGATTTTTATCACCCATTAAATCTTTTATTTCTATCGTGGCGTCTGGAATGCTCTCTTTAATAAGTTTTTTAATTTCTTCTAAAGGTAATGGCATTAATAATTATTATACCATTCATTATTAATTTTAAATAAATCTTTAGTGTTAATTTTTAGCTCATCTTGAATTTCCAAATAGTTTTTTTGGGTAATTCCGATATTTTCATAATAAATATTGTTTTCTTTAAAGATTTTTTCCACTTTAGGTAGATTTTTTCTCTCTATTTCAATGACATATCTAGCTTGATCCTCTCCAAAAAAATATTCAAATATGTTGGTTAATTTTTTTGGCTTATTTATTTTAGCGCCATAATTTGAGGTTAAAGCCATTTCAGAAATAGTTGTTATTAAACCACCGCTAGATATATCATGAGCTGATAATATTAAATTAGTATTCATCAATTTTAATAAACATTCACCATTATTTTTTTCATTCACAAGATTAACTTCTGGAGGCATTCCATCAATTATTGAATAATTTTCTTTTAAAAAACAACTTTGCTCAATATGTCCAAATGTTTTGCCAATTAATATTATAATACTGTTATCTTTTTTGAAATTATGACTGATTGGTTGAGATAATTTTTTTATTAAACCAACTCCACCTATAACTGGAGTAGGGTAGATGTTTTTATTATTTGTTCCGTTATAAAAAGATACATTTCCTGAAACAACAGGATAATTTAAAAATTCACATGCTTCTTTTATACCTTCTAAGCACTCAGCAAACTCACCCATTATTTCCTTATTTTCAGGATTTCCAAAATTTAAACAATTTGTTATAGCTAGTGGTTTTGCACCCACAGCAGTTAAATTTCTCCAGTTTTCACAAACAATTTGTTTGCCACCTGTAATTGGATGAGATTTGCAATAATTCGCAGATGAGTCTACAGAAACTGCTATAGCTTTATCTTTATTGTGAATCCTTATCACTGCAGCATCAGAGCCAGATTTCTGGATAGTATCACACATTACGCTTTGATCATATTGATTTGTTATCCAACTTTTATTTGAGTGATTAGGACTTGATAAAATTTTTATTAAAGCATCTTCAATTTTAATCTTTTTAAGACTTTTAATGTTAATTTTATTTTTTCTAGAATTTTTTTTACTCCATTTTCTGTCATATAATGGTGCTTTAGAAGCTAATGCCTCTATCGGTATCTCACCTACAACTTCATTTTTAAATTTTAATGTAAGATTATTCGTGTCGGTTGTTTTTCCAATTATAACAAAATCTAAATCCCACTTATCAAATATTTTTTTTGCCTCTTTTTCTTTATCGTCTTCTAAAATAATAAGCATTCTTTCCTGGCTTTCAGATAACATCATCTCATAAGGTGTCATATTTTCCTCTCTGCAAGGAACTTTGTCTAATTTAAGTTCAATTCCCAATCCTCCTTTTGAAGCCATTTCCACACTTGAAGAGGTCAATCCTGCAGCACCCATATCTTGAATTGAAATAATTGAATTATCTTTCATTAATTCTAAACATGCTTCCATTAAAAGTTTTTCAGTAAAAGGATCTCCAACTTGTACAGTTGGCTTTTTTTCTTCAGAATTTTCATCGAACTCAGCGGATGCCATTGAAGCACCGTGAATACCATCTCTACCTGTTTTTGAACCAACATAAACTACAGATTTATTTAATCCTTTTGCTTTAGAGTAAAAAATTTTATTTTTTTTTGCATGTCCTACAGCCATAGCATTTACTAAAATATTTTCGTTATAAGTTTCGTTAAATTTTGTTTCTCCTGCAACGGTTGGTATTCCTATGCAATTTCCATATCCACCAATCCCGGAAACAACCCCATTAAGCAGCGATTTAGTTTTTATATGACTAGGTGAACCAAAATGAATTGAATTTAACAAAGCAATAGGTCTTGCGCCCATTGTAAAAACATCTCTCAAAATACCTCCAACACCAGTCGCAGCTCCTTGATAAGGCTCAATAAATGAGGGGTGGTTATGACTTTCTATTTTAAAAACTATGGCATCCTCATCTCCGATATCAATCACACCAGCGTTTTCTCCTGGTCCTTGAATTACTTGCCTTCCTTTAGTAGGTAGTTTTTTAAGATGAATTTTTGATGATTTGTAGGAACAATGTTCATTCCACATTGCCGAAAAAATACCTAGCTCAAGTAAATTAGGCTCTCTTTTTAAAAGTTTTTTAATACTTTCATATTCCTCCAATTTTAAGCCATGCTTTTCAATTATTTGATTATTAATTTTCATTTAATTTAATAAACTTGAAAATAAATTTACTCCATCTTTATTAGAAATAATTTCATCCACCATTCTTTCTGGATGAGGCATCATACCTAAAATATTTTTTTTAGAGTTTAATATTCCAGCTATATTATTTATTGATCCGTTTGGATTTGATTTCTCATTTATATTTCCATCTTCATCACAATATTTAAATACAATCAAATTTTCATCTTGGAGCTTAATAAGATGTTCAGGATCAGTGAAATAATTACCTTCATTGTGTGCGATATTGATTTTTAAAATTTGATTTTCATTATACTTTTTTGAAAATTTAGAATTATTATTTATTACTTTTATATGGACATCTTTATTAATAAATTTTAAATTTTTATTTCTAAGTAAAGTTCCTTTCAATAAACCAGTTTCAGTCAAAATTTGAAAACCATTGCAAATGCCTAAAATTAAACAACCAGAATTAGCTGCCTTGATAACTTCATTTATTATAAGTGATTTTCCTGCAATCGCTCCTGATCTTAAATAATCCCCATAAGAAAATCCTCCTGGTATCACTATAAGATCGGATTTGGGTAATTTAGTTTCTTTGTGCCAAACCATTGTATTTTTAAATTGCATTTTTTCTAAAGCTACCGCAATGTCTCTATCACAATTAGAACCTGGAAAAACAATTACAGATGATTTCATTTAATTTTATTTATTTTATAGTCTTCAATGATAAGATTAACTAAAAGTTTTTTACACATTTCGTCAATTTTTTTTATTGCGATATCTTCATCAGACTCATTCAAGTCTATTTCAAAATGTTTACCTTGTCTTATACTTTTAAGGTCATCCATCCCTAAATTTACCAAAGTATTCTGCACAACTTTCCCTTGAGGATCTAAAACATCTTTCTTAAGAGTTACTATTATTGAAAATTTCAATTTATTTTTTTTTGAATTTGATTGGAATAGTTTTTCCAAAATTAACTTCACTTATATTTGTTTCCTCAGGCATAATTCCTAGTCTTCTAGCTACCTCTTGATAACCTTGAATGATATTACCTAAATCTTTTCTAAATCTATCTTTATCTAATTTTTTTTCAGATTTTGAATCCCATAATCGACATGTATCCGGACTTATTTCATCAGCTAAAACAATTTCCTTCTCCTCAGAGTCCTTGTTCCAAACTTTGCCGTATTCGATTTTAAAGTCTACCAGTTTAATCCCAACACCTCTAAAAAGTCCGACAAGAATATCATTTATTCTAAGGGTTGTTTTATCAATAGTTTTTATTTCTTTATTAGTTGCCCAACCAAAAGAAAAAATATGTTCTTTTGAGACCAAAGGATCGTTAAGTTCGTCTTTTTTAAAGCAGTATTCTAAAAGAGGTTGTTCTAATACAGTACCCTCAGGGATTCCAAGTCTTTTTGTAAGGGATCCTGTTGCAATATTTCTCACAATAAACTCGATAGGAAAAATATCTGCTCTTTTAATCAGCTGCTCCCTCATATTTAGGCGTTTGATAAAGTGAGTTTTAATTCCACATTGGGAGAGATTAGTTAATATATATTCAGAAATCCTATTATTTAAAACTCCTTTGCCTTCAACACTAGCTTTTTTAAGATTGTTAAAAGCTGTAGCGTCATCTTTAAAATGCTGAATTACTAAATCTTTATCTTTAGTTTCATAAAGAATTTTAGCTTTTCCTTCGTATAGTTTCTTGCCTTTGTTCATTAAATTTATTTTTTTAGACTTCTTTTGAAAATTATATTAATTTTTTTTGTATGATAACTAAAATTAAAGAGTTTTTTTAGTTTATTAACAGGTATTTTGTTTGTAATTTTTTTATCTGCAATAATTTTCTCGTAAAAAGAGGAATTTGTTTTCCAAGCTTGCATAGCATTTTTTTGCACGATTTTGTAAGATTGTTCTCTAGTAAAACCTACTGAAGTTAATTCTAGAAGTACTCTTTGTGAAAAAAAAATCCCATTTGTTAATTTTAAATTATTTTTCATATTTTTTGGATAAATACTCAAATTTTTTACAACGTTACTCAATCTATGCAAGGCAAAATCCAAAGCTATTGTAGTATCTGGCCCAATATTTCGCTCTACCGCTGAGTGAGAAATATCTCTTTCATGCCACAAGGCAATATTTTCTAAAGCTGGAGTCACAGAAGATCTTATCAATCTCGCTAAACCAGTAAGGTTTTCACTTAAGATTGGATTTTTTTTGTGCGGCATAGCAGAAGATCCTTTTTGTTTTTTTCCAAAAAATTCCTCAACCTCCAAAACCTCAGTTCTTTGAAGGTGTCTTATTTCAACTGCAAATCTTTCAACTGAACTTGCTATGATTCCTAAAGTTGAAAAAAACTGAGCATGCCTATCTCTTGGTATTACTTGTGTAGAAATAGGTTCAACATTAAGTTTTAATTTTTTAGCAACATAACTTTCAACTCGTGGATCTATATTGGCAAAAGTTCCAACTGCACCAGATATGGCACATGTTGAAATTTCTTTGATAGAATTTTCCAATCGTTTTTTATTTCTTAAAAATTCTTGATAAAAAGATAACATTTTTAATCCAAATGTAATTGGTTCTGCATGAATTCCATGACTCCTGCCAATGCATAAAGTATGCTTATGTTTAATAGCTTGTCTTTTAATTGACTGAAGTAATTCATTAATATCTTTAAGAAGAATTAGTCCCGATTGTTTTAATTGGAGGTTAAAACAAGTGTCCAAAACATCTGATGAAGTCATACCTTTATGTAGATATCGTGCTTCTTTTCCAACTCTCTCAGTGATAGAAGTTAAGAACGCAATTATATCGTGCTTTACTTTATTTTCTATTTGAATAATTCTTTTTGGATTAATTTTTGCTTTTGATTTAACTTTTTTAACAACACCCTTGGGAATAATTTTTAATTTCTCCATAGCTTCAGCTGCAGCTAATTCAATATCTAACCAAATAGAATATCTATTATAATCTTCCCAAATATTTTTTATTTCTTTTCTTGTGTATCTTTCGATCATTATTGCTTTAATTGTGTAAAAATTTCATAACCATTCTTTGTTACACCTATTGTATGTTCAAATTGTGCTGATAAAGTCTTGTCTTTAGTAACTGCAGTCCATCCATCACTTAAAGTTTTTGTTTCATATTTACCTAGATTAATCATTGGTTCGATAGTAAAAATCATTCCTTCTGTAATTTTTTCTCCAGTACCTTTCTCACCATAATGAAGAACATTAGGCTCTTTATGAAACGTTTTACCTATACCATGACCACAAAAATCTTGAACAACCGAAAAACCTTGAGACTCTACATGAGTTTGTATTGCATAACCTATATCACCTAAGTGAATTCCCTCTTTTACAATATTAATTGCCTTCATCATAGACTCATAAGTTGTATTAATTAATTTTTCAGCTTTAATTGAAACTTCACCTATCTTAAACATTCTACTAGTATCTCCATGCCAGCCATCTTTAAAAGCTGTAACATCTACATTAACTATGTCTCCTGATTTTAAAATTTTATCAGAAGGAATACCATGACACACAACATGGTTAGTTGAGGTACAACAAGATTTCGGAAATCCTCTATAAAATAGTGGAGCAGAGTAAGCGTTGTTATCGTTGATAAATTCATAGCAAATTTTATCTATGTCATCAGTAGAAATACCTGGTTTTATTATTTTACTTACCTCTTCTAATGCTCTTGCCGCAATAGATCCAGCTACTCTAGTTTTTTCAAAAGCTTCCTTAATTTCTTCGGTCATAATATTTTAAACTTTATTTTATTATTAAGTTTTATTCCTTTTGATAAAAATTTACAATCGTAGCAGAGTATATTTAATTTTTTTTTTAAAGCCAAACTTAAAGCATTTGCATAACTAGGATCTATATCTTTTGCAATTTCAAATGACCTACAATCATCCCTTTGAATTAGATAAATGATGTAAATTTTAAATTTTTTTTTACTTGCTTGCACCAATTCATTGATATGTTTTAGACCTCTTGTTGTTATTGCATCGGGAAATTCAGCTATTTCTTTTTTTCTAGAAAGAGTAACATTTTTAACTTCAATGAAAGCTTTATATTTTTTGCAAGATACAAGGAAGTCAAATCTAGTATTTTTTCCAAATCTAATTTCAGGTTTTATTTCTAATATTTCATTAAATTCTTTAATTAAATTATTTTTAAGAGCATGATGAACAATCTTATTAGATGAATGAGTATTTACACCAACCTTTGAGTTGTCGTCTTCGATAATTTCTAAAGTATATTTTAATTTACGTTTTGGATTGATAGACTTAGTTAGCCATACTTTATTTCCCTCATTTAACAAACCATGCATTGAACCAGTGTTAGGACAATGTGCTGTTATAATTTGATCTTTAATTTTGATATCAACGAAAAATCGCTTGTATCTTTTTATAAATACACCTGGTATTAATTTACTTTCAAAATTCATATATATTTATAACTTCTATGAAGAAAAAAATAAAAAAAATTAATGCTTCAATCTTAATAATTGGTAATGAAATTCTTTCAGGCCGCACACAAGATAAAAATGTTGTATTTTTATCAAACTGGTTGAATTCAAGCTGTGGAATAATAGTGAAGGAAGTGAGAGTGGTTCCTGACGACGAAAAAACCATCGTAGAAAATATTCTCTTTCTATCAAAAAAATTTAATTATGTTTTTACAACTGGAGGTATTGGACCAACTCACGACGATATTACAGCTAAATCGATTTCAAAAGCATTTAAAGTAAAGTACGAGTATCATGAAGAGGCTTATGCAATTTTGGAAAAATATTATGGTAAAAAAAAATTTAATGATGGAAGAAAGAAAATGGCAAAAATGCCAAAGGGTTCTAAATTGATATATAATCCATCAAGTGCTGCTCCAGGTTTCATAACTAAAAATGTATTATCTTTACCCGGCGTTCCTTCAATTTTAAATTCAATGATTGAAAACTGCAAAAGATATTTAGTAAAAGGATTAAAAATTCACAGCAAAACTATAAATCTTTTTACTGTTGAAAGTAATATTTCAAAGCAGTTAAGTTTAATCCAAAAAAAATATAAAAAATTTGTTGATATAGGAAGTTATCCTTTCTTCAGACTTGGAAAAATAGGTGTCGCAGTTGTTACCAGATCAACATCACTTAAAAAATTAAAAGAAGTAAACGCTGACTTGATGAAAGTTGTTAAAATAAAAAAAATTAAAATTTTAAGACTTTAAATTAAATCATAGACTTCATCGACTGAAATAGACTCTATATCTTTTGTCCCATGAATTTTTTTACTATCTAATATTTTTGTGTAATTATTTTTTGGCGCAAATTTTTCTGAGTTTGTAGGACCAAATAAAACTATCATAGGAATATCTGCTAGCCCCATCATATGCATTACTCCATTATCAATTGTCACAGCTTGGTCCAATCGTGACGATAAGGCCGTAACTAAAGCAGGGCACGATAATTCTGTATTTGTTTCAGGAAATAAAGATCCAGGTACTTGATTTTTTATTTTTTCAATTATTTGTTCTTGATTTTTTTCAATAAAAAAAACTGGTATCTTCTTCTTAATAAGCGATTTATTTGCAAGTGAAATAAATTTGTATATTGACCAACTTTTTTTTCTATATTCATTTCCTTGAGTTATAGAAAATCCAATATAATTTGTTTTTGGTAAAAGTTTTTTTGCTTCATTAAGTAAATTTCTTGGTAGTTTATTGTAGTTAAAATTTATGAGTTTTATTTTTTCGTCTAAAAAAACACTTAAGTTTTCTAAATGATTTTTTGTCTTAAATTTAATTTTTTTTGTCGAAAAAAAATTTCCAAAAGTTGTTGAGTAGAAATGATTATGTGGAACTTTTTTTAGAATTAGGGAATTTCTAAATTTAGATTGTAGATCAATAATTAAGTCAAATTTCTCTAGATTTTTTTTTTTATAATTCTTTTTAACAAATAATAGGTGCCACCATCTAAAACCAAAATACTTTAAATTTAATTCAAGAGTATCTACATTGATATTATACTCTTTTAATTTTCCTTCAAAGTGATTGGAATGAGCGCCCAAATAAAAAATTTTAGAGCGTCTATAATGATTCTTAAGACTTAATATTAATGGGATGATTTGTATAGAGTCGCCTAAACCCCCACCAGAATTATAAATTAATATTTTTTTCATTAGATATTTATACTTTAACAGAAAGAAGACTGGAAGTAGACTAGATGATAAAGACGGAAAATAATTTTTTTTTTACTTCTTTTAAACTCTTGTGTATTAATATATTAACAATAACAATAAAAATAACGACGTGCCCTCGTGGTGAAATTGGTAGACACAAAGGACTTAAAATCCTTGCCCTTTTGGGAGTGCCAGTTCGAGTCTGGCCGAGGGCACCATTTTTAAAATGAATAAACCATTAATAATTTCAGATACAAACTCCAGGTCTTTAAAATTAAAGAAACAAATTATTAAAATATTTAATAAAAAGAAAATTAAAAGATCCAATATAATTATAGTTATCGGTGGCGACGGCTTCATGCTCAAAACACTTAAAAAAAATAAAAATTCTAAAAAATCATTTTATGGAATTAATTCAGGTAACTATGGATTTTTAATGAACAAATTTTCTAGTAAATATATTGTAAAAAATTTATCGAGAGCAAAAACTGTTAATATTTCACCATTAGAAATGTCAGTTAATACTAAAAATTATATTAGAAAAAGTATAGCTATAAATGAAGTTTCAATATTAAGGCAAAGTAGACAAGCTGCAAATCTATCAATAAAAAATAATTCAAAAAATATTATTAAGAAACTAGTTTCAGATGGTGTGCTAGTATCTACTCCAGCTGGCAGTACCGCTTATAATTTATCAGTGCATGGACCAATTTTAAATTTAAATTCTAAAAAAATTTCTATCGCACCAATAAGTGCTTTTAGACCAAGGAGATGGGCTGGAAAAATTGTTAGTGATAAATCGAAAGTAATTATTACTAATCTTAATCCTATAAAAAGACCTATCAGTGCTGTAGCAGACAATGTTGAGGTCAGAAATGCAAAAAAAATTATTATTAAAGTTCAAAATAAAATTAAATTTAATCTTCTATATGATAAAAATACCAGTTTGCAAAAAAAAATAAAATTAGAACAATTAAGAAAAGAAACAAATTAGTAGTGGTGCCCTCACACGGACTCGAACCGCGAACCTATTGATTACAAATCAATTGCTCTACCAATTGAGCTATGAGGGCTCAGATGTTTCTTTAAAATAAATTTATGAAAAAGACAATACAATTTAAATATAAATCATTGCTTTATTGATTGAAAAACGTGATGACAAACAACAGATACTGTATTTGATATATTCAAACTCTCAATATTATCGTTCATTTTTACTTTAAATATAAAATCTGAATTTTCTAAAGTTTTAGCTTTAATCCCAAATCCTTCTGATCCAAAAAGTAAAATATTTTTTCCTTTCCATTTATGTTTAGTAAAGTCTTTTTTTGCACTTATATCAAATGCGCTGACCCAAAATTCTTTAGTTTTTAAAAATTTTAGAGTTGTATTTATATTTGCTACTTTAAAAATTTTAATATGTTCTGTCCCACCGCTCGCACTTTTGTACATTAGTTTGCTTTTTGAAGGAAAGGATCTTTCTTTAACTATGATTCCATCAATATTAAATGCTACAGCACTTCTTATAATTGATCCAATATTTCTTGGATCCGTAACTTCCTCTAGCGCTATTAAGTTAAGGTTTTTTTTTGAATTTTCAATTATAAATTCTTTTAAAGTAATCTCTTCAAGGTGCTCTACCTCAGCAACTAATCCTTGATGAGCGGTTTCATCTCTTCCACAAAGATTGTCTAGTTCTTTTTTAGATTTGAAAAAAACATGGGTTTTTTTAAATAAATTTAAATTTTGATTTTCTCTATTAATTTTTTTTTGAGCATCTTCTGTTAAGAAAACTCTTTCAATTTTTCTAGAGGGATTTTTTAATGCCTCTAAAACAGCATGTTTTCCTGCAATTAAAAAGGTTGTTTTTTTCATGATTTTTAAGGCTATTTACTCAATTTATTAGCATATTTTAAGGTAAAATGATTTATTGCAATTATTACATAAATGCTTATAAAACGCTTGTTGTTAAACGCTTTTTAAGTTAGTGGATAACCCCTAGTTTTTAGGAGGGGTTCCAGAGCGGTCAAATGGGGCGGGCTGTAAACCCGTTGACTTCGGTCTTCGAAAGTTCGAATCTTTCCCCCTCCACCAAACTTAAAACTTTTAATAATTAAGGGCGTGATAAGTTTGGATTTTGCGGGTGTAGTTCAATGGTAGAACGCTAGCCTTCCAAGCTGGATGTAAGGGTTCGATTCCCTTTACCCGCTCCAAAATTAAAAATTAAAATATAAAGTGAGGAAAAAATAGATGTCGAAAGAAAAGTTTAACCGAAATAAACCGCATTGTAATATCGGTACAATCGGACACGTAGACCATGGTAAAACAACATTAACAGCTGCCATAACTAAAGTGCTATCTGAAGCAGGTGGCTCAAGTTCAGCAAACTTTGTAGCTTATGATCAGATTGATAAAGCTCCAGAGGAAAAAGAAAGAGGAATTACAATTTCAACTGCACACGTTGAATATGAAACAGAAAAAAGACACTATGCTCACGTAGACTGTCCAGGACACGCTGACTATGTAAAAAATATGATTACAGGTGCAGCACAAATGGATGGAGCAATATTAGTAGTTAATGCAGCAGATGGTCCAATGCCTCAGACTAGAGAACACATTCTTTTAGCTCGTCAAGTTGGTGTACCTGCCATTGTAGTTTTTTTAAATAAAATTGACACAGTTAAAGATAAAGAACTAGTTGATCTTGTTGAAGAAGAAATTAGAGAATTATTAACTTCTTATAAATTCCCAGGAGATAAGATACCGATAATTAAAGGTTCTGCTTTAAATGCAGTGGAAGGAAAAGACGAAGCTACAGGAAAAAATGCAATTATGGAATTGATGAAAGCAGTTGACGAAACAATTCCTCAACCTGATAGACCAAAAGATAAACCTTTCTTAATGCCAGTTGAAGACGTATTCTCTATTTCTGGAAGGGGAACAGTAGTAACTGGAAGAGTAGAGTCAGGTGTAATCAAAGTTGGTGAAGAAATTGAAATCGTAGGTATTAGGGATACAAAAAAATCTGTTTGTACTGGAGTTGAAATGTTTAGAAAACTTTTAGATAGTGGTGAAGCAGGTGATAATATTGGAGCTCTTTTAAGAGGTGTTGAAAGAACAGACGTTGAAAGAGGTCAAGTTCTTTGTAAACCAGGTTCAATTACTCCACACACAGAGTTTGAATGTCAGGCTTATATTTTAAAAAAGGAGGAAGGTGGAAGACATACGCCTTTCTTTACAAAATATAGACCACAGTTTTATTTTAGAACTACAGACGTAACTGGAGAAGTAACATTGCCATCTGGTACCGAAATGGTTATGCCAGGTGATGATGGGAAATTCACAGTTAAGTTAATCACACCAATTGCGATGAATGAAAATTTAAACTTTGCAATAAGAGAAGGTGGAAAAACAGTTGGAGCTGGAGTAGTAACTAAAATAGTTAAGTAACGCTTAGGAGCGTAGTTCAATTGGTAGAGCGCCGGTCTCCAAAACCGGAGGTTGTGGGTTCGAGTCCCTCCGCTCCTGCCAAACTTAGAAAGAGTTATGAAAAATCCTTTAAAATTTATTCAAGAAGTTAAACAAGAAA
Source organism: uncultured Pelagibacteraceae bacterium (assembly GCA_902598125.1). GTDB lineage: Bacteria > Pseudomonadota > Alphaproteobacteria > Pelagibacterales > Pelagibacteraceae > Pelagilacustribacter. The sequence continues at coordinate 3,582 of CACKAJ010000002.1, read as the reverse complement.
CTTTTAGAATAACTTGGCCTACAAAAAAAGATACTATGATGGGAGCGGTAATGGTCTTCGCGTTAGCTTCTGTTGCGGCAATTTTTTTTCTAATACTTGACCAAATTTTAAGATTTTTACTAAATTTAGTTTTAACAATTAATTTTTGATAATGAATTGGTATATCGTACAAGCTTATTCTGGTTTCGAGAAAAAAGTCGTAGACACAATTAAAGACGAACTAAAGAAAAATAAATTGTTAGATAAACTAGAAGAAATATTAGTTCCTACACATCAAGTTACTGAGGTAAAAAAAGGGAAAAGAACAAAAAAAGAAAAAAAATTCTTTCCTGGTTACGTTTTAATTAAGATTGAACTTACAAAAGAAATTTATCACATGATAAAAAATCTACAAAAAGTAAGTGGTTTCCTTGGTTCTGCAGATAAACCAACACCAATATCAGACAGTGAAATTAAACGTATTCTTGGTCAGGTTTCTGAAAGTGCAGTTTCCCAAAAAACTGGAATTAGTTTTGAAATTGGTGAAAAAGTTAAAGTTTGTGACGGCCCATTTGCCTCATTTAATGGTTTAATTGAAGAAATAGACGAAGAAAAATCTAGACTTAAAGTCTCAGTTTCTATATTTGGTAGACCTACTCCTGTAGATTTAGAATTTAATCAAGTGGAGAAAAATTAAATGGCAAAAGAAATAACAGGTTACGTAAAATTACAAATTAAAGGCGGTCAAGCTAATCCAGCTCCTCCAGTAGGTCCAGCATTAGGTCAAAGAGGAATAAATATTATGGAATTTTGTAAAGCATTTAATGAAAAAACAAAAGCTTTTATGGGAAAGCCTGTTCCAGTTGTAATTACTGTATATAAAGATAAAAAATTTGATTTTATTATTAAGTCACCTCCAGCTTCACATTTTATTAGAGAAGCCGCTAAACTAAAAAGTGGATCAAGTGAACCTGGAAGAGTAGTGGCAGGTTCTATTACAATGAAACAAGCTGAAGCTATCGCTAAGGAGAAAATGAAAGATTTAAATGCTTTTGACATTAAGGAAGCAACTAAAATTATATGCGGGTCTGCTAGATCGATGGGTATTGAGGTAAAAGAATAGTTATGAGAAAAAGATCTAAACGGTACAAAGCAATTTTAAAATCAACTATTAGAGATAAAAAAATGGATATTAAAGAAATTTTGGAACAAATTAAAAAAAATTCTACAACAAAATTTGATGAGTCAATTGACGTATCTTTAAGAATAAACTTAAAACAATCCAAAGGAGGAGACTTAAGTTTAAGAACAGTGGTAAATTTACCAAATGGATCTGGGAAAAAAAGTAAAGTAGCGGTTCTTTGTGAACCGGATAAAATTGAGGAGGCAAAAAAAGCTGGTGCAGATATTGCAGGATCAGAAGATCTTATCGAAAAAATTGCTGCTGGCAAGTTTGATTTTACTAAACTTATTTGTACACCATCAATGATGAGTAAAATTGGTAAACATGGAAAAGTTTTAGGACCAAAAGGTTTAATGCCAAATCCTAAATTAGGGACTGTAACTAGTGATATTTCTAAAGCAGTAAAAGATATAAAAACAGGATTAATAGAGATTAGAAATGATAAAGATGGAAACCTATCGTCTACAATCGGTAGAAAAAGTTTTTCTACAGAAAAATTATTACAAAATTATAACCACTTAATTGAAAGCGTTAAAAAAGAAAAACCAGATACTATAAAAGGTGAATTTATAAAAAAATCTTTTATAACTTCAACAATGGGAATTTCTTTTAAGTTAGGAGCTAGATAAATACTATGATGTCTAAAGAAGCAAAAAAAAATTACGTAGAGGAGTTGAAAAAACAATTTACTAATAATGAGTCTGTAATGATAGCTCAATATCAAGGATTAAATGTAAATGAACTGGACTCATTGAGAAAAGAATTAAGAGATAAGGGAATTCTATTTAAAATTACAAAAAATAGGATTACTAAAATTGCAATAAAAGAAACACCAAAAAAAGATTTAGAAAAATATTTTATTGGTCCTACTGCAGCAGCTATATCTTCAGATCCTATTTCAACTGCTAAAATTCTAACAAAATTTTCGAAATCTAATGACAAACTTAAAATTATTGCTGGTTTTATGGATGGGAAGGTTTTAGACGAAAAAGAGGTGTCAGTTATTGCCACACTACCTTCTTTAGAGGAAGCAAGAGCCAAAATTGTGGGAATTTTAGCTACACCCGCTCAAAAATTAGTGAGTATTTTACTTGCACCTGGCTCAAAAATTGCTAATTTAGCGCGCGCAAAGAGTTTAAAAAATTAAATCACAGGATTGTATATGGCAGACTTAAATAAAATTATAGACGAACTTTCTTCCTTAACAGTGGTTGAGGCAGCAGAGCTTTCAAAACAATTAGAGGAAAAATGGGGTGTAACAGCAGCAGCCCCTGTTGCAGCGGCACCAGCAGGTGGAGCAGCAGCACCAGCAGGCGAGGAAAAATCAGAATTTTCAATTTTCTTAGCATCAGCAGGTGATAAAAAAATTAATGTAATTAAAGAAGTAAGAGCAATAACTGGTTTAGGTTTAAAAGAAGCTAAAGATTTAGTTGAAGCAGCACCAAAAGAGGTTAAAGGCGGGGTTGCTAAAAAAGATGCTGAAGAATTTAAGAAAAAACTTGAGGCAGCTGGAGCTAAAGTAGAATTAAAGTAAACAAAATTTAAGACTAAATTTTATTGCGAAGTAAATTTGCAATGAAATTTTTTTATATTTGATGCAATTATCTTTTACTCAAAAGAAACATATAAGAAAGAATTTTGGTAAACTAGTTGAAGGTTTATCCATACCTAACTTAATTGAAGTACAAAAGAACTCTTATAATGAATTTTTAGAGTCAAAATCCTTAAATGAACAACTATCAGATCTTTCAAAAGGAATAGATAAAGTTTTTAAAAGTATTTTTCCTATAGAAGATGGTAATGATAAATCAACTTTAGAATATATTTCTTATAAATTAGAAAAACCTAAATTTGATGTAATTGAGTGTAAACAAAGAAGTTTGTCGTATTCAGCTGCGTTAAAAGCCAATTTGAGATTAGTAGTTTACGACATAGATACCGAAAATAACACTAAACAAATTCTTTCAGCTAAAGAACAAGAAGTATTTATAGGCGATCTTCCTCTTATGACACCAAGCGCTACGTTTATCACTAACGGTGTGGAAAGAGTTGTTGTAAATCAAATGCATAGAAGTCCTGGTGTTTTTTTTGATCATGACAAAGGAAAAACACATGCAAGTGGTAAGCTATTATTTAACTGTAGAATAATTCCAGGAAGAGGTTCTTGGCTGGATTTCGAATTTGATCCAAAAGACATCTTATATTTTAGAATTGATAGAAAAAAAAAATTACCAATTTCCACATTTTTGTTTGCTTTAGGATACTCAAAAGAAAAAATTATTGAAACTTTTTACTCAACTAACAAATATTCATATAATAAAGAAACAAAAAGTTGGACCACAAGTTTTGATTTGGATAATTATAAAAGACCTATAAAATTATCATATGATTTAATTGATGCGAAAAATAATAAAAAAGTA
>CACKAJ010000001.1 GCA_902598125.1 uncultured Pelagibacteraceae bacterium | reverse complement strand
CAATGTTCAAGCTGGAGAAATGGTAGAATTTGAAGACGGTTCTAAAGGTATGGCATTAAACTTGGAAAATGACAACGTTGGAGTTGTAATTTTTGGTGACGACAGGAAAATTAAAGAAGGTGACACAATTAAAAGAACTAACGCAATTGTTGATGTTCCGGTTGGAAAAGAATTGTTAGGAAGAGTTGTTGATGGTTTGGGAAATCCTATTGACGGAAAAGGAGCCATATCTTCTAAAGAAAGAAAAAGAGTTGAAGTAAAAGCTCCAGGAATAATTCCAAGACAATCGGTTAGCGAGCCAATGCAGACAGGTTTAAAATCTATCGACTCACTTATTCCTATTGGAAGAGGTCAAAGAGAATTAATTATTGGGGATAGGCAAACAGGAAAAACTGCAGTTGCAATTGATGCAATTATAAATCAAAAAAAGATTAACGAGTCCTCTGATGAGAAGAAAAAACTTTATTGTGTTTATGTCGCAATCGGACAAAAACGTTCAACTGTTGCTCAAATTACAAAAACTTTAGAGGAAGCGGGTGCGCTTAAATATACAACAATAGTTGCCGCTACAGCATCGGACTCAGCTCCACTTCAATTTTTAGCTCCTTATACTGGGTGCACAATTGGTGAATACTTTAGAGATAATGGAATGCATGCTTTAATTGTTTATGATGATTTATCGAAACAAGCCGTAGCATATAGACAAATGTCACTCTTGCTAAGAAGACCTCCTGGAAGGGAAGCTTACCCTGGCGACGTTTTTTATCTACACAGTAGACTTTTAGAAAGATCAGCAAAATTAAGTGATGTTAACGGAGGCGGTTCATTAACTGCATTACCAATTATTGAGACACAGGCCGGTGACGTGTCTGCCTATATTCCTACGAATGTAATTTCTATAACCGATGGACAAATATTTTTGGAAACTGAGTTATTCAATCAAGGAATTAGACCAGCGGTAAATGTAGGCTTATCTGTATCACGAGTAGGATCTGCAGCTCAAACTAAAGCTATGAAAAAAGTAGCTGGCTCAATCAAACTAGAACTTGCTCAATACAGAGAAATGGCAGCGTTTGCTCAATTTGGATCAGATTTAGATGCCTCAACTCAACAATTACTTAATCGAGGAGCAAAATTAACAGAATTATTGAAACAGGACCAATACTCTCCAATGACAGTCGCAGAACAAGTAATCTCAGTTTTTGCAGGAGTAAAAGGATATTTGGATGACGTTGATATAGGTAAAATTAAAGAGTTTGAGAAGAATATAATTGAAATAATTAAAAATGAAAAACCAGAAATTATTGAAGCCATCCAATCTTCGGGAAAATTAGAGGAAGATACAGAAAATCAATTAAAAAAAGTTATAGAGGAATATAAGAAAAAGTAATGCCAAGTCTAGACGATCTAAAAAAAAGAATTAAAAGTGTAAAATCTACGCAAAAAATTACCAAGGCAATGAAGATGGTTGCTGCAGCAAAACTAAGAAAAGCTCAAGAAAGTGCAGAGAGAGGCAGACCATATAGTAAAAAAATGCAAAATATAATTTTGAATTTAACAAAATCTATTAATGATCCTCAAAATGCACCAAAATTGTTAGTTGGAACAGGAGAGGATAAAAAATATTTGTGTGTAGTTTTAACCGCTGACCGAGGTCTTTGTGGAGGATTTAACTCAAATATATGTAAATTAGCTAAAACTAATTTTAGGAAAATTCTAGACGAAGGTAAAGAGCTTAATATTATTACTGTAGGTTCAAAAGGATACGATCAAATTAAAAGAGAATATGGTAAATACGTTTCTAAAAAATTCAGTTTTAAAGATAAAAAACATATTAGTTTTAATGAAGCTGATGAAGTAGGAAAAGAAATAATATCTTTATTCAATCAAAATAAATTTGATAAATGTATTTTATTTTATAATAATTTTAAAAATGTGATTACTCAGATTCCACAAGCTCAACAAATAATTCCGGCAGAAACAAAAAATTTAAAAGAAAATGACGCTAAGAATTTTTCATATGAATTTGAACCAGAGGAAGATGAAATTTTAGAAGATTTGTTGCCGAAAAATATTTCAACTCAAGTTTTTAAAGCTTTACTTGAAAACGCTGCAAGTGAACAAGGATCAAGAATGACAGCAATGGACAACGCAACAAGAAATGCCGGAGACTTAGTTGATAAACTTACAATTGATTATAATAGAAGCAGACAAGCCTCTATTACCAAAGAATTAATAGAAATTATATCGGGGGCAGAGAGTTTATAATTATGAGCAAAAAAGGAAAAATAACACAAATTATTGGCGCAGTAGTTGATGTTAACTTTGAGGCTAACTTACCTGAAATTTATACAGCTCTAGAGGTAAATAATTCTGGAAATAAACTAATTTTAGAAGTTGCACAACATTTAGGAGAAAATGATGTTAGAACAATTGCGATGGACGCAACAGAAGGACTTAAACGAGGTGATGAAGTGCTAAATACTGGGGCACCAATAAGTGTGCCAGTCGGCCCTGAAACACTTGGGAGAATTATTAATGTTGTTGGTGAGTCAATTGATGAAAAAGGTGAAGTAAAGACAAAAGAAAAATGGCCAATACACAGAACAGCTCCAAAATTTACAGACCAAGCAACTGAAACTGAACAGTTAGTCACAGGAATAAAAGTTATCGATCTTTTGGCTCCATACGCGAAGGGTGGAAAAATTGGATTATTTGGGGGAGCTGGAGTAGGGAAAACAGTTACGATTATGGAACTTATTAACAATATTGCAAAAGCACACGGTGGGTTTTCAGTTTTTGCCGGTGTTGGTGAAAGAACAAGAGAAGGAAATGACTTATATCATGAAATGATAGAGTCTGGAGTAATAAAAACTGATGGCAAAGGATCAAAAGCGGCACTAGTTTACGGACAGATGAATGAACCACCAGGGGCAAGAGCAAGAGTTGCCTTAACCGGATTAACAGTCGCAGAGTATTTTAGAGATAAAGAAGGTCAAGATGTTTTATTCTTCGTAGATAACATTTTTAGGTTTACTCAAGCTGGTTCAGAAGTATCAGCTCTATTAGGAAGAATTCCCTCAGCCGTGGGTTATCAACCAACATTAGCTACAGATATGGGTAATTTGCAGGAAAGAATTACTTCTACTGACAAAGGCTCCATTACTTCAGTACAAGCTATTTACGTTCCTGCTGATGATTTAACTGATCCAGCACCGGCAACATCTTTTTCACATTTGGATGCTACAACAGTATTGTCGAGACAAATCGCCGAAATAGGAATTTATCCTGCTGTGGATCCATTGGACTCGACTTCAAGAATTTTAGATCCAAGAGTAGTTGGCGAAGAGCATTACAGGGTGGCTCGAGATGTACAAAAAATTTTACAAGCGTATAAATCTCTTCAAGATATTATTGCTATCCTCGGTATGGACGAACTTTCTGAGGAAGACAAATTAACCGTTGCAAGAGCAAGAAAAATACAAAGATTTCTATCTCAACCATTTTTCGTTGCTGAGGTATTTACCGGTTCACCAGGTAAATTAGTTGATCTAGATGATACAATTAAAGGTTTTGATGCTATTTGCAAGGGAGAATATGACCATCTACCCGAAGCTGCTTTTTACATGGTTGGAGGTATAGAGGAAGCAATAGAAAAAGCAGAAAAGTTATCTAACGAAAATAAAAAATAATGTCAGATAAATTTATAGTTGAGATTATTTCACCCGATAAATCAATACTAAAATCAGAAGCGACCGAAGTAACAATTCCATCATATGAAGGCCAAATGGGTATTTTAAAAGATCACATTCCTATAATAACTTTTTTGAGACCCGGTTTTATATTAATTAAAAATCAAGATGAGAAAAAATATTATGTAGAAGAGGGAACCGTTGAATTTTCTAATAATAATCTTTTAATCCTTACTTCAACAGTAAAAGATTTAAATAAATTTGACAAAGTTTCCATTGCTAATTTTCTTGAAGCTGTAGAAAAGAAACTTGAAGACCGTAACTTAACGGATAAAGAACAATACATAGAGTCTTATAAAAAGGATGCTTTAAAAGAGATTAATCAATAACTGACTTAATTTCCTCAAGAAGATTTAAGTATAAATTCTTTTTAAAATTAACTATAATTTTTGGAAGCTTTTTTGGTTCAATCCACTTCCATTCAATAAATTCTGGGTTTTTGGTGTTTAAATTAATTTCATTTTCTTGTCCTAAAAATCTAGTTATAAACCACTTTTGTTTTTGGCCTCTAAACTTACCTTTCCATATTATCCCGACTAAATTTTTAGGAAGTTCATATTCATACATATGATCTATCTCTTTTAAAATTTTTATATTTTTTATACTAGTTTCCTCTATCAATTCTCTTCTCATTGCAGTTATAAAATCCTCTCCATCATCAACTCCACCTTGCGGCATTTGCCATCTGTCCCCTGGGTTATCTTTTCTTTTTCCAACAAAAACATGATTGTTATTATTTAAAATAATTATCCCAACTCCTTTGCGTAAAGGGAGTTTTTGCGTACTCATAATTTAAGAATTAAAAAGTTTTATTGCGTAATTAAGTTGATTATCTTTTTCGGAATTAATTTTAAAATCATCACCTACTTCCTCAACCAATATGTCTGGTGTTACGCCAACTTCAGAAATTGATTTACCAGATGGAAGATAATATTTAGAAATTGTTAATCTCATACCGCCACCATTTCTCAAAGGTATTATTGATTGTACTGAGCCTTTTCCATAAGAGTTCTCACCAAGTATAATTGCTCTTTTATGGTCTTTTAAAGCCCCTGCAAAAATTTCTGCAGCTGACGCAGAGCCATTATTAATTAAAACTACTATTGGTTTTCCATTTATTTCATCCCCTTTTCTGGCAAAAAACTTTCTAGTTTCAGACTCTTTTCGACCTTTTGTTGATACTATCTCTCCATCATCTAAAAAATAGTCAGTTATGTTTATTGCTTGAGACAATAATCCACCTGGATTGTTCCTTAGATCAAAAACGTAGCCCTTAATTTTTTTATTACTTTCAAATTTTTTTATAGTTTTTAGGAATTGATTATCACTATTTTCATTAAATGATTTGAGTCTTACATAACCGATATTCTTTTCACTACTTAGTATTTGAGAGTTAACGGATTGAACCTCAATTATTTCTCTTTTAACTTTAAATTCTAATGGTTTTTTTACATTTTTTCTTCTTATCGTGAGATTTATTGTTGTTCCTACTGGTCCTCGCATAAGCTTTACGGCTTCCATTAAAGATTTTCCTTGAACTTGCTCCTTTCCAATCTTAACAATATAATCTCCTGCCTTTATCCCAGCCTTTGCAGCAGGCGTATCCTCTATTGGCGAGATAACTTTAACAACGCCAGCCTCCATTCCAATTTCTATTCCCAATCCACCAAATTCTCCCCGCGTGTCTGTCTGCATTTCTTTGAATAATTCTGGACTCATATATGCTGAATAAGGATCCAAAGATTGTAGTACACCATTTATAGCAGAGTCCATTACTTCTGATTGATCTACGTCTTCTACATATTCTTTTTTAATATTTTCTAAAACTTCACCAAATAGATCGATTTTTTCATAAAGATCATTTTTTGCAAAAATTTGTGTACTTATTAAATTTAAAAAAAATATTAAAAGCAGAAGAATTATTTTCATATCATTGCCTTTTCTTTTGGAATTTCCTCAGACCACATTTTTTCTAAATCGTAAAATTCTCTTTTTTCTGGATGAAATATATGAACTATAACATCGTGCGCATCGACTAATTTCCAATCATTACTATCTTTTCCTTCTATCCGGCAGTTTTCAATTCCATTTTTTTTTAGCTCATTAACGAGAATTTCAGAAAGTGATTGAAGATGTCTCGAAGATGTACCTGAAGCAATTATCATGTAATCAGCTATATAAGATTTGTTTTTAAGATTTATTGAAGTGATGCTTTGAGCTTTATTATCATCTAATATTTTTTCAATATTTTTTTTAATTTCAGAAACTTCCATTAATTATTTGATTTTGTTTGACTTTTTAATTGTGAAGATGAAATTGCAATGTGTTTGTTTTTGATGAATATGATTTTATTTTTAAAATTTTTAACCACCATTGATTTCATTCCCTTTCTATCATATCCCCTTCTAGAAAAAACTATTAATTTCACTAATTTTACAATCTTTTTCCAACTTTTCCACTTGTGAAATCTGATTAAATTATCAGAACCAATAATAAAATAGATATTCTTAATATTCTTTTTCTTTATAAAATAATTTACCACATCGATGACTCTGGAGGATTTTATAATATTATCTAAATATACTGTTTGAATTCTTTTTTGCGTTCTAGAAATTTTTTTTGCATATTTGATTCTTTCCTCTAAAGAATAAAAAGTATCATTCTTGAAGGGGTTTTTCTTAGTTATAACCCAATAAATTTTTTTTAGTTTTAATTTTTTAATAGCAATTTTTGATATACCTAAATGTCCTTTATGTGCTGGATCAAAACTACCACCCAATAATCCGATGTATTTTTTGATACTTGCCATTAATTATGGTCTAATAATTCCTTTTCCGGAAACAAGGTATTTGTATGAAGTCAATTGATTTATTCCTACAGGGCCTCTAGGCGGAAGTTTGTTTGTAGAGATACCAATTTCACCACCAAAGCCGAATTCACCACCGTCAGCAAATTGAGTCGAAACATTATGCATTGCTATTGAGCTGTTTACTCCGTTTAAAAAAATCTCGGCATTTTTTTTGTTATTAGTAATAATACTATCGGTGTGCATTGTACCATATTTTAAAATATGTTCGACTGCACCTTTTACATCTTTAACTGCTTTAATTGAAATAATTGCATCTAGGTATTCTGTCTTCCAGTCTTTCTCAGTAGTTTTTTTCAATTTTCCTTTAAAAATTTTGTTAATTTTTTTATCAGCTCTAACTTCGCAGCCTGAATTTAAAAGAGCATTTATTATCTCTTTAGCATGCGAGTTTAAAGCTTTTTCATCGATCAGAAGAGTTTCAACTGCGCCACAAATACTTGTCCTTCTCATTTTTGCATTAATAATTAAATCTTTCGCCATTTTTATATTTGCTGTCTTATCCACATAAATGTGGCACAATCCTTCAAGATGACCAATTACATGAACGTTAGAAAATTTTTGCACTTTTGCCACAAGTCCTTTCCCTCCTCTTGGTACAATTACATCAATGTATGCACTCATGTTTGATAATAATTGATCTACTATTTTTCTATTTTTGTTTTCAATAAACTGGACACAGTTTTGATTCATATTATTTTTTTTCAAATTATCTCTGAATAAATTAGCTAATAATCTATTTGAATTAAAAGCTTCAGATCCACCTCTTAAAATAGAGCAGTTTCCTGATTTTAAACACAATGCTGCAACATCGGCAGTTACATTAGGTCTGCTTTCATATATTACGCCTATGACACCAATTGGAGTTGTAACTCTTTTAATAGTTAAATTATTTGGTCTGCGCCATGTTTCTAGAACTCTTCCAACCGGGTCTTTAAACTTTGCTATCTCATTTATTGAGTGTCTAATATCTTCTATTCTCTTTTTATTTAAAATAAGTCTGTCAACTAAATGTTTTCTTTTAACATTTTTTACATCCTTTAAGTTTTCTCTGATTATCTTATTTGAATTTTTTAGTAGAGATTGATTGTAATTATCTAAAACTTTTTTTATTTTTTTATGTTTAACGTCCTTTAAATCCTCAAAGGCTTTTTTCGCATTTTTGCCGACTGTTTCTAAATAACTCATTTATAATAATACCATATCATCTTTATGAATGACCTCAGTTTTACTTAGATAACCAAGAATTTTTTCTATCTCTCTACTTTGTTTGCCTTTAATTTTATCTATTTCAACTGAGCTAAATGATGATAGCCCCCGAGCTAGTTGATTATCATTTTGATCTAAGATTATTACATTTTCTCCTTTTTTGAAATTTCCATTAATCTTAGTTATGCCAGCTGCGAGCAAGCTTTTACCATTTGATAAAGCTTTAGCTGCTCCATTATCAATATAAATAGTTCCATTGTAATTAAGGGAACCGATAATCCATTTTTTTCTAGCGTCTAATGTAGAAATTTTTGGCAAGAAATGGGTATATTTTTTATTTTTAATCATATTTGCAATTGGATTATTTACTTTACCATTAGCAATAAACATATGGCTGCCTGAATTCATACAAATTTTAGCGGCATCCAACTTTGTAGCAATTCCTCCAGAACCAAATTTGTTTTTCTTGTTGTCCATCAAAGACATTATTTTTTCATTAATTGAAGTTACTTGTCTTACAATTTTTTTCCCTTTCGATTTATCATATAGTCCATCAACATCAGAAAATAAAATCAGCATATCTGCACCAATAATTTGAGCTACTCGTGCAGCTAGTCTATCATTATCCCCATATTTTATTTCACTAGTTGCGGTTGAATCATTTTCATTCACTACAGGGATAGCTTTAAGTTTAAACAAATTATCAAATGTCCTTCTTACATTAATAGCTCTTCTTCTCTGCTCGGTATCGTCTGGGCTAATTAAAATTTGACCAGTTTTAATTTTATATTTATCAAATAATTTTTGAAATTCTCCTGCTAGATGAATTTGGCCAACTGCTGCAATAGCTTGGCTCATTTCTAATTTAATTTTTCCTTTTTTAACCTTTAGATATTTTTGGCCAAGAGCGATTGCACCTGATGAGACAATCACAAAGTTTTTTCCTTTTCCGTATTTTTTTATATCTTTAATAAGAGAAATTACCCATTTTTTTTTGAAAATACCTTTACCGTCTATTACAGTTGCAGATCCAAGTTTTAACACTATTTTATTTGCAGTTTTAATTAGCATATTTTATCAATAATTTTTTAATTTTTTGAAGATCTTTGTTAGAATAAATAGATACAATTTCATATTTGGTTTTAATTTTTTTTTTAAATTCTTTTAATTTTTCATAAATCTCATTTTCATCTAATAAATCTGACTTATTAAAAAAAATGATTTCTTTCTTTTTTATTAAATCTTTATCATAATTAGATAACTCTGATTTAATTTTCTTATAAGAATTTAATAAATCATCTTCTGATAAGTCTATTAAGTGAAGTAAAATTTTACATCTTTCTATATGTCTTAAGAATTTATCTCCAAGACCAACACCTTTATGTGCACCTTCTACTAAACCAGGAATATCAGCTAAAGTAATCTCTTTCCCTCCATAGTAAGACACTCCTAAATTTGGATTTATTGTTGTAAATGGATAATTTGCTATTTTTGGCTTAGCTCTTGTTAATGCTGCAAGCAAACTAGATTTACCAGCATTTGGCTTACCAATAATTCCAATGTCAGCAATTACTTTTAATTGAAGCCATATCCAAAATTCTTCTCCTAATTTTCCATTAGTTTTTTTTCTTGGCGCTCTATTTGTTGAACTTTTAAATCTTACGTTTCCAAGTCCACCCTTACCACCCGATGCCACAAGATATTTTTCTTTATTTTTTGTAAAATCATATATTAAGGTATTATTATCCTCTTCATAAATTTGAGTTCCAACTGGAACTTTTAAAATTAAATCTTTACCGTTTGCACCCGTTTTATTTCTCTTACTACCCGGTTTACCGTGTTGTGCTTTAAAGTGTTGAGCATACCTAAAATCAATTAAAGTGTTTAAGTTTCTATCAGATTCTACGATAATTGATCCGCCGCTTCCACCGTCTCCTCCATCAGGCCCACCGTATTCAATAAATTTTTCTCTTCTGAAACTAGCTGATCCAGAACCACCGTTACCAGCTTTGATATATATTTTTGCTTGATCTAAAAATTTCATTATCGGTATAATATAAATAACTGAGGTTATTTATAGAATTAATTGGGGATTACAGAAACAAAAGTTCTGTTTAATTTTGATTTTTTGAACTTAACTTTGCCTTTAACCAAAGAAAATATAGAATGATCTTTTCCCATACCAACATTATCTCCTGGATGTATCTTTGTTCCTCTTTGTCTTACGATTATATTTCCAGGTATTACTAATTGGTCACCATATTTTTTTACACCAAGACGCCTACCTTTACTATCTCGGCCGTTTTTCGATGATCCACCTGCTTTTTTTGTTGCCATTCTTTATCCTATTTTTTTACTACTTTTTTTTTAACAGTTTCTTTAGCAACCGTTTTCTTTGGAGCCACTTCTTTTGAAGAAGTTTTCTTTGTAACAACGGCTTTAGCTTCATCAATTACTTTACCATCTTTAGACAAAATTTTTGTAATTTGTATTTTTGAATGTCGTTGTCTGTGCCCGTTCTTTTTTCTTGAATGCTTTCTTCTTCTTTTGTGAAAAATTAAAACGGTTCTGTCTTTTACGTTATCGAGCAATTTAGCCTCAACTGTTGCTCCACTAATACTTGGACTCCCGATTTCAGTAGTTTTATCATCATTCAAAAGTAATACGTTTTTGAATTTAACTGTTTCACCTACTTTTGCATTCAGTTTTTCTATCTCTAATATCTTGCTTGCAGATACTTTGTATTGTTTTCCACCAGTTTCAATAATTGCAAATGACATAAATTCTCGTTTTTAAGTTTCAGGGCAATATAGCTCGCAATACTATCAAGTCAAGATTATAGAGCTTAAAAATTGTCTTTAAGATCACGTAATTTAGTAAATATTTCTAGATCCGAGGCATTTTTTAAATTTAATGCATCTTTAACATCTACATCGTTATATCTTAGGAATATATTTGTTTGAATTTCTTCTTTTATCGTAGATGGTATCGTAGGCTTCCCATCTTTTATTTTTGCCTCTAGCATCTTTTCTTTATATTTTAAGTATTTATTATTAGGGTTGAATTTAATACAAAATCCCAAGTTGTTTTTTGTATATTCATGACCACAATAAATTTTAGTATCACCAGGAAGACTTTTAATTTTATTCAAAGACTCAAACATTTGTTGGTAAGTTCCTTCAAATACTCTACCGCATCCTAACGAAAATAAAGTATCACCAGTAAATACTACTTTTTCTTTTTCAAAGTAAAATGCGATATGACCTGAAGTATGACCTGGAATAAATATGGTTTTAACATTTAGATTACCGATTTTAAATTCTTGGCCGTCTTTTAACAAAGTATCTATTTCTGGGATCCTTTTTTTATCATTCTCAAAACCCAATATTTTTGCACCATATTTTTTTTTAAGTTCAGCATTACCTCCGACATGGTCAAAATGATGATGAGTGTTAAGAATGAGGTCCAGTTTTTTATATTTTTGATTTATTTTTTTATCACATGGCCCAAATTCAGAAGGATCAATAATTGCCACTGTATCGGTTTGATTGTCTTTTAACAAATAACTGTAGTTATCATTAAGACAAGGTATTATTTCTATGTCCATTTTATCCTATTAAAAATATTCCTAGTTTAGAAAATAAATTTTTTATTTCTAAATTACCTCTTTTTATATATGAAGTACTACTTTCATTGACACCAATTACTTTTTTAATATTTATATTTTGATCTTCACAATAATTATATAGATCTTTTATTGTGCACATATGCAGATTAGGAGTATTAAACCAAGTGTTCGGTAATGTTTTTGTTATAGGCATTTTTCCAAATAATAATAAACTTGTCCGAACTTTCCAATATCCAAAATTTGGAATGGAAACTATTACAGATTTCCCAATACGTAATAATTCATTTAATACTTTATCAGGTTTATAAAACGCTTGAAGAGTTTGACTGAGAACAACATAATCAAATGACTGATCAGGAAATTGATATAGTTCAGTTTCTGCATTACCTTGAATAACAGTTAATCCTTTATAAATACATTCTTGGACATTATTTTGATCAAGTTCTAGTCCTCTTGTTTCAATATTTTTCTCTTTAACAAGAAAGTTCATTAAAGATCCATCACCGCAACCTACGTCAAGTACTCTTGTATTATTCGGAAGTAAATCTGCAATTACTTTAAATTCCTGTTTCATTTTTTAAATTTCTCATACATAGAGTCTACAAAACCTTTCAATGTTTTTAAAAACTCTGGTTCATTTAGTAAAAAAGAGTCATGTCCTTTATCTGTTACTATTTCAGAGTAAGAAACATCAGCTCCAGCTGCATTTAAGGCAATTACTATATCTTTATTCTCTTTAGTTGTATAAAGCCAATCTGAAGAAAATGAAATTACCAAAAATTTTGTCGACTGATTTTTAAAGGCTTCTACCAAACCGCCTTTGTATTGCTTATTTAAATCAAAATAGTCCATTGCCCTTGTAATATATAGAACTGAATTTGCATCAAACCTTTCAACGAAAGAACTTCCCTGATGTCTTAAATAACTTTCAACTTGAAAATCTGCATTAAAACTAAATTCGTAATCTGCTTTTTCCTGAAGTTTTCTACCAAATTTTTCTTGCATACCCTGCTCCGATAGATAACTAATGTGACCAACCATTCTTGCAACAGCTAAACCATTTTTAGGTTGCGTATTTTTTAAAAAATATTTTCCATTATCCCAAACAGGATCAGCCATTATTGCCTGTCTTGCTAACTCATTTAGAGCAATATTTTGAGCGCTATGACTAGAGCTACATGCTATGGGGATCGCAGAGAAAGTTTTTTCTGGAAAAGTTGCACAAAATTGTAGGAGCTGCATTCCACCCATTGAGCCACCAGTTGCACACAAAAGTTTCTTGATACCAAGATGATCAAGAAGAGATTCTTGCGCTCTAACAATATCTTTAATTGTTATCACAGGGAAATCTAATCCGTAAGGTTGATTGGTTTCTTTATTAATATCACTTGGTCCTAATGATCCCATACAGCCACCAATAACATTTGCACAAATTACAAAATATTTATTTGTATCAATAGCTTTATTCGGTCCAACTGCGGTAACCCACCAACCATCTTTCTTTGTTACAGGATTTGTTCCTGCTATAAATTGGTCACCAGTTAAAGCATGAAACACTAAAATTGCATTGTCTTTATTTTCATTAAGTTTTCCGTAAGTCTCATATGCTAGTGGAAAATCTTTAATAGTTTTACCACAGTCAAGTTTCAGTGGTTTAGTAACAGTAATTTTATTTATATTCTCAATTTTTCTATTCATCCAAAAAAAAAGCCCAGCTAAACTGGGCATCTCCCTTTTTAGCTAAATTTATTATGCGCTTGCAATATGGTTAAATCAGCGCGTTATCTATTTACTAGATCATCACAAACTTGTCAATTTTATATAAGATAAAGACTTCTAGAAAAACTCTAACAATTTGGATATTACATTAATAAATGAGGTTACCTAAACCAAATAATATACAAGCCGAAAAATACGTAGCTGGAATGAGCGTATTTAAAAATAGGCTGGCTAAAATAAAATTATCGGCTAATGAGTCCGCACTTGGACCTAGTCCTAAAGCAAAAAAAGAATATATAAAAGTATCAAAAAGTTTTGCTAGATATCCTGATTCAAATGGAACTTACTTGAGAGAAACTTTATCAAAAAAGTTTAAATTAGATAAAAATAGAATTATTTTGGGAGCAGGATCTGACCAAATTTTTGAATTAATTTGTAAAGCGTATCTAAAAAAAGGAGATGAGGCAATTGTACCCAAGTACAGTTTTATTATTTACAGAATTTACAGCAAAATGAATGGAGCTAAAGTTATTTATTCAAAGGAAAATAATTTTAAAGTTTCAGTAAAAGATATTTTAAAAAAGGTTACAAAAAAAACGAAAGTTATTTTTTTAGCTAATCCAAATAATCCAACTGGTACTTATGTTTCAAAAAAAGATTTATTATTTTTAAGAAAAAAATTAAGAAGCAATATTTTATTAATTGTTGATGATGCATATTTTGAATATGTAAAACAAAAAGATTATGCTTCAGCCCTAAAACTATTTTCAAATTTTAAAAATGTAGTGGTGACAAGGACGTTTTCAAAAATTTATGGTTTAGCTGGCCTTCGAGTAGGGTGGGGATATGGATCAAAAGAAATTATTAGTGCATTAAATAATATCAAGCCACCATTTAATGTAAATAAAGCAGCTTTATTTTCTGCATCAGCTGCAGTTAAAGATAGTTCTTGGTTAAGAAAAGAAATCAAACACGTTAATAACTGGAATAAAAAAATGTTTAATGAATTTAAAAAAATGAAAATAGATACTAATAAGAGCTATAGTAATTTTTTACTAGTTAATTTTGATAAAGTTAAAATCAGTTCATCAAAAGTTTTTAAATTATTAGCAAAAGCAGGAATTTTAGTTCGTAAAATGGATGTTTATGGTATTAAGAATTCATTGAGAATAACTATTGGAAAAAGTGAGGAAAATAGAAAATTAATTTCCAAAATGAAAAAAATATTAAATGTTTGATAAGGTAAGTATAATCGGGTGTGGTTTAATTGGTTCTTCTATTTTGAGAGCAGTAGAAGAAAAAAAATTAGCATCTAAAATAAGTGCTTACGATAAATCATCAAAAGTAACTGATTATATAAAAAAGAACTTTTCAGTAGAGACTTGTAACAACATTTCAGATGTAGTAAAGGATTCTGATTTAGTAATAATTGCGTCCCCTTTGAGTAGCTACAAAGAAATACTGCTTTCAATTCAATCTAACTTGAAAGAAAATACAATTTTAACAGATACAGGTTCTGCAAAAAAAGAAGTAAATAAAATTATTAGTAACTTAAATCTTAAAAATGTTAATTGGATTGCTTCACATCCCATAGCTGGAACTGAGTACAGTGGTCCCGAAGCAGGTTTTGCAAGTCTATTTAAAAATAGATGGTGCATTATATCAGCAGATAAAAAAGTTTCCGAAGATAAGATAAAATCTTTAGAAAATTTTTGGTCAAAGCTTGGAAGTAAGACTAAATTTATGACATTTGAAGACCATGATTATGTTTTATCATTAACCAGCCATTTACCACATGCTGTAGCTTACAGCATTGTAAAAACCGCTATTAATAATGAAGATAAATTTAAGGATGAAGTCATTCAGTATAGTGCAGGTGGATTGAGAGATTTTACTAGAATAGCAGCATCAGACCCTTTAATGTGGAAAGATATATTTATTGATAATAGTGAAAATATCTTAAAAGTTTTAGACAATTATTCAAAGAATCTAAATGAAATTAAAGATGCCATAAAAAATAAAGATAGTAAAAAACTTTTAGAGATTTTTTCATCAACTAAAAAAGTAAGAAAAGAAATTATAGAAGCAGGCCAGGACACTGATAAGCCAGGTTTTGGAAGAAAATAATTAAGAGAACTTTTTTATTTCAGTGTAAATTTTATTTTCTATATCTTTAACAAATTCTTCATTATCTTTACCCGATAAGATTGGCTCTAAAAATGAAATATGAATATTACCAGGATATTTCATAAAACTATTTTTTGGCCAGACTTTACCAGTATTATGAGCTACAGGAATACAAGGTAAATTTAGAGCTTTATAAATTCTTCCAACCCCCTTTTTAAAGGGCGGTTGATCTTCCAGTTTTACTCTTGTTCCTTGGGGGAATATTAATAGAGGTCTTTTACTTTTTTCAACTTTTTCTTTCACTTTATCAAAAAAGTTCAAATTTTCTTTTGTTGTTGTTTCTCTGACAATTGCTATTGAACCTATTTTTCTTAAATACCAACCAAACAACGGAATATTAAGTAGCTCTTTTTTTAAAATAAAAATTGGACCATCCAAGGGTATCTGAAGGGCAAAAGTTTCAAACATAGACTGATGTGCAGAAGCGACAAAATAATTATCTACTTTTTTAAGATTTTCTACTCCATGAAAGACTACTTTTGTACTTAAGATTACTCTTAAAATCAGCACTATATATCTTGCAGATAACCTTCCAAAAAATATTGTGAATTTACTCGGTAAAATTAAGGTCGGTATAGCTAAAATAAAAATTGTTATAAGACCAACATATAAAAAAATATTAAAGATTAATGATCTAATTAATTGCATTAAGAATTAATCAATTTTTGTAAATTTTGTTTCTTTCTAATGTATTTAAGCTTATTTTTGTTTATTAAAATTTCAGCAATTAATGGTCTAGTGTTATAATTTGAGGATAATGATGAACCGTATGCCCCAACATTAGTTATTGCCACAAATTCATTTTCATTTATTTTAGGATAGTTTTTATAAACTCCGAATTTGCAAGTGGTTTCACATATTGGTCCAACAAATTCTATTTTACCTTTCATTCTCGATGATTTTCTAGAAATAGGAATAATTTTATGAACAGCTTCATACAAAGCAGGGCGCATAAAATCATTCATACCAGCATCTAGTATAATAAAGTTTTTATTAGCACCTTTTTTAATAAATTGTATTTTACTTATTAAAAGACCAGTATTACCAATAATAGATCTTCCAGGTTCAAAGATTATTTTACAATTTAACTTTTTAGAAAAATTATGCACCAGTTTAGAATATTTATTTAGATTAATTGGTTTTTCTTTATCAGTATAATTAATACCGAAACCACCACCTAAATCGACATATTTCAAATTCAGTTTTAATTCTTTTATTAATTTACTCATCACATTAAGAGTTTTTCTAAAAGGTGTATCGTTCAATATTTGACTACCGATATGCACACTTAAAGCTTCTAATTTTACGTTTTTAAAAGTTTTTACTGTTTTTAAAAAAACCTTAAAATTTTCAATCGATAAACCGAATTTATTTTCAGCTTTACCAGTTGATATATTTTTATGTGTTTTAGCATCAACATTTGGATTTAGTCTAAATCCTATTGAAACCTTTTTTCTTAATTTTTTTGCTAAATTATTTACTAATTTAGCTTCACTTTCAGACTCACAATTGATTAATAATATTTTTTTGTTAATTGCAATTTTAAGTTCTTCTTCAGTTTTACCCACCCCAGAAAAAACAATTTTATTAGGTCTAATACCTGCTTTTAAGGCTTTTAATAATTCACCTCCTGAAACTACATCGGCTCCAGCACCTAATTTACCAAGAACTCTTAGTATATTTAAATTACTATTAGATTTCGCTGCAAAGCAAATTAAAGGATCAGTTTTTTTAAATGTGTTGGCAAACTTTAAAAAATTAAAAGCAATTTGACTCTCCGAATAAATATAAAAAGGTGTTTTATTTTTTTTTAAAATATTCTTAATTGATAGTTTTTCAACAAATAAATTATTTCCTACATATCCTAGATTTTGCATAAGATTATGAAATTATATTGACCTGATCTATTTGACCTTGGTATTTAGGTTCAGATTTTTTTCCGCAACTAGTTAAAATAAAAATCACCAGGAAAAAAGCAGTTATTATTTTCATTAAATTTCCCTTTTATATTTTTTTATCATTGATTTAACATTAATTATAGATGTTCCTCCATGAGATTTTTTTGCATTCATAGAGTTTTTAACGTCAAACACTTTTAAAACACTTTTATCTAAATCTTTATAAAATTTTTTGATTTCATCCAAATTTAATTCAGATAAAATCTTTTTATTTTTTTCTGCATAATTCACAACTTTTGCTGAAATAGCGTAAGACTCTCTAAACGATAAATTTTTATTTTTAACAAGATAGTCTGCAAAATCAGTTGCTGTTGTATATCCTTGGTTAGCCATAAAAAGCATATTTGCTTTATTAGCATTTACAGAATTTATTAATTCAGCGCTAATAGTCAGAGTATCTACTAAAGTATCATAGCCATCAAAAACTAACTCCTTGTCATCTTGCATATCTTTAAAATATGACATGGGAAGACCTTTCATTATTGTTAGCATCGCATTTAACTTTCCATAATTCATTCCAACTTTTCCTCTTATTAGTTCTGCAGGATCAGGATTCTTTTTTTGTGGCATAATTGATGATCCTGTAAGCATGCTATCTTTGAATGAAATTAAATTGAAAGCATCGGAATTATAAATAATAAAGTCTTCTGCCAATCTAGATAGGTGCATTGCACAAACAGCAGACGCATATAAAAAATCAATTGCAAAATCTCTATCCGATACAGAGTCCATAGAGTTATCTGTAGGTTTTTTAAAACCAAGTTTTTTTGCAGTATAGGTTCTGTCTATTTTATAAGATGTTCCTGAAAGTGCCGCAGATCCAAGCGGACACTCATTTAATAGCTCAAGATTATTTTCAAATCTTTTTTTATCTCTTTTTAACATCTCATAGTATGACAACAAATAATGTGCGAATGAAATAGGTTGTGCATTTTTTAAATGCGTTAATCCAGGCATAACCGTATCTGTATTTTTTTCAGCTTTTTTTATAAGATTTCTCATGAGAATCGAAATATCTTTTATAATTTCGTTTGATGCTTTTTTTATCCATAATTTAAAATCAGTCACGACCTGATCATTTCTAGATCTTGCAGTGTGCAAAAATCCAGCTGATGGACCAATGATCTCAAATAATGCTTTTTCTATATTTAGGTGTATATCCTCGAACTTTTCTTTAAACTCAAAATTCCCCTTATCTATCTGAACTTTAATTTTTTTAAGTCCATTGATAATTTTGTTACCATCTTCACTTTTAATGATCTTTTGTTTTATAAGCATTTGCGTGTGTACAATAGATGCAGCGATATCTTGTTCATAAAGTCTTTTATCAATATGAATTGAAGACCCAATCTTTTGAAAAGATTGAGACGTTTTGTTTTTAAATCTATTAGACCAAATTGTTTTATTTTTCATTTTACTGTGTTATTTCTAATTTAAATTAATATGAAAATTAGTAAATCTTTTAAAATCTATATTCACATAATCCTTCTATATCTGATTAGCCACAATCTTTACGGGGCAGAAGATTTTTCAAAAAATATAATAATCCACGAAAAACCGACTCAAATTAAAGAATTAAAATTCAAAGATTCAGATCTTAATGATGTCGATTTAACTAACAAAAAAGGCAACATCATGATCTTGAATTTCTGGGCAACCTGGTGTGCTCCCTGTAAAAGAGAGATGCCTTCGCTTGAAAAACTAACAAATCAATTTCCACAAGTTAAAGTTTACGCTATTAATATGGAACAACCTAATAAGCTAAAAGTTAGAGACTTTTTCAGAAGCATTGGTGTTGCCAGTCTAGACACTTACTATGATCCAAAGTTAAAATTAGTAAAGCAATTCAAAATGCGAGGACTTCCCACAAGTATTTTGATCGATAAAAATGGCAATGAATTTGGTAGAGTCATTGGCGAAATTGATTTTGTGAGCGATGATTTTATAAGCTTAATAAAAGAATATATTTAGTTTTTAAAAAAATAAGCCATTAAAACCAAAACTATAATTGCAATAAACTGAAGCAAGACCCGTAATTGCATTAATTTATTAGAATATTTTTTACTAGTACTTCCACCCTTAAATAAAGTATATATACCCATTATTAAAACTATGGCTACAGCACCTAATAAAGTAAAACCTATAAAATTAAAAAAAAATTCAGTCATTTAATATTCTACTATCATGACCTATTCATTAAATACAATTGTTTTAGAACCTCTTTCTAAAAATAAACCCAAAAACGCCGTAATACTTTGCCACGGTTATGGTGGAGATGGGAACGATATCTCAATCCTTGCAAATTATTGGCGAGCTCATTTACCAGATACAATATTTATTTGTCCCGATGCTCCTGAAAAATGTGCAGCAAGTCCTTCAGGATTTCAATGGTTTGATTTAATGGATCAAACGCCCGAACAAGTTTTAGCTAAATCACTTGTAGCTGAAAACAAATTAAATAAACTTATTGATGAGGTAAAAAAAGATAATAATCTTGAAGCAAAACAAATTATTATTGGAGGATTTAGCCAAGGTTGCATGATTACTCTACAAACCGGTTTAAAAAGAAAAGACACAGTGAATTCTGTAATTGGCTATTCAGGTAGAATTATTGACACCGAACACCTTTCAAAAAATATAAATTCCAGACCCAAAATAATATTAATGCATGGGGACATTGACCAAGTTGTTTCAATCGACTCATTATTAGAGGCCAAAGATTTTTTTAGTAAAAATAATTACGAAATTGAAACAAAAATTTTTAAAAATTGTGAACATCGTATACCAACCGAAGGGTCAAGTTTGGGCCTACAATTTATTAAAAAACAATTTAATTCCTAATTATTTATAGTGATACATAATTATAACTTGATATAATTTTTTGTATCAGTTAGCTTTAAGTTATGATTATTTCTTCTGTCGATAAAGTGCCTCTTGAAAAATGCCCAGCGTTAGTGCTGAACGCTGACTTTAGGCCTTTAAGTTATTACCCACTTTCAATTTGGTGTTGGCAAGATGCAGTAAAATCAGTTTTTTTAGATAGAGTGAGTATAGTTTCAAATTACAAAAGAAAAATAAGAAGTCCTTCGTTTGAAATGAATTTACCAAGTGTGATTGCGCTTAAAAATTTTATACAACCCTCAAAAAACCCAAACTTTACAAGGTTCAATGTTTTTTTAAGAGACAAGTTTGCTTGCCAGTATTGTGGAGATAAAAAAGATTTAACATTTGATCATTTATTACCAAAATCAAGAGGTGGATTAACAGATTGGCATAATGTTGTTACAGCTTGTTCAAGTTGTAATGTTAAAAAAGGTGGAAAACTTTATAAAGATTGTGATCTTAAATTAGCTAATAAACCTTACGCACCAACTGTAGAAGACTTACATAGAAATGGAAGAAATTTTCCTCCAAATTTTTTACATGAAAGTTGGATGGATTATTTATACTGGGATATCGAACTAGAACCTTAATTAAATCTTTTCGGAAATCGTTATCGCTATTCTTGATGAAGTTTTGATCACCTTATCTAAAACTCCAAATAAACCTTTTTTAGTAGCTCCGTTATCATAAGCAATATCTTTATGATGTAACTCATCGTCTCTAAATTTTTTTATTTTTTCTTTTAATTCTTTTTCGTCATCACCTAATTTATAGGTCTGATCTTTGTAGTGACCATCAATTACTTCTTCTACCGATGCTGTGCAAAGCATAGCCGCTCTTTCACCAAGCATTGCAGTTCCAAATCCAAGAGTTACACCCATTATATCCCAGAGAGGTAATAGTTTTGTTGGTTTAATATTTCTTTTCTTAATTTCTTTATCAAAAAACTCATAGTGTTTTTTTTCATGTTCTTTCATCTCCTCAATTTTCTTTTTCAAAAATTCATCTTGTTTGAACGTTTTAAGGGCTAGAAGTTGTCCTTCATATATTTTAATAGCACCGCGCTCACCCGCATGGTCAACTCTTATAATTTCTTCTAAAGTTTTTTGGTTAGTTTTTTCCATAACTATTAATAATTTTGATCATAATACCACTAAGTATTATTGAGATAATTGTATTTATTGTAGCAAGCGAAAGTCCTAAAAATCTAAAAGTTACGTCTTTACAGCTTACTATCTCTGCTTTTTTAAGCTGATTTAGAAGTTCTTCTTTATTTATGGGTTGGCTATTGCCTAAATCACAAACTAAAGATTCGCTAAAAAAACCTTGCTCTATTCCAAAATGATAAAACGAAACTACAGCACCAAAAATAAAGAATATTAAAATTAGGGTAGAAATTATTTTTTGATATCTGTTTAAAATAAAGATTAGTGAAATAAGTATTATCGCAGCAATATAAGGAATTCTCTCAACTATACATAAGTTACAAGGTTTATGGCCAAGCACATATTGTATGAAATAGGCTATTGAGAGCGAGAGAATGCTAAAGGCTAAAATGCCATTTAATACTAGCTTATTAGAATTCATTTAACGAAAATTATGTATAGGACAGCTGCTAAAATTACAATAAATATTCCAGTCAAAGTAAACCATAACGCACCTTTCTTTTCGATAAAGTCACCAAATTTTTTACCAAAAATATAAGTAAAGTAAGAAATCAATAAAAATCTCAAACCTCTTGTAAAAAGACAGATAAAAAAGAAAACAGCAAGATTAAAACCGATTACACCGCTGGTGATAGTAAAAACTTTAAAAGGCAAAGGTGTAAAGCCAGCTAAAAACATAATACCAAGCCAAGCCAAAAAACCACCTCTTGTAGACATCTTATCTTGAATTTGAAAAACTTTCTCCTCATAGCCGTAAAATTCAATAATGACCATTGAAGCATCTAAAAAAAATACACCCAACATGTAACCAAACAATCCACCTAAAACTGAACCTACAGTAGCAATTAAGAATATTTTTAAGTAATCCTCTCTTTTAGCCACGACCATAGGTACGATCATCAAATCTGGTGGAACAGGAAAAAAGAAACTTTCGATGAAGGCCACAAAGCCAAGTAAAGGCTTAGAAAATTTATGCCTAGCAAGTTCTACACTTCTATCGTATAATTTTTTTAACATGAATTTAAAATGCACAATTCTTAGATACCTCGCAAGTTTAATTTTATCGACAATTGTTATCTACGCTATCGTAATAGTAGCGGGAATGTTTGGTGCCGATTATGGATTTTCTCCAGGTGATACGTTTATCATTTGGATTTTGATGGCTATTCTTATAAATCAAAGCGTTACTTGGAATAAATAATTATCATGAGCAAACCTGTAGACATAAAAATTGCCCATATAAATAAAGATGAAAATACAAGTAAAAGCATAGATAAAGATAAAGTTCACGAAGTTTTTCAGCGAAACATCAATGATAAATTGAAGTCATTTTATAGACTACAACAAGACTGGGTAAACCGCGCTTATAAGAACTTTAACGACTTCGACACATATTTAATTTTAATGTATTTAATGAATAAGGCTTACATTAATTATTCAGATCGATTTCACTATATGTCAATGGAAGCTTTTTATGGCCAAGACAAAGTAGGCATCGAAAAATTAAATTTAATTGAGATATCGAAAGATCTTAATATACCAAAAGAAACAATCAGACGGAAAGTTAATTATCTTCAATCTAACGACATTATTATAAGATCAGGAAAATCAATCTTTTTACATTCCAAAGGATTGGAAATCCAAAAACCCATGAGTACAATTGAAAATCTGTCCGGACTATTATCCAAACTTTCAATGCACTTATCTGCCGAAGACTGGTTTGGTCAACCATTAGAAAAAGAGGATATTAAAAAGTTTATTATAGAGCACTTTACTGTAAGTTGGGAGTATTGGTATAGATTTCAAATACCTTATTTAGTGAGACATAGATCTTTTTTTGGAGATTTAGAGTCTTGGAACGTGTGGGGGTCAATTGGCTTAGTTCAAATTAGAGATTTAATAGAGTCTATTGAAAATGACGTTACAAGAAAACCCGAAACTTATGGTGATTTCTTTTTAGCTACCCTAAAACATAAGTCTAAACGAGGAATTAATGCTTCTTCAATTTCAGATATATCAGCCATACCAAGGGCAACTGTAATTCGAAAACTTAAGTATTTGGAAAAAAAGAAACACATAATTAGAAATAAAAAACTAGAATATTCAATTGGAAATAATCGAGAACATATGAAAGTAATAGGAGAAAACTACAGAGTCTCTCAAAGAGCATTTAGTGAATATTGTACTACAATGTTTAACTTGATGAAATTTTCAAAATTTAGTATTTAAACTTATTCAAAAATATTATGGAGATAGCAAAAACAATAGCACCAGTATGTTTGGCCGTAATAATGTTCGGATTAGGTCTTGGCCTAACCGTAGCAGACTTTAAAAGAGTAGTTACAATTCCTAGAGACTTTATAGTAGGTTTTTTTGGTCAAGTCATAATACTTCCAATTATCGCTTTTATCTTAATTCATCTTATTTCAATGTCACCAGAAATAGCTCTTGGTTTAATGATAATTGCAGCAGCTCCAGGTGGAGTTACATCAAATATATTAACTAAATTTGCTAATGGAGATGTAGCACTTTCTGTAACATTAACTGCAGTTGTGAGTTTAATATCTGTGATAACAGTTCCTTTAATTGTATACAATTCAGCAAGCTTTCTTGGTTTTGAAATAACTAAAGAAATATCCATGATTAATATTGCTGGTAAAATGTTTTTTGTAGTAACCGTTCCTGTAATTTTTGGCATGATTGTAAGAAGTTTAATGACAGATTTCATCGTATCCAAAACTCTATTAGTTCAGAGGTTATCGGTAATATTGTTTTTAATTGTCTTTATTTCTATTTGGGTAGAAGAGTGGGATAGAATTATAAGTTTTATAACTAGAGCAGGTTTAGTAGCTTTTATTTTAAATATCACAATGATTTTTATAGGTTACTACATGGCAAAATTTTTAGCCTCAGGATTAGAACAAAGAAAATGTATTTCACTTGAGTGCGGCTTACAAAACGGAACTTTAGCTGTTTTCGTAGCCACTCAATTATGGGATGATATTGTTTTTATGGTGCCAACAGCTGCATATGCACTAATTATGTTTGTGACTTCAATTATTTTTGTTCTCTTAGTAAGAAAAATAAATTAAATTATTTCAAAAAATGGGCGAATGGTGGAACTGGTAGACGCGCCGGACTCAAAATCCGGTGGTAGCAATACCTTGAGAGTTCGAGTCTCTCTTCGCCCACCAGGTTATGGAAATAGATAAACTTAATAGTCTTGTAGAATTGTACTTTAAAAAGTGTGATGAAGTTGATCCTAACAGATCTTTTTTAAAATGGTTAAAACCAGGAAAACCAACTTATAGCTGGGGTGATATCAAAGAGAGAGTATTGAAACTTTCATCAAAGATAAAATCATTAATTCAAGAAGGTGATCGTTGTTTAATATTATCTGAAAATAGACCGTATTGGTTAATTGCAGATCTTGCTGTGATGAATGCAGGAGGAATATCAGTTCCAATTTTTACAACATATTCTTCAAATGATTATGAATATATTTTAAATGATTGTAAGCCATCTTTAATTATAGTTTCAAATAATGATCAATTTAAAAAGATTAAAAATCATATAAATATAAACGAGCAAAAAATAATATCTTTTGAAGAGATAGATACTGACAGTTTATTAATTCAAAATATCCTAGATGAAGAAAATTTTAAGAAAGAGATTAATAATAAGTTAAAAAGAAATATGCCTGCATGTATCATTTATACTTCAGGCACATCAGGCAATCCTAAAGGAGTTATTTTAAGTCATGGAGGCATTTTATCAAACTGCGAAGGAGCAGTTGAGTTACTAGAAACTTTAACTAAAAAAAAAGATCCTACATTTTTAACTTGGTTACCCTTATCACATTCCTATGAACATACTGTCCAATTTATACAAATTATAGTTGGCGCAAAAGTTTTTTATGCAGAGAGTCTTGAAAAATTAATTTCAAATATGAGTATTGCTAAGCCAACTATTATGACAGCTGTTCCAAGGTTTTATCAAAATCTTTTTACTAAAATAAACATGAATTTTGAAAAACAAAAAGGACTTAAAAGAAAATTAATTAACCAAACTTTAGAATTAGGAAAAAAAATACTTAAAAAAGAACAATTAAGTTTAAGTGAAAAAATTATAAATTTTTTATGTGAAAAATTAGTAAGAAAAAAAATTAGAGGTCAATTTGGAGGAAACCTTCAAGCCTTCGTTTCTGGTGGAGGAGCATTAGATCAAAATATTGGAGAATTTTTAAATGCTATAGGATTACCTACTTTGCAAGGTTATGGTCTTACAGAGGCCTCTCCTGTCGTAAGCTGTAATTTGCCAGATTTAGTCAAAGTCGAATCAGTCGGTCCTCCATTTAGAACAAATAAAGTTAAAATAGCAGGGGACGGTGAAATCTTAATAAAGGGTGAAAATGTGATGTTAGGTTATTGGAACCTAAAAGAAGAAACTGAAAAAGTAATTAAAGATGGATGGTTATATACCGGAGACATTGGTGAGTTTGATCAAAACAATTATTTAAAAATAACAGATAGAAAAAAAGATATTATAGTCAATTTAGGAGGTGACAACATTTCACCAAGTAAAATTGAAAATATTTTATGTTTAAATGAAAATATTAAACAATCTTTTGTTTATGGAGACAAAAAAAATTACTTAGTTGCAATATTAGTTACTGAAAAAGAAATTAATGAAGAAAAAATTAAACTTATAATTGAAAATACAAATAAAAGTTTAACTTTAATAGAAAAAATTAAAAAATTTGTTTTAATTCATAAAGAATTTACAATTGAAAACGGAATGTTAACACCAACTTTAAAGTTAAAAAGAAAAGAAATAATTAAAAATTATAAACAACAATTAGAAAAACTTTATTAAATTTACAATTAAAAGTTAATTTTTTGCTTAAAAAAACATTGATATTGTTAACTTTTTTTAAAATTAATAAAAATTTAAAAAAATAATTAAAAATTTAAATTTTGAATCAATTTTGTAAATTAATTTATGTTTGACATGAATCTTTTAATAACTAATGTTTAATTAACGAACGAATCATTAAGATTTGTTTAATAACAAGGGAGAAAAGATGGCTAAAAGAAGAAAAAAAGCTAAAAAGAAAACTAAAAAGAAAGCTAAAAAAAGAAGAAGAAAAAGAAGATAGTTTTCTCTTTAACTAAACGCCCTTTTTAAATATTTTAAGAAGGGCGTTTTTTTATTCAGTGTTTTCAGAAATATTCGTTCTTCCTAAAGCTTTATCCATTTTTTTTTGAACATCGTCAGGACTTACTTGTAGAACTGCTTCAAACTCTGATTTTAATCGCTCATAAGCTTTCTCAAACAACTGTCTTTCAGAATAGGATTGATCTGCAATGATATCGGTATTCTTATTTAAATCTTTTACTACCTCAGCTAGCTCATATATTTTACCAGAATTAATTTTTTGATCATATTCTTGAGCACGCCTGCTCCACATTGTTCTTTTTATTTTTGGTTTTGTTTTTAATATAGATATACATTTATTTATTTGATTAATTGAGGCTATCGGTCTTAACTTTGACTGTTGATTTATAGGAACTGTTAAAGTTAGTTTTTCTTTCTCAACTAATATTTTATAAAATTGAATGTCTATTTCTCCAATTTTTGCTTTTTCAATAGCAGTTATTTTACCTACCCCATGCTTAGGATAAACTACGAAATCTTTTAAATTATAAATTCGTTTTTCTGTGGGTTGTTTTTTAACTTTTTTTATTTCAGGCTTTTCTTCTACTCCTGATAAAGTGTTTTTTTTATCTAAAGTTTTAGCTGATGGTTTTATCTTGTTTTGTAATTTCGTTTTTTTTACTTTTTTCGATTTTTTTACTTTTTTCTTTTTTGGCATATTTATTTTCCTGGTTTTTCAGAAAAGTGTTTATCGTACTTATTTTTAATTTCTTTAAATTTTTCGTGTTCAGGCATAGGCTCTTTTTTTTTTGAAATATTAGGCCATATTGCAGAAAACTTTTTATTTAGCAACAACCATTTTTCCATATCTTTTACACTCTCATCAGTGTCAGCTTTAATAGCATCAATCGGGCATTCGGGTTCACAAACACCACAATCAATACATTCATCTGGATTGATCACAAGCATATTTTCACCCTCATAAAAACAATCTACTGGACAGACCTCTACACAATCAGTCAGTTTACATTTAATACATTCATCTTTAACAATATAAGTCATTATTTATTTAACAATTTAAGTTTAATTTCTGCACACTCTTTATCGGGAAAATATATTAGACCACAAATTCTTCTCATCAAGTTAGACTCGTATTGATCCACCGTATTGTCTGAAATAATTACTTTCCAAAGGTGTTCAATAATATCTTTTTTTATATCTGTAGAGTTTTGTTTAATAATATTTGTATAATTAAGTAATTGATTTGAGTTACTTTCTATATCTTCAGCTTTTTTCAAAATTTCTTCAGAGTCATCATTTTTTAAATATGATTTAATAAAATCTTTAATTAATTCCTTTTCGTGATTTGAATAAATTTCATCAATATTCGCAGCATGAACAAGTAAAGCCGCCAAACCAATAATACTATTTTTATCTAGTTTACTCATCTATTTTATATTTAAAGAGAGAAGTTTATTAAATGGATTTTCTTTTTTGTCAAATTGTATTATTTTCTCTCTTTTTTTCTTTTCGCCCTTAAATATATAAGTATCAACGTTTTTATCTTTTTTATAATTCATATAAGTCATTAATTTATAAAAATTTTCTTTAGAACAGCCTAGTAAATTCATCATTTCAGAGTTAATTTTGAATTTTTTATCTTTAGTATTATTCAGTATTTTAAGAAATAATTTCTCAAGTATGTCAATTCTTACGAAAAATTCTCTAAATTTTTCAAATCCACACAATAAAAGAAAATTCTTTTCTAAAGAGGTGTCAGATAAAAAATTTAACCCAGATTTGGGAATTTTATTTTTGTCAGATAAATTATGAAATATTTTCCATAAATTTATTCTAAATTCCACTGCTTTTGGTTTAAGCATTTTAGGCAAATAGATATGATATCTTCCAATCTTTATACCCATGCCCCATAATTTTTTTCTCTCTTCAGCAGGTATTGATCTTACAATTTTATCTACATCGCTTCTTTTTATTACTCCATTATTTTCATAAAGTTGAAATACTAAACCTCTCAGATATTGATTATTAATCTTATGTTTTGTTAATTTTATTAGATCACCTAATACTTCATTTGTGTAATCATTTAACCATTTTGATAAAAATGTATTTAATTTTTCTTTAGACTCTAAAGTTAGTGATTCGTCAGCAATAATATCTATTTGTGGATTAAGGTAATCATTACCTTTTTTTAGTCTAGCAATTGGTTGTTTTTTCCAAATAATATTATTTTCATTATTCATTTTGATTTCTGTTTTTTCTAATATTTCGTCAACTCTTTTGACGAGTTCTTTTTCAACACCTTTTCTTGCAGCTTTTTTAATAGATTTAATGTCTGTATCTAGAGTTTTTGACGTAACCTCAATTAAAAATTTTAGCCCTTTAAGTTCACCGATTAGTTGTCCATCAATATAAACTTTATTATCTTCATTAATTTCAGTATTTAAAACAAGATCTTGCTTTAAACTTCTTGAAAGTATACTTATTTTTTTGTCGATAAAACTTTTTGTTAACTCAGTGTGTAATTTATCAGATAACTTGTCTTCAATATTTTTTGTTAATTGTACCCAATAATCTGCATTCTCTACCCAATTTTTCTTATTAGCAACGTAAGACCAAGTTCTAACGTTTGATAGTCGATGAGATAATAAATCTACATTGCCGTGATCCCGTTCTAAACCCTTAAGTTGTTCTTTCATAAAAGTGTTTGGAATTCTATTTTTTCGCATAGAGAGAAATTGGAAAACCTTATCGATAACATTAATATGTTGTCCGTAAGCTTTTTTCTCAAAGTCTGGTATTTGACAACATTCCCATAATAGTTCTAAATTTTTATGATAGATAATATTATTTGAACCTTTTTTGAGAAAAAACCTCAATACACTTTCATCAAGCGAGTCATTAGTTCTGAGAAGATTTCTTTTTTCTGGTTTCAATTCAAGGGAGGTGATCAATTTTTCTGGATTACTAAAATCTAATTTAGAGTTTCTCCAATAAATTGTTTTAGTATCTGGGAGATGATGTTTTTCAATCTTTTCGATTTCATCTGAATTTAAAGTTTCACAATCTCCCGTTGTTCCAAATCCACCATCATTTTTATATCTTCCAGCTCTACCAGCAATTTGTGACATTTCGATTAAATTAAGTCGTCTTGTTTTTTTTCCGTCAAATTTTTTTAAATTTGAAAAATAAATTTCATTGATATCCATATTTAAACCCATTCCAATTGCATCTGTAGCAATAAGATAATCAACATCACCTGACTGATATAAACCTACTTGAGAATTTCTTGTTTTAGGACTTAAAGAACCCATTATCACTGCAGCTCCACCTTTTTGACGTCTTACTAATTCTGCGATTGCATAAACTTCTTCTATAGAGAAAGCTATAATTGCAACTTTTCGATCTAATCTAGAAATTTTTTTAATTCCAGAATAACTTAACTTTGAATATCTCTCTTTTTTTTCGAATTCCACGTCTTTAACTAGTTCATCAATAATTTTTGCCATGACTTGGGAGCCAAGAAACATAGTTAATTTTGTTCCCCGCGACTCTAATAATCGCTCTGTAAAAATATGACCTCTTTCTCTATCTGCACACATCTGTATTTCGTCAATTGCAACAAAATCTACTGATTTGTTTTTAGGCATCGACTCAACAGTGCAAATAAAATAACAGGCTGAGCTTGGAATTATTTTTTCTTCTCCAGTTATTAAAGCAACTTTTTCTAACCCGACTTTATTTACGCATTTATCATAAACCTCTCTCGCTAAAAGCCTTAAAGGTAAGCCAAAAATACCTGTCTTAAATTCCAGCATCTTTTCAATAGCCACATAAGTCTTCCCAGTGTTAGTAGGTCCAAGGAGTGCTATGATTTTTGATGAGTAGGAATTCATATTTGTGCTAGGTAATTTTTTTTATACTATATGTAGATCAAAATTGAGAACAAAGTAAGATTAAAACATGACCGAATCGTTTTGTCAAATGTTCCAATTTTAACAATTGATTTGACTTCTAATAGGCAGTCCCCGTATAGGTAATTTAAAGCAAAAATGTCTTCTAAGGTAAAAAAAAAAATTTTAAAACTTAAAGAGTCTTCTACACTTGTAATAAACGAAAAGTCAAAAGAATTAATTTCTAACGGGAAAAAGGTATATCAATTTGGTTTTGGTCAATCACCGTTTCCAGTTCCAGAAAAAATTGTAGATGCGTTAAAAAAAAATGCTCATAGAAAAGAGTATTTACCAATTCAAGGATTGCCTGAATTAAGAGAAAATATCTCAAAATACTTATTCAATAGAACAGGAAACGAATATCCAAAAGAAAATATATTAATTACGCCTGGTTCTAAAGAGGCGATGCTATTAATACATATAGCATTTAACGGAGAAATTATTATTCCCGCTCCTGGTTGGGTTTCATATGAACCTCAAGCAGAAATAGGTTCAAATAAAGTACATTGGTTAGAAACATCTAGAGAAAATAATTGGTTCCCAACTGGAAAAGAACTTGAAAAAAAAATTAAATCTGTTGGAAAAAAAAAGAATTTAATTTTAATTCTTAATTCTCCCAACAATCCATCCGGATCTGTTTGTGAAAATCTAGAGGAATTAGCAAAAGTAGCAAAAAAATATAAAATTATGGTTTTGTCAGACGAAATTTACACTGACCTTACATTTTCAAACGAGTATAATTCTATATCGAAATTTTATCCTGAATTAACTTTTATAACGGGAGGATTAAGTAAATGGTGTGGGGCCGGTGGATGGAGACTTGGATTTTTAGCTGTACCTAAAAAATTAACTGAATTTTTAAAAAGTTTAAAGTCACTAGCCAGCGAGTCTTATTCGACAGTTAATACACCCACACAATACGCTTCAGTAGAAGCTTACGCTCACGAACACGAAATATACAAACTTAAAGTTAGGGCTATTTTGCAAGCAGTTGGCAATTATGTTTATAATAATCTTAAATCAAATAAAATCTTAATAGCTCCTCCTCAAGGAGCATTTTATTTAATGCCAGAATTTAAAAATAAAAAATATAAAACATCTTCAGATTTGTGTGAAGCAATTTTAAGTGAAACTGGAGTAGCGATGTTGCCGGGATCAGATTTTGGTTTTAAACCAAAAAAAATGTTAACAAGACTAAGTTATACTGATTTCGATGGTATAGATTTTTTCAGAAACGTTACAAACTGTAAAATGATAGATGATGAAATGATCAAAAAGCATGCCCCAAATGTAGTTGAAGGTGTTTCTAAATTGTCAAATTGGGTTAAAAATTTATAAGAATCTCTTTGACCTCAATTCAATAACGTAGTTAAATTAACTAACTAACAAAAGGATGTACACATGAAAAAAATGATATCAATGATTTCAGCGTTTTTAGTAATGATAGCTTTTTCAAGCCCATTCACTTCAATCGCAAAATCAGCAGAGTTCTTTACAATAGGAACAGGCGGACCTACTGGAGTATACTTCCAAACAGGTAATGCTATCTGTAAAATGTTACACAAGTCAGCAATAAGTGCTGATCACGGTAGAAAAAAAGGTACAGCTAAAGCATATAGATGTACTGCACCTTCTACAGGTGGTTCTAACTACAATATTGGACAAATCAAAGATGGTGAGTTTCAATTTGGTGTTGCTCAGTCAGACTGGCAGTATCATGCTTACAATGGTTCAAGCAAATGGGAAGGAAAACAGTTTAGCAATTTAAGAGCTGTATTTTCTGTCCACAATGAACCTTTCCAAATTTGGGCAAGTAAAAAATCTGGAATTAAAAATTTCAAAGGCCTAAAAGGAAAAACAGTAAACATAGGTAACCCAGGTTCTGGTCAAAGAGGAACTATGGAAGAACTTATGAAAGCAATGG
This sequence comes from uncultured Pelagibacteraceae bacterium, assembly GCA_902598125.1. Taxonomy (GTDB): domain Bacteria; phylum Pseudomonadota; class Alphaproteobacteria; order Pelagibacterales; family Pelagibacteraceae; genus Pelagilacustribacter. The sequence goes on along the minus strand of CACKAJ010000001.1, from coordinate 357,094 downwards.
GAGCAGATATGAGTATGTTCAAAGCAACTACTGAACTTACTTCTTCTGAACAAGTTAAAGCTCTTTGCGATGGTAAAATAGATGCGTTTGGATATTCAGTTGGATTTCCTAATGGAGCTATGGAGCAAGCAGCAACTTGTAAAGCAAAAGCTAGCCCAATCAACTTAACTGGTGCGCCGGTTCAAGGTTTAATTGACGGAGCTGACTACTATGCAAAAGCTGTAATTCCAAAAGGAACTTATTCTAATCAGAAAAAAGACGCTACAACGTTTGGTGTAAAAGCTACAGTTGTTACAAGTGCAGATGTTTCTGAGGAACTTGTATACTTAGTAACAAAAGCGGTAATGGAGAACTTTGATGACTTCAGAGCTCAACACCCTGCTTTTGGACCTCTGGAAAAGAAAAATATGATAGCTGATGGTTTATCGGCTCCATTACATCCAGGTGCAATTAAGTACTACAAAGAAGCTGGATTAATGTAATTCAACTTTTTAGTTTAATTGAAAAAGGCCCAATATTTTTTGGGCCTTTTTTTTTATAATAATGTATCTTAAACGAAATGAATCAAACTATTCAAAGTAAGATTAAAGACAAAATTCAAGAAGATATTTCTCCAACACGTAATTTATCAGGCATACATTTAAAAATAGTTTTCGGCATAGCTATTCTCTGGACATTGTTTCAGCTTTGGTATGCTTCTCCTTTCCCCTTTTGGTTTAACTTTGGAATGTTCAAAGGTTTGCCTGCTAGAGCAATACATTTAGGTTTCGCACTTACACTTACATTTTTAATTTTTCCTGTTGTACGAGGAAAGAAAATATCAGTTTTTGATATTCTTATAAGTATTGTCGCTGCATTCTGTTGTCTTTATATTTATTTTTTTTATGATGATCTTGTTAATAGGGGCGGGATACTTTTAGTCAAAGAGATATTCGGATTTAAAGTTCCTGTAGAGCTTATTATTGGGGCAACAGGTATTTTAATACTTTTAGAGGCCACAAGAAGAGCCATCGGATTACCATTAGTAATAATTGCCATCTGTTTTCTTTTATTTTCTTATTTTGGCAAATATGCACCAGATATTATTTCTCACGGTGGTCTATCTGTCAAAAGACTAGTTGGCTTTCAATGGTTTGATCAAGAGGCTATTTTTGGAATACCTATTGGTGTTTCTGTTGATTTTATATTTTTATTCGTTCTTTTTGGAGCATTATTAGAAACCGCAGGTGGAGGAAAATATTTTTTAGATTTAGCTTTCGCAATGGTTGGTAAGATGCGAGGAGGGCCAGCTAAAGCTGCTATTTTAGGTTCTGGAATGACAGGTATGATTTCAGGTTCTTCAATTGCTAACACCGTTACTACTGGAACTTTTACGATTCCTATAATGAAAAAAACTGGTTTCTCTCAAGAGAAAGCAGGAGCAATTGAAGTTTCATCATCTGTAAATGGTCAAATTATGCCGCCGGTTATGGGAGCTGCAGCTTTCGTCATGGCAAGTTTTATCGGTGTTACTTATTTTGAAGTTGTCAAACATGCTTTTTTACCAGCTATTATCTCGTACATTGCTTTATTTTATATATCCCATCTAGAGGCTCTTAAATTAGGACTTAAAGGAATGGATGATGCAGACGTACCTCATCTTAAGAAAACCTTTTTATCTGGATTACATTTTCTAATACCAATCTTTGTTTTAATTTTTTTACTTGTTTACATGAGATATACGGCAGGTTTTTCAATTTTTTATGCAACCATCTCTTTAATTTTAGTGAATTTAATAAATCGTATTATTAAAAATTCAGATTATAAAATTGGCTTAATTGAGTGGTGGAACCAAACTATTGTTGGCCTTCAAAAAGGTGCGATTAATATGGTTGGAGTTGGAATAGCGATTGCTACCGCAGGTATAATAGTAGGTGCAGTTGGATCTACAGGACTGAGCACTAATTTAATTATAGTCATCGAGACAATTGCAAGAGATAATGTAATTATATTAATTTTATTAACTATCATACTTTGTTTACTTCTCGGTATGGGCCTTCCTACAACTGCAAACTACGTGGTTGTAGCATCATTAATGGCTACAGTATTAGTTGATGTTGGAAATGCTTCAGGTTTTATTTTTCCATTAATAGCAGTTCATTTGTTCGTATTTTATTTTGGTTTAATGGCAGATGTCACACCACCTGTTGGTTTAGCATCTTATGCAGCAGCAGCAATTTCCGGCGGCGATCCATTAAGAACGGGACTTCAAGCTATATGGTATAGTTTAAGAACAGGAATTTTACCGATCGTCTTCTTATTTAACCATGAACTTTTATTAATTGGAGTAGACAGTATCTGGCAGGCACTATTGGTGATAGTCACTTCATTAATAGGTATTTTAGTTTTCACTGCAGCAACACAACAATGGTTCATAAATAAATTAAGGTGGTACGAGACTGTAGCTTTTTTAATAATATCTTTATCTTTTTTAGCTCCAGATTATGTATTAGGTAAATTCTATCCAAAATTTAATGAGCAAAATCTTTCAGCAGAAAGTATTCAAAATTTATCTTTTGATCCCTCAAAAGAAGTGCACATAAAAGTCACTCGAATTACTGAATACGGCGAAAGATATAAATTATTTGTTATTGATAAAGGGAAGTTTGAAAATGATTACAATCTTGAAGAATACGGAGTGACATTAGTAGATCAGAATGACCAACTTACCGTTGATAAATTAAATTGGAAAGGGGAGGCAAAAAAATCTGGTATTCAAATGGGTGACATCATAAGTAATTTTAAAATTGAAAATCCAGAAAGACCGAATAAAGCTATTGTTTACCCTTTTGCTTTAATTTCTCTCTTTATATTTGGTTTCATAAACTCTAGGAATAAATCTTTAAGAGCATCATAAAAGCGCAGTGCTTTTTTTCAGAATTTTAATTAAATAATTAAATGAAATTTATTTTAAAAATAACTTTAATATATTTTTTATTAATATCATTAAGTTTTTCTGAGACCAACTTCCAGCAAAAAAAATTTTACTATGAAGATCTTGTTAAAAACTGGACTAAAATCTTTCCAGACAGTAATAGAAATGCAGCTGGACCAAGATTTTTTAAATATTTAATTGACCAAGGTTTAACATATGAAGAGTTTATTGAGTATAATAAATTATATTGTCCCGTATCAGGTTCATTGATTAACCCGGGAGAAAAACCAGATTTTATTTTTGTCAAAGAATTAAGGACTCAAAAAAATATTTGTGGTGAACTTTACAGATGCTGTTGGCCATGTTCTTGTGACCTCATGAATTACACTAAGATTAAAAAAATCAAACATAAATTTAAGGATGGCCCAAAAACGATTGATGTCCTCTTAATAGATAATCCATGTACAAAAAAAGATTTTCCAAGGGAAGTAAACAGAAATTATTTCTGTAATGGTCAAAAGTTAAATAAAGAAGAAGTTCATGTGGTTGATAGTAAGTTAGTAATAGGAATTTTATACGAAGCAAGAAAATGTCAAAAAGCAGATATTAAAAAAATACAGTCTAATGAAATCACCGGAAAATTCTGTGCTTTCAAAAATGATATTCCTTTAGAGGAAATGAATATTGGAATGGGTGATATCTTTATTAAGATGGCGAGATAGACATCTTACTTTGTTTAAAAATATAAGTCTTACCAGTTTTTGTTATTTTATAATTATTAGTCTTTCCGTTTGTCCACTTAATTGAAACTTTAAAATCTTCTTCACCTTCCCGAAGTCCATAATGAGCAACAGGCTCCATTTGGCATAAATATCCTGATCCTGCATCGATTGTTTTAGAGTGCTCTCTTAGATTAGAAGTAAGTGTAACCGTGGCACCTCTTGCGGGTGCTCCATTTTTATTTAAGGGTTTTATTCTTAAATAATTATTATTTTTTTTTATATCAGCTTTATAAAGAGTTAGTATTTGGTTACCTGTTTCTCCGTGTGAGATTAATAATTCTAAAATACCATCTTTATCGATATCGGCTACAGCTGCGCCTGTACCAAGTCCATTAGGTTCAGAATTAATTGCTAAATCAATTTCCTTTAGCTCTCCATTTTCTTTAATTTTAAATAATTTATTTGGTTCTCCAATGTTATTTAAAAAGATTTCATCGTAACCGTCATTATCAAAATCTGCAGATATTACCGTCCTTATTTTGGAGGGTGTCTTAAAATTTCCTTTAGCAATGTCCTTATAATTGTTTTCTTTTTTTACAAAAATTCTATGCTCTCCGTCCCAATTACCACTCACTATATCTAACTGTCCTCTGTATAAAACATCACTTAAGGCTGTTCCTCTTCCATTTTCATAGGGGTCTAAAACGTCGTAGCTTGAGGCAACATCATAGAAAGTACCATCAACATTTTTATACAAAAAATTAACTCCTCTTTCGTTTGCAGCGAAAATATCAATATTGCTGGATAGAATGTGGCCCGCAACAACTGCTCGTCCTCCAGTTATTTTGTCCAACCCAAACTCTGTTGCTTTATCAGCAATTCTTCCTTTAAATTTTTCATAAAATCTTGTAGGGCCTCCATAATTAGCAACATAAATACCAAATTTTCCATTTCCTTTTCTATCTACACAGACTACCGAACGACCAGCTGTAAAGTTTAAATCTGATTGATTTTTCTTCTGTTCAAAAATATCAAAAAATTTTTTGTTTTTTAGATCTATTAGTCTATCTGAATATCTTTTTTCACCACTATATGTGTCTGTGTTAAGAAAATAAATTTCTTCATAACCATCAGAGTCAATATCGCACGCAGCGACACCAATAGTAAAACTTTTTTTATCAGTAAATTTTTCATCATCAATAATATTTTTTAATTTATTATCTTTGTATGAAAGAGCTAAATTTTCACTTCCAAAACCGGCAACTATAAATTCATACGTTCCATTGTTGTCTACATCAGCAACTGATATTCCGTACCTGAGGCTTTCGTAATTTTCCTCAATTAAGTTAGTTATATTCTTAAAAAAATTTGCTGATGCGTTATTAAATATAAAAAGAGAGAGTAGAGCGTAAACTAAAACAGATTTTGTGTGCATTATTAACTATTTTAGTATTTTCCAAGTACCACTTGCAGAGGCAACAATGTCGCTAGAATTTGAAATTTCACAAGAGATAAAGATAAGAGTATTTGTTTTTTTTAAAATCTTAACTTTTCCTTTAAGTTTATCATTTAGTTTTCCCGATGAAATAAATTTTATATCTAAATTTATCGTTACGCATCTTTTGTTCCCTGCAACTTTATGTGCCGCAGTACCCATTCCTGTATCTGCTATCGTTGACAAGAAACCACCATGAGCAATTTTTCCAGTATTTAAATGCATTTCTTTTACTTCAACTATAAATTCATATTGAGTATCGCTGATCTGTTTTAATTCCAGACCACCTAAATGTTTCATAAAACCTTTGTTAGTTTCGTCCATATTTTTTTTTATCATATATTGGCATTAGTTGTGAGAAAATTACAGCAGTCAATATCAAGAAAATTCCTAAAATTTTAATTTCATTTAAAAATTGATCAAGTATTAACCAAGCAAGTATCGCTGCAAATACTCCTTCCAATGAGAATACAATCGCAGCAGGAGCTGGAGATATATTTTGTAAACTGTATGTTTGTAATAAAAAAGCTAGTCCACTTGATAAAATTCCTACATATAAAACTTCGTATGAGTCCTTTAAAAAATTTTTAAAAGTTGGATCTTCGAAGTAGAACATTGGGCCAATTAAAACTAAACATGCTACAAGACACTGAGACATTGCTATAGTTATAGGAAAGTTAAAAAATTCAACAGTTTTTCTAATAAGCAAAATATGAACTCCCCAACAAAAGGCACTTAAGATACCTAAAGTATCACCTAATCTTACCGAATAATTATTTAGCTCACTTAGAAGTAAGCCACCAAGAATGCAGATAAAAACCGATGGCCAAATAGACCAATGCATTTTTTTTGAAAATATAAAGTAAGAAATTACAGGGACGACTAAAACATAGAAGACTGTAAAAACACCAGTGTTAGCTACATCGGTATATATTAAAGAAATTTGTTGCAGTTCTTGTCCTATAGCTAAAACAAAACCAAGAAAAAATAAAAAATATGCTACTTTTTCTTTATCAAGTTTTTTAAAAGTAATATTTTTAAATTCAAAAATAAAAAAAAATGGTAGTAAAGTTAAAAACCCAATTAAAAACCTTCCCACATTAAAGGTATGAGGTCCAATAAAATCCATACCCATGTCTTGCGCCACAAAAGCTGAGCCCCAAAGAACAGACGTAACAATAGCACAAATCAGTGAGAACGATTTTTTATCCATCAGGGGTTAATAGTTTAAGAAGATCTAAACAGCAAGCTTAAAGGCAAAATCTTTTCCAAGACATTTTCCAAGATAAACACAAAATCTAGCACCTTCCGCGCCATCTATTAATCTGTGATCATAAGATAATGATATCGGAAGTATTTTTCTAGAAGCTATTTGATTTTTTTCTTTTACAAGTCGATCGAAAGTTCTTCCAATTCCTAAAATTGCTACTTCTGGCGGATTAATAATGGGTGTAAAATGTGTTCCGCCAATTCCTCCTAAACTTGAGATAGTCATCGATCCACCAAAAAATTCTTTTTTATCAATCTTAAGTTCTCTGCAAAGTTGACTTATATTTTTAAGCTCTTCCCCAATTTTTTGAATACTCATTTGATCAACGTTTCTCAATTTTGGAACCATAAGACCATGAGGAGTATCAACGGCAAAACCAATATGAAAATATTTTTTATAAATAATTTTATTACTCTCAGAGTTTAATGATGCGTTAAAATTTGGAAATTCTTTTAGAGCGCTCACTAAGGCTTTTGCAATAAAAGCAAGAGGAGTTACTTTTATTTTTTCACCAGTATAATAATCGTACAAAGAATTTCTAAACTGTTCCATGTCAGTAACATCTATTTCATCATGTTGAGTAACATGTGGAATTTCTGTCCAAGATCTGACTAAATGTGGTCCTGAAAGTTTCTTAACACGTGGTAGATCTTGTGTTGCAATTTCCCCAAATTCTTCGTGAGAATATTCTTCCACATATTTTGTAACTTCTTTTTTTTGCACCTCACCTTGAGAAACTGTAACTTGAGATCTTACAAAATTTTTAACATCTTCGGCTGAAACTCTCCCAGCACGTTGTGTGCCAGAAATTTTAGAAATATCCGCTCCCAGCTCTCTTGCAAATTTTCTTATTTTTGGACTTGCAGAACTTTTTCCTGAAGCAGGAACAATAGGTGCAGGTTGTTGCTTTTGTACCTGAACTTCTTCATTTTGTATTTTCTGTTTTGCTGGTTCTTTTTTAGATTTTTCTTTTACAGGTTCATTTGTTTCTTGTTTTGATTCTAAAGTAAGAATTAAATCTCCTTTATTAATTTTATCACCTACAGAAACATTAATTTTTTCTATCTTACCTTCGTGAGTTGAGGGCACCTCTACACTTGATTTGTCGCTTTCTAAAGTTATTAAAGAGTCATTTTTTTTAATAACTTGACCTTTTATTACAAGAACCTCGATGACTTCTACATCTTTAAAGTCACCCATATCTGGAACTAAAATTTTTTGAATTGTCATTTTATAAATTTGCTGGGAAATCTTTCTCTTTGTCTATCTTATACTTTTTAATTGCCTTTTCTGCTTCTTCAGAACCAACAAGTTGTTCTTTTGCTAATGCGCTTAAGGTAAAGGCTACTATATGTTCTTTATCTACTTCAAAGAACTTTCTAAGATTTTTTCTAGTGTCACTTCTTCCGTAACCATCTGTTCCGAATGAGTAAAACTTTTTATCTGTGTAAGGTCTTATTTGATCTGTGAATGCTCTAGTATAATCAGAAGCTGCTATGACTGGCCCATCTCTTTTAGACAAACATTCTTGAACATAAGATTTTTTTGGTTTTTTATTTGGATTTAAAAGATTCAATCTTTCAGTTTCCATTCCATCTCTTCTTAATTCATTAAAACTCGTCACGCTCCAAATGTCTGCATCTATATTATATTCTTTTGATAAGATCTCAGATGCGGCTATAATTTCTCTTAAAATTGTTCCTGAACCTAATAATTGAACTTTAGTTTTTCCTTTATTTTTTCCTTCTTTGAATAAGTACATACCTTTTAAAATTCCATCATCACAACCTTTAGGTTTTTCTGGGTGAGAATAATTTTCATTCATTGCAGTGATGTAGTAGAAGACATTCTCTTTCTTTTCATGCATTCTTCTTAAGCCTTCTCTAAATATTGTTGCCATCTCGTAAGCAAAAGTAGGGTCATAGCTGATACAGTTTGGAATATTCGATGCTAATAATTGGCTGTGCCCGTCTTGGTGTTGCAATCCTTCTCCGGCTAATGTGGTTCTACCAGCTGTTGCTCCAATTAAAAACCCTCTAGCTTGAGAATCCCCAGCTGCCCATGCTAAATCCCCAACTCTCTGAAATCCGAACATAGAATAGAAAATATAAACAGGTATCATCTCGATATCGTGATTAGTGTAAGCAGTTCCAGCCGCAATCCAGGATGACATTGCTCCAGACTCGTTGATGCCTTCCTCTAATACTTGGCCACTTTTATCTTCTCGATATGAACTTAATTGTTCGGAGTCCACTGGTTCATATTTCTGCCCTTCATGTGCGTAAATACCGATTTTTTGAAAGAAACCTTCCATTCCAAAAGTTCTAGCTTCATCAGGAATGATTGGCACTAATCTTGGAGCAACGTTTTTATCTCTAAGCAGTGCAGTCATCATTCTTACCAAAGCCATTGTAGTAGACATTTCTTTTTCCCCGGTTGATTTCATAAATGCATCAAAGATGTCTTTTGGTGGAGCTTTAATTTGTTTTGCAAAAGATGATCTTTCTGGAATAAAACCTCCTAGTTTTATTCTCTTATCCTTCAAATATTTTATCTCTTCGGAATTTTCGCTTGGTTTATAATATTCTATATCTTTTACCTGTTTATCTGTTAGTGGAACATTAAATCTATCTCTATAGTAAAGCAGATCTTCCTCATCTAATTTTTTTTGTTGATGGGTAGTGTTTACACTTTCACCTGTTTTACCCATTCCATATCCTTTGATAGTTTTTGCTAAGATAACTGTAGGTGATCCAGTATGTTGCATTGCTGCTGCGTAAGCTGCATAAACTTTGTGAGGATCATGACCTCCTCTATTTAACCTCCAAATATCTTTATCTGTTAAAGAAGAAACAAGCTCAGTAAGTTCAGGATATTTTCCAAAAAACTTTTCTCTAACATAAGATCCACCTTTAGCCTTAAATGCTTGGTATTCCCCGTCTACACATTCATTCATCCTCTTAATAAGAAGACCTGTTTTATCTTTAGCCAATAATTGATCCCAGTATGATCCCCAAATAACTTTTATTACATTCCAGCCCGAACCTCTAAAGCTTCCCTCCAGTTCCTGAATAATTTTACTATTTCCTCGAACAGGACCGTCCAGTCTTTGCAAATTACAATTTACTACAAAAATTAAATTATCTAATTTTTCACGAGCAGCTAAACCAATTGCACCAAGTGACTCCGGTTCATCCATTTCACCGTCACCAAGAAATACCCAAATTTTTCTTCCCTCATCTTTAATTAATCCTCTATTGATAAGATATTTTAAAAATCTGGCTTGATAGATAGCCATGATAGGTCCAAGACCCATAGATACAGTAGGAAACTGCCAGAACTTTGGCATCAACCAAGGGTGAGGATATGAGGACAAACCTCCTTTATTCACTTCTTGTCTAAAACCATCTAGTTGTTTTGAAGTAAGTCTTCCTTCTAAGAAAGCTCTCGCGTACATTCCTGGCGCCGAATGCCCTTGAAAATAAATTAAATCTCCACCAAATTTGTTATTCTTTGCTCTCCAAAAATGATTCATTCCCACATCGTAAAGTGTAGCTGCAGATGCAAAGGTACCGATGTGACCTCCTAGTTCAGGACTTTTTTTATTAGCCTTTACAACCATAGCTGCCGCGTTCCACCTTACATATGCCCGTATTTTTTTTTCAATATTTTGATCACCAGGTGACTTAATCTCAGCCTCTGGCGGAATAGTATTAATGTAAGGAGTTGTTCTAGTATCCGGAAGAACAAGACCAGATTTATAAGCTTGATCGATTACCTTGTTTAATAAGTAACTTGCTCGTGAAGAACCATCATTTTCAATAACTGAATTTAGAGAGTCTATCCATTCATTTGTTTCAATAGGATCAATATCATCTTTTGAAGCTGGTTCAGCAAAAACTTTTTTTACTTGTCTTACTTGATTAAGCTCACCATTGGTTTTTGGTTTTTCTTGAGTTTGAACTTCTTTTTTGATTTTTTTCTCTTTTGGGGCCGAGGCCGCTTGACCATTTTCTATTGTTGCTAATACACTTCCCTCTGAAACTTTGTCTCCAATTTTAACTTTTAAATCTTTAATCTCTCCAGCTGCAGGAGAAGGTATCTCAACGCTTGACTTATCACTCTCGATTGTAACAATAGGATCATTCTTGTTTATTTGATCTCCAGGCTTGACCAAAACTTCAATGACCTCAACGTCTTTAAAATCACCTATATCTGGAACTGAAATATTCTGAGCCATAATTAGCTATTATAAACTGGGTGCAACATAATAAAAAATAAATAATTAATAAACATTAAAGAATAGGGCAAATAGTCGGATAAGATCAATTTTTGTCACATTTTCTGCTTTTTTTCGTCAATTAGTTTTATTCATATGTGACATGCGTTGGCTAATAAATTTTTTATTTAAAAAAAGAGAAATTAAAACGAATAGAGCAGTTTTAGTTCAGAAAATTATTCTTAAAAAATACCTGTTAAGATAAAAAAATAAAAGCTAAGCTAGCTTTTATGCAAAAATTTTTGTGGGAACCTTCTGGAAAAAGAAAAAAAGAATCTATTCTTGAAGATTTTTCAAAATTTATAAATTTTAAATCAAACTATAATTTCAAAAATTTGTGGAAATGGTCTGTAGATCATCCTGATGAATTTTGGTCAAAGTTTTGGGATTATTCAAAGATTATAGGAGATAAAGGTAAAGAAGTAATTAGATATAATAATATTTTTAATAAAACTAAATTTTTTCCAGACTCAAAATTGAATTATACCGAAAATATTTTAAAGAAAAAATCATCTGAGGTTGCCGTAAGTTTTTTATCCGAGAAAGGGTTTGAAGAAGAGATTTCTTGGGATCAACTTTATACTAAAGTTTGTAAATTTTCAAATTACCTAAAATCTTTGGGTTTAAAAAAAGGAGACCGTGTTGCAGCTTATGTTCCAAATAAAATTGAATCTATTATAAGCTTTTTAGCTTGTGCAAAAAATGGAATTATATGGTCATCATGTTCTCCAGATTTTGGCACGCAGGGAGTTGTAGATAGATTCAAACAAATTGAACCAAGTATTTTAATAACGAGCGATCACTACTTTTATAGTGGTAAGAAAATAAATATTCTTGAAAAAATTGAGGATATCTTAAAGGAAATTCCTTCAATTAAAAAAACTTTAGTATTTGCGTACAATAAAAAAGAAGAGATGAGTCTTCAAAATTATATAAACTTTAATAAAGTTTTAGATGAGACAGAAGCAGATGAAAGCTTTGAACGGTTTGAGTTTAATCATCCTATTTATATTCTGTTTTCAAGCGGTACAACTGGAAAACCCAAGTGTATAACGCATGGAGCTGGGAATGTTTTAATCGAACATAACAAAGAATTCATGCTTCATTGCGATATTAGAGATGATGAAAAATTATTTTACTATACCACCACAGGCTGGATGATGTGGAATTGGTTGGTTGGAGGATTAGCAACAGGCTCATCTATATTTTTATTTGATGGGGCACCTGTTTATCCAAAAATAGATATTCTTTTAGAATATTGTCAAAATAAGAAAATTAATCTTTTTGGAGTAAGCGCTAAATACATAGATCATTTAAAGAATGAAAAATATAATAGTAAAAACCTAGATCTAAGCTCAATAAAAATAATAACTTCAACAGGCTCTCCTCTAGCTGAAGAAAGTTTTAAGTATGTATACAACAATATAAAAAAAGATGTTCATCTTGCATCTATTGCCGGAGGAACAGATTTAGTTGGTTGTTTAGTTTTAGGAAATCTCTTCTCAAATGTGTACATGGGAGAAATTCAAGGTCAGAGTCTAGGTATTGATGTTGACGTTTTTACAGATAAGGGAAAAAGCGTAAAAGATGGGGAGAAGGGGGAATTAGTAGTTAAAAAACCTTTTCCATCCATGCCAGTAAAATTTTGGGAAGACGGCGACGGACAAAAATATCATAAAGCTTATTTTAATAGATTTAAAAATATTTGGCATCATGGTGATTTCATTGAACGAACTATAAATAATGGTTTTATTATGAGAGGAAGATCCGATGCTACGTTAAATCCTGGAGGCGTAAGAATTGGAACATCAGAAATTTATCAACAAGTCGAAAATATTGATTTTATCACAGAAGGCTTAGTTATCGGACAAGATTACAATGATGATGTAAGAGTAATTTTGTTTGTAACAACAAAAAATAATGAGGAATTAAACGATGAAAAAATCAAATTAATCAAATCTAGAATTAGAAAAAATTGTTCCCCTAAGCATGTTCCTTCAATAATCATCAAAGTTCCAGAGATTCCAAGAACCAAAAGCGGAAAGATTGTTGAGCTAGCTGTAAGACAGGTCGTAAATGGGGAAAAGATTAACAATAAAGAGGCAATTGCGAATCCTGAAGCCCTAAAGTTTTATGAAAATTTGTCACAACTTAAATCTTAGTAAATTTAAATAGCGCGTCATTTTCTTACATTAATTTGCGTTGATAATTCAGTTAAATTAATTTTAAGCTTAGCCCTGACCCTGGAACTCCTATCAAAGGCAGTTGGGGCTGAGTTCAAATAATTTCAGCGCAATTTTTGTGTAGCATTGAATGAAGCTCAATAAGTTTTTCAAAACTCCTATTATAGCCTCCTCCGAGAACACCACATAAAGGAGTATTTTTAGAGAAAAAATTTTCAATCACTCTTTGATCTCTTTTATTAATTCCATCATCAGTGATTTTTAGTTTGCCTAAACGATCTTCAAAATGAATGTCAACTCCAGCTACGTAAAATACAAAATCATACTTATTTTTGTTAAGTTCTTTTAAATTTTTATGTAGAATATTTAAATATTCTTCATCTTCCATTTTATCTTTGAGCTCAATATCAATATCACTCTTTGATTTTTTTGCTGGGTAATTAGATGCACAGTGCATACTAAATGTTAGAGTATTTGGATCATTTTTAAATATTTCAGAATTACCGTTTCCTTGGTGCACATCTAAATCGATTATAAGTATTTTTTTAGCATAGTTTTTATTTTTTAAATAATTTGCTGCAACAGCGACATCATTAAAGACACAATAGCCAGCACCACAATCGAATGTAGCATGATGACTACCACCTGCAGTATTACATGCTAACTTTGAGTCTAAGGCAAGTTTACTAGCAAGAACAGTTCCACCAGTCGCAATAAATGATCTCCTCACAACACTATCGTTAATTGGAAAGCCGATTTTTTTCTGCAGTTTCGTATCTAAAGTTTTATTTCTAATATGATTAATATATTCTAATGAATGTGATGTTTTCATTGTTTCTGTAGAACATTCTTGAGGGATATAAAACTTCTTAACTACACCAACATTTAATAAATGTTCTGCTAAGGCACCAAATTTCTGAATAGGAAATTTGTTATCGTCGTTAATTTTAGCTACATAATCAGGGTGATTTACAACAGGTAATTCCATTAAAAAATAATTTATCTTTCAACACACATTGAAATTCCCATACCACCACCAATACAAAGTGTTGCTAAGCCTTTCTTAACATCCCTTTTAATCATTTCATGAATCAAGGTAACCAGTATTCTAGTTCCAGAGGCACCAATCGGATGCCCTAAAGCAATAGCACCACCATTTACATTAACCTTTTCATCCGGCACTGAAAGTGTTTTTAAAACTGCAAGACTTTGTGCTGCAAAAGCCTCATTTATTTCAAAAAGATCTACATCCTTAATACTCCATCCTGCTAAGTCTAAAGCTTTTTTAGATGATGGAATTGGTCCAGTGCCCATCAATGAAGGATCAACACCACAGCTAGCCCATGACTTTATAGATACTAGTTTTTCTAAGCCTCTTTTTTCTGCCTCGTCATCAGACATTAAAACTACAGCAGCTGCACCATCGTTAATTCCCGAGGCATTTCCTGCTGTAACTGTGCCGTTCTTTTTAAATACTGGTTGTAATCTGGAGAGAGAGTCTAAATTTAAACCTTCGCGAGGATGTTCATCAACATTAAAATCTATTTCTGGTAAATTAATGATTTCATTTTTGAATTTTTTTTCTTCTATAGCTTTTAAGGCTTTATTTTGAGAATTTAATGAAAATTTGTCTTGCTCCGTTCTTGTAATTTGAAATTTTTCTGCAACATTTTCTGCGGTAATCCCCATATGATACCCATGAAAAGCATCCCACAAGCCATCTTTGATCATAGTATCAATCATTTCGGCGTCACCTAATTTTTTTCCATCTCTTATAAAAATTGCGTGTGGAGATAGAGACATATTTTCTTGACCACCTGCAATAACAATTTTTGAATCTCCCGATCTAATACTTTGTGCAGCTGATGCAACTGATCTTATTCCAGACCCGCAAACTTGATTGACGATGAAGGCTGGTTTCTCTTTTGGTATCCCGGATTTCATTGCTGCTTGACGAGCAGCATTTTGTCCTATCGCAGCAGTTAAAACTTGACCCAAAATTATCTCATCGACCTCATCACCTTTTATTTTTGAATCTAATAATAACTCTTTAATTACACTAGCGCCTAATTCAAAACTTTGAACATTTTTTAGAGATTTTCCCAAAGATCCTACAGCGGTTCTTTTTGCAGAAGTGATTACTATATTTTTATAATTCATAATTTAAAATATATCTTCAGAAGCTTAATTCAAATCTTTTCTATTTAAAACACTTATAATAATAGAAATTAGTAAAAATATAAATACAGCATTAGATGTTGTAAAAAAACTTCCTGTGGTTCTAATGGGAAATACTTCACCAATAAACAAAAATAAAAAGGGGTTTAAAATAATTTTATTTACTAAGAAAGATTTGTAAGTGAGGTAGATAAAAAAAGATACTATCATCAAAAACCCAATAACACCTAGATCGCTCAATATTTCTAAATAATAATTATGGGGATGAGTATTACAATTTATAAAAATCTTTGGACAATTATATCTGAAGGACTTAATTCCTCCCCCAAAAAATTTATTTTCATTCCATGTTTTATATCCTGAGTAAAATTCTTTTAAATACACCGAAGAGTAAAAATAATCTTTTCCTCTAAAAGTAATTGTATAATTTTTTTCGTCAGGGGTAGGACTTTTATCATCTTTATATTTTATTTCTTTATCCTCAGAAAATGATTTTAGAGAATTAATAACTTTTGTTTGGAACATCCCGTAGTGCTTTTTTATTTCAATATTTAAGTTCATTAAGATAATTAATGCGCTTATTGAAATGAAAATTAGAGAGATAAGATATTTTCTTAAATTTTTTATTAATAAAAAACATAAAATAATTACAATTAAAAAAATAAAGAAAGGTACTCTATTGCCAGCAATAATAAGACTGATGCTTATAATAATAGAAGCGGTACAAAATAATGGAAATTTAATCTTAAATTCAATTTTTTTAAAATTTTCAAAAACAAAAAATAAAAAAATTAAAAAAAAAGAAAAACGGTATAGATACGATCCAGCAATCAACTCATCGCCAAATGGTCCACCTAATCTTCTATTTGTTGCTTCAAAACCAAAAATATCTTTACCGAAGATAAATTGGTAAATAAGATCTAAAGAAACAAAAATTACACACAAAGAACAAACGTAAAAAAATATTTTTAAATTTATCAATTTATACTCAAATAAAAATCTTATTGCAAAATAAAGCATTAAGTACCTAAAATAAAAAATTGATTTTACAATTATTTGATTATTTTGGTGAATTTGGTCAATTTCGATATAGTTTATAATTGCTACTAAAACTATATAACAAAAAAAAATTAGGAGAAGTTTATCAAAAAGTATTAATTTAAAATTAAATCCATTCTTGATAAATACAAAGAATGCAAATAAAATTATGAGAACAATGTTTAAATTTATTGCAAGATTTCCTAAAATGAAACTAATAGGTATTAAACATATTAGAAAGTTTGCAAAAAAAGGTTTATTAAAACTAATAATATTTTGTTGCATTACAATGAATAATTTATATACAAAAAAGTCTAAATTTAAACAATTTTGTATAGTTAGTTTAATTTTCGCGCCTGTAGCTCAACTGGATAGAGCGCTTGGCTACGGACCAGGAGGTTCTGGGTTCAAATCCTAGCAGGCGCACCATTTTGATTGATTTTCTTCTTTAAATATTAAATACTGTTACTGATATAAATTATATGTCACTACAAAAATCTGTAATAATATTTTTCCTACTAATTTTAGTATTTATATTTACTTTAACCTTAATATTATAAATAAGTTAGCGTCAAAAGCAATATTCCTAATAATACTCTATAAAAAACAAAAATGTTTAAATTAAATTTTTTAATATAAATTAAAAAATATTTTATTGTTATAAATGAAAATAAAAATGATAAACAAATTGCAATTAAATTAATCATCGCAAAACTATTATCTTGTGAAAAAAAAATATTTTTTAATCCATAAATTGAAACTGCCGCTAAAATAGGAATTGATATCAAAAAAGAAATCTTAGCTGAGTCCACCCTTTTAAAATTTAATAAACGCGCAGCCGTTATAGATATCCCTGATCTACTAACTCCAGGGATTAATGATAGTATTTGTAATAGTCCGATAAAAATTGCTTTTTTAAATGTAAAATTTTTATCAATATTTTTTTCTGTTTTGAATTTATCACTTATATAAAGCAAGAAACCAAATAAAAGAGTTGTCCATGCTATAAACTCTAAATTTCTTATTTTTTCAATTGTTCCAGATTTTACAAGAAAAAATCCAACTAAAATAACTGGTATGGAAGAGACAATAATTTTAAGAAAAAGAAGCCTATTTTCAAAAAAATTAATTAAATCTTTATAAAAATATATTAAAACAGCAAAGAATGACCCTATATGTAAACTTACATCAATAGATAGATTTTGGTTTTCAAGATCAAGATACTCGGATGTTAAGATGAGGTGAGAGGAAGAACTTATTGGTAAAAATTCTGTAATTCCTTGTATTAGAGATAAGATAAATATTTCAGTCACAGTTAAAAAATAAAATTAAAGGTTGTTTTTTTATTGGCAATTCTAAATGCATACCAGGTATGCAAAAAATGACATTATATTTTTAAGCTTTTTATAATATAGGTAACTATTATTGACCCTTAAATACTATCATTACTTAAAAACTTAACTTATTTACACAATCATGAAAAAGAAAATGTTACAGTTTGTAGACCTTAAACAAGAGACGCCTGAGAAAAGAGGTACTGAAAAAAGAAAAGGTGATTTTAACGAGATCTATAAAGATTACATAACTAATAAAGCATCGGAACAGTCAAGTAGGTGTTCTCAATGTGGAGTTCCTTTTTGTCAAATTCATTGTCCTTTAAGTAATAATATTCCTGATTGGCTTAAATTGACTGCTGAAGGCCGACTTAAAGAGGCTTATGAAGTATCACAAAGCACAAATAACATGCCAGAGGTGTGCGGTAGGATCTGTCCGCAAGATAGGCTATGTGAAGGTAATTGTGTAATAGAGCAATCAGGTCATGGAACTGTAACAATAGGTTCTATAGAAAAATATATTACGGATACAGCTTGGGATAAAGGATGGGTAAAGCCCTTTAAAGTAAAAAAAGAATTAAAACAATCAATCGGAATTATAGGTGCAGGTCCTGCAGGTATGGCTTGTGCTGAAGAGCTTAGAAAATTAGGTTATCAAGTAACAATTTATGATAGATACGACAGGCCTGGTGGTCTTTTAATTTATGGAATTCCAAACTTCAAATTAGAAAAATTTGTTGTTGAAAGGAGAACAAAGCTACTTAAAGACTCAGGAATTAAATTCGTTCAAAACTTTGAGGTTGGAAAAGATAAAACTCTATATGAATTAAGGGAGTTACATGATGCAATACTAATCGCTACTGGAGTTTATAAAGCGAGAGAGATAGATATACCCGGTCATAATCTTCATAATATTTATCCTGCTATGGAATTTTTAACTGCATCTAACAGAAAAGGATTGGGTGACAAAGTTAAATTATTTGATGACGGGACTTTAAATGCTGAAGGAAAAAATGTTGTCGTAATAGGCGGAGGAGATACTGCTATGGACTGCGTGAGGACATCGGTAAGGCAAAAAGCAAAGTCAGTAAAATGTTTATACAGACGTGATCGAGAAAATATGCCAGGGTCAGCAAGAGAGGTAGGAAATGCAATTGAAGAAGGAGTGGAATTTGTTTGGTTAACAAGTCCAAAAAGCTTCATTGGAACAAATAAAGTTGAAGCGGTGGAAGTAAATAAAATGAAATTAGGTGATCCTGACACCTCTGGAAGGAGAAGACCCGAAATTGAAAAGGGATCTGAATATATGATCCAAGCAGATCTTGTAATTAAATCTTTAGGATTTGATCCTGAGAACCTACCTAAATTATTTAACGCTAAAGAACTTGTAGTTTCACAATGGGGAACTTTAAAAATTGATTTGAAATCAATGCAAACAAATTTAGATGGGATATTTGCAGCAGGTGACATTGTAAGAGGAGCTTCACTTGTAGTATGGGCGATCAGAGACGGACGGGACGCGGCTGTTCAAATTGAAAAATATTTACAATTAAAAGCTAACAAAAATAAATCAGTAGTCGCAGCATAATTTAAATGAAAAATTATAAAAAAAATAAAAAAATTTTAGAAAAAAGTTTTAATTACACTTCGGAGATGGAGCACGACGCTTGCGGAGTTGGATTAATTGCGTCTACGAATGGAAAAAAATCTAGAAAAATTGTCGATTATGGAATTGAAGCATTAAAAGCTATTTGGCATAGAGGCGCTGTAGATGCAGATGGAAAATCTGGCGACGGTGCAGGCATTCAAATAGAGATAGCACCAGAATTTTTTAAAGAAAAAATTTTATCTACAGGGCATACTCTTGATGAAAGTAAAAGAATTTGTGTAGGAATGGTTTTTTTACCAAGAACAGATTATTCTGAGCAGGAAAAATGTAGAGAGATTATCGAGGCCGCTTTATTAGCAGAAAATTATTATATATATGGTTGGAGACAAGTTCCAATTAATCCAAATGTTTTAGGTAAAACAGCTGATCAAAATCGTCCAGAAATTGCTCAAGTAATGTTTAAAAAAAATGAGACATTACAAACTAATGATCTCGAAAGAGATTTATTTGAAACAAGAAAAAAAATAGAAAAGGTTGCACGAGAAAAACAAATCAAAGATTTTTACATCTGTTCTTTTAGTTCAAGATCAATTGTTTACAAAGGCATGTTTCTAGCTGAAATGTTATCTGAGTTTTATCCAGATCTTCATGATGAAAAGTTAACTTCAAGATTTGCAATATTTCACCAAAGATATTCTACTAACACCTTCCCTAGCTGGGATCTAGCCCAACCTTTTAGAACCTTAGCGCACAATGGCGAGATTAATACCGTTAAAGGAAATATTAATTGGATGAAAATTCATGAGCAAGATATGTCAAGTTCACTTTTTAAAGATGTTAAAAATTTGAAACCAGTTATTAGAAGCTCTTCGGACTCCGGCGCACTTGACAATGTTTTTGAACTTTTAACTCACTCTGGAAAATTAGCTCCATTAATTAAATTAATGATGATTCCAGACTCATGGTCAAAGAGAAGTAAAACGGTTCCAAAAAATCACCAAGATTTATTTAATTTCCTTAACAGTACAATAGAGCCATGGGATGGCCCAGCAGCAATTTGTGCAACTGATGCCAAATGGGTTTTAGCCTCTTCTGATAGAAATGGATTAAGACCACTTAGATACTCAATTACTTCAGATGATTTATTTTTTGCAGGATCTGAGACAGGTATGATTAAAATTCCTGAAGAAAAGATTATTGAGAAAGGCAAACTCGGCCCAGGCCAAATAATTGCAATTGATTTAAAAAAAGGGAAACTATTTAAAGATAAAGAAATAAAAGATCTTTTAGCTAAAGATTATAAAAAATATAATAAACAAATTATTGATTTAGAGAAAAAAATTTCATCTGAGGATGAAAAGCCAAACTTTTTAAGTGAAGACTTAAGAAAAAGACAGTACCTGTCAGGACTGAGTATAGAGGATTTGGAGCTGATACTCCATCCTATGGCCGAGGAGGGTAAAGAAGCATCAGGCTCAATGGGTGACGACACACCTGTTGCAGTTTTGTCTAGTCATTTTAGACCTGTTTCACATTATTTTAGACAAAATTTCAGTCAAGTGACCAATCCACCCATAGACTCTCTTAGAGAGAATAAAGTGATGAGTTTAAAAACAAGATTTGGAAATTTAGGTAATATTTTAGATTTCGATAATTTAACCGAAGAAAATATTTATGTTTTAGACAGTCCAATACTAACAAACTCACAATTGAGAAAATTTAAAAAATTTTTTTCAAAAAAAGTAAAAATAATTGACTGCACTTTTGACATTGATGGATCTCTTAAAGATAGAATAGAATCAATTAGAGAAGAAGCGGAAACAGCTGTTAGAGAAGGAAGTACTTGTTTAGTATTATCTGATAAAAATATTACAGCTCAAAAAGCTAGTATTCCAAGTATAATAACTGTAGGAGCGGTTCACTCTCACCTAGTAAAACATGGTTTACGAGGTTACTGTTCTTTGAATGTTGAATGTTCTGATGCAATGGACACACATTCCTTTGCGATTTTAATAGGAGTTGGCGCTACAACAGTAAATCCATATTTAGCAATAGATAGCATCCACCAAAGATTTGAAAAAAAACTATTTGGTAAATCAGATTTTCAAACATGTGTTAGAAAATATAAAAAATCAATTGATGCCGGACTTTTAAAAATTATGTCAAAGATGGGAATATCAGTAATAAGTTCATACAGAGGTGGATGTAATTTTGAAGCAGTAGGTTTAAGTAGAGCAATTGTTTCCGATTACTTTCCTGGCATGTCCTCAAGAATTTCAGGAATTGGTATAATCGGAATTGAGAAAAAGATTAAAGAACTTCATGAAAAATTTAATGCAAAAAATGTATATTCTTTACCTATAGGCGGTTTATATAGATATAGAAAAAGTGGAGAAGATCATCAATATCAAGGAAAACTAATTCATTTATTACAAAGTGCTGTTGGTAGCGGTTCATACGAATTATATAAAAAGTATTCAGCTGGAATTCATAATTTGCCTCCAATTAATATTAGAGACTTGTTAGAATTTAAAAAGCAGAGAAAACCAATCAGCATAAATGAGGTAGAGCCTATAGAGGAAATTTTGAAACGATTTGGTAGTGGAAGTATGTCTCATGGAGCATTATCAGCAGAGGCTCACGAAACTTTAGCAGTGGGAATGAACAGAATTAAAGGTGCCTCATGTAGTGGAGAAGGTGGTGAGGATGCTAAAAGGTTTAAGACACTACCTAATGGGGATAGTGCAAACTCAAGGGTAAAACAAATTGCTTCTGCAAGATTTGGAGTTACTGTAGATTATTTGAATAATGCTAATGAAATAGAGATAAAAATTGCTCAAGGTGCTAAACCGGGTGAAGGAGGACAGCTGCCAGGCTTTAAAGTAACAGAGGAAATTGCGCGATTAAGGCATTCGACGCCAGGTGTTACTTTGATATCACCGCCCCCACATCACGATATTTATTCAATAGAGGACTTAGCACAATTAATTTATGATTTAAAACAAATCAACCCTGGCGCAAGAGTTGGAGTTAAGTTGGTTGCATCAACTGGAATCGGGACCATAGCTGCAGGAGTTGCCAAAGCAAAAGCTGATATAATTTTAATTTCAGGTCACTCAGGCGGGACAGGCGCAAGCCCGCAAACAAGCATTAAATATGCTGGTATACCTTGGGAGATGGGTTTAACTGAAGCAAACCAGATTCTCACGTTAAATAATTTAAGACATAACGTTACTTTAAGAACAGACGGTGGATTAAAAACTGGAAGGGATATCGTTATGGCAGCTATGATGGGAGCGGAGGAGTTCGGGATGGGAACTTCATCTTTAGTTGCTATGGGATGTATTATGGTTAGGCAATGTCATTCAAATACTTGTCCGGTCGGAGTTTGTAGCCAAGATGAAACATTACGCGAAAAGTTTACTGGAACTCCAGAGAAAGTTGTAAATTTATTTAAATTTGCGGCAACAGAAGTAAGAGAAATACTTGCCTCTCTAGGATTCAAGTCAATTAATGAAATTATTGGAAGAACAGATTTATTAAGCCAAGTAAACAAAGGTGCATCTAATTTAGATGATTTAGATTTAAATCCACTATTAGTCCAAGCGGATCCAGGTGAAAATCTTAGATATTGTAAAGGTAAACACATTAACAAAGTACCAGACACCCTCGATGAAAAAATTTGGTCTGATATAAAAAATAAGATTAAAACTAATTCAGAAAATAAGTTTAATTATGAAATAGAAAACACATCAAGGTCTGTAGGAACAAGGTTATCTCATCACATATACAAAAAATTTGGTAATAATAAATTGGCTGAAAACACTGTTCATATTAAACTGGAGGGATCTGCAGGACAGTCTCTAGGAGCTTTTTTGACTAAAGGGGTTAAACTTACTGTTGAGGGAGATTGTAACGATTATGTGGGAAAAGGATTATCTGGAGGAACTATTGTTGTTTATCCATCTCCAAAAAGCTCCATAGTTTCAAATGAAAATACAATAATTGGAAACACTGTTTTATATGGAGCAACCTCAGGAAAATTATTTGCATCAGGACAAGCTGGAGAGAGATTTGCAGTTAGAAATTCCGGAAGCAATTCGATAGTTGAAGGATGTGGAGCTCATGGATGTGAATACATGACTGGAGGGACAGCAATTATATTAGGAGAAGTAGGTGACAATTTTGGAGCAGGAATGACCGGTGGTATGGCTTTTATTTATGATGAAAAAAATACCTTTGAAAATTTTGTTAATCCAGCTTCAATTATCTGGCAAGAGGTAGAAACAGATTATTGGAAAAATTTTTTAAAAGAAAGTTTAAATACTTTTGTCAAAGAAACAAATTCAAAAATTGCTAAGAAAGTACTAAATGACTTTGATAATGAATTAAAAAAATTTAAACAAGTTTGTCCGATAGAAATGCTTGATAAATTAGACAATCCTATTAGTTTAAGATCTCATACTAAGAAAGCAGGTTAATGAGCAAAACTAAAATCTTTTGCTTTGGCTTTGGCCAAGTCGCAGAAAGTTTCATCAATAAGTTAATAAACGAAAAAAAAGACTTTGATTTAAGCGTTACTTCTAGACAGGAAACACATCAGATAGAGTTTAATAATATTAAAATAAATTCATACCAATTTACTGAAGACAAGTTTGAAAACTCTATTAAAAAAAAAATAGAGGAAGCAGATCACATTTTAGTTTCTATTCCGCCTATTGATGGTAAGGATATTGTAGCAACTTACTTTGAAAAAAATCTGAAAAAATTAACTAATTGTAAATGGATTACATATTTATCTGCAACTAGTGTATACGGGGATCATAAAGGTGATTGGGTTAACGAAGATAGCGTTACTCAGCCTACATCAGATAATGGTAGAAGTAGATTAGAAGCAGAAAAAAACTGGAAAAGTTTGTCGAATAAAAAAAATTATCCACTTCAAATTTTTAGATTAGCCGGCATATATTCAAATGAGTTTAATATATTGAAAAGATTAAAAACTGGTAAAGTAAAAATTGTAGATAAAAAAAATCACTTTTTTTCAAGAATTCATGTTGAGGACATAGCTAACATTTTATTCAAGTCCCTTGATAATTTTAGAAATAATGAAATTTATAATATTTGTGATGATAAACCTGCTTCGCAAATTGAAATAGCAGCCTACGGCGCAAAACTACTAAAAATAAAGAAACCTAATTCAGTGAAAATCGAGGAAGTTGAAAGCGAAATGTTAAGAAATTTTTATAAAGATTCAAAAAAAGTGGACAATAAAAAAATGAAAGAATTTTTTAATCACAAATTAAAGTACCCAACTTATGTTGAAGGACTAAATTATATCTTTAACAATACTCTCTAATTCTTTAATAATTTTTTTTAAAGGAACTTGATTTGATAAACTATGGTCTCCGTTTTTAATTACTACTAACTTTTTTTGTGCATTTGTAAATACCGAAAGAACTTTTCTTGAAAAGGATACCGGCACAACTTCATCTTTGCTGCCATGAACCATTGTTATTTTAATTCTAGATCTAATTTTTTTAGATAGAATTTTATTTTTTCTCCCATCTTTAATAAGCTGATATGTAATAGGATACTCATATTGCCCATTCTTAATAACACTTAATCCTTTAGTAACAATTTCATTTTTAATTTTTTTAGGAAATTTTTTCCACATTAATCTTTCAAGAAATTCGGGAGCTGAGCCTATACCAACAAAACCTACAATTTGATTTTTAAAATATTTAAATTGATTTAAAGAAATCCATGCTCCCATGCTAGAACCAACAAGTATAAATTTATTCTTTCTAACAATTTTTTTAATTGAATTCTTAGCATCATTTGACCATATAGTTATATTTCCTTTTGTAAATTTACCCGATGACTTACCGTGTCCTGAATACTCAATAGCTAAAAAACCTAATTTACCTTTTACAGCATATTTTTTAAAGGCTTGAGGTTTTTCTCCATCAATATCAGACATAAAACCAGGAAGAAAAACAATATAGAGATTTTTTTTATAATAATTGTCTATAAATCTAAGTTTTTTTGTCTTTGAAATTTTTAAGTATTTGAATTTTTTCATATGAGAATATTTTAGTGCTATTATATAACAAATAAGATGACTACTAAATTAAATGTTCTTCAAGTAATTCCAAAACTTGGATACGGTGGTGCCGAAACAGGCTGCTACGATATTGCCCATTTTCTATCTGAAAATGATTGTGGCTCATTTCTAGCTACTTCTGGTGGAGAACTTTTAAAATTTGTTAAAAAGGAAAAAGTAAAATTGATTAGGCTACCAGTTCACTCAAAAAATCCTATTTTGATATTATTTAATACTTTAGTTTTAATCATTTATATTCTTATATTTAATATAAATATTATTCATGCACGGAGTAGAGCTCCAGCATGGTCGTGTTATTTTGCATCCATTATAACAAGAAAAGTTTTCGTGACTACATTCCATGGAACTTATAATTTTAAGAGCAATTTAAAAAAATTTTATAATAGCATAATGCTTCGAGCTAAACTAACTATTGCAGGATCAAATTTTATATTTGGTCATATTAACGAAAACTATAGTGAATATTTAAGTAAAGAAAAAAAACTTAGAGTGATTTTTAGAGGCATAAATGTTGATTATTTCAATCCAAAAAATATATCAATTCTTAAACAAGAAAAACTAAAACAAGAATGGAATTTAGCTTCAAACAAATTTACAATCCTTTTACCAGGGCGATTAACTTATTGGAAAGGTCAAGAAAAGTTTATCGAGTCATTAAACATTTTGATTGAAGATTATAATATAACTAATTTTCAAGCTATTATACTTGGGTCAGATCAAGGAAGAAAAGTTTACTCAAAAAAATTAATTAACTTGGTTCAAAGATATAGTTTAAACAAAAAGGTAAAATTTATTCAACATTGCAGGGAGATGCCTTTAGCTTACTCTTTAGCTGATGTTGTAGTATCAGCATCAATAGAACCTGAAGCCTTTGGAAGAGTTTCAGTAGAAGCTCAATCTATGGGTAAACCAATTGTTGCTAGTAATATTGGAGGATCAAAAGAAACAATAATTAATAAAAAAACTGGTTTTTTGTACAGGCATGACGATCCAAGAGAACTTGCTAAAATTTTAAATACTGTTATTCAATTATCATCAGATGAATTAAAATTAATGGGAAATGAAGGTAGAAAAAATATTACTAAAAAATTCGATGTTGAAATAATGTGTCAATCTAATTTAAAAGAATATAAAAGATTAATTAAAAATTAATGCCGCAAATTCAATTATTAGATGGAAAAAAGATAGATTTTGAAAAATCAATTAATGGATTTGATTTAACAAAAAAAATTAGCAAGTCACTCGAAAAAGTTGCCTTAATTATGGAAGTCGATGGTGATTTAAAAGATTTAAGCCATCAAATTACTAAAGACGCAAAAGTAAGAATTATTACTCCTAAAGATAAAGAAGGTTTAGAAGTTATGAGACATGACACTGCTCATATTTTAGCTATGGCAGTTCAAGAACTCTATCCCGGCACTCAAGTTACAATTGGCCCTGTAATAGATAATGGATTTTATTATGATTTTTCAAGAAAAGATCCTTTTACCGAAGATGATTTAAAAAAAATTGAAAAAAAGATGGAGGAAATAGTTGACCGAGATGAAAAGACACGTAGAGAGATATGGAAAAGAGACGATGCAGTTAAACATTTTTTAAAAATAGGTGAAAAATATAAAGCTGAAATAATTGAGAGCATCCCCTCAGGTGAAGAGGTATCTATTTATCATCATGGCAAATGGCATGATTTATGTAGAGGACCTCATTTGGCTTCAACAGGGAAAATAGGCAAAGCTTTTAAATTAACAAAAGTTTCAGGTGCTTATTGGAGAGGAGACTCTAATAATGAAATGCTTCAAAGAATTTATGGTACTTGTTGGACCTCAAAAAAAGAACTTGACGATTATCTTCACCGATTAGATGAAGCTGAAAAAAGAGATCACAGAAAACTTGGAAAGGAAATGGATTTATTTCATTTTAGAGAGGAGAGCCCAGGTGCAGTATTTTGGCACGAGAAAGGTTGGTTATTATTTCAGCGACTTGTGGAATACATGCGAGCGAAACAAAGACTCGCAGGATATAAAGAAATCAACACACCCGAACTTTTAGATAAAACTCTTTGGGAAAAATCGGGTCATTGGGAAAAATTCGGGGAACACATGTTTACATCTGAAACACCTGATGAAAAAATATTCGCAGTAAAACCTATGAACTGTCCTGGTTGTGTTCAAGTTTTTAACCAAGGTTTAAAAAGTTATAGAGATTTACCACTTAAGTTATCTGAGTTTGGAAAAGTACATAGGTATGAACCATCAGGAGCTTTACATGGTTTATTACGAGTGAGAGCGTTTACGCAAGATGACGCTCATATATTTTGTACAGAAGATCAAATTACAGATGAGTCACTTTCAGTCACTAATTTAATTTTAGAAATTTATAAAGATTTAGGTTTTGAAAATGTAATCTTAAAATATTCTGATAGGCCAGAGAAAAGAGTTGGTGATGATAGTGTATGGGATAAATCTGAAGCGGCGCTTCTATCAGCAATTAAACAATCCAAACTTGAGTATACAATCAATAAAGGAGAGGGAGCTTTTTATGGTCCTAAAATTGAATTTGTTTTAAGAGATGCAATTGGTAGAGATTGGCAATGTGGAACCTTACAGGTAGATTTAAATTTACCTAATAGATTAGGTGCAACTTATGTTGCAAAAGATGGTACTAAAAAAGTACCGGTTATGTTACATCGAGCACTATTTGGTTCTCTTGAAAGATTTATTGGAATTTTAATTGAAAATTATGCTGGCAAATTACCTTTCTGGCTCTCACCAGCACAAGCTGTTGTGTGCTCTATAGCCGAAGAGAACAATGACTATGTAAAAAAGTTATTTAAAGATTTATTTAAAGAGGGTATAAAATGTGAGATGGATTTAAGAAATGAAAAAATAAACTATAAAGTAAGAGAACATTCTCTCGCAAAGGTTCCATATATAATTGTTTGTGGTAAAAAAGAAGTAACAGATAATACAGTTACAGTTAGGAAGTTGGGTTCTGATAAACAAGAGATCATGAAAAGAGAAGATTTAATTAAAAATATGCTTGCCACAAATAAGTTGCCTTTAAATTAAGTGTCAAACTTTAAACCCAATTATTTTCAGAGAAGAAGTAAACCTCAAGGGCCAAAAGCGAACGAGAGAATAAGAGCTTTAGATGTTCAGGTCATTGGAAGTGATGGTGGCAATCTTGGAGCTATGCCATTAAATAAAGCTATTGAATTGGCCAAACAAGAGGGATTAGATTTAATCGAAATCTCACCAAATGCAAATCCACCTGTATGTAAAATTATGGATATGGGTAAATATAAATATGATTTACAGAAAAAAGCCAATCAAGCTAAGAAAAAACAAAAAACGGTTTCACTTAAGGAAATTAAATTAAGACCAGGAACAGAAACACATGATTATAATTTTAAAATTAAAAATGCTAAAAAATTTATCTCTAAAGGTAACAAAGTAAAATTCACTGTTAAATTTAAAGGAAGAGAAATGCAACATACAGATCTTGGTAAAGACTTGATGAATAAGATTATTGAAGAAACCAAAGATGTTGCTAAAATTGAAAGCAAGCCAAAATTTGAAGGTAGACAGATGGTTATGATAATTCAGCCTCTGTAAATCGCGAATAAAATCATCTTGTAAAGATTTATTAATGCCTATATAAGTCCATTATTTTATGCCAAAACTTAAAACAAAAAGCTCAGCAAAAAAAAGATTTAGATTTACTGCTTCTGGAAAAATTAAGATGCCGCAAGCTGGAAAACGTCATGGTATGATTAAACGAACAAATTCACAAATAAGAAAACAAAGAGGCACTACAATTATGACAAAACAAGATACAAAAATTGTCAAATCGTACATGCCATATAACTTAAGAGGATAATATGGCTAGAACTAAACGTGGTGTAGTAAGTAGAGCAAAACATAATAAAGTTTTAAAATCTGTAAAAGGTCAGAGAGGAAGAAGAAAAAATACTATTCGAATTGCTCGTCAAGCAATGGAAAAGGCGATGCAATATGCTTACCGTGATAGAAAAGCAAAAAAAAGAGAATTCAGATCTCTATGGATACAAAGGATTAATGCTGGAGTAAGAGCTGAGGGTTTAACTTATGCAAAATTTATCAATGGTTTGGCTAAATCAAAAATTAAGTTAGATAGAAAAGTTCTAGCAGAGCTTGCTTATAATAATCCCGAAGTCTTTAAATCAGTAGTAAAAAAGGTTCAATCCTCCCTAGCTTAAAAGGGTCTTTGATTTAATCTCAACTTAATATAAAAAATCAATTAACTAATGAGTGATTTAGATAAAATAACTTCCGTATTTAACGCAAAGATTGACTCCGTGAAAACAAAAGACGATCTTCAAAACATTAAGACAGAATTTTTTGGAAAAAATGGTCAAATCACGCAACAGTTCAAATCTCTAGGATCTTTAGATCCACAAAAAAGAAAAGAATTTGCATCAAATTTGAATAAAATTAAGGATGATCTCACTCATCAATTAGAGCAAAAAAATATTGAGATTGAAACTAGTGAAATAAATGAAAAACTTAAAAATGAAAAAGTTGATGTCACTTTACCAACTAGACCTCAACGCCAAGGAAAAATTCATCCAGTCTCACAAGTTATAGATGAAATATCCTCTATTTTTTCAGAAATAGGTTTTTCAGTAGCTGAAGGGCCTGATGTTGAGACAGAATATAATAATTTTACAGCATTAAATACTCCTGAGGAGCACCCTGCTAGAGATATGCATGATACTTTTTATTTAGAAAAAAATAAAAAATTATTATTAAGAACACACACATCACCAGTTCAAATTCGAACGATGCTATCAAGCAAACCACCTTTTAAAATAATCGTACCTGGAAGAACATATAGATGCGACAGCGATCAGACTCATGCTCCAATGTTTCATCAATTAGAGGGTCTACACATAGATAAAGGAGTCACTATGGGTCATCTCAAAGGATGCTTAGATTATTTTATTAAAGAATTTTTTGAAGTTAAAAATGTAAAAATGAGATTTAGACCAAGTCATTTTCCTTTTACAGAACCATCAGCAGAAGTTGATATTGGATATAAAATTGAAAAAGGAAAAATAGTTATTGGTGAAGGAGATAAATGGTTAGAAGTTTTAGGATGTGGAATGGTTCATCCTAACGTTTTAAAAAATGTAAAAGTAGATACAAAAAAATATCAAGGATTTGCTTTTGGAATAGGTATTGATCGTTTAGCAATGTTAAAATATGGAATTAATGATCTAAGAGCTTTCTTCGAGGCAGATTATAGGTGGCTAAGCCATTTTGGATTTGACCCATTAGATGTTCCAACAAATTACAGGGGGCTAAGTAAATGATTATCACTATACCTTGGCTCAAAGAACATCTCAAAACATCAGCTAAAGAAAATGAGATTATTGATCGTCTTACAAATATTGGACTTGAAGTTGAAGGCGTAAAAGAAAACCTCGGAGAGATGAGTAAGTTTAAAATTGCTAAAGTTTTAAAAGCTGAAAAACATCCTAATGCAGATAAGTTAAAAGTTTGCGATGTTACTATCGGTGGGAAAGAGATTTTAAAAGTTGTCTGTGGAGCTCCAAATGCCAGAGAAGGTCTAATCACAATTTATGCACCTCCTGGAGCTGTAATACCTAAAACTAATTTTGAATTAAAGATTGCTAAAATAAGAGGTGTAGAGTCGAGAGGGATGCTTTGCTCAGAAAGTGAACTCAATTTATCTGACGAGAGCGAAGGGATTATTGAACTTAAAAATAACGAGAGAGAAATAGGAAAAAGCTATTTTAAAAGTAGCTCACAAAAAGCTATTGATATTTCCATAACTCCTAATCGTGCTGATTGCTTAGGTGTTAGAGGTATAGCAAGAGATCTTTCATCGGCAGGAGTTGGAAAATTAATACTAACAAAGAGAAAAAAAATTAAACAAAATACAAAACACCAAATTAAAACATCAATTATAAAAGAAAAAAATCAAGGATGTGATATCTTTGGAAGCTGCTACATTAAAAATATTACTAACAAAGAAAGTCCTGAATGGCTTAAAAATAAATTAATCGCATTAGGTTTAAAACCAATCTCTGCTGTAGTAGATATTACTAATTACGTAATGTTTGATCTAAATAGACCATTGCATGCCTATGATGCAGATAAAATTAATAAAGAAATTATAGTTAGAAACGCCAAAGAGGGTGAGATGTTCGAGGCATTGGATAATAAAAAATATAAATTGAATAAAAACATGTGCGTCATCTCTGATAAATCTGGTGTTCTTGGTTTAGGTGGAATTATTGGAGGAACAACTACCTCTACTGAATTAGATACAAAAAATATACTTTTAGAAGCAGCTTATTTCAAACCATCATCAATAAGAAAAACTGCTAAAGAACTAAATATTAATACTGATGCAAAATATAGATTTGAAAGAGGGATTGATCCTAATTCAGTTAAAGATGGGTTGGAACTTGCGACTGAACTTATATTAAAAATTTGTGGCGGGGAAGCTAGTAAGTTTCAAATTACAGGAAAAACGAGTAAAAAAAATAAAATAATAAACTTTGAATTAAATAAGTTTGAGAAACTAATTGGTATTTCAATCACTGCTAAAGAAATTGATAAAATTTTATCTTCTTTAGGTTTTAAATGTAAAAAAAGTCAAAAAAGCATAAAAGTAGAAATTCCAAGCTGGAGGCCAGATGTGAGTTTGGATGAAGACTTGATTGAGGAGTTAATTCGGATCAAAGGATTTAATAATATAAGATTAATTGAACCGACTAAAAATAGAACTCAAGATACTTTAAACTTTAAACAAAAACTTTTCCATTTATCGCAGAGATCTTTAGCATCAAAAGGCTATATGGAAATAGTAACTTGGTCTTTTACAGACTCAAAAATTGATAAACAGTTTTCTAAAGGTGAAAAAGAAATACCAATATTTAATCCAATTTCGTCTGATCTTGATGTTTTAAGACGTTCAATTTTATCTAACTTAGCTATTTATTTAAAAAAGAATCAGGACAGAGGATACGAAGACTTATCTCTATTTGAAATTGGTCCAACTTTTTTTGGAAAAAATCCAGGAGAGCAACAAATTGTGGTTGGAGGTTTGAAATCTGGAAAAATAAATAGAAAGAGTTGGTTAGATAAAGAAAGAGACGTGGATGTTTTTGATATTAAAAGCGATGTTATTAGATCTTTAGTCGAGCTTGGTATTGAAGAAAAAAACCTAATTGTTAATGACAACACAAAATCTAGTTACCATCCTGGAAGATCAGGATCTATAACTTTAAAATCAGAGAAAGGACCACATTTAGCCTATTTTGGAGAAATACATCCAGCAATAATTAAGAATTTAGATTGTAAAGATAAAAATATCTTTGGATTTGAAATATTTTTGAAAAATATCCCCGAACCAAAAAAAAAATTGAGACAAAGCAAAAAAAGCTTTCATGCTTCAGATTATCAGAAATCAGATCGAGATTTTGCTTTTGTCATCGATAAAATTTTTAAAATAGGAACTCTAGAGAAAATTATAAGAGACGTAGATGACAATTTAATTCAAAATGTATCTACTTTTGATGTTTATGAGGGAGAAAATATTCCAAAAAATAAAAAGTCAGTTGCAATTAACGTAACTTTACAGGCTATTGATAAAACTTTATCAGAGAATGATTTAGACGATATCAGTAAAAAAATTATCGATACAGTAAGTAAAAAAACTGGCGCTACAATTAGGTCCTAATGTCAGATATAAACAGAATACGTAATTTTTCTATAATTGCGCATATAGATCATGGTAAATCAACTATTGCAGATCGGATTATACATAAATGTGGCGGTCTTACTGATCGTGAAATGAAACAACAAGTCCTTGACTCAATGGATATTGAGAGAGAAAGAGGAATTACAATCAAAGCACAAACTGTAAAACTCAATTATAAAGCCAAAGATGGTAAAGATTATATTTTGAATATAATTGATACCCCTGGTCACGTAGATTTTGGTTATGAAGTAAGCCGGTCTTTATCAGCATGTGAAGGGTCTCTCTTAGTTGTTGATAGTACTCAAGGAGTAGAGGCTCAAACTTTGGCGAATGTCTATCAAGCTTTAGAAATTAATCATGAGGTTATACCAATTTTAAATA
Organism: uncultured Pelagibacteraceae bacterium; assembly: GCA_902598125.1. GTDB lineage: Bacteria > Pseudomonadota > Alphaproteobacteria > Pelagibacterales > Pelagibacteraceae > Pelagilacustribacter. The sequence goes on along the minus strand of CACKAJ010000001.1, from coordinate 323,791 downwards.
AAATAGATTTACCTGCCTCAGATATCGAAAAAACAAAAACAGAAATCGAGGAGGTCGTTGGAATTGAGACAACGAATGCTATTTCTTGTTCTGGTAAAACAGGAGAAGGTATAGATGAAATTTTAGAGGCAATAATTCACAAATTACCTGCCCCAAATGGGATTATTGATGAAAAATTAAAATGTTTACTTGTAGACAGCTGGTATGACAGTTATCTCGGCGTAGTCATTTTGGTCAGAGTCATCAATGGTAAATTAAAAAAAAATATGAAAGTCAAATTAATGTCTAATGATCAAGAATATGTAGTTGAAAAAGTAGGAGTATTTACTCCTAAACCAAATGATATAGAAGAATTATGCTCTGGCGAGATTGGATTTATTATTACAGGAATTAAATCCCTATCAGAAACAAAAGTTGGAGACACTATTTGTGATGCTAGTACACCTATTGATAAACCTCTTCCAGGCTTTAAACCGAGTAAACCTGTTGTATTTTGCGGACTATTTCCAGTCGATAGTTCTGAATATCAAAAATTGAAAGATGGTTTAGCAAAATTAAAACTTAATGATGCAAGTTTTTCTTATGAGCCGGAGTCATCTAGCGCTTTAGGATTAGGCTTTAGATGTGGATTTCTAGGTTTGCTACATCTTGAAATAATTACGGAAAGGCTTGAGAGAGAATTTGACGTCAATTTAATTACAACAACTCCAGGAGTAATATACAAAGTTCACAAAACCAAGGGTAAAGTTTTAGATTTACAAAATCCATCAAACATGCCTGATCCATCTCAAATTGAAAAAATAGAGGAACCATGGATTAAGTCTACAATCATCACACCAGACGAATATTTAGGATCAATTATAAAAATTTGTCAGGACAAAAGAGGAATTCAAACAAATTTAAGCTACTCAGGTAAAAGAGCAGTTTTATCCTATGACTTGCCCCTAAATGAAGTAGTATTTGATTTTAATGATAAATTAAAATCTATTTCAAGTGGTTATGCAAGTTTTGATTATGAAATTTCTAGTTATAGGGAAGGAGACCTAGTTAAACTTGGCATTCTGGTAAACTCAGAGCCAGTCGATGCACTAGCCATGATAATTCATAAAGATTTTGCACAATCTACTGGCAGACAAGTTTGTGAAAAATTAAAAGATTTAATACCTAGACACAATTTTATGATTCCAGTTCAAGCAGCAATTGGTGGAAAAATTGTAGCCAGAGAGTCTATAAAAGGATTTAAAAAAGACGTTTTAACAAAAATACATGGTGGTGGGGCCACTGATCGAAAAAGAAAACTTTTAGAAAAACAAAAAAGAGGTAAAGCAAGATCAAAACAGTTTGGTAAAGTTGAGATTCCTCAAGAAGCTTTCATAGGAGTTTTAAAGATAAATAAAGACGCATAATGAAAAAAAAATTATTTATTTTTTCTAATGAAAGTATTTCTGTAGAAGATAATAAATTTTATTGTGATAACCTAGATTTAAAATCGACACCAGAAGGTTTAAATAAAAAATTTGAAGTTAATTTACTAGGCAGAAAATCAATTAAAAAAAGATCGCATGAAATAAAGTTAAAACGAATAAAAGTATTTAATAATATTTTTTCTTATTTATCAGAGGTAAAAAGCGCTTCAAAAAATAAAGACTCTAAATTTTTGATAATTTCTATTTCTCCTTATACTTTCATGATTTCTCTATTCCTTAAAATCCTAGGACAAAAACCAATAGTTTATTTGAGAAGCGATGGTTATGGTGAATACAAAGCGATTTTTGGAAGAATTGGACCTCCTATCTATCACTTTATGTTTAGCATTACTGGAGCGATTTCAAATTTGATAAGCTGTAGAGATTATATACTTCGTGGAAAAAAAGGAAAACTTATAAACCCATCTCAATTAGACTCTGTTTGGTTAAGACAACCCAAGAATATAGAAATAAGAAATTTTAAACTTTTGTATGTTGGAAGAGTAAGAGTTGAAAAAGGAATTTTTGCTCTGTCAGAGTTGATTAGAAATAAAAGAGATATCTCTTTGACAATTATTGGTGCAGAAAAAGAAAGTTCAAATAAAATAAACCAAAGTAACATTAAAATTCTTCCCACTCAAAGTAACAAAACTAAATTAATAAAACATTATGATGATCATAATATATTTGTTTTACCTTCATTTACGGAAGGTCATCCGATGGTTTTGCTAGAAGCTTTGGCTAGAAGAAGGCCGGTAGTTATTTTTGATGAAATTAGCCATGTGATAGGAGACAAAAAAGGGATTTTTGTAACAAAAAGAAATTTTTTAAGTTTTCTAGGAACTTTAAATAATATTAAAAAAAATTATAAAAAAATTCAAAAAGACATGAAGAAAAATAAGCTACCAACAAATAAAGAGTTCATAGATAAATTCATAAAACTTATAGATGATTTTAATTAGGAGAGGTGGCCGAGTGGTTGAAGGCGCACGCTTGGAAAGCGTGTAAACGGGAAACCGTTTCGAGGGTTCGAATCCCTCTCTCTCCGCCATTTTAAATATCCACATACAACTTAAAAGAGTCTTAAATTATTTTTACGAATCAGCTAAATAATTAACAAGGGCAGTGGAGGGAGACTGAAGCTGCCTTTGCTTTTTAAAGCCTTTTAATTCCAATTACATTAAGTTTGGCAGTACGTTCAATTCTTTTAATTGTTTGATTGATATCCATTATAACTGTTTTTTTCATTGGCCCATAAGCATGAATTAATTTTTTTTTTGATAATGCTACAGCAACATGGCCTTTCCAATAAATGATATCGTTTTTTTCTATGTTTTTTAATTTTACGTTTTTTTTGAAATATTTAACCTGATCTTTAGCATCTCTCGGGCAAAATTTATTATTAAAATTTAAAAATATTTGTACAAGTGCTGAACAATCAATTCCTTTAAAAGATTTTCCACCCCACTTATATCTTACATTTTTAAAATATATAATTTTTCTAAAGGGGTCTTTTTCTTTAAATAAAATCGGCTTTACATCTTGTTTGCTCACCCATCCTCCAGAAAATTTAAATGATTTTAAATTTTGGTCAATAACTCTAATTTTAGAGCCAAATGTAATTTCTCCTTTTTTGATTTTATTTGGAAATTTATAAATTTTCGCCTTTAATAAATTTATTTTATGAGTAGGTTTTAAATAAGAAGAATATTTTTTATTTAATATATATCCTTTGTAATTATCTTCTTTAATTTTTATTTTTAGCCATTTTTTCGATTTCTTAATTACAGAAAAGCTTTCACCATAAATCATTTGTGTAACTAATTCAGATTTTAACGAGGGTTTCTTATAAAGATTTATTACTGAAAAATTATTTGTAAAATATTTAGTCATTTAAATTTAGTTTATGTCTTATCATGTAAAGAAATATAAGAGATGGAATTACCATTATTGCCGTAATAATAAAAAATATACCCCAGTCTCCATTTAACCAATCAACTAAAGCCCCAGAGGATGCCGCTAAAGTTGTTCGACCTGCTGTTCCGATCGAAGCTAATAAAGCATATTGTGTTGCAGTGTAAGTTCTATCAACTAGCATCGAAATGAAAGCTACAAAAGCAACTGTTGCAAAGGCTGCTGCCATATCATCAAATATTACTGCAATAGCAAACAATAATTCTGATTTCCCTGACCATGCTAATAAAGAAAAAAGTAAATTTGTCGAGGCCATAAGTATTCCTGAAACAAACATAGCTTTTATCACACCAGATCTAATAGCGAATAAACCACCTAACAGTGTAAAAATTACTGTAGTTAACCATCCAAGACCTTTTGAATACAATGCTATATCTGTTTTAGTAAAACCTATTTCCTTATAAAAAATTACTGACATTCTGCCAAGAAAAGCTTCACCAATTTTAAAAAGGAAAATAAAAGCTAATATTGCTAAAGCGATATTAAAACCATTTTTCTTAAAAAAGCTTATGATTGGACCAGCAACTGTCCCTGTAAGCCAGGCAACAATTTTTGTTAAAAGGTTTGAAGCACCTAATTTATCTTCAATCATTTTGTCGGTTCTTTTTTGAGACTCGCTTCTATTTGTTTGCAATGCTTCGTTAACAAACATTAAACCAATGTTGCAGGCTATAATAACAGCTCCTAGAACTAGAAAAGTTACTTGCCAATAATTTTCAAAACCAAAATTTTGAAAGAATTCTGCTGAGGTAAGGGCCACTACACCTCCTAACTTATATCCAGTCCACCAACCTACTACTGCCATTGCTGCACCAGCTTGCATAGATTTTCCCTCGTTTTCTCCAATTTGTTCAATTCTTAATGCATCGACAGTTATATCTTGTGTGGCTGAAGCAATAGCAATTATAAGCCCAACACTTATTACTAATGCTAAATTTGTAGACGGCTCAATCATACTCCAAAAAATTAAACTAATTAGTATGATAGTTTGCATTAAAACTATCCATCCACGTCTGTGACCGATTTTATTTGTTAACCAAGGAATTCTTACTCTATCTATAATTGGAGCCCATAAATAGTTAAAAGCATAGACTGCAAAAATTAATCCAGCCCATCCAATGGTGCTTCTACTTAAACCGTCTTCTTTTAACCAAAGACTTAAGCTGCTTCCAATAATAACCCATGGGAAACCACTAATAGCACCGAGTAATAATATTTTGATCATTCTACGATCAAAATAAACAGAGAAAGTTTCAGCTAGACTTTGTTTTTTATATATATCCATAAATTAATTTCTCCAAAAAGATGGAAAGAAAAGTACTAAGACAGCAAATAATTCCAATCTTCCAAGCAACATTCCTGCAGCTAATATCCATTTTGATAAATCAGGTAAACTTTTGTAATTTCCGTCTGGTCCAATTATTTCACCTAATCCAGGTCCTACATTCGAAATTGAACTTGCAGCACCAGAAATTGAAGTAACAAAATCTAACCCACTTATCGATAGGAGCATAGCAATAATCAAAAAAATAAATAAAAATGAAAAGATAAAGATAATTACAGATCTTATAAAATCGTCTGAAATTTTGTGATTGTTGTACTTTGCTATTACAATACTATTAGGGTAAATTAACTTTTTCACCTGATTTTTTAAAAAGATTAATAGCATTTGTAATCTAAAAATTTTTATACCGCACGCAGTTGATCCAGCACAACCACCAATGAACATTAATAACAAGAAAAAAATTAAAGAGAATTTTCCCCAAAGACCAAAATCGTCAGTGACATACCCTGTTCCGGATAAAATAGAGATAACGTTAAATGAAGCAATTCTTATTTTATCAAATAAATTACTCTCATAATTTATAAATAGTAAATAAAGAAACATTATTAGTATTGAAAAAAATAATAGATATATCAAACCTTTAATTTGCACGTCTTGAAAAAATATTTTTTTATTTCCCTGAGAAAACTTTAAATAAGATATAAAAGGTATGCTACCTAAAATAATAAATAAACTTGCAACAATTTCTATATTTGAATTTTTAAAAAAACCTATAGAGTCATTATGAGTAGAAAATCCTCCTGTAGCTATAGTTGTCATTGCGTGGCAAACGCTGTCAAAGATAGTCATTCCAAATAGCCAATAAAAAAAACCACAAAACAAAGTAAGAAGCATGTAGGTTGAAATTATAATTGTAGCAACCTCAACTGTTCTAGGTAAAATTTTTTCTGTACTATCTGGACCTTCCATTTTAAAAAGTTGCATCCCACCTACTTTTAACAATGGCAAAATTGTAATTGCCATGACAACAATACCTATCCCTCCTAACCACTGCATAATAGCTCTCCACAATAGAATACTTTTTGGACTATTATCTAAATCTGAGATAATAGTTGCGCCTGTAGTTGTGATTCCAGACATACTCTCAAAAAAAGCATCACTGAATGAAAATGTTTGGTTAGATAAAATAAATGGTAAACTTCCAAAAATTGCAACCGTTACCCAAGCAAGAGTTGAGAATAGAAAAGTTTGCCTAAGATTTAATTTCAAATCTTTTTCTAAATTTGCCAATATACACAAGATTCCAATAAATATTGTCACAAAAGAGGATGATATAAAGCTATGACTATTTTCTTTGTATATAACTTGCATTGAGTAAGGCGCTAGCATTGATAATCCCAATACTATGAGCAATATACCGATTAAGAAAAAAACTGTTTTGTTGTTAGCCATTAAAATGAGATTATTTAAATAGTTTCAAAATTCAACTTAATATGACGTAATTATATCTGTATTTTGCATATAAAATTTAATAAACCATTACTATGCTTGATAATAACTTAATTCAATCTACTTCATCCTGGCCTTTTGTTGAAATAAGAAAGCTATTAAAAGATAGAAAAGAAATTATCAAAAAAAAGAACAAAATAACCTTTCAAACAGGTTATGGACCAAGCGGATTACCACATATAGGAACTTTTGGCGAAGTGGCTAGAACCACTATGATGATTAATGCTCTTAATCATATAGAGAAAATAAATCATGAGCTTATTACTTTTTCTGATGATATGGATGGTCTTAGAAAAGTCCCTGATAACATTCCTAACGATCAAGTTTTAAAAGATAATCTAGGCAAACCTTTAACTAATATTCCAGATCCATTTGAAAAGTTTAATAGCTTTGGTGAGCATAACAATGAGATGCTTAAAGAGTTTTTAAACAAATTTAAGTTTAAATTTACTTTCAAAAGCTCAACAGAGAATTATAAAAAAGGTGTTTTTAATAAATCTTTAATAAGAGTTGCAGAAAAATATGAAGATGTAATGAATATAATTCTTCCAACTCTGAGAGAGGAAAGAAGAAAAACATATTGCCCATTTTTACCGATTTGCCCAAAAACAGGAATGGTATTAGAGATACCGTTACTAGAAATTGACAATAAAACTGGAAAGGCAATTTTTGATAATAAGGGAGAAAAAATAGAGACAAACATTTTAGATGGCAACTGCAAATTACAGTGGAAAGTAGACTGGGCGATGAGATGGTTTACTTTTGATGTTGATTTTGAAATGTACGGGAAAGATTTAACCGAGAGTGCAATTTTATCTAACAAGATTTGCAAAACACTTGGAAAAAATCCTCCTAATGGTTTCGCCTATGAACTTTTTTTAGACGAAAAAGGAGAGAAAATTTCTAAATCAAAAGGAAATGGAATTTCTATAGATCAGTGGCTTAGATATGCATCACCGGAGAGTCTGTCTCTTTATATGTACCCTAATCCGAAAAGAGCAAAAAAACTTTATGCAGAGGTTGTGCCTAAAACAGTCGATGAGTATTTATCAAGTATTGAAAAATACCCAAGTCAAAAAGAAAAGGATCAAATTTTAAATCCTGTTTGGCATGTACATAATGGAAAGCCACCAACAGAGAAAATAGTAATGCCTTTTTCAATGTTATTGAATTTAGTTGGGTCTAGCAACGCAGATAGTAAAGAAATTTTATGGAAGTTTATAAATAAATTTCATCAAGAGATTAAACCAAAAGACCATCCAATCCTAGATGGGTTAACCAAGTTTGCAATTAACTATTTTAAAGATAAAGTTGAACCAAATAAAAAATTTAAAAAGCCTTCATCAGATGAAAAGAAAGCTTTAGAAAACCTTGTTTCAAAATTATCTGAAATCAAACAAAATTTAAAACCAGAAGAAATTCAAACAATTGTCTATGCGACGGGTAAAGAAAATGGGTATGAGCAAAATCTACGAGATTGGTTTAAATTAATTTATGAAGTAGTATTTGGAGAAGAAAATGGACCAAGGATGGGTTATTTTGTCAGCTTTTTTGGATTGAAAGAGACAATTGAGTTAATGAAAGATAAAATAAGTAATAACTAATGTTTTCAATATTAAGACCTTATATATTTTCGTTAGATCCTGAAGTGGCTCACGATTTAGCTATAAAATCACTGAAAGCAAATATTCTTCCAAAAAGTTTTTTTAATGTTGAAAGCGAGGAAATGCTTGAGACAAATTTTTTAGGCAAAACGATTTCAAATCCAATAGGTCTAGCTGCAGGTTTTGATAAAAGTGCTGAGGTTTATAACTCTCTTTTTAAATTTGGCTTTGGTTTTATCGAAGTAGGTACAGTCACTCCAAGACAACAATTGGGAAATCCAAAACCAAGAATATTTAGATTAGAAAAAGACCAGGCACTTATCAATCGTCTTGGATTTAATAATCATGGATCAGAAACTGTATCAAAGAGAATATCAAATAATCACCCTGATGGGTTTTTAGGAATTAACATTGGACCAAATAAAGAAACAAAAAATAAAGAGGATGATTACTATATTTGCCTTTCAAGACTTGGAATGTATGCTGGATATATAACAATTAATATCTCCTCACCGAACACCGAAGGTTTAAGAGATTTCCATGATCAAGGTGAGATGAAAAAACTTTTAACTGGAATAAACAAAATTATTAAAGAAAAAAAAATCAACTGTCCAATAGCGATAAAAATATCACCGGACATTAATGACAATGAAATTAGTAAAATAGTTGAATTAGTGAGTAGCCACAAAATACAAGGTATAATAGTTTCTAATACAACAGATAGCAATCGTGATAATCTCTCTGATATTAAAAAGCATGAAGTTGGCGGATTATCAGGCCAACCGCTTAAAGATATTTCAACAAATTTAATTAAAAAATTCTACAAAGAAACTAAGGGTAAGATTAAGATAATAGGAGTCGGCGGAGTGGACTCCGGAGAAAGTGCTTTTGAAAAAATAACAGCCGGCGCTGATGCGGTTCAACTATATACAGGTATGGTTTACAAAGGGCCGGGTATTGTTAAAGAGATTAAAAAAGACTTAATATCGATTTTAAAAAAAGAAAATCTCAAAAATATTAGTGAAGCAGTTGGAATTAATGCTTGACCCCAAAGTATACAAGAATTATATAACACCAGGAAAAAATTATGTCTAAAAGATGCGAATTAACAGGAATATCACCTTTAAAAGGTCATAACGTTAGCCACGCTAAAAATAAAACTAAAAGAAGATTTTTACCCAATTTGAAGAAAGTTACTTTTAGAAGTGATATACTAAAAAAAGATATTAAATTAAATGTAGCTAACGCCGCTTTAAGAACTGTAGATTTTAAAGGCGGTTTAGATAAGTTTTTAATATCAACAAAAAACGCTAAACTATCAAAAAAAGTTAAAAAAATTAAAGCTTCAATTTCAGCAAAATCATAAATCCACAATGAATTTATTTTACAAACTCTCAATTCTAATGGGTTTGGTTGTAGTCCTTTCAAACTACTTAGTTCAATTTCCGATACAATATTTAGGATTAAATGAAATCTTAACTTACGGCGCTTTTAGTTACCCAATCACTTTTTTAATAACAGATCTAGCAAACCGCGCTTACGGCAAATTAGTAGCAAGAAAAGTTGTATATGTAGGATTTGCTATTGGGGTTCTTTTAACATTATTTGTATCAACTAATTTTTCAGATATTATTTCTATAAGAATAGCTATTGGCTCTGGAGTTGCATTTTTTATTGCTCAAAACTTAGATGTTCAAATCTTTGACTCTTTAAGAAAAAAAATGTGGTATGTAGCTCCACTCACATCATCTATAATTGGATCCGTAACTGATACTTTTCTATTTTTTTCAATTGCCTTTTACGCAACAGGAATACCTTGGGTGACTCTAGCTTTAGGGGACTTAGCGGTTAAGCTATTTATAGCACTGGCAATGTTAATTCCATTTAGATTACTAATTAATAAAATAAATGACTTTTCGGAAAGTTCAGCCTCAGAAATAAAGAATTAGTGAATTGTTTTTTTATTCTTTTCTACAAATAAGTCAGTAAGCTGATTAATCATGACATCACCCAAATCCTGAACATCTGTAATTTTTACAGCTTGCTTATAATATCTTGTAACATCATGACCAATACCAATAGCTAACAATTCAATGTTTGTTTTATTCTCAATCCATTTGACTGTTTTTTTTAGGTTAGACTCTAGATAGTCACTAGTATTCGTTGATAAAGTTGAATCGTCAACTGGAGCTCCATCTGAGATAACCATAAGGATTTTTCTTTCTTCTTTTCTTCTATTCATTTTGTTGTAAGCCCATTTAAGTGCTTCACCATCTATGTTTTCTTTTAATAATCCTTCTTTAAGCATTAGACCCATATTATTTTTAGCCTGTCTCCAAGGCATATCCGCTGATTTATAAATAATGTGTCTGAGATCATTTAATCTTCCAGGTAAAGTTGGTTTATCATTTTTCATCCATTTTTCTCTAGAAGATCCTCCCTTCCAATGTTTTGTAGTAAAACCAAGTATTTCTACTTTAACTGCGCATCTTTCTAATGTCCTAGATAGTATGTCTGCACAGATTGCTGCTACTGAAATAGGTTTACCTCTCATTGAACCAGAGTTATCTATTAAGATTGTTACTAAAGTATCTTTGAATTCAATATCTTTTTCTTTTTTAAAAGATAAAGAATTAAATGGATCCATAATTATTCTTGGCAATTTTGATGTATCTAATAAACCCTCTTCTAGGTCGAAATTCCAAGACCTATTTTGTTTGGCTAAAAGTTTTCTCTGTAACTTGTTTGCAAGTTTAGAGATGAAATTTTTAAGTTGTAATAATTGCTGATCTAAATTTTTTCTTAGTCTTGTAAGTTCTTCAGTATTTTCCAATTCCTCTGCTTTAATAATTTCATCGAATTCTTCAGTGTAGGTTTTATAATTAATGTCACTCATGGAACTCTTTCCTTTTTTTCTTAAATCTGGTTGAGAACTGTCCTCTATTTCAATATCTTCCTCAGCTTGGTCTGATTCTTTGGCTTCATTTTCAAGATCAGGTATACCAGAGTCTATAGACATTTCCTCTTGTTTATCTTCTTTTTCTTTTGCCTGTTTTTCCTGATTGTCTGGTTTATTTTGCTTATCATCGTTATTTTTTTCGTCGTCCTTTTTTTCTTCTTCATCTAGATTTTCATCAAGATTCATATCTGCAATAAGCTCAGAAATGAGGGAATTAAATTTTTCTTGATCTAAGGTAAACTCATTTAATTTACCGATCTTTCCTTTAAACTTGTCATTTAAATCTTTTTTATATGATTTAAGTTTTTTATCGATATGACTATTATTTTCAAAATCAAGAAATTTTGTTCTTAAATAATTTTCAAAAGACTCAACTATTTTATCTTCACTACTTTTAAGATCTAAGCCATTTACCCTCTCTTGATAAAAAGTTTCAATATTGTTTTTTACTCCTTTAAAATAACTAGTTCCAATTTTTTCACATCTAATTTTTTCTGAAATTCTATATAACTGTTTAGATATATTTCCTTCTGGCTCATATTGTTTAAATGTTTTTAAATCAGAGAATCTATGCCTCAAGGATTTTGAGTCTGCTATCGCTCTTATTTGATTATAATTTAATTTATTGTTAACAGGGTTGAGTTCAGGCAGCCTAATTGAATTTGTTCCAGATTTAGAACTGTCATTACCAAAAGAAACTTCAATTTTTTCTGAATTAGATAGTGATCTTACTGTAGAGCTTATTGCAGTTTTAAAGTCAGCTATTTTTTCTTTTTTATTTTCCACTTTATAAAGTGATATTGATAGATGACTCCGGCAAATCTTCACCAAAACATCTCTGGTAGTACTCAGAAATTATTTTTTTTTCTAATTCATCACATTTATTTAAAAATGTAATTCTAAAAGCATATCCCTGATCTTTAAAAATACTAGTATTCTCTGCCCAATGTAAAACTGTACGAGGACTCATTACAGTAGAGATATCACCATTAATAAATCCTTTTCTTGTAAGATCAGCAACCTTGATCATATTAGAAAGAAGTTCTTTTCCATCTTTATTATTAAAATCTTTGTTTTTTGCTAAAACTATTTCTAATTCTTTTTCAAATGGTAGATAATTCAATGTTGAAACAATATTCCATCTATCCATCTGACCTTGGTTAATTTGTTGAGTACCATGATACAAACCAGTTGTATCACCTAGTCCAACAGTGTTTGTAGTTGCAAAAATTCTGAATAAATCATGCTGTTGTAAAACTTTATTTTTATCAAGTAATGTAAAATTTCCGTCACTTTCTAAAACCCTTTGAATTACAAACATCACGTCAGGTCTTCCAGCGTCATATTCATCAAAAACTAATGCAACAGGATTTTGAATTGACCATGGTAAAATACCTTCTTGAAACTCAGTAATTTGTTTTCCATCTTTTAAAACAATCGCGTCTTTACCAATCAAATCTATCCTACTAATATGACTATCTAGATTAACTCTGACACATGGCCAGTTAAGTCTTGCAGCCACTTGCTCAATGTGCGTGGATTTTCCAGTCCCATGATAACCTTGTATCAAAACTCTTTTATTAAAAGAAAAGCCGGCTAAAATTGCTAAAGTTGTATCCTTATCAAATTTATAATCTGGATCTATTTTAGGAACGTATTCATTTTTTTTTGAAAAAGCCCCAACTTTCATTTCACTTTCAAAACCAAATGTTTGTTTTACTGACAGTTTAATATCAGTTTTTTGTAATAGTTGCTGAGTACTCATTTTCTTCCTAAAGTTTTTTTTAACTGGCTATAAGCCAAAGTAATTTTTTTTAATTTATCCTCAAATTTCTTATTACCTTGGTTTTTATCAGGATGATATTTTTTTACAAGTTCTTTGAATTTTAAGTGAATTTGCTCCCATTTTACCTCCTCACTTAATTCCATTACTTGTAGCGCATCTTTATCTTGCTGTGACACTTTTGTTTTTTTAAAATCTCTAAAATTTGAAGTTTTAAAGATATTTAATTTATCATCTAAAGCATTATTCCATAAAATATTAAAAAAATTATCAGACGATCCAAAAGTTTTTGTAGATTTATGCCATGTTAAATCAGATTTAATAAAAAACTCTATTTCTTGATCATTCATATTCTCAAAATAATTCCAGTTTTTATTAAAAATTTTAATATGATTTAAACAGAGTAATCTATATTTTTTGCTATTATCTTTCTCAACCGGAGCTTTATAAGAGCCGATTTCGTTACAATTTTCCCAATCACATATTATTTTCATTAAGTAATTCTATATAGTAAAATTAAATTAATGAAAAATTATTTTGATGAAATTTGTAAAAAATTAAATAAAGAAATCAAAATAGAAGAAATTCAGATTGTTGATAATTCTCATAAACATAAGGGACACAAATTTTATTCTTCTGAAAAATTTCATTTACACTTAAAAATAAAATCTATTTATTTAGCTTCGCTATCAAGAGTAGTTGCTCAAAAGATTGTAATGAAAGTTTTGAATAATGATCTCAAAACAAAAATACATGCCCTAGAGATTAGTATTGAGCCATAGTTCTAATTAATGTAGTTAACTTATTTATAGAAAGTTTACTTTTATTCGGCATTGTAGTTTTGCCAATTCTTTTTAACAAAATAAAGTTTATATTGCTATCATTATTTTTTTTATCATTCCTAAGAAAAGGGATCAAATTTCTTATTGAGCTTTGTTTTGAATATTTCTCAAATGTATAAGTTAAATTATTCGATATATAAATATTTTTTATTGCTTGTAAAGTTTTAGGAGAACAAATCTTTTTTATCACTGAAAGTTTTATAGCTAAAATCATACCTGATAAAACAGCTTCTCCGTGAGTAATTTTTTTTGAATAATTATTTTTTACCTCAATCGCGTGAGCAAAAGTATGTCCAAAGTTTAAAATCATTCTTAAATTTTTTTCATTTATATCTTTTTTTATAAAGTACATTTTAATTTCACAACTTTTTTTTATTGCATAAGTTAATTCTTGAGATTTTTTTGCAAGAATGAATTGAGTATTCTTTTTTAACCAATGAAAAAATTTTTGATCTCTTATTATAGAATGTTTTAAAATCTCAGCATAACCACAAATCATTTCTTTTTTTGGTAGAGTTTTAATAAACATTGTATCACTTATAACTAATTTTGGTTGGTAAAATGAGCCAATAAGATTTTTACCATAATTTGAATTTACACCTGTTTTTCCACCGATTGCCGAGTCCACTTGAGATAGTAAAGTTGTGGGAATATTTATAAAATTTATCCCTCTTTTAAAAATACTTGAGATAAAACCTGCTACATCTCCAGTTATTCCACCTCCTAATCCAATAACCACATCCGACCTATTAAAATTTTTAGATAATAATATTTTTAAATAGAAATTTACTGTATTCATAGATTTATTTTTTTCATTAGCTGCAAAATTAAGAAAAAATAGATTGTAACTTTTTAGTTTTATTCTCAAATTTTTTCGAAAATTAATCGGAACATTTTTGTCTACAATCAGAGCTATATTTTTGGCTTTTGGGCATAATTGCTTCAACTTTTTTGGTAAAATATTTAAAGTATTTTTTCCAATAAATATTGAATATTTGACATTTTTATTATTAAATTTTATTTCCTGATTTTTCATATAAATATATTATCTTATCAACTATTTCTTTTACTTCTAAAGAATTACATTTAATTTTATGGTCAGCCTCATTATAAAATTTTTTTCTGTCAAAATAAATTTTTTTTACTGTTTCTTTGATATTTTTGTTAAATAAAAGCGGTCTTTTTCTATTTTTCATTAATCTTTTGATCAAGTCATCTAAAGGAACATCTAACCAAAAACTTATGGAAAATATTTTTGCGTTTCTTCTAATTGCATTATTTAAGAAAGCACCTCCACCTAGAGATATAACAGTGTTGTTCTTTTTAAGTTCATTTAATGTAATGTCATTTTCAATTTTTCTAAAATAAGTTTCAGATTTTTTTTTAAATATTAAATTTATTGATGAGCCCTCTTTCGCCTCAATAAGTTTATCAACATCTGTAAAGTTATAATTAAGCTTTTTAGCTAAGATTTTGCCTATAGTAGATTTTCCAACTCCCATCATCCCGGTCAAAATAAGGTTTTTTCCCAATTTAGCTTCCTTTTTGATTTTGATTTTTCATAAATATGTCTTATTTATTGAGTTTAAATCAAATCTATAAGTATGCAACTTAAATACAACAGACAACCAAGTTTAGGAAGTTCAGTATTAAAAACTTTAATTAAGTTATTTCTATTGATAATTATTTTTATATTTGCAATTTTTTTGATAGAAAAAATTAGTTTTCCATCTCCAGAAAAAAAATTTCAAATTGATGTGACTAATGATATTAAAAAGCTTTAATTATATTATTAGTTTATTAATCATTTTTTTTTCAACAACTCTTTTGAGTGATGAAAAAATAGATATTTGGCAAAATAAAAAAGAAATTGCAACAGAATCTACAAATCTAAAAGATAAAGAAATTGAAAAAAATTCAGAATTAAGTGTTCAACCTTTAAAATCATTTGAAAAAATTCAAATTCAAGAGGGATCTGCAATTTTATCTAATGAACAAAAGGTTTATGGTATTTATGAACCTGCTGATTATGATTTAAATCTAAATATGTGGTCATCCACAAATGCAGATGATTTAAGATCTAGCTTAAAAAGGTTGAATAAAATTGAACTCTCAAAATCTTCGAATGAAATATTAGAAGCAATTTTATTTTCATTTTCTTACCCCCCGAAAGGAATGTCAAATAAAGAATTTGTTGATTTAAAGATAAATTGGTTAATTAAAAATGATCGTACAGATTTAGTAGAAAATTTTTTAAAACAAAATGAACAATTTGATAGTAAGAGTAAAGCCGTTCAATATTTAGTAGATAAAAATATTGCAGGTGGAAATATTAAAAATGGGTGTGAAAAAATTAAATTTATAGATGCAAAAATAAAAGATTCTTATTTAGAAAAATTTAAGATTTATTGCTTAATTTTTAGTGATAAAAAACCTGAAGCACAATTATTATTAGATCTTTTGCGTGAACAAAAACAATCGAGTAAATTTTACGATGATAAAATAAATTTCCTTTTAGGAGTCTCTGAAAAATCTAGCAATAAAATAAATGAAAAAAATCTTTTAAATTTTTATCTTTCGAGCATAACTATACCTAACTTTAAATATGAGCCAACGAATAAAACAAAGCCGGAAATTTGGAAATACTTAAATGCTGCAAACCTTATAAAATTAGATGACTCTTCTGATAAAACAAAGTTAAAAGAATTAGAAATAGCAGCAAATAATAATCAATTAGATAAAAATAAAATTTTTGAAATCTATAGACAGGTACCTTTTAATCTTAACGACCTAATTAATGCTAAAAACAAATATCAAACATTGGAAGAAAGTGATGCTAGAGCACTTATTTACCAAAAATATTTGATTTCTGATGCCAATGAGACAAAAATTGAATACTTATTTTTATTGGAAGAACTTTTTAAAAAAGCGGATTTAATTAATATTTATTCAAAATTTTTAAGTGATAGAATCGAAGAAATTGGTATTGATAATTTACCACAAGATTTTCAAGAAATTGCACTTGCAAAGATAGTCACTGATGAGGATTTGAAATTAGGGAAAGTAAGGTACAATGATAAAATTATTCACCAATCTAAAATATTGAAATATTTTGTAGAAGGTGAAAATAAAAAGAAAGTACAGAAGGATATAGATAAAATTTTTAAAAAAGTTTCTAAAAATAAAAAATATTTTATTTCAGCAAAAGATTTAGCATTGGCAGATGCATTAATAACTGATGGTTTTTCTTTACCATCTAATTTTAAATTTAATGAGTTATCGAAAAAATTTGATGTGCCAAATAATTTATTAAAATTAATTGATAACGATCAAAAAGCATTTCTGGCTTTAAGGATAGTGGAGATAATTGGAGAAGACGAACCGTATGAACTTGATCCAGAAACTATATATTTCGTAACTAATCTTTTAAATAAAATGAATTTAGTGACAATAAGAAATAAAGTTTTAAATTCTGCCCTACCATTAAGAACCTAATTGGAATATAAATTTAGTTATGACCATAAGAAAAATTTTAACTGAGCCAGATCCATTTTTAAGACAGAAGTCTGAAAATGTAGAAAAGGTAGACGATAATATACGATCTTTAATGAACGACATGCTTGAGACTATGTATGATGCACCAGGCATTGGTTTAGCCGCAATTCAAATCGGAGTGCCAAAAAGAATTATAGTCATTGATTTAAGCAAGAATGATGAAAAAAAAAACCCTCAATATTTTGTTAATCCTGTAATTATCACTAAGTCAAAAAAAGATGCATCTTACGAAGAGGGATGTTTATCAGTACCTAATCAATTTGCAGAAATTAGCAGACCAGATACATGTAAAATAAAGTTTTTAAATTATGAAGGAGAGGAAAAAACTTTGGAGGCTAAAGGTTTACTAGCGACTTGTATACAGCACGAAATGGATCACTTAGAGGGCATACTTTTTATAGACTATTTGTCTAAATTAAAAAAAAGCATGATAATAAAAAAACTTTCTAAACAAAAAAAAACATTAGAGAGAATAGTTGTATAAAAATCGATGTCTTTTAAAATTTTATTCATGGGGACACCCGAGTTCTCTGTTCCAATATTAAAGTCTATTTTTGAGTCAAAGCATAAAGTTGTAGAAGTTTATACTCAACCTCCAAAAAAGAAAAATAGAGGCCAAAAAACTTTGAATTCCCCAATACATGAATATGCTAAAAAGTTAAAAATTTCAGTTCGCAATCCTATTTCTTTAAATCAAAAAGAAGAAATTGAATATATTAAAAACTTAAAACCAGACATTGTTGTAGTTGTCGCTTACGGAAAAATTTTACCTAGCAGCTTATTAAATTTAAAAGATATTCTTTTTATCAATATTCATGCATCTTTGCTACCTAGGTGGAGAGGAGCAGCCCCCATACAAAGAGCGATCATGAATATGGATAGCGAAACTGGAATTTCAATAATGAAAATAGAGCCCAAGTTAGACTCGGGACCTGTAATGTTACAATCAAAAATTAAGATTGACCCAAATTTAAATTATGGGGAATTGAGCAATCAAATGTCAAAGATGGGTGCTAAACTAATCTTAGATGCACTGGAATTAATCGAAGGAAATAAAGCTAAATTTATATCACAGAAAGAGTCCGAGGTTACATATGCAAAAAAAATTGAAAAAAAAGAAGCTAAAATTAATTGGGTTGAAGATGCTCAAAATATTGTAGCAAAAATTAATGCTTTAAACCCTAAACCAGGGTGCTGGTTTGAACTTTATGGATCAAGAATAAAAATTATTAAAGCAAAAAAAATTATATGCGAAGGAAAACCCGGCACTGTTTTAGATGAAAAATTAACAATAGGTTGTTCAAAAAATGCCGTTCAAATATTAGAGATTAAAAAAGAAGGAAAACATAAAATGACTACAAAAGAATTTTTAAAGGGTAATAAAATTAAAATTGGCCTAAATTTAGATTAAAATGTTTAACTACTTGTTAAAAATTGAATATGATGGAACAAATTTTGTAGGTTGGCAAAGCCAAAAAAATGGAAAATCGATACAGAATAGCATTGAGAAAGCTTTAAAGAAAGTTTTAAAAACTCACATAAGAGTCATAGGATCTGGAAGAACTGACAAAGGAGTACATGCTTTATCTCAATATGCAAATTTTAAATTCAAAAAAAAAATTAATGAGAAAAAAACATTCTTAAATTCTATTAATTTCTTTTTAAAAAAAAAACGTATATCAGTCTTAGACATTAAACCGAAGAATAACGATTTTCATGCAAGATTTTGTGCTAAGTTGCGCACTTATGAATATTTAATAATAAATAGGCAAGGGGATTTATCAATCGATCGAGATAGAGCTTGGCATGTGAAAAAAAATATAAATCTTAAATTGTTAAAGCAGGGAGCTAAAATTCTAG
The DNA here is from genome assembly GCA_902598125.1 of uncultured Pelagibacteraceae bacterium. Classification (GTDB taxonomy): domain Bacteria; phylum Pseudomonadota; class Alphaproteobacteria; order Pelagibacterales; family Pelagibacteraceae; genus Pelagilacustribacter. The sequence goes on along the minus strand of CACKAJ010000001.1, from coordinate 304,954 downwards.
AAGGGACACATGATTTTTCAATTTTTAGAGCATCATCTTGTTCTGCTAAATCACCGATAAAAAAAATGCAACCAATAAAAGTAAGCAAAACTAATGATAAAATTAAGATAAGATTTAGTTCAAAATCATTCCTTCAAAATCAAGTGAGATCAATGGTTGGTTGTTTAAAATATTTATCAACTGGTAAATGGAGCTTCAGTGAATTTAAAAAGGCTTTCAAATCAAAAAAAAGGGAAAGTTGTGCTCCTCCTGCACCTGCTTGTGGATTATATTTGCTGAATGTTAAATACTAAAATTTGAAGATATTTTTTCCGCCGTACTTTTTTAAAGAATTGAAAGAGATAAATAGAAGAGAAATTAAATTATCAAAAATATTTAATTTATTATAATTTTTATTTATTTTCCAAATCCAATAAAAATTTCTTAAATTATTGCTTTGTAGGGAATTTTTTCTAATCCTATAATTGGTTAAATACTCGTTTAAACAATATGCATGTCCAATTTTTTTTAAAAGTTGACATTTAAAAAAAAAATCCTCGCAAATTTTTGTTTCTGTAAATTTGATATTGCCAATTATATTTCTTTTAATCATCATGGTGCTTGTTGCAATAGACGTATTTTTCAAAAATTTAGTGTAATTGAGTTTTAAAGGATTACTTACTTTTTTATCTTTCTCACCAAAAGTTTTATAGTCAGTATATGAAAATAAAAAATTATTTTTTTTCATAAAATTAATTTGTTTTTCTAATTTGTCTTTTTTCCATATATCATCAGAGTCAATAAACGCTAAATAGGGAGAATTTGATTTTTTTATCGCAAAGTTTCTACAAAAACCTGCACCGCGATTTTTATTAAGAAAAAAAATTTTTATATTCTTATTTTTCGAAATTTTTTTTAAAATGTTTTTTGTTTCTTCATTTGAGAAATCATCAACTATAATTAATTTCCAATTTTTATAAGTTTGTCTTAATATGCTTTCAATAGTTTTGATTATAAATTTAGAACTATTATAATTAGGTAAAATTATATCTATTTTTGTTTTTTCTTTTTTTTTAATCTCCATCTAGATCCTTCTCTGACAATGAAACCACAACAATTTTTTGATTTACATCGACATGGATAATTTTTGTAATCTTCATCAAAGTTAAAGCCATAGTCGTATGAAAATTCTTCTCCTTTACTTATATCTTTAATTGCATGAACCCAAATTTTCAGCCCAGTTCCATAAACTTCACAATTAGGATCACAAGAATGATTAATTAATCTTGCAGTATTAAATTTAAAATCTCCATCGAGATCGTATCTTTTATTCAAATTAAAAAGATAAATAGCTTTTCCGTTGTCGTATTTTGGATTTTTTTCTGTTTCTTTAACTGTGATAACTTTACCTTTATATTCTATTATTCTTGTTCCTTTTCTTATATTTTTTGTAGCGTACAAGCCTAAATTATCAATTTTAGACCTCTTAACTATATAAGGCTTCACTTAAAATAATCCTCAAGAATATTATGATATATTTTCGATAGATTTTTTAAATCTTTCAATGATACACACTCGTCTACTCTGTGCATTGTTTTATTAACTAAGCCAAACTCTAGACAAGGTGAAATTTTTCTAATAAATCTTGCATCAGAAGTACCACCAGTTGTAGAAAAAACAGGTGTTATTTTAGTGATCTTTTTAATTATGTTTTTAGCCATATAAATAGTTTTATTTGGCTTTGTAAGAAAAGACTCGCCACTAACATGATAATCTATTTTAAACTTACATTTATTTTTTTTACTCAACTTTTTCACTACTAAATTAATTTTTTTCTTTAAATTTCTAGAAGTATGAAGATTATTAAACCTTATATTAAATTGAGCTTGAGCCCTTGCTGGAATAACATTAGTAGCTTTATTGTCAACATTTATTGATGTAAATTCTAAATTCGAAGGTTGAAAATTTTTATTACCTTTATCTAACTTTTGTTCTTTTAGTTTTTTACATATTTTTATTAATGTATTAATTGGATTATTTGACAGATGTGGATAAGCGACGTGGCCTTGTGATCCAAGGATCATTATTGTTCCTGAAATACTGCCTCGTCTTCCTATTTTTATCATCTCGCCAAGTTTATTTGGATTTGTAGGTTCACCTACAATGCAAAAATCTATTTTTTCATTTCTTTTTTTTAAATAGTCAACAACTTTTTTCGTCCCATTAATTGCAAACCCTTCCTCATCACCAGTAATCAAGAAGCTTATAGAACCATTAAAGTTTTTATTCTTTTGTAAAAATTTACTTACTGCTGCAGCGAAGCAAGCAATTGAACTCTTCATGTCATTAGCACCTCTTCCAATTAAATGATTTTTTTTTATAGTTGGTTTGAAAGGATTAACAGTCCAATCTTTAAAATTTCCTGGAGGAACTACGTCTGTATGACCGGCATAGCATAGGTTTGGTCTTTTTTTGCCAATCCTTGCATAAAGGTTTTTTATTGGTTTACTTCCTTTGCCTTTAAATTCTAGAATTTTACAATTAAAGCCTAATTTTTTTAATTTTTTACTTAGAAATTTAATCGCCCCTGCGTCTTTAGGAGTTACACTTTGGAATCTTATTAAATCTTTAGATAATTGTAATTCGTTAATTATAGTCATCAGTCTCTAAGCAGATCATTTATAGAGGTTTTACTTCTAGTTTTCTCGTCAACTTTTTTTACTATAACTGCGCAGTACAATGAAGGTCCGTCCGAGTTAGATTTGTTTGGTAAACTTCCAGGAACCACAACAGAATATGCGGGTACTTTGCCGTAATGAATTTCACCAGAGTTTCTATCAACAATTTTTGTAGATGCACCAATATAAACTCCCATTGATAAAACAGCACCTTCTTCAACTAAAACGCCTTCTGCAATTTCAGATCGAGCACCAATAAAACAATTATCTTCAATAATTACTGGACCAGCTTGAAGTGGTTCAAGAACTCCCCCTATACCAGCGCCTCCAGAAATATGGCAATTTTTTCCAACTTGAGCACATGAGCCAACTGACGCCCACGTGTCAATCATTGTGCCTTCATCTACATAAGCTCCAAGATTTACAAAACTTGGCATCAAAACAACATTTTTAGCAATGTATGCTCCTTTTCTCACAACTCCATTTGGGACATGACGATATCCTGCTTTCTTCCAATCTTTCTCTTTCCACTTGACTGTTTTACCAGGTACTTTGTCATACCAAGTAGTGTAAGGGCCTTTCATCATTTCCATTTTATTAATTCTAAAGCTCAACAAAATAGCTTTTTTAATCCATTGATTTACAACCCAACCGCTATTCACTTTATTTGCTACTCTAATTTTTCCTCCATCAACTAAGTTAATAGTTTCATTAATAGCCTTTACTAACTTTTTATCTGATTTTGGACCTACTTCTTCTTTTTTTTCAAAACTTTCGTTTATTATTTTTTCAAGCTTATCGTAACTCATTAATCTCCTTTAAAAATTTTGCCAAATTGTCAGTCTTATAATTGATAAATTTCGAGTCAGAATATTTTGCTGCCCAAGGTTCATCATTTTTAATCCAAACAGTTTTCATTCCTAATTCGTATGCTGGTTTTAAATTTCTTGCAATATCTTCAAAGAATATACAATATTGTGGCTCAATTTTGTAATTTTCTACTAATTTTTTATAAGGTTCTTTTGAAGGCTTTGGAATAAATTCGCAATCTCGAATGTCAAAAATTCCATCAAAAAGCTTATCTATTCCTATTCGTTTCGTAACATTGAGAGCGTGCGCTCTAGAGCCATTTGTAAAAATTATTTTTTTTCCATCTAATTTTTTAATTTCGTACTCTAAATCTTTGTCTTTATTTAAAAAACTTAGATCTACGTCATGAACAAACTCTAAAAATTCATCAGCATCTATTTTGTGGTTTTTTATCATCCCGTTTAAAGTCGTATTATATTCCTGAAAATAGTTCTTTTGAATTTTTCTAGCTTCTTCAATGCTGACATTAAGTTTTTCCGAGATAAATTTTGACATTTTTTTATCTACTTGATCAAAAACTTTGGTAGCGCCATCATAAAGCGTATTGTCTAAGTCAAATAACCAAAATTTTATATCTCTTAAGTCTTTCATTCTCTTATTAATGTTCCAGATCCCTTATCTGAAAAAATTTCGTGTAAAATCGAATGGGGTTTTCTACCATCTAGAATTACTACACCTCTCACTCCATTTTGCACTGCATCTACACAGTTTTCTATTTTTGGAATCATCCCTCCTTGAACAACTTTCCATTTAATGAGATTTTCAAGATCGAAAGGTTTAATTTCTGATATTAATTTTTTCTGATCATCATATACACCTTCAACATTTGTCATTAATATTAGTCTTCTAGACTTAAGTTTTTTTGCAATAGCACTGGCTGCAGTATCACCATTAATATTAAATGTTTGGTCATTCTTTCCTAAACCCAAAGGTGCTATGATTGGAATTTTATTTTCGTTTAATGCTTTTTGAATTAAACTATCATTTATTTTATTTGGTATTCCAACAAATCCAAGTTCCTCTCTTTCAGGCTCAACTTCTATAATGTTGTCAGTCTTGGTATGAAACATTGCTACTTTAGAACCTAATTTCTTTAGAGAGTCAGCTATGTCTTTGTTAAAATCGATTAAAACTTCTTCTACGGTATCAATTATATTTTTATCAGTAATTCTCAAGCCGTCTATAAATTTTGATACTATTTTTTTCTTATCTAACTCTCTTTTGATTCTTGGTCCACCACCATGAACCACAACTACAGATAAACCTAATCTATTAAGAACATTTATATCAGATATAAAATTATTAAAGACATTTCTGTCTATTAGAACATTGCCACCATATTTAATTACAATTTTTTCATTTTCATATTTTTTAATATATTTTTGAACAATATTAATGTCTGGAGCTTTATCAGGCCAAAATTCTTTTATCTCGTCTAGAGAAATATTTTTTGACATCTAATTTGTTTTCACAGTCGTTTTTTTAACAATTACATATTGCTGAGCTATTGTGAGAATATTATTTATAGTCCAATAAACAACTAATCCAGATGGGAAAGAAGCAAGTATGATCGTTAAAAATAATGGAAAGAAAGCAAATATTTTCGCTTGTATAGGATCAGCAGGAGCGGGGTTTAATTTTTGTTGAACCCACATTGAGGCACCCATTAATATTGGCCAAATGCCTATGATCATAAATCCTGGAGGATCCCATGGAATAAGACCAAATAAATTAAACAAAGAAGTTGGATCTTGTGCTGACAAGTCTTTTATCCAGCCAAAAAATGGCTGATGCCTCATTTCTAAAGAAATAAAAAGCATCTTATAAATTGCAAAAAAGAACGGGATTTGAATTAAAACTGGCAAGCAACCTGAGGCAGGATTTATTTTTTCTTTTCTATATAAAGCCATCATCTCTTGTTGTAATTTAACTTTATCATCTTTGTGTAGTTCTTTAAGTCTCATCATCTCTGGTTGAACTGCTTTCATTTTTGCCATTGACCTGAATGAGAAGTTAGCTAGCGGGAAGAAAATAAGTCTTATAGCAATAGTTAATAATACTATTGCTGTTCCAAAATTGCCTGAAATTTTAAATAAATAATCTATTACGAAAAATAGAGGTTTTGTGAAAAAGTAGAACCATCCCCAGTCTATAACTAAATCAAATTTGTTTATATTTTGGTCTGCGGCATATCCATCAATTGTCTCAACCTCTTTAGCGGCAATAAATAATCTGAGTTTATTTGCTCCAGTTGATGATTTACCAATATTTACCGGTTCATTAATAATATAATTAGCTTTAAATCCATTTTCGTAAAGGAATGTAGATTTAAAATTTTTACCTGACTCAGGGACAAAAGCAGTCATCCAATATTTATCTGTTATTCCAAGCCAGCCTTCATTTGACTCTCTTACTATTTTTTTTTCTTCTACGTCATCATAGTCGTCTTCTTTTAATTCATCATCAAATACACCGATAAACCCTTCATGTTGAATGTAAAAATTTTGAATATCATCGGGGATTTTATTCCTTGTCATCTGTGCATACGGATATAAATCAATAGATGAATTCGAATTATTTTTTACTTGCTGTGATATTTTAAATAAATAATTATCATCTAACTCAATTCTTTTTTCAAAAATAACACCCTCTTTATTGTTCCATTGCAAAATAACTGGAGATTTATCACTTAATATATTATTACCTTTTACTTTCCATTCAGACTCTTTTGTTGGAACTTTAATTTTATTTCCAATACTTGTCCAACCTGTCTCTATGTAAAAACCGTTTTCAGTATCAGATGGATTTAAAAAAATGATATTTTTTCCATCTTCAACTTTTTGTTTATGTTTTTTAAAAGATATATCGTCAATTAAAGCACCCTTTAAATTAATAGAACCTATTACACTGTCATTTTCGATTTTAATTCTTTTACTCGAATTAATAGACTCTTCCCTGGTAATTTTTTTTATTATCTGTGGCTGATTAATCTTTGGCACAATAGAGCTTTGATCATTCTTTTGCTCTACTTTTTGATTTATTTGCTGCTCAGAATTTTTCTTGGGAGTTTCAAAAAAAGCGCCCCAGAAAAGTAAAACAGACATTGAAAGAGCAATAGCTACAAAAACGTTTCTATTATCCATTTTTATTAACCTTATGATTTGTTTCTGGAACAAAATCTATTCCATGACTACCACCTAAGATTTTAAAAGGGTGGCATTTTAAAATTCTTTTTAAACCTAATATAAATCCTTTTTTTAGACCTTGAGTTTTTAATGCCTCAATAAAATATTCAGAGCAGGTGGGCATAAATCTACATCTGTTTCCCATGATTGGAGAAATAAAATATTTATAAAATTTAATAATTAAAATTAAAACTTTTGTCATTTCACTTTTTTATTTTACTAAAGCTTTTCTCCATCAATGGCAAAAGCACATCTTCTTTCTGAGCATAAGCATTAGATTTACCGAAAACTATATATGTGTAATCCTTATTAATTGCACCTCTTTTTTTTAATAATTTTTGAACAATTGCTTTTAATTTTCTTCTAATTTTGTTTCTTTTGACGGCATTTCCAATTTTTTTTTTCATAACAAAACTTATAAGCAAATTAGCTTTATGTTTGGATTTAAAAAAATTCTTAGCAGCAAAAACAGAAAAATAATCAGTGTGAATTTTCTTTTCTTTGATTACTTTTTTGAATTGGTTGCTTTTTTTTAAACTTTCAAGCTTAACCATTTATTTAGGTAGATAGAGTTTTTCTTCCTTTAGCTCGTCTACGAGCAATGAGCTGCCTTCCAGTTTTAGTAGCCATTCTAGCTCTAAAACCATGTCTTCTTTTTCTTACTAAATTGCTTGGTTGATAAGTTCTTTTCATAAATATTTTAAGGTATATATTTTAAATGATGTCTGATGTACAGGTAAATTATGAGTAAAAAATTGAAAATATTTTTAGGCGCATCTTACTTACTCATTTTGATTGCTTTTCTATATTTTATTTTTAACGCGATTGAAGTAAATAGACTAAGTGATTTTTCTTACTATAAAGAGGTTCAATCTGATTTAGAATCTTACGTAAGCAATAATATAATAATTAATTTAATTTACTTTTTTATTTTTGCCGTAATTTGGGTCGCCCTTCTTGGATTTGGATCTCCAATTTTAATTATCTCTGGAATTCTATTTGGTCAATGGCTTGGCACTTTAATCTCTGTTGTTTCAATTTCATTTGGAGCATTGCTTTTATATTTAATTGGAAACTTTTTCTTCAGAGATATTGTCAAAGCTATATTGCAGCAAAAGTTTGAGAGATATATTCAACTTTTTCAAAAAAATGAATTCTATTATTTTTTTATTTATCGTTTTATCGGTGGTCTTGGAGTTCCCTTTGGATTACAAAATTTAATACCAATTTTATTTGAAATGAAAAAATTAAATTATTTTTTTGCAACTTTTTTTGGATTAATCCCAAGCTTTTTTATAATGAATACAATTGGCGCTGGATTAAATTCATATATAGAAGAAGCCCAAAATTTTAAAATTATTGATTTTATTTTCACTCCAGATATTTATTTACCGATTTTAATGTTTGGAGGTTTAATGATTTTTTCTTTAATAATAAAAAAAAAATTTTTTGATAATGCAAATTTATAAAAATAACTTATCCAATGATTTGAGCCCATATCTTAAACAACATAAAGATAATCCGGTTAATTGGCAAATTTGGTCTAAAGAAACTTTGGATTATGCGAAACAAAATAAAAAACCAATAATTTTAAGCATTGGATATGCAAGTTGTCACTGGTGTCATGTAATGGCTCATGAAAGTTTTGAAGATGAAGGGACTGCAAAAATTATGAATCAACTATTTGTGAACATAAAAGTTGATAGAGAAGAGAGACCAGATTTAGATTTTATTTTTCAAAGCTCATTTCAATTATTTAATCAAACAGGAGGTGGGTGGCCTTTAACAATGTTTTTAGATGAAAATGGAGTTCCGTTTATGGGAGGCACTTATTTTCCTAAAGAAGCAAAGCAAGGGTTGCCATCATTTAAAGAAGTTCTTCAAAAAGTTTCTGAAGCTTACAAAGATCAAAGGGAAAAAATAGTAAATCAAAAGGATTTAATTGTTAAAAGTTTAGATTTAAAAAAAACTTCAGTTTTAAAACAAGATTTGGAGCCTATTCTAGAAATGTCTTTAAATCATTTAGATCCTACAAAGGGTGGTTATAAGGGTGCACCAAAATTTCCAACTTTTAATTTGTTTGAAACTCTTCTTTATTTTTATAACGTTTCTAATGACAAAAAGTATTTGAGACCAGTAGAGCTTATTATAAAACAACTTTGTTCAAAAGGAATATATGATCATGTACAAGGTGGTATTGCGCGCTACACGGTTGATGAGGATTGGATAATTCCACATTTTGAAAAAATGCTTTATGATAATTCTCAGTTTATTTTGCTACTCTCTAAATATTGTAAAATAAATTCAGACAGATACTTTAAAGATAAACTAGAACAAACAATTGAGTTTTTAAAGAAAGACTTTATTAATAAAGATGGTTTTTTTGGTTCTGCTTATGACGCAGATAGCGATGGAGAAGAGGGTAAATATTATGTTTACACTTATTATGAGATTAAAGATATTGAAAATATCGACCAATATTTTGATATTAAGCCGGATGGAAATTGGGAAAATAAAATTATTTTAATTGAAAAAAAAAAACCAACTCAGGATATTTTAAAAAAACTTTTACAAATTAGATTAAAAAGGAAAAAACCTTTTTTTGATGACAAAACTCAATTAGATTTAAATTGCTTAATGATAAGCGCTTTGATTTCTGCAAATAAAATTTTACCTAAGAATGGATATCTAAAACTTGCTGAAGAATTATTCTTAAAAGTAGAAAAAAAATATATTGAAAATAACATTCATCACAGCTACCACAAAGATATTGTTTTTATTGAGGACTACGCTTTTTTAATTAATGCAATTAACGAACTGTTTGAGGTAACAATGAATTTTAAATATAGGGATTTGGCAAGAAGATTGTCATTAGAGGCAATAAATAAATTTTTCTTAGATGATAAAAATATTTTTCAAAAAAACCCTAAAAGTAATAATGATATTTTTTTTAAACCTATTGACATAGGTGATAACACAATTCCTAATGGGAATGCTATTATGCTTATAAATTTAGTAAAATTAGGTATGATGGATGAGGCAAAAAAAATATCTAATAGCTTAAATGGATACTTAAACATTTATAAAAATCATATGATGACAGCTTTAAGGGCTTTAGATTATTTTAATAATATAAGTTTAGGTAAAAATTGCAATGAGCAGGGTTGTAAGATAGATGACAAAAAAAATTAATTGGTTGGCTTGGTTGGTATTGGTAATTTTGTGGAATTATGGTTTTCCAAATGCAACTCCACTTCAAGATGTATTAGTTGCCGTAATTTTGTCGGTATTATTTATTATAATTAATAAGCTTCAATCAAGAGACTTGCAAAAACCAAGCTCAGGAAGTAAATTTAAGAATTAATGAAGGGACGCTTATTATGGGAATTCACTATGATTATAAATCTACACGCGGCGATAAAGCCATGAAAAAAGAGGCTAAAAGAAAAGCAAGAATTGAACAAAGAAGAGCAAAGCGTTCAGCTAGTAACTCCAAAGAGTCCGAGGAAAAATTAATGCATGACATTGATAAACCTATAACGCTAGAGGACTTAACAAACCCAGATAAAAACTAATTTTTTTTAATGAAATCTTTTGCAAAAAAAGATTCTCTTATAAAAAGCCGTGAGGCAGCTTTAAAAAAAAATCTTAAAAAGAGAAAAAAAATCAGATCAGAAAAAAAGAAAAAATGACAGTTTTATCGGATAAATGGATTAAAAAAACCGCGAAACAGAAAGGTATGATAAAACCTTTTGTAGACAAGCAGGTGAGGAAAGGAAAAATTTCTTTCGGCTTATCTTCTTATGGTTATGACGCGAGAGTTTCAAATGAGTTTAAAATTTTTACAAATGTTAATTCAGGAATAGTTGATCCCAAGATTTTCAAAAAAGAGAGCTTTGTTACAAAAGTTGGAAAAGAATGTATAATTCCACCTAACTCGTTTGCTTTAGCGAGAACTATGGAATATTTTAAAATTCCTGATGATGTTTTGGTAATTTGTTTAGGAAAATCGACTTACGCACGATGTGGCATCATTGTAAATGTAACACCTCTTGAGCCTGGTTGGGAAGGTCATGTTACCCTAGAATTTTCAAATACTACTCCATTACCAGCGAAAATTTATGCTAACGAAGGCGTGGCTCAGTTTATCTTTTTAAAAGGCAATGAGAGACCTAACGTGACTTATGCTAATAGAAAAGGAAAATATATGAAACAAAAAGGTGTTACACTTCCAAAAGTTTAATCTCTTTAGATGCAGAAGCTTTTAATTAAAGGTAAAAAGGAATTAAGTGGAAAAATTTCTATATCTGGTTCTAAAAATGCAACACTACCAATTTTAGCCGCCTCAATACTTGCAAAACATGTGACGATTAAAAACATACCTCTTGTTAAGGATATTTTTACAATGGTTGAACTTTTGAATTTCATTGGCTTAAAAACAAAAATAATAAAAAAAAAAAACATTATCGAAATTTTCAATTTTGACAAAAAAATTAACACTTTAGCTCCTTATAAACTTGTAAAAACAATGAGAGCCGGGGTATTAGTGCTTGGATCGTTGTTATCTAAATATAAAAAAGCAAAAGTTTCTTTACCAGGTGGATGTGCAATTGGAACTAGACCAGTAGACCTACATTTGTATGCATTAAAAAAACTGGGTGCAAAAATTAAAATTAAAAATGGATATATATATGCTGAAGCAAAAAATGGACTTAAGGGCACAAAAATAAGGTTTCCATCAATTTCAGTCGGAGCAACAGAGAATGCGTTGATAGCATCCTTTAAAGCAAAAGGTAGAACAGTTTTAAAAAATTGTGCAATGGAACCAGAAATAAAAGATTTAATATCATTTCTTAAAAAATTAGGAGCAAATATAAATTTAAAAGGCAGAACAATTACGATTAAAGAGAGCAAAGTCAAAAGTTCAAGCATTATTCATCAGGTTATCTTTGATAGAATAGAACTTGGAACATATATGATTGCTGGTGCACTATTAGCAAAAAAGAATTTGCTAATTGATAAAATTCAACCAAATATCATTAAAAGTGAAATTGATATTTTAAAAAAAATTGGCATAAAAATAATTAAAAAAAAAAATTCAGTTAACATTATTAAAGGTAAAAGTTTAAAAAGAATTAACATTACTACTAAACCTTACCCAGGCTTTCCTACAGATTTACAAGCCCAACTTATGGTACTACTTACTCAGGTTAATGGAGTGTCTAAAATAAAAGAAAACATATTTGAAAATAGATTTATGCACGTACCGGAATTAAAAAGAATGGGCGCACATATTGAAATTAAAAACAAAACAGCAATTATTAAGGGGCCTACAAAACTTACAGGAGCTGAGGTAATGGCAACTGACCTGAGGGCGTCAGTGAGTTTAGTATTAGCCGGTTTAATTGCTGAGAATAGAACAATAATAAACCGAATTTATCACCTTGATCGAGGTTATGAATTTTTAGAGAGAAAACTTAAAAATTGTAAGGCTGAAATCACAAGGGTTTGAAATGAAACCAAAAAATTTAAAGCTTATTGCTAAGACGGAGGAAGACCTTAGAGTCGTTTCTGCCCATCTACAAGATTCAATTGTTAATGTTGCAGATATTGCAAGTTTAAAGAAAAATAATATTTTCCTTATGCAATTAAACCGTTTTATGTGGGAGGATGTTGAAAAAGGCGTATTTAGGAAAAATAAACGTATCAGAACAGTTTTAAAATTTGAAAACGTTCTGCAGGTGGTATCAAAAAACATCAATCAACAAATAAAAGATAAATTCTTAGATTTTCTAGCTATTGAAACAAATATAACTCCTGATAATAACTATGAAATGAAAATAATTTTTGCTGGTGACTCCATCATAAGAATAATTTCTGAAGTTATAGAAGTAACTTTAGATGATCAAGGAGAAGCCTGGGACACAAAGAATAAACCAAAACACAAGACTATATGATGATGAAAGTATTTAAATTAAATAATAAAAATTCTTTAAAGGCATTGAAAATTTTTTTGGATAGAAGAAAATCAATTCAAAAAAGCCAAACTTATATTGTAAGTAAAATTATTCAAAATGTTAAAAAAAATGGAGATAAATCTGTAATAAATTATGAAAAAAAATTTTCAAAAATAAAAACAAAGTCCAATAAATTATTTTTTTCAAAGAAAGAAATAGATAAAATTTCCAAAAAAACAGATATTAAAATTAAAAAGTCAATTGATTTAGCTTATAGTAGAATAAAAACGTTCCATTCGAAACAAAAATTTTCATCTTTTACATTTAAAGATAAATATAAAAATATCTTATCTTATAAGTATACCCCTTTAGAAAAAGTTGGGGTTTATGTACCTGGTGGAACGGCAAGTTATCCAAGTACTGTTTTAATGAATTGTATTCCTGCGATTGTTGCTGGAGTAAAAAATATATACTTAACTACTCCTTCATTAGACTCAAAAATAAATCCAGCCATAGTCTATGCTGCAAAAAAATGTGGTGTAAAAAAAATTTACAAAACTGGCGGTGCTCAGACTATTGCAGCGTTAACCTATGGAACTAAACAGATTGAAAAAGTAGACAAAATAGTTGGACCAGGAAATGCTTATGTAGCTTGCGCTAAAAAAGAAGTTTTCGGAGATGTGGGCATTGATATGGTTGCTGGACCATCTGAAGTAAGTGTTGTTGCGGATAAGTCTGCAGATCCAAAACTTGTAGCCGCTGATTTAATAGCTCAGGCCGAACATGATGTTAATGCACAATCGATATTGATTACTAATGATAAAAACTTAATTAAATCAGTAAACTTATTTTTAAAGCAACAACTTAAGAAATTACCAAAAAGAAATATTGCTTCTAAAAGTTTAAAAAATTTTGGTTTAGCCATTCTTGTTAAAAGTAAAAAAAATATTTCAGAAGCTATTAATATCATAGCGCCTGAGCATTTAGAACTTTGCACGAATATGAACAAAGAAATTATTAAAGGTGTTAAAAATGCTGGATCAATTTTTATAGGTAAATTTTCCCCTGAAGCTATTGGAGATTACATTGCCGGTCCAAATCATGTTCTTCCTACATCAGGTTCAGCAAGATTTTCATCCGGTTTATCTGTTAACGATTTTTTGAAGCGTCACTCTGTAATAAAAATAACAAAAACAGGTATTGAAAGATTAGGATCATCGGTTATAAATTTAGCGAAGCATGAAAATTTAGATGGACATGCTTACTCAGTTGAAATGAGATTAAAAAAAGGAAATTAATTGGCTAAACAAGAAACTTTAGAATTTAAAGGAAAGGTGACGGAATTATTGCCTAACGCTATGTTCAGAGTAAAACTTGAAAATAACCATGAAATTTTAGCTCACACAGCAGGAAAGTTAAGAAAGAATAGAATTAGAGTTCTAGCTGGAGATAATGTTATGGTCGAAATGACGCCATATGATTTAACTAAAGGTAGAATTACTTTTAGATTTTAGGCCTTGTAGCTCAGTAGTAGAGCAGTACCCTGAAAAGGTATGTGTCGTAAGTGCGATTCTTACCAAGGCCACCACCAACGAGTTTTACACATCGAAATATAAAAACTAATCTGTTAATTATCTTTACTATGGATAAAAAAATAGGACTTTTTTGGTTAAGAGATGACTTTAGGCTGATTAAAAATAATGGACTTATAGAAGCAACCAGAAATCATGATCAAGTTGTAGTTTTTTACCTTTTTAAAGGTGAAGAATTTAAAAAACAAGAAGCTCAAAAATGGTGGTTAAGCAAATCTCTTTTGAATTTTAAAAAAAAATTAAAAAACTTAAATATAAATCTAGAAATAGTTGAAACAAATTCTTTTAAGAACTTTTTCGATAAGCTTATTAAAAAGGGAGATTTTACAATTTATTGGAACAAAGTTTATGAACCAGATTATTTAAAATTTGATAAGTATTTGTCAAATAATTTTAAAAATAAAAAAATAGATTATAAAATATTTAAAGGAAATGTACTTAATGAAATAGAAGAAATTAAAAAAAATGATGGTACTCCGTTTAAAGTTTTTACACCTTTTTGGAGAAGTGCGGAGAAGTATTTTGTTGAGAAAATTCCATCAAAAGAAAAAATAATAAAAAAATGTAAAAAAAAGATTACTTATTTCAAAAATTCAATTGAACCAGAAAAAATATTACCAGCTAAGAAGTGGTTTAAAAATTTTGAAGAAATTTGGTCTCCAGATGAAGATAGTGCTTTAAAAGAATTAGATATCTTTATTAAAGATAGGATTTCAAATTACTCTGATGGTCGAAATTTTCCGAATATAAATGGTACATCAAAATTGTCACCTTTCATAAAATTTGGCCAGATACACGTTGAAACAATTTGGAGTGAGTGTATAAAAAAAAAACCAAAAACTATTGGGACGTCAAAATTCCTTGCTGAGATTGGTTGGCGTGAATTTAATCACTCATTAATAAATCATTTTCCTCATATGTTAAAAAATAATTACTCTCAAAAATTTAATAATTTTCCGTGGGAAAAAAATTTCAAATTTCTCTCAGTTTGGAAAAAAGGTATGACAGGATATCCAATTGTTGATGCAGGAATGAGAGAACTTTACTCTACCGGATGGATGCATAATAGAGTTAGAATGATTGTTGGATCATTTTTAGTGAAACATTTACTAATTGATTGGAAAGATGGAGAAAAATATTTCAGAAATTGTTTATTAGATTATAGTCCAGCTAACAATGTTGCAGGTTGGCAATGGGTTGCAGGGTGTGGTGCTGACGCAGCTCCTTATTTTAGAATATTTAATCCAATTCTACAGGGTGAAAAATTTGATAAAGAGGGTGAGTATGTAAAAAAATGGGTACCAGAGCTAAAAGATCTTGCGAAAAAATTTATTCATAAACCTTGGGAAGCAAATGACGAAAAATTTAAATTAGGAAGAGACTATCCTTATCCAATTGTAAAACATGATGAAGCTAGGGTAAAAGCGTTAAATGCTTTTAAAAAGATTTAGATCCTAAACATTTCCGTGACAATGTTTAAATTTTTTTCCAGAACCACAGGGACATTTTTCATTTCTACCGACTTTTTTCTCAGATTTGCTTTCAAAAATTTTTTCTTCATTTTCATTTTTTTGTTCATTTGAGACGATTATATTAAGATTTAACAGAAATTTAATTAAATCATTTTTTATCTTAAGTAAAAGACCCTCAAATAAAATAAACGCTTCTTTTTTAAATTCTGATAAAGGGTCTTTTTGTCCATATTGTCTTAAACCGATTACTTGTCTTAGTTGTTCTAAATACTGTAGGTGAGATCTCCAAGAAAAATCGATTATTTGTAAAAATATTTTTTTTTCAAGATTGTTATTTTCCATTTCACCTAAAATACTGATTCTTGAATTTTTTTTATCAGAATAAAAATCTTTAATTTTTTCTTTATAATTAGCCTCATTTAGATTAGCTAACTCCAATAATTTAGTATCGCTTATAGCATTACCTGTAATATTTTTTGTTTCTGTTAGAAAGATTTTTTTGTCCCCAGACTTTTGGAAATTTACCCGAACAGTATTTAAATTTAAAAGTATTTCATCAAAGAAATCTTTTAAAATTTCATTAATGTTATTTTCTTTTAAGATTTTTAATCTTTGAGAAAATATTACTTGTCTTTGATCGTTCATTACATCATCAAACTTTATTAATGTTTTTCTTATGTCAAAATTTCTACTTTCGACTTTCTTTTGGGCTCTTTCCATAGCTTTATTAATCCATGGGTGATCGATTGATTCATTTGCTTTTAACCCTAATTTTTTAAGCATGCCATCAATTGAGTCTCCTCCAAAAATTCTCATTAATTCATCTTGTAGGCTTATAAAAAAAATTGTATTTCCAGGGTCACCTTGTCTTCCAGCACGTCCTCTTAACTGATTATCTATTCTTCTACTTTCATGACGCTCAGTTCCAATAATGAATAATCCCCCTAAACTTTTAACTCTATCTTCATTTTTTTTTATTTCATCATCACTCTCTTTTTTTCCGTCATAAATAAAATCTTTGTTACCACCTAATTTGATATCTGTTCCTCGTCCTGCCATATTTGTAGCAATAGTCACCGCGTTGATTTTACCTGCTTCTGCAATTATATTTGCTTCTTTTTCATGTTGTTTGGCATTTAAAACGTTATGCTTAATTTTTCTACCACTAAGATAAGATGAAATTTTTTCTGACTTTTCAATGCTTGTTGTTCCAACTAGTACTGGTTGGCCTTTTTTATTACATTCGATAATTTTATTAGTTATAGCATTATATTTTTCCTTTTCTGTTCTATAAATTTGATCGTTAAAATCCTTTCGGAGCATTTTTTTGTTTGTGGGGATAGAAACAACTGGCAACTTATAAATATCGAAAAATTCTTCCGCCTCTGTCATCGCAGTTCCAGTCATTCCAGACAATTTCTTATATAATCTAAAATAATTTTGATAAGTTATTGATGCTAATGTCTGATTTTCCTCCTCAACTTTGACATTTTCTTTAGCTTCAATTGCTTGATGCAGCCCATCAGAAAATCTTCTACCACTTAATACTCTACCAGTAAATTCGTCGATTATTTGTACTTTGCCATCTCTAAGTATGTAGTCAGTATCTTTATTGAAAAGTAAATTAGCTTTTAAAGCTTGATTTATATGATGAACTAAATCTAAATTTGCTGGATCATAAAAATTATTATTTTTTAATATTTTTTTTTGAATTGCAAGTTTTTCAATTTTATCAATCCCTAAATCAGTAAGTATCACATTTTTGTTTTTTTCATCTAATTCATAATCATTTTTTTGTAAATGTTTGATAAATTCATTAGATGTAATATATAATGTTGTTTTATCTTCAAGTTTTCCAGAAATAATCAAAGGTGTTCTGGACTCGTCAATTAAAATACTGTCAACCTCATCAACAATGCAGAAATTATGATTACGTTGAACCATATCCTCTAATTCATATTTCATGTTATCTCTTAAATAATCGAAACCAAGTTCATTATTTGTTGCGTATGTAATATCTTTTTTATAATTTTTTTTTCTTTCAGTATCATTTAGATCATTAGTAATACAACCGGTTGAAACTCCAAGATAAGAAAAAACTTTACCCATCCATTCAGAGTCTCTCTTAGCTAAATAATCGTTAACTGTAACAATATGGACACCTGTGCCTGTCAAAGAGTTTAAATAAGCGGGTAAAGTTGAAACTAATGTTTTTCCTTCACCTGTTTTCATCTCTGCTATTTTTCCTCTATGGAGAATAAGTCCCCCAGCTAACTGAACATCATAGTGTCTTTCACCTAAGGTTCTGTTTGCCGCTTCTCTAACTAATGCAAAACTATCTGGTATAATTTCATCAATATTAAAAGATCCATTTTGAGCATTTTTTTTAAAATTAAATGTCTTTTCCTTAAAATCAGCCTCTGTTAAAGACTTCACCTCATTTTCTTTGTTATTTATTGCCTCAATAAGGTTTTGAATTTTGTCTAATTCTTGTTGATTAGAGCTTTTAAATATTTTACTAAAAGTTCTTGTAAATAAATTCATTATAAACCTATATATGTATTATTAATTTAAATTAAACACCAATAATGACAATAAATATTAAAAATTTCTTAAACGACAAAACCAAATTATCTAAAATGGGTGAGTTTCAAAGCTTAAAACAAATTGAAGGCTTGGAAATGTCCTCCATTTCAGCTGATTTGTATAGCGATGGAAGAGATGATTTAGCCCTATTTTATTTTAGCAAAGGTGCAAACTATGCAACATTAACAACAACAAATAGTATTACTTCCGAATTTATACCTTGGAATAATAATTCTCATAAAAAAATAATTAAGGGATTATTGGTTAATACAAAAAACGCTAACACTTTTACAGGTAAGCAAGGCAAAGATAGTATAGACATTTTAGCAAAAAATTTATCTAGAGTTTTGACGATTAAAGAGTCTAAAAATCAAAAAGGAACTAATGAAACAGTAAAAATTAAAGATTTAATTTTTGCATCTACAGGAGTTATAGGTGAAGAGTTTCCAGTAGAAAAAATTAAAGATCGTTTACCAGATTTAGTAGATAGGTTGAGAGGTGAACATAACAAAATGTATTGGATAAAAATGGCATCTGCGATTATGACAACTGATACGAAACCAAAGTTAGCTTATGAAGAAATAATTGTAGGTGATGAGCTTGTAAAAATTTGTGGAATTGCTAAAGGGTCAGGGATGATCGCACCTAATTTGGCAACAATGTTATCATTTATTTTCACAAATGCAGATATTAATTCAAATTTATTAAAAACACTTTTGAAAAGAGCAGTAGCCAATTCTTTTAATGCAATAACTGTTGATAGCGATCAATCAACTAATGATATGGTGTCAATTTTCTCTACCAGAACAATTAAAATTGGACAAAATATCTCTTTAAACGATAAGGCTGTGCAAAAATTTGAGATAGCATTAAAAAAACTTTGTTTAAATTTAGCCAAACAAATTGTTGTTGATGGTGAAGGGGCAAAAAAATTTGTTACAATAAATGTAATTAATGCAAAATCCTTAGGTAGTGCAAAAAATATTGCCTTTGCAATTGCTAATTCACCTTTAATCAAAACTGCTGTAGCAGGTGAGGACCCTAACTGGGGTAGAATTGCAATGGGTATTGGAAAATCAGGAGAGATTGTAGATCAAAAAAAATTAAAAATAAAAATTGGAAGTTTTGTTGTTGCAGAAAATGGAAAAGTTTCCGAAACTTATGACGAAAAAAAATTAAAGGAATATATGAAGTGGGGTTCGATTGAAATTGAAGTTAATTTAAAACTTGGGAATGATGCTTTTAGATGTTATACTTGTGATTTTACACATGATTATATAGATATTAATGCTGACTACAGAAATTGAATGATAAAATATAATTTAAAATGTGAGAATGACCATGAATTTGAAAGTTGGTTTTCTGACTCATCTGAATTTGATAAACTTTTAAAAAAAGGTTTATTAGATTGTATTTATTGCTCTTCAAAAAAAATTAATAAATCAATAATGGCACCAATGATATCAAATTCTAAAAATATAGATGAACAAAACCAAATTGTTAACAATGATCTCAAAAAAGAAAAAAATAAACTTCTTAAATTAAGAAATTATATAGAAAAAAATTTCGATTATGTTGGAAAAGATTTCAGCAAAAAAGTAAGAGAGGTCTACTATGATAAAAAAAACAAAAAAGCTATTTATGGAACAACTTCACATGAAGAAAGAGAGGAACTTGCTGAGGAGGGAATAAACTTATTGTCTATACCTTGGATTAATAAAGATAATTAATTTTTAAGACTATTAATTATATAATTTACAGACAAATCATCTGTCTTTTCCCACTTTTTTTGGAATAAGTTAAACTTTAAACCTTTGATATCTATTGTAGTAAATTTTTCTTGATTTAAATATTTTTCAAGCTCCTCAGGTTTAATAAACTTATTCCAGTCGTGTGTTCCTATTGGAAGCCACCTTAGAATATACTCAGCTCCAATAATTGCTTTTATATATGAGATAAAAGATCTATTTAAAGTTGCTGTAAACATAAGACCATTTTTTTTTAATAATTTATAACACGATTTTATATAAAGATTTACATTGTCTACATGTTCCACAATTTCAAGATTTAAAATTATATCGTACTTTTCATGGTCATCTAAATTTTCTGGTGAAGTATTAAGGTAATTAATTTGAAGCTCACTCTTTTGTGAATGTAATTTTGCAATTTCGATATTTTTTTCTGATGCATCAATTCCGGTTACTTTTGCCCCTAATCGTGACATCGGTTCACTTATTAAACCACCACCGCAACCTATATCTAAAATATTTAATCCCTCTAAAAAATTAGCTTTATCATTTTTAATATTATAATATTTTTTAATACTCTCGGTTATGTATTGAATTCTAATTGGGTTAAACATATGTAAAGGTTTAAATTTTCCGTTTACATCCCACCATTCATCAGCCAATCTTGAAAACTTTTGAATTTCTTCTTTATTTATAGTAGTACTCATTTTGTAAATTATTTTTTTATTAATATTAATATCTATATTTTATTATATTACATTCTTAAATGGTTAAAAAAGTACTAAAGTTTGGCGGAACATCTGTTGGAACAATTGAAAGAATCCAACATGTGGCAAATATCATAAAAAAAGAGCACACTGCTGGTAACAAAGTTATTGCTGTTGTTTCTGCTATGGCTGGAAAAACCAATGAACTTGTAAAACTTTCTAACGAAATTTCAGAGGAATTTAATAAAAGAGAACTTGATGTTCTTCTGTCTTCCGGAGAGCAGGTTACTTGTGCACTTCTTTCAGGCGCATTAATAAAATTAAATTTAAAAGCTAAGTCCTGGTTAAATTGGCAAATACCAATATTGACTGATGGAGAACATACCAATTCTAGAATCATAAATATGCATATTGAAAAAATAAATAAATTTTTAGATGATAAGGGAATTGTAATTATTCCAGGTTTTCAAGGTATTTCGAAAAATGGAGATGTGACAACAATAGGTAGAGGAGGATCAGATGCAACTGCTGTAGCAGTAGCAAAAATATTTAATGCTGATAAATGTGAAATATATACAGATGTAGATGGAGTTTATTCTACTGATCCAAATAAAATTCCAGTTGCAAAAAAAATAGATAAAATCTCATACGATGAAATGTTAGAATTATCCTCTCTCGGTGCAAAAGTAATGCAGCCCTCTGCAGTACAAACTGCGATGATGTATGATATTCCGTTGGAGGTAAGATCAACTTTTACTGAGAGAAAAGGTACAAAAATATTTAGTGAAGAAAATATTGATTACTCAAAAAGCGTTACAGGTGTAGCTTACTCAAAAGATGATGCAAAAATTACTATTACTGGAGTTGAAGATAGACCAGGCGTTGCTGCAAATATTTTTGAACCATTAAGTAAAGCACAAATAAACGTTGATATGGTTATTCAGAATATTTCATCAGACGCGAAAACTACAGATATAACCTTCACAGTTAAAAGAGATGATATATTTAAAACAAAAGAAATATTAAATAAAAGTAATAAAATTCATTACAAAGATATTATTCAAAATGATAAAGTTGCAAAAGTATCTATTGTAGGCGCTGGAATGGTCTCTACGCCTGGAGTAACTTACAGAATGTTTAGAGCATTATCAGATGAAAAAATAAACATTTTAGCAATTTCGACCTCTGAAATTAAACTTTCAGTTATTATAGATGAGAGTAATATATTAAAAGCTATAAAAAAATTACATACTACTTTTGATTTAGATTAAAATGGAAGTAAGACCACATAGATTAATAAAAAGAAAAAAAACCAAAATAATAAAAGTTGGGAAAGTTAGTATTGGTGGTACATCACCAATAAGCGTTCAATCGATGACAAATACATTAACTACAGATGTAAACGCAACAGTCAAACAAATTCACTCCCTTGAAGAAGCTGGGGCAGATATTGTAAGAGTGTCGTGTCCAGATGAAGATTCTACAAAATCGTTAAAAAATATTGTCAAAGAAGTATCAGTGCCTATAGTAGCAGATATTCATTTTCATTATAAAAGGGCAATAGAGGCTGCTGAGATGGGGGCAAGTTGTTTAAGAATAAATCCAGGTAATATAGGCAAGAGAGAAAGAGTTTTGGATGTAATAAAAGCTGCTAAAGATAACAATTGTTCAATAAGAATTGGTGTAAACGCTGGATCTTTAGACAAAAATTTATTAGAGAAATATAAAGAACCTTGTCCTGAAGCCTTAGTAGAAAGTGCAGAAAATAATATTAAATTACTTGAAGATAATGATTTTTTTAATTTTAAAATAAGCGTAAAGTCTTCTGATATTTTTTTGACTGTAAAAGCTTACAAAAAGTTATCAGAAATATGCAGCTACCCTCTTCACCTTGGAGTCACTGAAGCCGGCGGTCTTTTTACTGGGAGTATAAAATCGTCAATTGGAATAGGACAGCTCTTAATGGAAGGAATTGGAGACACAATAAGAGTATCGCTATCGTCAGACCCAATAGATGAGGTAAAAGCTGGATATGAAATTTTAAAATCTTTAGGTATTCGCTCAAGAGGGGTTAATATTATTTCATGCCCATCTTGTGCACGACAAGCTTTCCCGGTTATTGAAACAGTAAAAATTTTGGAACAAAAATTGGCTCACATAAAAAAACCAATAAACCTATCAATTATTGGTTGCGTTGTTAACGGTCCAGGAGAAGCTGCTCAAACAGAAATTGGTTTAACTGGAGGTGGTCAAGATAATAATCTTCTATATCTATCTGGGATTCCACACACAAAAGTTCCAAGTTCAGAAATAATTGATAGAGTTGTAAAACTCGTTGAAGAAAAAACTAAAGATTAACATTTGATTATGGTTCCTTTACAAAAAGTTAAAGATCTTATAATGAAGCATGACTCTTTAGAAAAGGAGCTTTCATCTGGAAGCACTGATCCAAAATTATTTGCAAAAAAATCAAAAGAATATTCAAGTTTAGAAGATATAATCTCGATTGCAAGGGAATATGTAAATTTTGACAATGAAAAAAAAGATTTGCAAAATATGATACAGGACAAATCAAACGATCAAGAAATAATAGAATTAGCTCAAAAGGATTTAAACGACCTAGTAAAAAAAAAAGAAAAGTATGAAAGTGAATTAAAGATATTCTTACTCCCAAAAGACGATGACGATAATAAAAATGCTATAGTAGAAATAAGAGCTGGAACAGGAGGATTAGAAGCCTCACTTTTCTGCTCTGATTTATTTAAAATGTACGAAAAAGTTTGTTCAAAAAAAAAATGGAAATTAGAGATTATAAATATTTCAAAAAGTGAAGCGGGAGGTTTTAAAGAGGTAATTTTTTCAGTAAGTGGAAATGATATTTACTCTTATCTAAAATATGAGTCTGGTGTTCATCGTGTACAAAGGATACCAGAAACCGAGACGCAAGGAAGAGTTCATACTTCTGCAGCAACTGTAGCTGTATTACCTGAGGCTGAAGATGTTGATATCGAGATCAAAGACGCTGATTTAAGAATAGATGTTTTTAGGGCTGGAGGACCGGGAGGTCAGTCTGTTAATACTACAGATAGCGCCGTTAGAATTACTCATATCCCAAGCGGAGTAGTTGTGAGTCAACAAGATGAAAAATCTCAACACAAAAATAAAGCTAAGGCACTAAAAATTTTAAGATCTAGAGTTTACGAAGCCGAGAAAAGAAAAAAAGACCAAGAAAGATCAATTAACAGGAGAAGTCAAATTGGTACAGGGGATAGATCGGAAAGAATAAGAACTTATAACTTTCCCCAGGGAAGAGTAACTGATCATAGAATTAATTTAACTTTGCATAAATTAGATGAATTTTTGAGCGGTGAAATCCATGAAGAAATGAATCAGGAGCTTCGGTTAAAAGAACAAAATTTGAAACTTGAAAATTTAAACACATGAAAAACTATGAATTAATCAGAATTGGATCAAATTATTTAAAAGATAATAAAATCCCTTCTCATTTGCTGGACTCAGAGATACTACTTGCAAAAGTACTTAAAAAATCCAAGGAAAAAATACTAATTGATTTTGATAAAAACGTTAGTGAAAAAAATATTTTAGCTTACAAAAAATATTTAATAAGAAGATCAAATTGTGAACCAATAGCCTATATACTAGAAGAAAAAGAGTTTTGGAGTAAAAAATTTATAGTAAGTAAAGATACACTTATTCCAAGGCCTGAAACAGAGCTATTAGTTGAAGCGATACTCAAAATATTTTTAAAGAAAAAAATTACAATCTTAGATATTGGTACAGGAACTGGATGTATTTTAATAAGCTTATTGAGCAGCCTTAAACAATCATATGGTATAGGCGTAGATGTCTCCAAAAAAGCTTTAGAAATAGCTAAAAAAAATGCTCTAAGACATAAAATCAATAATAGGTCTAAACTCTTAAATAAGTCTTTTGAAGACATAATTAATAAAAAGTTTGACCTAATTGTTTCTAACCCACCATATATAAAGAGAGAGGATATGAAAATTTTGAGTGACGATATTAAAAAATATGAGCCTAGAATAGCTCTTGAAGGTGGAAATGATGGGCTTGACCTTATAAGAAAAGTTATTTACAAATCTAAAAATATCTTAAAGATTAAAGGTATGCTCGCCTTGGAAATTGGAAATGAGCAAATTAAAAAAGTTTCAAAAATATTATTTGATAACAATTTTAGAGTATTAAAAGTTATTAAAGATTATAAAAAAAATGTTAGGTGCGTATTAGCCATTAATAATTAGATGAATAATAATAGAAGAAGAAATTTTAGACCCAGATCACAGAAAAATAACTTTAGAAGACGTAGTGGAGGATCTTTGAACTCTAGTGGTTCTAATAATTTAAATAACAACGGCAATATGAATTTTAATAGAAATGGTTCTATGAATAATATTCATAATGTTGAGAAAGCTATGCAAAAATATCAACAACTTGCAAAAGATGCTCAAAGTAATGGTGATCCTGTATTAGCCCAAAATTATTTACAACATGCAGATCATTATTTAAGAAGATTTAATGAACTTAATGAGAGAAGAGAAAATTCAATTGATAAATCTATTTCGGAAGAAAAATCATTACCAAAAGAGGAAGTTTTTGACAAAGAAACTCAATCTCAATCATCAAATCAATAAATTATCTTAACTCAGATAATTTTAAATCTATTTTGATTCTATCAATTTCAAATTGTTTACGTTCTTCACCTTTAAGAGTTTTTCCTGAGGGTAGCTTAAGTCTTTGAGAATTTACTTTTTTTCCATTGACTATAACTTCATAATGCAGATGTGGACCAGTCGATAATCCTGTAGAACCAACATAACCAATAATTTGACCTTGTTTAACTTTTTTTCCTTCTCGGATACCTTTCGCAAATGCTTTCATGTGAGCGTAAATTGTTTCGTAAGTCGAATTATGTTTTATCTTTACACAATTTCCACCACCACCACACCATCTCGCTCTTGTAACAGTTCCAGAACCAGAGGCCATAATTGGAGTTCCACTTGGAGCAGCAAAGTCTGTTCCTCTATGCATTTTATTATAACCTAGTATTGGATGTTTTCTCATTCCAAATGAAGATGATAAGCGTGCACCATTGATTGGAGTTTTCATCAAAGATTTTGTAATACTTTTTCCTTTAATATCATAATATTCCTCTTCATTATTAAATTTAAAATTATAAAGATTTATTTCTTCTCTGTTGACATACATAGAAGCATAAATAATTCGCCCAGTATCTCTCACTTTATTATTATCATCTTCAAATTTTTCATAAAGAATTTCAAACCAATCTCCTTTTCTAATATCCCTTTGAAAATCTACTTCAAATCCAAATATTCTTGCGAACTCAACAATAATATTTGGTTCCACTCCAACTTCAGTAGCTGAGCTATAAAGATTATCTTTAATTACGTTTTTAATAACAACTTCTTTTTTATAAAGTTGCAGGATATTCTCTTTGACTGTAAAATTATCTTTTGATTTTCTTATTTCAATACTAGATGTATTATTAATTGGGTAGTAGAGATTTACTACAGTATTAGCTTCATTTGTTAATTTTTTAACAATTAAAGACAATTTTCTCCCTGAATAAATATTTGTAAGTTTTTTTTGTTTTAATTCGATCGATATTTTATTGATATCCTCATCTCTTACCTTAAATTTCTTTAAAATTTTTTCTACTGTATCATTATTTTCAATTACATAATTTATTTCTTTATATGGACTATTAATTTTTGATATGAAAAAATTTGTTAAATTAGAAAATTCATTGGTTTTTGTAATTTCCATGAAATTATTATAATTTTCCTCATTTTTTTTGTTAATTAAATTTGATGAAATAAAAAAAACTATAGAGAATATGATTAGAAAAGATATTAAGAATAAAGGATTAAATTTTTGGAATTTTAATATTTTAAAGTCGATAATTGAGAAATAATTTACCTTTTTTCTCAAAAAATTCTTAATTTTCACAATAATCGTCATAGTTGTTTTTTTATAAAATAAAGATGAACTTTGCAATGTTACATGGTCAGAAAAGCCTTATTTTACAGCTTATTTCAAGGAATATACGCCTTGACTTATAACATAATTGTAATAAAACCAGCGCTCACCTCTACGAAATTAAATTTTTAACGTTGCTAGAGGTGTGTAGATTTTATCGTAAAATCTTAGCTTTTTTAAATTGTAAATTTTTGAGAAGAGAAGTGTGGACGGCTAGGTTAATAAAGAAATTGTCGTACACGCTTTAACGAAAAATAACTTTAATTTACCTTAAAGTTATTAAAGCTAGTGTGCGCCGTTATTAAACTTGAGAGTTTGATCATGGCTCAGAACGTACGCTGGCGGCACGCCTAACACATGCAAGTCGAACGCAGTAGCAATACTGAGTGGCAAACGGGTGAGTATAATGTGGGAATCTGCCTTTTGGTTTGGAATAACACGGGGAAACTTGTGCTAATACCGAATAAGCCCTTACGGGGAAAGTTTTAACGCCGAAAGATGAGCCCGCACTTGATTAGCTAGTTGGTAAGGTAAAGGCTTACCAAGGCTACGATCAATAGCTGTTCTTAGAGGAAGACCAGCCACATTGGGACTGAGACACGGCCCAGACTCCTACGGGAGGCAGCAGTGGGGAATCTTGCACAATGGGGGAAACCCTGATGCAGCGATGCCGCGTGAGTGAAGAAGGCCCTTGGGTTGTAAAACTCTTTCGTCGGGGAAGAAAATGACTGTACCCGAATAAGAAGGTCCGGCTAACTTCGTGCCAGCAGCCGCGGTAATACGAAGGGACCTAGCGTAGTTCGGAATTACTGGGCTTAAAGAGCTCGTAGGTGGTTAAAAAAGTTGATGGTGAAATCCCAAGGCTCAACCTTGGAACTGCCATCAAAACTTTTTAGCTAGAGTGTGATAGAGGTAAGTGGAATTTCTAGTGTAGAGGTGAAATTCGTAGATATTAGAAAGAACACCAAATGCGAAGGCAACTTACTGGGTCACTACTGACACTGAGGAGCGAAAGCATGGGTAGCGAAGAGGATTAGATACCCTCGTAGTCCATGCCGTAAACGATGTGTGCTAGACGTTGGAAATATATTTTTCAGTGTCGCAGCGAAAGCATTAAGCACACCGCCTGGGGAGTACGACCGCAAGGTTAAAACTCAAATGAATTGACGGGGACCCGCACAAGCAGTGGAGCATGTGGTTTAATTCGAAGATACGCGCAGAACCTTACCAACACTTGACATGTTCGTCGCGAGACTAAGAGATTAGTCTTTTCAGTTTGGCTGGACGAAACACAGGTGCTGCATGGCTGTCGTCAGCTCGTGTCGTGAGATGTTGGGTTAAGTCCCGCAACGAGCGCAACCCCTACTTTTAGTTGCCACCATTCAGTTGGGCACTTTAAAAGAACTGCCAGTGATAAGCTGGAGGAAGGTGGGGATGACGTCAAGTCCTCATGGCCCTTATGTGTTGGGCTACACACGTGCTACAATGGTACTTACAATGGGATGCAAAGAGGCGACTCTTAGCTAATCCCTAAAATGTACCTCAGTTCGGATTGTACTCTGTAACTCGAGTGCATGAAGCTGGAATTGCTAGTAATCGCGGATCAGCGCGCCGCGGTGAATACGTTCCCGGGTCTTGTACACACCGCCCGTCACACCATGGAAGTTGGTTACACCTTAAGGCAAAGCTTATACCTTTGACTACGGTACGATCAGCAACTGGGGTGAAGTCGTAACAAGGTAGCCGTAGGGGAACCTGCGGCTGGATTACCTCCTTTCTAAGGAAGACCAAAAAATTTCTTTTGGTCTCAAAAAATTATGTTAATGTGGCCGTCCTCATTTCTCTTCTTTAAAATAAAGTGTCTCATAAATGCTTAGGGGCCGGTAGCTCAGGTGGTTAGAGCGCACCCCTGATAAGGGTGAGGTCGGACGTTCGAGTCGTCCTCGGCCCACCATTTTTCACGGGGGATTAGCTCAGCTGGGAGAGCGCCTGATTTGCATTCAGGAGGTCAGCGGTTCGATCCCGCTATCCTCCACCAACGATACTTTTAGTTTTTTAAAATTGTAAATAATAAATATCAATTTTGATTGTTCAATCAGTAAGAGCAATCAAACAATATCTATATCCGATTGTTCGAAATGATGAACAATCTAAAATATTCGAATAGAAGAATATTTAATAAAAATTTAATTTAGACAGAAAATTATTTTCTGTGCATAAATCAAGCGTTTAAGGGCGTATGGCGGATGCCTAGGCACTGAAAGGCGAAGAAGGACGTGGTATACTGCGATAAGTTTCGGGGAGTTGTATGCAGGCTTTGATCCGAAAATTTCCGAATGGGACAACCCACCACTTTATGTGGTACTTCAAACTGAATTCATAGGTTTGAAGAGCTAACCCGGAGAACTGAAACATCTAAGTAACCGGAGGAAAAGAAATCAATTGAGATTCCGTTAGTAGTGGCGAGCGAACGCGGAATAGGCCAGTAGCAATATTGAGATAACCTAAATAATTTGGAAAAATTAACCATAGAGGGTGATAGTCCCGTAGGGGTAATGCTTAATATTGTTCTTGAGTAGAGCGGGACACGTGTAATCTTGTTTGAATATAGGGGGACCACCCTCTAAGCCTAAATACTCTTCAGTGACCGATAGTGAACTAGTACCGTGAGGGAAAGGTGAAAAGAACCCCTATTAGGGGAGTGAAATAGAACCTGAAACCGTATGCCTACAAACAGTCGAAGCTCTTTTTAGAGTGACGGCGTACCTTTTGTATAATGGGTCAGTGACTTAATTTATCCAGCAAGCTTAAGCCGTAAGGTGTAGGCGCAGCGAAAGCGAGTCTTAAATGGGCGTAAGTTGTATGAATTAGACCCGAAAACGAATGAGCTTACCATGAGCAGGTTGAAAGCAGGGTAACACTTGCCGGAGGACCGAACCAGTTGACGTTGAAAAGTCTTTGGATGACTTGTGGTAAGGGGTGAAAGGCCAACCAAATTCGTAGATAGCTGGTTTTCCGCGAAAACTATTTAGGTAGTGCGTTGAGTAAATTAATGTTTGGAGGTAGAGCACTAAAGGGGCTAGGGGAGAGAAATCTTTACCAACCCTCATAAAACTCCGAATGCCAAACATTTTACCTCAGCAGACAGACTGTGGGTGCTAAGGTCCATGGTCGAAAGGGAAAAAGCCCAGATCACCAGATAAGGTCCCTAAATCATGATTAAGTGTGAAAGGATGTGGAGATTCCTAAACAGCCGGGAGGTTGGCTTAGAAGCAGCCATCCTTTAAAGATAGCGTAACAGCTCACCGGTCTAATAGAGTTTCTGCGCCAAAGATGTAACGGGGCTCAAATCATGTACCGAATCTGTGGATTTATAACTTCTTCGGAGGTTATATCTGGTAGCGGAACGTTCTGTAAGCCTGTAAAGGGATACCCGTGAGGGATCCTGGAGGTATCAGAAGTGCGAATGCTGACATAAGTAACGATTAACAGAGTGAAAAACTCTGTCGCCGAAAATCCAAGGGTTCCTGCGCAAGGTTAATCCGCGCAGGGTTAGTCGGTCCCTAAGTCGAGGGCGAGAGCCGTAGACGATGGAAACAAGGTTAATATTCCTTGACCAGATGGAAGTGACGGATTTTGTAAGTTGTTAACTCTTAATGGATTGAGTTAGCCGCGAAAAAGTCCCAGGAAATAGCTCCATCATATGACCGTACCCTAAACCGACACAGGTGGATTATTAGAGTATAATTAGGCGCTTGAGAGAATGATGTTGAAGGAACTCGGCAAAATGCCTCCGTAACTTCGGAAGAAGGAGGACCCATTTCAAGGCAACTTTAAGTGGGTGGCACAAGCTAGGGAGATGCGACTGTTTATCAAAAACACAGGGCTCTGCTAACACGTAAGTGGATGTATAGGGTCTGACGCCTGCCCGGTGCTGGAAGGTTAATGCGATCAGTGTAAGCTGATTTCTGAAGCCCCAGTGAACGGCGGCCGTAACTATAACGGTCCTAAGGTAGCGAAATTCCTTGTCGGGTAAGTTCCGACCTGCATGAATGGCGTAACGATATCTCCGCTGTCTCCAACATCAACTCAGTGAAATTGAATTCTCCGTGAAGATGCGGAGTTCCCGTGGTTAGACGGAAAGACCCCGTGCACCTTTACTACAACTTTATATTGGTGTTAGGAATGATATGTTTAGCATAGGAGGGAGACTTTGAAGTTTTGGCGTCAGCTAAAATGGAGTCACCAGTGAAATACCTCTCTTATTATTCTTGACATCTAACTGCTTGCCGTAATCCGGCAGCAAGACATTGTATGGTGGGTAGTTTGACTGGGGCGGTCGCCTCCCAAAAAGTAACGGAGGCGTGCGAAGGTAGGCTCAGAACGGTCAGAAATCGTTCGTAGAGTGCAATGGCATAAGCCTGCCTGACTGCGAGACTGACAAGTCGAGCAGAGTCGAAAGACGGTCATAGTGATCCGGTGGTTCTGAGTGGAAGGGCCATCGCTCAACGGATAAAAGGTACGCCGGGGATAACAGGCTGATACCCTCCAAGAGTCCATATCGACGAGGGTGTTTGGCACCTCGATGTCGGCTCATCACATCCTGGGGCTGGAGCAGGTCCCAAGGGTTTGGCTGTTCGCCAATTAAAGTGGTACGTGAGCTGGGTTCAGAACGTCGTGAGACAGTTCGGTCCCTATCTGCCATGGGTGTAGAAGAATTGAGAGGATTTGTCCCTAGTACGAGAGGACCGGGATGAACATACCACTGGTGGACCGGTTGTAGCGCCAGCTGCAGTGCCGGGTAGCTAAGTATGGAAGGGATAACCGCTGAAAGCATCTAAGTGGGAAACCCACCTCAAAACTAGTTCTTCCTATAGAGCCGTAGTAGACCACTACGTTGATAGGCTGGATGTGGAAGCGCGGTAACGCGTGTAGCTGACCAGTACTAATAGCTCAATTGGCTTGATTTATGCACTGAAAAAAATTTTTTGTTTTGTAAGATAGATTACTCATTCAACACTACATATAGCTAATATTTCCTTAAATTACATATTTAAGCAATATTTAACTTTACTGTTCAATAAATGAACGTATATTGTTCAACAATTGAACAATATGAATAACGAAGATCATTTTAAAATTTTAAGAGAAATTCAGAACAAACCCAACTCAACTCAACGAGAGTTAGCTGAAGAGCTAGGGTTTAGTTTAGGAAAACTTAATTATTGTCTAAAAGCTCTTCAAAACAAAGGTTTAGTTAAAATAGAAAATTTTAGAAAAAATCCAAAAAAATTTAACTATTTTTACGTTCTAACTCCCGCTGGCATAACTCAAAAAACAAAATTAACTATTAATTTCATGAAACGTAAAATGAAAGAATACGACGAGTTAAAAAGAGAATTGGACAAAAATAAATAACTATGTGGGTTATATTAAAGATCGATAAAAAAAAACTTAGTTTATTAAAACAAGATTTTGTGAAAAAAACTGGAGAAGAATTCACTTTTTACTCTCCAAAAATGAAAGTCTCAAAATATTCTAAAAATAAATTGATAGATGAAGAAATAGAAATTTTAGGAGATTATATTTTTTGTTTCAATAAATCTTTTATGGAAAAGAAAATTATTAATGTTTTAAAATTTTCGAAAGGATTAAAATATTTTTTAGATGGTTTCTATCCTTTTCAAAATGAAATTATTAATTTTATAGAAAGATGCAGAAATCTAGAAAATCAAGAAGGGCACGTGTCTTCTGGATTATCTAATTGTGAAATAAATACTAATTATCAGTTTTTATCCGGGCCTTTTGTAAAAAAACTTTTTAAAATAATAGGTCTTAAAGATAAAAAAATAAAAATATTGTTAGGCGATATTGAAACTTATATTAAACGTAATAAATATTTATTTCATCCGGTTTAACAATTAATTTAAATGAAAACATGCGATTGTAAAAAATTGAATTTTTACAAAGTGCGGAGCTATGACTAATGAATAAAAAATTAGTTGTAATAATACCAGCAAGATTAGGGTCTCAAAGATTAAAAAATAAAAATATCTTACCTGTAAAAGGTTTGCCAATGTTCGTGTATGTGGCTTTAGAGGCAAAAAAATCAAAATTTAAACCCAGCGTGTTTATATCATCAGAGAGTAAAAAAATCAGAGTTTTGTGTAAAAAATTTAATCTAAGTTTTATCCAAAGACCTAAAAAATTATCCTCAAATTCTGCAGAAAAACAGGAGGCAATAGTTCATGGAACAAGTTACATTTCAAAAAAATTTAAATTTAAACCAAAAGCAGTTGTTTCCCTTCAATGTAATTCTCCAGAGTTTAATTACAAAGATTTAGATAAAGCTTTAAAATTTTTCAAAAAAAAATTTCCTCAGAAAAAAAAAAAGGAGCTAATCTCAATAGGTCACGACAATTGCCAAAATGCAGCATTTAGAATAATGACATATGAGGCAGTATTTCAAAGAACATTGAGTACCAATATAATAGTATTTTATACAAAGTATTTAGATATTCATACAAACAAAGATTATAAGAAAGTTTTAAAACTTATTAATGAAAGATCTTAAATGTGCAATTTTTATCTCTGATGTTGGATTTGGCCATATGGTCAGACAACGTCAGATTATTGCAGAATTATTCAAACATTTTAAAAAAATTTCCATCACCGTATTTCATAAAAAAAATATCCAAATTTTAAAAAAAAGTTTTGGGCGGAAGATAAATTATGTGGAAAATTTTAATAATATAGAATTAAAAAAAAAACCAAGTGGACTTTTAGATTTAAAAAAAACTAAAAAAGTTTTCAATAATTGGAAAAAAAGGTCTGATATTTTTTTAAAAAAAAGATCTCATTTATTATCAAAATTTGATTTTTTTATATCCGATTTAGTTCCAGAAGTATCTTTTTATGCCTTTAAAAATCAAAAACCTTGCTTCTCAATTTGCCACTATACTTGGGACTGGTTTTTTACAAAGGTTTTCGAAAAAACCAATAAAGATATTAAGCTGATAGAAAAATATACTAATCTGAGTAGTAAAATATATTTTCCTCCATTGACTCACTCAAAAATTTTAAAAAATAAAAAAAGTATCAAAAATGTTAATTTTATCGCAAATAAAATATTTAAAAAAAAAATAAATAAAAATTTGAATAAAATCTTAATAATGAACAATGGTACAGAAGTTTTATCTACAAAGATTAAAAACTTAATACCAGAATTAATCAAGATAAAAGAATATGAATTTTATATTTCTACTCCGAAATTAAATAAAATTTTAATAAAAAAAATTAATCTTAGTGAGAATGTAAATATTATCAAAAATGATCTGAAAAATATTTACAACTATATTCCAAAGGTAAACTATATTATTGCAAGGGGAGGTTACAATACTATTACTGAATGTTTATTATCGAAAAAACCATCTCTTCTTGCAGAAGAAAAATTTAATCCAGAAATTGATGAAAATTTAAAATCAATTAAAACAATTAAATTTTTCGAAATATTAAGAGATGAAGATTGGTCTCCAAAAAGATTCAAACAAAGATTAATTAAATTTATCTTTAATCAAAAAAAACATGCTAAACATAAAAAAAATAGTTTACAATTAAAGAATGACGGTGCTAAAACAATTGTGTTAGATATCAAAAAATATTTAAAAAAAATATGACAAAAATTATTGCAGAACTTTGCCAAAATCATAATGGTGATATAAAAATTTTAGAGGAAATGGTTCACGCAGCTTCAGATGCTGGAGCTGAATATGCTAAAATCCAATCAATGCATTCATCTGAACTCACACACCGTGAAAGATTTGATGACGGTTTGATAGAAGGAGGAAAAATAAAAGTAATAAAAAGACCTTACAAAGCTGAATACGACAGATTAAAAAAATTAGATTTAGATGAAAAGCAACATCAACTATTTTTAGATTATTGTAAGAAATATAAAATTAAACCCATGACAACAGTCTTTTCATTATCAAAAATTGAAATGATTGAAAAATTAGGTTTTAAAATGATCAAAATTGCTAGTTTTGATTGCGCCTCACATAGATTAATTGAGGAAATTTCTAAAAAGAATTTTGAGCATGTAGTAGTTTCTACCGGCGCGACTTTTAATGCAGAAATTAAAAAAACATCAGCTATTTTAAAAAATGCACAAAAAAAACATACTCTACTTCATTGTGTTTCGATATACCCAACATCTCTAGAAAATGCAAATCTATCAAGAATTAATTATTTAAAAAGAATAACTCCAAATGTGGGATTAAGTGATCACTCAAATCCAGAAATTAATAAAAATATTGTACCTGCAGTTGGTTTGTATCTAGGTGTAGAATTGATAGAAAAACACTTCACTATTCTTAATAAAGATAAAACTAAAGATGGCCCCGTTTCTGCAAATCCTGATCAACTTCGTGAATTAGTGAATTTATCAAAATTGAATAAACAAAAATTGATGACGTATATTGAAGACAATACCAAAGATTACAAAATTTTATTAGGTCAAGAAAATCGCGACATGACATCAACAGAACTCTTAAATAGAGATTACTATCAAGGACGTTTTGCAAGTAAAGATAGTAAGGGAAATTACGTTTTTAATTGGTCAAACGATAACTTATAAAATTTCGCCAAGTGAAACTTTTAAAGATTTTAAAGTGTCCAGTCTGTCAGAGTTCAAGTTATAAAACTGTCAAAGACGGATACAAAAACATGTATTCTGAACAAATATCTGTTCATCTAAAAATGTCGGAAAAAAAATTAATTAAAGATCTCAAAAACATTCAATGCAAAAAATGTGGTTTAATTTACAAAAAATCTTGGTTCAAACCTAATACTTTAAATAAACTTTTTAATACAATAGTTCCAACACACCCAAAGGGTTGGGATACCGGAAGTAAAAAATTCTCAAAAAAATATTTTAAAAAAAAATTAAAAAGGCTGTCTTATTTAATAGTACATAATGATAAATCTCTTGAAATTAATAAAAATTTAAGAGAATTAATATCTATTGCCGACTCTTTAAATGTAAAAAAAAAAATAGATATTTCGAATAAATTAAACTTAATCAAATTTATAAAAAAAAAAAATATTTCTCGTATTAAATTTTATTATAAAAAATTAACTCCTAAATTTAATAATGCGGAGGAGTTTAAAAGATTTAAGGGATTTTATTCAGAAAGTTTGATGAATCATATTAAATCTATTAAAGGAAATATGAATAGTTACAGTGAAATAGGGTGTCCTTTATGGGGGAATTTAAATCGTCTAAATCATCGAACTAAATGTAGTTTTATTAAAGGTAAAGCACACCAATTTTGGGGACAAAAATGTAAAAAAAGAAATTTACTTTGTTATCAAAAATTAAAGAAAAGAGTTAAAGTATATGACAAAATTTCAGCAATAAAGAAAAAGACTGATTACTTAGGTGCTTATTTATATTTGGATCATGTTTTTAAACCTGTAAGCTTTATAAAATCTTTATTTAAATATACTAATTCAATCGGTTTAATACTTGAAAATTCTGATAACGGTGTGCCAGTGCAACATTTTACTGGATGGAACCAAACATCCATAAAGTTTTTAGCAAATAAATTGAAAAAACGTATAGATTTTAGTTTTAAAAATATCAAGAAAACTGAAAAAAGTTTTTACCTAATATATTAAAGAAATTTAAAAATGAACCTAAAAAAAAGAGACATAGATGGGTGCTACGAATGCAACTCTGAATTATACCCCAAGTATAAAAAAAAAAATAAAATTTTTCCTACTTACTGTTTAAAATGTAAAAAGATTAATAGATCAGTAGTAAAAAATTGCCCAATTTGTAAATCTTCAAAATATGAAATGTGGGGGGAGCCAGTAAGAAATTTTTATTCAGTAAAATGTAAGTCTTGTCAAATAGTTTATATTAAGAATCCTTTATCCTCATTCGCTCAAAACTTATTTTATAAAAATTATCACACAACCGTGCATCAAAAAGAAAAGAAAAAAAACAAGCAAAGATCAAAAATGTATAAACTTGAACTTAACTTTATAAAAAAAGGAATAAATAATTATGAGAGAATCAAAAATGTTTTGGATGTTGGTTGTGGAGGAGGATACCTGTTAGATCTTTTAAAAATTGATGGTAAAAAAACTTTTGGTACTGAAATAGGTATAGATTCTTTTAACGTGGCAAGAAAAAAGCATAAAATGTATTTTGGGAATTTTGATCATAAATTGGTCATCAAAAAACAATTTGATTTAATAATCTTTAGAGGAGTTATAGAACACGTCGAAGACCCAATCGGATATATTAAAAAAGCACAAAAATTATTAAAGAAAAATGGTCATATTTTCATTACTGCAACACCAAATTTAAACTGTATAGCTGCGAAATTGTTTAAAGAAAGATGGTCATTACATCGTCCGGAGTCTCACATTTTACATTTAAGTGAAGAACACGTAGATGAAATATTCAAAACTAAATCTTTCATAAAAGTAGCATCAAAATCATTTTACCTAGATACACCTTATGAAAATTTTGAAAGAGATTTAGTTTCAATCTTAAATGAAATAAAAAGAAAAAAGAAGAAAATTA
Organism: uncultured Pelagibacteraceae bacterium; assembly: GCA_902598125.1. Classification (GTDB taxonomy): domain Bacteria; phylum Pseudomonadota; class Alphaproteobacteria; order Pelagibacterales; family Pelagibacteraceae; genus Pelagilacustribacter. The sequence continues at coordinate 267,550 of CACKAJ010000001.1, read as the reverse complement.
AATCGAAAAATATAAGTCCAGCTTTTTTTGAAAGCATGATGTCAGTCATATATAAAAAAATTAAATAGTATTTTTTTTTAAATGCTTAAAGATTTCAAAAATTATTTAATATTTTTTATTAATTGTAAGATTTTATTTTCTATTAAAAAAAAAGATATTGTTATTTATGATTGCGTAAATTCTTATGAATTATCTAAGTTATTAGAACATAAAAATTTTCTTATTTTATCTTCGAGGAGAACAAAAATAAAGAATTTATATTTCTCAAAAAAAATAATTCTATTTATTTTAAAAAATTTTTTTAAAAGGAAAATAAAATTAAATTACATGATAGCATTAATTGAAGAAATAAATCCTAAATTAGTAATTACTGGTATCGATAACTCGGTAGAATTCTCTAAATTAGCAAGATACTACTACAAAAAAAAAATCTTTGTAGCAGTCCAAGCGGCTAACAGAGGAGATATTTTTGGCAATTATGGTAACTTAAATAAAAATTTTTTTATACCATTTTATTTTTGTTTCAGTGAATTTGATATAAAACTCTTCAAAAAAAAAAAAATTAAAGTTAAAAATTATTTAATAGCTGGATCGCTTAAAAACTCTTTTTGCAAACTTAAATATAATAATCTCAAAAGAGAAAAATATGATATTTGCTTTGTTTCAAAAGTTTTATGGAAACCCAATTCTGATAAAAAAACATTTCTATATGAAAATATAACTAAATCTCTTAAATTTTTGGCAAAATACGCCAGAAATAAAAACTTTAAGATTTTGATACAATCTAAAACAAAAAAAAATAAAAAAGAAAAAAATTTATATAAGAATATTTTCAAAGGTTTAAAATTTACCATTGATTGGAAAAAACAAACACACCACAGCTCATACAAAAGTATTATGGAAAGTTCTTTAATTATGGGAGCACCATCAACTCTTTTAAGAGAGGCTTACTTTTTTGATAAAAAAATTTTATGTTGTGACTCTCTCAAAACAATAGACTCGAATAGTCATCCATTTAAGGGAATAAATTATTTAAGTAATTTTAATTATGACATGTTTGAAAAAAGAATGAATCAATTTTTTTCATTAAATTACAGAAGCTATTTAAAAAAACTTGACAATCCAAAAAATTTTTATATGAGTGATACTGATACTATTCAATTTATTAAAAAATTTGTAAAAAAAATTTTAAGTAATCAAGCTAAAATTAAATAATATCCTTTATGATTAATATTAAATTTCCACCTAAAAGAAATACTAGAGAAATACAAAATTTTTTTAAAAAAAATGGGCTAGATATTTTTATAAAAAGCTCAAGAGGAAAAAATAAAGAGGTTAACCAAATGATTGTGGATACCCCATTAATACCCCAATTAGGAGATTTGTATAGACTTTATGAATTTATAACACTTAATAAAAGAACAACTGTTTTAGAATTTGGCTCTGGATGGTCAAGTTTGATAATACATTTGGCACTTCACAAATTAAAAAAAAAATATTTCGATGAGGTTAAAAAATTAAGAAGAAATAACCCTTTCGAACTTTTTTTATTAGAAAATTCAAAAAAATATCTTGGCATCTCAAAAAAAAGAATCGATAAATACAATAAATCTCAGAAAAAAAGAGATATTCCAAAAGTACATTATTGTTTTTCAGATATCGAGATGACAACTTTTAATGATTTAATTTGTACAAAATATAAAAGATTGCCACTTTGTAATCCTGATTTTATTTACCTGGATGGTCCTGATCAATTTAACATAAAAAAAAATGTAAATGGAATAAGCACAAGACATATTGATATGATGCCAATGGTATCAGATATATTGAGATTAGAGTATTTTTTTACTCCTGGAACTATTATCTTAACGGACGGAAGATCTGCAAATGCAAAATTTCTTAAAGATAATTTTAAAAGAAGCTGGAAACATAAAAGAGATGAAGTAAATGACCAACATATCTTTTGGTTAGATGACCCAAATTTGGGAAAATACAATACTCTCCAATTAAATTTTTATAAAAAATAATATATTTATAAATCTTTTTATATAAATCAATAGAACAAAATGTTTAACTTTAAAAATCTTATTAATTTAAGAGTCCTCCTGACGATAAATCAAAAAAAAAATTTTTTGTTCCTTTTAATATTAATGGTCTTTGCGATGTTTTTGGAAATATTAATTCTTAAATTTATTTTCATTTTATTAAACTCATTTTCAGAAAACTCAATAAACGAAGACTCATCTATTTTCAAATTAATTGATAATTTAAAAATTGAATTAAATATAAATCTTTTGATAATAATTATTATATTTTTCGTTCTTTTCTTTAAAACTATTCTTAATTTATTTATTAATTGGAAAAAAGGTAAATTTATTTTTAAAACAAAGGAAGAACTTAGTAAAAATTTTTTGAGTGGGTATTTATATATGCCACGATTATTTCACATGAGAGTTAATACTTCTGAGCTTATCAAAAATATTACAACAGAAATTGATAGTTTGATATCTTCTTTACTGAGCTTATCAAATATGTTCTTAGAAATTATACTTTTAACAGGTCTTTCAATTTTTTTATTATTCTTGAATTTTAAGGTAACTTTAGCATGTTTACTTCTTTTTATTCTATTTTCATTTTTGCTATCAAAATTCAATTCGAAGAAAACTATTAATCTTGGAAAGCAAAGAGTGTTGATTATTCAAAAAAGATTAAAAAATATTATTGAAGCTCTTACAGGTTCAAAAACTTTTGAAATAACAGGAGCGAGAGATAAAGTCATGACAGATTTTAATTTAAATAATAGTAAATTAGCAAAAATTTCAGTGGAAACTTTTTTTAGAAATACAGCTCCAAAACCCTTATTCGAGGTATTTACAGCAATGGTAATAACAATAGTTCTTTTAATTGTTATTGGTCAAAACATTGCGATCAATTTTATAATACCGACATTAGGTGTTTTCTTAACAGCAAGTTATAGGCTCATACCTTCTTTTAGTAATTTTATGTCAAGCTTACAAGGTTTTCAATACTCAATTCAATCTTTAGATAATTTATCTAAAGATAATCAAAAATTTAAAAAAAACAAATTTATCACGAGTAATAAAAAATTTGATTTTAAAAATGTTATCGAATTAAAAAATATATCATTTGATTATCAAAATAGTGAAAATATAAAAAAAAATTTAATTTTAAAAAATTTAAATTTAAAAATATCTAAGGGCTCTAAAATTGGTATTACTGGAGAAAGTGGTTCAGGTAAAAGCACTTTAATTGATATTATCATGGGATTATTACCTATTCAAAGAGGTGAAATTAAGATAGATGAGAAAAACATAAACCAAAATATAGATGGATGGCAAAAAAATATTAGTTGTGTTCCTCAAGAAGTTTTTATTTTAGATGATACTTTAAAGAAAAATGTAGCTTTCGGGGTTGACGAAAAGGATATAAATAACAACAAAGTCTTTCAGGTGTTAGATCAAGCTGGTTTAGGTAGTTTTGTAAAAAATCTTGAAAAAAATATTGATACAACGATTGGTGAGAGGGGAGAAAGAATTTCCGGCGGTCAAAAACAAAGAATAGGAATAGCAAGGGCTTTATATTTTAACCCAGAGTTATTAATATTTGATGAAGCTACAAGCTCGTTAGATAAAAAAACAGAAGAAAGAATTATTAATGAAATCTTTGAAAAAAATCGCGACAAAACCATTTTGTTTATTTCACATAATTTAAAGGTACTAAATTATTGTGATAAAATTTACGAAATAAAAAATAAAACTCTTAATCAAATTAGTTAAAATCTAATGATATCATTTATCGTTCCATGTCATAATTATGGTTATAATTTAGAAAAGTGTGTGAAGAGTATCCTGTCAAATGAAAAAAGCCTAATTAAAGAAATTCTGATTATCAACGACTCTAGCACAGATAATACGAAACAAGTTGCATCTAAGTTGATAAAATTAAGTAAAAAAATTTTTTACTTTGAAAAAAACTTTAAGAATTTAAGCAAAACAATGAATTTTGGAATTTCAAAATTGAAAAGTAACAGTATTATTTCAAAAATAGATGCTGATGACTATATAAAGAAGAATTATGCGCATCTTCTTCTAAGATTTTTCAATTCAAATAATTTAGATTTTCTATACTCAAATTTAATTATTAAAGAAGTTTCAAATAATAAATTATTTTACAAAAATCAAAAAATAAAAAAAATATTCAAATTTATCAAATATCCGCACGGAAGCGGTTGTTTGATAAAAAAATCTCTTTGGAAAAAAGTTGGAGGATTTAATGAAAAAAATTTTTACCAAGATGATTATGATTTTTGGCTTAAAATAAATAAGCTAAAAGATACAAAGATTGGATATATGGATAAATCTCTATACGTTTATAATAAGCATAATAAAAATATGTCAAAAAATCTGGTGAAAAAAAATTTTACAAAAATTAAAATTTTTTTAAAAAACCTTATTTGAAATGATATTAATTACTGGCAGTTCTGGTTTTGTAGGTTCAAATTTAATTAATTTTTTCCTAAGAAAAAAAATAAGATATATAGGTATCGATAAGATAAAAAATTCTTATCTTAAAAATATAAATTTTGAAAAAACTGATATATCTAATTTAAAAAGATTTGAGAAAATTTTTAAAAAATATAAGCCGCAAATTATTATACACCTAGCTGCTATTTCAGGTGTAGGTAGTTGTCATCAAAATATAGATAAAGCCTTTAAAGTAAACGTTGAAGGAACTTTTAATATTTTATATTTGGCAAAAAAATATAAATGTAAAAAAATTTTATTAGCTTCATCTTTTGCAACAGATAATTTTTATACTAGACCCAACTATTATGGTTTTACCAAAAAATCCTTAGAGAATATGGCTTTGAGTTTTAGGAACAACTTTCAATTAGATGTTGGAGTTATAAAATTTTCTAATATTTTTGGACCGTTCTCCCTTCATAAAAATAGTGCCATACACCAATTGATAAAATGTAACTTAAGTAGAAATTTTTTTAAAATACATGGTACAGGAAAACAAAGTAGAGATTTTATTTATATAGACGAGGTTGTATCTTTGTTAAATAAAATAGTTAAATCAAAGAAATTAAATTTTATAAATTTAATACATACAAAAAAATTAACAACATTGTTAGATGTAATTAAGATTGTTAATAAAATTTCTAAATCAAAAACTAGATGTAAATTTACACGAGCACCTGCCGGTTATGATATTGAAGTTAAAAAAAACACTAACAGATCACTTAAAAATCTTACAAAAAATTTGAAAAAAACTTTTAGCTGGTATAGGTCTAACTACAAATGAAAATACTAATTTTAGGTGGAAATGGATATTTAGGTTGGCCTACGTCATTATTCTTTTCAAAACAAGGCCACGAGGTATCAATAGTAGATAATTTTGTTAAAAAAAAAATGGAATTAGAATTTGGTTTTAAACCATTAATACCGACTAAAACTTTGCACAAAAGGGTTGATTGTTGGAACAAAAATCAAAATAACCCAATTAATTTTTATGTTGGAGATTTACTTAATCATAGATTCATAAAAGATTTGTTAGCAGATATTAGACCAGAGGTGATTGTTCATTATGCTGAGCAGCCTTCTGCACCTTACTCAATGTCAAATCGGGAAAGAGCAATTTTTACTCAACAAAATAATGTAATGGGAAATCTTAATCTCTTGTTTGCAATTAAAAAAAACTGCCCCGACGCACATTTAGTCAAGCTTGGAACTCTTGGTGAGTACGGCACACCTAATATCGACATAGAGGAAGGTTGGCTAAATGTTGAACATAACGGAAGAAAAGACAGAATGTTGTATCCAAAAAAACCTGGAAGCTTTTATCATCTATCCAAAGTACATGACAGCGCAAACATAGAGTTTGCGTGCAGAATTTGGGATTTGAAATGTACGGATTTAAATCAAGGCGTTGTTTATGGAAATTTTACTCCAGAAATAGATTTAGATTTTGAAAATCTTTGCACTTCTTTTCATTATGATGAAGTTTTTGGTACAATCATAAATCGATTTTGTACTCAGTCGGTTGCTAATTATCCTTTAACTGTTTATGGAACAGGGAATCAAAAAAGAGGATATATTAATATTATAGATACAATTAATTGTATAAATTTAGCCAGCACCAATCCTCCAAAAAAAGGAGAATTCAGAGTTTTTAATCAATTCACAGACTTTAAAAGCTTAAACGAGATGGCTGAGGTTATAATTAAATCTTCAAAGAACTTGGGAATAAAAGCAAAAGCAAAAAAAATTCAAAATCCAAGAAAAGAGATGGAAGAACATTATTATAATCCAAAAAATACTTCACTTATTTCTCTAGGTTTAAAACCAATAAAATTTAACGAAAATACTATAGAGAAAGATATTAAGTTAATAACTAAATATAAAAAAAATATTGATCAAGAATACTTTATGCCTACAGTTAAGTGGGAAATTTAAGGCCTATGATTTCTAATAACAGAGTTTACTTAATAGCTGAAATTGGAAGTGCTCATTTAGGAAAAATGAATCTTGCATTTAAAGCAATTAAAGAAGCTAAAAAGGGTGGAGCAGATTGTGTAAAATTTCAATTATTTGACGAAAAAACAATTGTGCATCCTAAATTAAAGACTTTATCATATATAAAATTTAATAAATACAAATACCAAATTGACAGATTTAAAAAAATGAAGGTATCACTGGCTACAATAAATAAACTTTACAAATACTCCCAAAAATTAAAAATTGATTTTTGTGTGACACCATTTGACCCACGGTTTGTCAAAAAAATTGCAAAATACGTAAAATTTTTCAAGATCGCATCAGGTGACTTAAATTATATTCCATTATTAAAAGAAATAAAAAAAACAAAAAAGAAAGTAGTTTTATCTACTGGAATGTCAAACTTTCAAAATATTAAAAATTCTTTAAGATATTTAGACAAAAAAAAAGTGATTTTGATGCATTGTGTTTCAAAATATCCTACTAAAATTTCTGATATAAATTTATCTAATATAACTGAACTCAAAAATTTTTTTAAAGTTCCTGTGGGTTTTTCAGATCATACGAGTGGAATAGATGCAACTATTGCTTCAGTTTTTTTTGGAGCAAGAATAATTGAGAAACATTTTGTTCCTTTTAAAGGAGCTACAAAGTCTGCGGATTATCCTCTATCAATCAATTTTAAGGATTTAATTATTCTTAGAAGAAAAATGAATAGCGCATTATCAATGATTGGTAATAAAAAAGATAAAGTTTTAAAATGTGAAAAATATGGAGAAAAAAATTTAAAAAGGAGTATTTATAGCAGTAAAAAAATTTTAAAAGGTGAAAAATTTACAAAACAGAATCTAATTTGCTTAAGACCTTATAAAAATAAAGGTGTCAAGATAGAAAAATTTTATAATCTTATAGGAAGAAAAGCAAAAAAAAATATTAATAAATATCAATTAATTTAAAAAAATATAATGAAAAAAAAATGTTATCTCTGTTCAAAAACGACAACGCAGACTATTACTAATAGAGAAATAAGGGGTAAAGTAAAATGTAAAGTTTTTAAATGTTTAGTTTGTGAGCTTGAATATTTAGACAGAAATTTTGTAAAGGTTTTTCTAACAGATAAATTTTATAAAAAAGATTATGTGAAACTTTATGATAAAAGTTTTTTCGAAAATAAAAACAATCATTATGTTAAAATTTATGAAAAAATTGAGAAATACGTTAAAAATAAAAATATATTGGAAATAGGAGCTGGTGGAGGGTATCTTTATCACTATCTAAAAAAAAGTGTTAAAAGTTACGAAGCTGTCGAGCTTAGCAATAAACAAAGAAACTACCTTAGTAAGAAATTTAAAATAAAAACCTATCCAACAATAGACGCAGTGGAAAAAAAATATGATATTGTTATTATCGTTTCAGTATTAGAACACGTCACAGATCCAATTAACTTTCTTAAAAATTTAAAATTATTATTAAAAAATAAGGGTAAAGTAATCATAGAGTGTCCTAGCATTAACGATCCTTTAATAAAATTTTATGACGTACAAGAATACAAAAATTTTTATTACCGCCCAGTCCATTTAAATTATTTTAATAGAAAACATCTCATTAAAATTGTAAAAAAAAGTAGATTTAAATTAATTAAGACATTCAGCATTTTGGTTTACTCACTTACTAATCATTTGCAATGGTTGTATACAAATAAAAGATCTGAAGGTTCAAACTCAGCGACAAATATTAAATTACCCATTAAAAAAAAGCATAATCATTTAAGTAAAATATTTGAAAAATTAAATCAATTATACTTCAAAGAGTTAATTAATCAAAAGGCTGCAGATTTAGAAGTAGTAATTTGTGAGAAGCAATAAATATAATATTTACTGTATTGTTGAAGCAAGAACCGGCTCAACAAGGCTTCCTAATAAAGTTTTAAAAAATCTTTCAAGTAAGGATAAAGTAATTGATTTTGTTATTCAAAACTTAATTAGCTCAAAAATCGACAAAAAAAAAATAATTTTGGCTTTACCAAAAAATAAAAAAAATAATGAACTGCAAAGATATATCAAAATAAAATTTAATTTGAATATTTTTAGAGGCAATGAAAAGAATGTTTATAAAAGAGTTTTTGATTGTTGTAAAAAATATAAGATTAAAAATTTTTTGAGAATAACAGCTGACAACGTTTTTCTAGATCCTATTTTAATAAATCAAGCAATAAAATTTTATAATAAAAATAAATTAAAATATCTAAGTACTAGAACAATGGAACACACAGATAAATGGATTGATACAAGTGATTACAATGAAGGTAGCTCAATTGAAATAATAAATTTTGAAAATTACAAAAAAGTTAAAAAATTAGTATGCAGAAAAGATTACGAATACCCAACTTGGCATTTATTTTCTAATCCAAAATTTTTTAAATTATCAAAGTTTAGTTTAATTAATGAATATAAGAAAGCAATTTCAAAAAAAAATTTAAAAAAAATTAGATCAACATTAGATACAAAAGAAGATTATAATTTTTTATTAAAAATCGTAAATGAATTAAATTTAAAACCTGGAAAAAATAATTTACTTAAAATAGTGAAAAATTTCAAAAAAGTTGAAAAATACTTAAGTATAAATAAAAATATAAATAAAAAAATAGCTTATAAAATTATAAGTAAAAGAAATTAATTATCGTGATTTTTATTTCATCAAGTAATAGAAAAATAGTTTCTGAGCGAGGTAAAAAAAATCTAAATTTATCAGATATTATTTTTGATAATTCATTTATCAAAAGAAATAAAAAAGAGGGCAGCAATTATCATTGGAACAATAATATAAAACTTAAAAAAGATTTGAATTATATATTTAAAATATATAAAAAACTTTTAATTGTTTTAACTAATAATTTAAATAAAATTCATAGAGAAAATTTTTCTAAAAAATATTGGGAAACTCTTCTGTGGCGCTGGTTATCAAGATTTATAATATATCATTATGATCGATGGGAAATAATATCTTCTTTAAAAAAAAGATTTAATGATAAAGATGTTTCTTTTAATTTCGTAAAATTTCAAGATGAAAAATTTATCCCAAATAGCACCGACGATTGGTCCACTAGATGCGTTATGTCTGATGATTGGAATCATTGGACATACAGTAAAATTTTAATTTTTAAAAAATTTAAAAATCTTAAAAAAGTAAATCAGCTTGAAATAAAACCCTCTCCTGAATTCCGATATAGAAAAAATAAAAAACGTTTTTTAACCAAAATTAAAATACTCTTAAAACCTTTTTTAAATAAAAATATCATTTCTCAAAATTTACTATTTTCCAAAAAAATACCGACACCATTAAAACTATTTCTTAATAAAATGCACTATATAGATCAAAATCTATTTTCTAATATCAACAATCAAATAGATATGAATAAAAGAAATTACTTAAAGCTGACCAGAAAGAAAATTAAAAATAAATTTGAAATTTTTTTAATGGAGCAATTAAAATACAATTTCCCAACAATATTTCTTGAAAACTATAAAAATGCTATAAAAAAACTAAATGAGTGTGCCTTTCCGTCAAATCCAAAACTAATCATTTGTGGTTCAGACCAGGAGTCTAATGAGCCATTTAAATTCTTTATAGCTAAAAACATCATTAATGGAACTAAGCTGTATCATTTACAGCACGGTGGTTCTTATGGAACTTCTGACGATTATCCTATAGAGAAAATTCAGTTAAAATTAAGTGATAGGTTTCTGACATGGGGCTGGAAAAATCAAAATAAAAAAATTATTACCTCTTATTGTCAAAAAACTCATGGAGTCAGCATCCAACAAACAAAGAAATCCTCTGGAGTAATAATTCCAATATTTGAGTGGAATCTTTACCCTGGAGATATACAAGGAGGAAGGCCAAGAAATCTTGATGATATAAATTTATACACAAAAAATTTGATATTTTTTTTTTCTTCTCTCAAACCAGAAATACGAAAAAAAAGTGCTTTTAAATTTTATAAGTATAAAGAACATTATCCAAATTATATTTTAAAAAAACTTATGAGTAAATTTGATAAGAAAAATTTTTTTAGTTCTCATAAAAGTACTTATAACTTTCTTGAAAAATTTAAAATAAATATAGAAACAGTGAATTCAACTGGTTATTTAGAAACATTGAATTTAAATTTACCAACAATTTTGATTTTCGACGACCAATATTGCAAAATTAGAAAAAATGTAAAAAATTATTTCTTACTTCTGGAGGAAGCAAACATATTGTTTAAGAGTCCTAAAAATGCAGCTAAATTTATAAACAAAAATTATAAGTTTATTGACACATGGTGGAAAAGCGAAAAAGTTCAAAAAGCAATAAAAACTTTTTCTAATAAATTTGCTAAAAAAACAAATGATCCATATACCTTTTTAAAAAACATTAAAAAATATGATTAGAAAACTTATATTAGAAATTTATTCAATTTTGAAAGATATCGCTTTATTTGCTTCTTACTCACATAAAATTCCTATATCTTTTACTTTTAATAAACTTCCCTATCAAAACCTTAGAATTTTTATAGATATTTTTTTGACTAAAAAATATCAAAAAAAAATAATTAAAAAATTTTCTCTTAATGATCAAAAAGATTATGAATTGGGAGCATCTAATGGAATTATTCTTAATCAAAATTATTTTCCTGAAAAAATATTAGATGATATTAAAAACATTTCTGAAAATTTAATTAAAAATTACAAACAACATAATATACTAGTTGATGACGGTGGAAATTTAGAGGAGAATTCGAAATCATTCTCAAGATATTATTATTTACCAAATTTTGATGAAAAACTAACACATGAGGTTGCAGAACTTTATAATATTTTATATTCTAATAATTCAATTTTAAATCAATTAAACTTTCTTGCTGGTTTAAATTTTAAAAAAAAAGATATAATTATTCATATTTCAAAAGTAAAAGGTAAATTATTGAGTGATGATTGGCACTCTGATTGTTTTAGTCATACAGCAAAAGCTTTTCTTTATTTACAAAATATTGAAAAAAGTAATTCACCTTTTTGTTTTCTTAAGGGGTCACACTCAAATGTAAATCTCAAAATATTGAATCAAAAAGAAAACGCTAATAGCATTTTCAAAAATAATGAAAAAAAAGATAAACATGGAGACGAAATTTGGAATAAATTAGAGGACTCGAATTACAAAAAAGAGATTTTTGACAATTCTGAACTAGTAGAGTGCTCTTTCCCAAAAAGCACTTTAATAACTTGCGATACATCAGGTTTTCATAAGAAAGGTTTTAGTGACGGACAAAAAGAAAGATTTACAATTGGATTTGTCACTAAAAGAGGCTCTATGTATGAAAAGTTTAAATCTGCTTTTTTTTAAAATATATTTAATTATAGAATATAATATTATAATTTCACCTAATGATTAAAAAAAAATATAAACCAAAGTCTTCTTTTTTCAAATTTTTAGAAATAAAAAAATTTAAAAATTGTAAAGTTTATTTTTATCAAGGTTGGCACGATATTGTAATTTTTCGTATTGAAATATTGAAATCAATTGAAGAAAAATTATTTCTAAAAAATTATTTAATCGAAAAATCGGACGGTAAGGAAAAAGCTTTCATAGTAACGAAAGGAAAAGCTATTTTTAAAGATGAAAAAATTTTTAAAAAAAATTTAAATAAATACGATTGTTTACACACAAATAAATCAATAGGAAATTTTGTAATAAAATCTAATAAAGGAACACAATTATTTATAATTTTAAGCAAAAAAAAAATGTCCGGAATTAAAAAAGTAAATTTTTTTAATTTTGAAAAGAATTTAAAAAAAGTTGATTTGTGGGGAGGGAAATGTATCTCAAGAGTTTTTCATGGCTCAAAAATGACATTAGTACTGTTTAAATTAAAAAAAGGTTTTAAATTTCATGATAAAGGACATAAAAATGAGCAAATTACTTGGCTAATTAAAGGTAAAATGAAATTTTATGTTAAAAATAAAAAATCAAGCTTAATTGCTAATAAAACTGCGGTCGATATAGGATCATATGACTTTCATGGAGGTAAGTCCTATGGAGCTGTTGGTTTTGATGCATTTTCTCCAAAAAGAGTAGAAAAAAGATATGCATAAAAAAAACATGAGTAAAATAAATCTTATAGAATGTACACTAAGAGACGGTGGTTACTATAATAATTGGGATTTTGATAGAAAATTAGTTCAAGAGTATATTTACTCACTAAATTCGATAGGTATTACACACATTGAAATGGGATTCAGATCATTTCAAAGTAAAGACTTCAAAGGGCCAAATTGGTACACCACAGATAATTACATAAAATCTTTTAAAATTCCTAATAGAATTAAGATTGGAGTAATGGTCAATGCTTATGAATTAATCTCGCATAAATTAAATTTAAAAAAGGCTATAGATTTATTATTTTCTAAAAAAAAATTATCAAGAGTAAATTTCGTCAGACTCGCATGTCATTTTAGTGAATTTAAAAAAACTATTGAAGCAGCTAATATTTTAAAGAAAAAAGGTTACCAGGTTGCAGTAAATTTAATGCAAATTTCGGAAAGAACAGAAAAAGAAATTATTGAAGCAGGAAAGCTGGCAAAAAAATCTAGTATCGATATCCTTTATTTTGCAGATAGTCTTGGCAGCATGAGTGATATTCATATAAACAAAATTGTGAGAAATTTAGCCTTAAATTGGAAAGGAGAGATTGGTATTCATACTCATAATAATTTAGGATTGGCTTTGTCTAATACAGTTACAGCAATAAAACGTGGAGTAAAATGGGTCGACTCCACAGTTATGGGAATGGGTAGAGGTGCGGGAAATGCTCAAACAGAATATTTAATACTTGAGCTAGAAAAATTTCAAAATAAATTTTATAACAATTTAAATTTACTTAAATTAATAAAATTTTATTTTGAACCTTTGCTTCAAAAATACAAGTGGGGGATCAACTCTTATTATTATTTAGCAGGTAAATTTGGTATTCACCCGACTTATATTCAAGAAATGATAAATATAAAATTAAGTGAAAACAAAATGCTAGAGGGAATATCACAATTAAAAAATTACGGTGCCTCAAGGTATGATGTAAATTTGGTGAGATCAGAATTTCAAAAGCCTATAAAACTCAAAAATGGAAAATGGTCGCCTAAAAGTAAAATGCTAAGAAAGGAAGTTTTACTGGTTACATCTGGACCAAGTTTGCTCGATTATAAAATTGAAATTGAAAATTATATATCAAAATTTAAACCTATAGTAATTGCACTAAATTCTTCTACGTGTATAAATAAAAAATTAATAGATTTTTACGTTGCTTGTAATCCTTTGACACTTCTTTCAGATATAAAAAAAATAAAAAACTCTAAAAAACCGATTATTTTACCTAAATCAATTTTATCTAAAAATATTGCATCCAAACTTAAATCCTTAAAAATTTTAGATTACGGAGTTGGTATAGCTGAAAACAAATTTGATATTCTCGATAAATGTTCAAGAGTCCCAAAGCTTTATACAGTCGCATATGCACTCTCAGTAGCCACAAGTGGTCAAGCTAAAAGAATTTTACTCGCTGGATTTGATGGTTACGGTCAAGATGACAGAAGAACTAAGATAGTAGATAATATATTTTATATATATTCTTCTAACAAAAAAGCTAAACAGCTTCTTGGAATAACGCCATCTTCTTATAGCTTTGAAACTAAATCTGTATACGCACTTTAATTTTAAATGAAAAAAATTGTTGCTGTTGTTCCAATACGAAAAGGCTCACAGAGAGTGAAAAATAAGAATTTTAAAAAATTCTGTGGAAAAAATCTATTAGAACATAAAATAATATCTTTGAAAAAGGTAAGAGGTTTAGATGAAATTATAATTAATACTGATTCAAATAAAGCCATAGCAATAGCAAAAAAACTAGGCGTAAGCTATTTTAGAAGAGAGGATTATTTTGCCAGCTCCAAATGTTCTAACAGTGAATTCTGGGCTAATGTTGCCTCTGAAACAAAAAGTAAATTTATATTATTCACTCACTGTACTAGTCCCATGATATCGGTAAAAACTTATGAAAAGACAATAAAAAGTTTTTTTTCAAATCACAAAAACTTTGATAGCTTGAACACAGTAAGCGAAGTTAAGGAATTTTTGTTTTTAAAAAAGAAACCAATTAATTTTAAGCTCAACAAAGCACCAAATTCACAAAACTTACCTAATATAACAAAATTAAATTTTGCAATAAGCATTTTAAAAACAAAGTTTATGGAGAGGAAAAAAACTTTAATTGGAAACAAACCCTTATTTTTTAAATTAGATCAAGTTGAGGGTCACGATATTAATACAAAATACGAATTTGAGTTTGCAAAATTTTTATTTAGAAATTTTAAGTAATTAATCTTAAATAATCCAAATGTCAGTTATTTCTATTAATTGGAATAAAACAAAAAAATCATTTTTAGATTGGTTAATTAAATCTGATTTAAAAATTTTTTTTGCTAAAAATCTTTACTATGAAAATTTATCATTATGGTGGCTTACAGATATTTATGAAAAGGACGCATTAAATAATCATGTTTGGTTTAATAATCTAAATGAAATATTAAATAAAAATAGTAAAATCAAAATTCAAAAAAAATCCATAATTTTTGAGTTTTTAAAGTTAATATTAAAACTATGTAAAATATTATTTTTATTAAGCTTTATAAAACTATTTTATAAAGATAAAAATATTAGAAAAAAGGTTCCTAACTGCGTTCAAGTCCAATTTTCAAATTTGGTAAAATATAAAGATAATTATATTGATACTCAATTTGGCCTTTTCTCACTAAATAACAATAAAATTTCGTATCTGATACAATTAACTTTTGATTTTTCTCTTATCTTAAATTATTTTCAGAACAAAAAAAAACTAAGTTTAATTCCTGTTAATTATTATATTTCAAATAAATATATAAATTTTTCTGAAGTTATTAAAATTTACTTTTTTACATTGAAGAAACTTTTAATATTAAATAACGCTTTAAAGAAAAAAAATTATTTTATAATTAATAAGAAAGATTGTCGTCCAGCTTTAGAACCATTATTGATAAATTCATTTTTCGGGTCTATTCAATTTTATTTATTAAATGGAATAAGTTTAAGAAATTTTAATACAATTTATAAGTTTAAAAACTTCATTAATTATTTGGAGTTCTTTCCTTCATCTAGATCAGTTTATTATTTTTTAAAGAGTGAGAGTTCATCAAGAATTATAAGTATTAACCATGCAAATTATAGTGATAACATGTTAGCTTACGCTATTAGAAAAAAAGAGTTTTCAGAAAAAAAAGATTATTTAAATTACTCTCCTTCACCAGACATTTTTTTTACTCAAGGAGAAAAATATTACAAAAGATTGAAAAAAATATTTCCAAAAAAAAAAATATTTAAAATCGGATCTCTTAAGCTTGGTATTCAAGATATCAATAAAAAAAGTACCAAATGCAAAAATTTAATTAAAAATCATGCTAAATCTCAATCTAACGTGATTACAATTTGCTCTAGTACACATGACTATTTGGGCATGGTTGAAATTTTAAATAATTGTGATTTAGCCTCATTTTTTATTATTCTAAGACCTCATCCTTACTATAAAAAAGCTACTTTAGATTTTTTCAATAATAATTTTAGATTTAATTATCACTTGTTAGAAAACTTTTCCTCTAGGGATGTTATAAAAAATAGTAATTTTATAATTTCTGGAGACTCCTCATTATGTTATGAGTCATCAATTTTGGGTAAAAAAAACACTATAAGATTATATAATGAAAAATACCATCCACTATTTGATTTGGACGATGGCATAAAAATTATAAAAGATTCAGCTTCATTAAACCAATACTTAAAAGGTAAAAGAAAAATAAAAAATATTAATCCACAAAAATTAATAAAAAAATTTTTTTTTAAATACGACAAATTTGCCCATCTTAGGCTTACGAAAATTTTAAAGAATCTTTAACATTGCATCACAAATTTTATCGAGACAATTTTAATAAAACTCTATTAATCATGATAAACTCTATTGATTTTTACCTTTTTAATGGTTATTAAGTTTGCTTATTAACATCAATTTAAGATTACATGAGTCAATTTAAAAAAATTCCCGTTTTTGATATTGCTTTAGGGCAAAAAGAAAAAGAATACATTAAAGATTGTGTAGATACTTCATTTATAGGGCAAGGTCCTTACGTAAAAAAACTCGAAGAAAAATTTAGTTCTTTTGTTGACTGTAAATACGGGATCACGACAACTAGCGGTACCACTGCCTTGCACTTAGCTTGTGCTTCTCTCGGTATTAAAAAAAATGATCAAGTACTTGTCTCCTCAAGCACTAATATGGCTTGTCCTTTTGTAATTGATTATTGTGGCGCTATACCTATTCCAATCGATATTGAGAAAGAAACTTGGCAGTTAGATGTTAAAAAGATTGAGGAAAAAATTAATAAAAATACAAAAGCAATTATGGTGGTTCATCTTTTTGGACATCCGGTAGATATGGATCCAGTATTAGAAATAGCTAAAAAATACAAATTAAAAATCATAGAGGACTGTGCAGAAGCACATGGGGTTGAGTATAAAGGTAAAAAAGTTGGTTCGATTGGAGACATTGGTGCATTTAGTTTTTTTGCTAATAAAACAATAACTTGCGGTGAAGGAGGAATAGTAACAACAAATTCTCAAGAGTTAGCAGAAAAAGCAAAGAGTTTAAAAAATTTAGCTTATGGAAAGGTCAACAAATTTATGCACGATGATATAGGTTTCAACTATAGATTACCAAATATTAGTGCTGCATTAGGTTTGGGGCAGTTCGAAAATATAGAAAATGTTTTTTTAGAAAAAGAGAGAATTTATAACAGATATAAAAAAAATCTAGAAAACGTTAAGGGAGTAAATGTTCCCAAAGTTAGGGAATGGGTAACAAAATATATAATGTGGGTATTCAATATTTATCTCGATGAAAATTTTCCTATTTCGAGAGACGAGTTAACAAAAAAATTAAAAGATAATAATATTGATACCAGGGATGCATTTGTTCCTATTAACCAACAAAAAATTTTAATTGATAAATATAAAATGTTTAAAGAAGATGATTGTCCAAACGCAAATTATATTATGGATAATGGATTATATTTACCTTCAGGAAATACTATAACAAATGAAGAAATCGATTTTGTTTGTGATGTTATAAAAAAAGCATCTTAAAAAGAACTTTAAATGAATTATAAAGACTATGAACAGTTTGTAATTAATTATAAACCATTCAAATGGGAAATAAGAGACTATGATTTTAGAGATAAAATGAAATCTAAACATAGTTTCATCATGAGTTTCATAAGATTTTTTAAAGTTAACAATTATTTAGATTTAATCCTTAAAAAGGAAAATTTAAAAAATCCAAAAATTATTGATGTGGGTTCATTTCCTGGGAACATGTATTTTTTAAGTAAAAGAATATTTAATAATATTTCTGAATACTATTCAATCGGCTTAGATTTAAATGATGAATTTAAAACGAAAATGAAAGAATACAATGTAAATTGTATTAACACTGAAATTGACCCTCAATTTGTTGAGTCTAAAGAGTCTGTAGATTGGAAATTAAAAAACTTTGATGTTTGTTACCTTCTTGATACAATTGAACATTTAGTTGACCCGATATATTGTTTAGATAAAATAAATAATTCCCTAAAAACCAATGGTCATTTATTGATTACTACCGATAATATAACAAATTTTTTATATATCTCTAATATGCTTAGAAAAGGAAAAAGCCCTAACGTACATCCAGTATTATCCTCAATGGTTTATAGAGGAAATCATCGTCCTCATCATAGGGAATTTAGTAAAGAAGAGCTTATATTTATTCTAAACAGAAGTGGTTTTGAGGTAGTTAAACATGAATTTTTTGATAGAAAGCAGGGTGATTTTTATATTGATGATAATAAAAAAAAAATTAAGAAACATAAAATAAAAAAAACTTTAAAAAATTTAATATATGAGCTTGTCAAAAATACAGGTTTTTTGTTTTCACACTTGCGTAATCATCACATAATTCTTGCAAGAAAAATTAAAAATATTGATGAATTAGATAAAGAGAGAAAAATTACTTATTCTCTTGAGGAATGGTCAGATATAAGAAAAAATGCTATTGGATATTAATATATGAACTTTGCTGTAATAGGATTAGGATCTTTCGGCGTTAAAAGAGCTAAAGCGATTAATGACTCGAAAAACGCTAATTTAAAATGCTTATTTGATTTGAATGATCAGAATGCAAAAAAAGCTTCAAAAGATTTAGGTGCTCCGGTGAAAAGCTACGAAGAGATTCTTAAAGATGAAACAATTAATACTGTTTGCATTTGTACGCCGAATAAATTCCATAAAAAAATAATTTTAGACTCTTTGAATGAAGGTAAGAATGTTTTTTGTGAAAAACCCTACGTTAGAAATGTCGAAGAAGCGAAAGAAATTCTTGAAGTTACTAAAAATTCAAAAGGTGTCTTACAACTTGCTTCAAACCATAGGTTTTTTGAAAGTGTTATGTATGCAAGAAAATTAGTGGAAGAAGGAACTATTGGAAAAGTTCTGAGTTTTAATGGAAGAATAGGTCATAACGGAGAAAGATTGAAAGACTCGTGGTTTTGGAAAAAAGACATAAGTGGTGGAGGAACTCTTTTAGATAATGGGTGTCATTTGCTTGATTTGTCCAGATTGTTTGTAGGAAATTTTATTTCTGGTAAAGGATTAATCTCAAATGTTTATTGGAAAAATATAGAAGTTGAGGATACTGCAAGCGGTATATTTAAAACAGAGGATGATAGAACTGCAACTATATATTGTTCGTGGCGACTGTTATCAGGATATTTCTTTTTTGAAATAAATGGGACTGATGGATACATAAATGTTGATGGGAGATTCGATACCCACGGCGGAGATAAAATCTTTTGGTCAAATATTAAAGAAAAAAAAGTTTTTTCAAAAGATTTTAGTCATATTAAACCAAATTCATATTTATTAGAAATCGACAATTTTATTTCAAATGTAAAAAATAAAAAGAAAATTTCTCCCTCAGCCAAGGATGGTTTAGAAATCATGAAAATGATTGAATTTATTTATTCATCTTAATGAAAGAAAAAATTGCTATTTTTTTAGACACCAGGAAAAATTCTGGTGGAGCCTACCAAGAATTGGCGTATATGCTTGAAAAAATAAGTTCTAAATTTCAAGACAAGCTTGATATATCAATTATCTCTACTTCCCCAAATCTAAAAATCGAGTCAAATAAGCTTAATTTGAAAACTTATTACCTCTCAATGAATTTTTTTGAGAGACACATAGCTTTTTTACGGAATTATGATCCTACAATAAGGCGTCTAAAAAAATATTTTTTCTTTAGCAATAAATTTGAAAATTTACTAAAAAAATTGAATATAGATTTAGTATATTTTACTGGTCCTTCCCAATATTCTTTGTATTTAGAAAATACAGATTTTATTATTACTATTCCAGATTTGTCACACAGAGAAGATCTCGAGTTTCCAGAATGGACGAAATCATCTGAATTCCAAAGAAGAGATGAAATTATTTCAAAATCAACGGTAAAAGCTATAGCAGTAATCACTAACGCTAACATTATTAAAGATAAAATCTCTTCAATTTATTCCGTTGAAAAAAATAGAATTTACGTAATTAATCATAGGCCTTCCTTAGGAATTTCTAAATACAGAAATTATGAACCAAAACTTTTTGAAGAATTAAAAAAAAAATATAATTTACCAAAAAAGTATATTTTTTATCCTGCAATGTACTTACCGCATAAAAATCATAAGTATATCATTGATGTAATCAAGATTCTAAATAATGAACTCAATATAGAAATGTCAGCTGTATTTTGTGGAAGCGATAAAGGGTATTTAAATAAAATTAAAAATTACTCAAAAGAAACAGGTCAACAAGAAAATTCTTTCTTTTTGGACTTTGTGGAGGACAAATATCTTCCTTATTTATATTTAAATTCTGTTGCATTAACGATGCCAACATTCAGTGGACCTACAAACATTCCTCCATGGGAAGCGTTCATGCTTAATGTCCCTGTCTTATATTCTGACATTCACAACGTAAAAGAAGTTTATAAAGAAGCTGTACTTTATATCGATCCATTTAAACCAATGACAATGGTTAATGGTTTGAAAGAAATACTTAATAATGAAAATACTAAAAAAAAATTATTACTTAACGGTAAAAAAATTTTGGAGTCTGTGGATGAAAATAAAGAGTTCAACCAATTTTTTGAAATAATAAAGAAAAGAAGAAAAATAATAAATACCTGGGAATTTAATAGTTAGATGATTGTGAAAAAAATTTTAAAATTTATACTTCCTCTTTTTGTAATACGATTTCTTAAAAATTTTTTGATAAATATTCAAAAAAATAAATTTAAAAAAATGAAAAATGAACAAATTTTCGCAGAAATTTATAATAAAAAAATTTGGAGCCCAGAAAAAGAAAAAAAGGTCCACAGGTTTTATTCAGGAATAGGATCACATCACGATGAATTTATTGAAACCTATTTGGAAAAGATGAAAGAATTTTTAAATTCATTTTCTCTAAAACCTTCTGTTGTAGATCTTGGCTGTGGAGATTTTTCTATTGGTTCAAAATTAAGGGAACACTGTGGTAATTATATAGCAGTAGACATATTTAATGAATTAATTGAACAAAATAAAAAAAAATTTTCTTCTCTAAATGTTGATTTTAGAGTTTTAGATATTGCTAGAGACGCGCTCCCTTCAAGTGATATATGTTTTGTGCGTCAAGTTTTACAACACCTATCGAATGATTTGATAAAAAATTTCATTAAACTTATTAAAGGAAAATATAAATATTTAGTATTAACAGAACATCTGCCTGATAATAAAATATTTGAACCAAACATTGATATAGTAACTGGGCCTTTTATTCGTTTAGATAAAAAAAGTGGTGTGGATTTATTAGCGAAACCGTTTAATCTAAAAGTTATTGAGGTAAAAGATGTTTGCAACATTCGACCAAAAAAAATAAAAGGTTTTGAAGGAGTAGTGAACACAAAAATTTTAAAACTTAACTAGTGAAAACAATAATTTTAGCAGGCGGCAAAGGAACAAGAATTTCTGAGTACACTAAGACCATTCCAAAACCAATGATTAAAATTGGAAATAAACCAATACTTATTCATATTATCGAACATTATTCAAAATATGGTCACAAAGATTTTTTTATTGCCTTAGGTCACAAAAGTCAGGTAGTAAAAAATTATTTTAAAAAATTTAAAAAATTAGACGAAGCCTTTAATTACAAAACTAAAAATTTTAATGTTTCAATAACACTATCTTATACAGGAGAAAATACACTTACTGGAGGAAGAATTAAAAGAATGGCAAAATTTATAAATAAAAATGAAGATTTCATGTTTACTTACGGTGACGGTGTCTCAAATGTGAATATAAAAAAATTAGTTCAATTTTATAAAAATAGTAAAAAACTTATTACAGTCACAGCAGTTAGGCCTCCAGCAAGGTTTGGAGAGATTACAATAAAAAACAATCGTGTGAACACTTTTAAAGAAAAACCACAAGTAACCACTGGATGGATAAATGGTGGATTTTTTATTTCAAATTATAATTTTTTTAAATTAATTAAAAACGACAAAACTATCTTGGAGAAAGAACCTCTCGAGAAAGCTTCTAAAAATAATCAATTATACGCATTTAAACATAAAGGTTTTTGGAAGTGCATGGATACTCTTCGTGATAAAGAAGTGTTAGAGAAAATTTATAAAAAAAATAAATTCAATTGAAACCAAAAATTCAAATTCTTATAGTCGGTGGAACAGGTTTTATTGGTTTTCATCTTATTAATTATTGTTTAAAAAAAAAATGGGAGGTAGTGAGTTTTTCAAAAAATCCACCAAAAAAAGTAAGATTCTTAAAAAAAGTAAAATATATAAATGGAGATCTTTCAAAAAAACAGGATCTTAAAAAAATAAAGGGAAAATTTGATTATGTAGTTAATTTAGGAGGTTATGTTGATCACACTAATAAAACAAAAACATTCAATAGTCATTTTAAAGGTTGCAAAAATTTAAGTAATTTTTTTTTAAACAAAGATATTAAAAAATTTGTTCAAATGGGAAGTAGCGGAGAATATGGTCGTTTAAAGTCTCCACACAAAGAAACTTCTTTTGGAAATCCTCAGTCAGTTTATTCTAAAGCAAAGCTTTTTGCCACAAATCATCTTCTTAAATTACACAAAAAGAAAAAATTTCCAGTTGTTATTTTAAGGCTTTACCAAGCATATGGGCCAAGACAAGATAAAAATAGATTAATTCCAATTGTTATAAATTCTTGTTTGAAAGATGAAAATTTTCCTTGTTCTGACGGAAAACAATTTAGAGACTTTATTCATGTAAAAGATGTAGTAAACGCTGTTGTAAAATCTTTAAATAACAAAAAAGCATTAGGGCAAATAATAAATATCGGCTCAGCAAAACCAAAAAAAGTTAAAAATTTGATAAATATTCTTGTAAAGAAAATTAAAGGTGGAAAACCAATGTTTGGTAAAATAAAACTTCGAAAGGATGAAATTTTAAAAATATATCCTAAAATTTCTAAAGCTAAAAAAACTTTGAATTGGTTTCCTAAGATAAATTTTGTTAAGGGATTAGATGAGACTATAAAGTATTATAAAAAATTAAATAATTTTGATAATAAAATCCTTTAAATTTATTAATGGGACCATAGCTCATTGGTAGAGCACTTCGTTGACATCGAAGGGGTAGCAAGTTCGATCCTTGCTGGTCCCACCATGATTAAATATTCATGCAATCTTGCTACATAATTGGTCTTTACATAAATCTCCAAAAACACTATAAATCTCTGCCTGGTAATTATTGCGAAGGGGCCACACCCGATCCCATTCCGAACTCGGAAGTTAAGTCCTTCAGCGCCGATGGTACTTTGTCTTAAGATATGGGAGAGTAGGACGTTGCCAGGCTTAAAAATTATGAAAATAGCTAGTTCTTTAAAATCCCTTAAAAAAAGAGACCTTAATTCAAAACTGGTTAAGCGTAGAGGTAAACTTTACGTAATTAATAAAAAAAATCCAAAATTTAAAGCTCGTCAAGGTTAAAGATGAGTGATAACGATTTTAAAAAAACTTATGACGGTTTCACAAAGTTCGTATTGTGGGGAACAATTGTAGTCATTTTAATATTGGTAATTCTGGCAATTACATTGCTTTAAAATCAAAAAATAAAATAATGATAGTTGGTTCAATTAAAGAAAACATAAACTTAGAAAAAAGAGTTTCTTTAACTCCAGAGTCAGCGAAGAATATAATTGGACTTGGATTAAAAGTATGTGTTGAAACAGGATATGCACTTCACCTTGGAATTAATGATAATGAATATAAAAATATTGGAGTGGAGATTAAAGCGTCTTCAAAAGAGGTATTCAACTCAAGCGATCTTATTACGAAAGTTAATTGCCCTTCAGAAGATGAAATTGGAATTTTAAAAGATAATACAATTTTAATTGGTATGCTTAATCCATCAAAAAATAAAAATCAAATTGATAAAATTATTGGCAAAAAGATTAAACCTTTTTCTTTAGAATTACTTCCTAGAATTACAAGAGCTCAATCAATGGACGTTTTATCTTCACAATCAAATTTAGCTGGATATAGAGCAGTGATTGATTGTGTTGCAGAATTTGAAAAAGCTGTACCTATGATGATGACAGCTGCAGGTACTGTACCAGCGGCTAAAGTTTTAGTCATTGGAGCAGGTGTAGCAGGTTTACAAGCTGTCGCGACCGCTAAAAGATTAGGCGCTATCGTTTCAGCAACAGACGTAAGAGCTGCATCAAAAGAACAAGTAGAAAGTTTAGGTGGAAAATTTTTAACAGTTGAACAAAATGAAGATATGGAAACTGCGGAGGGATATGCAAAAGAAGCATCAGATGATTATAAAAAAAAGCAAGCTGAAATGATGAAAGAGGCTCTTAAAAAAAATGATATAGTAATATGCACTGCATTAATTCCTGGAAAACCTGCTCCTAGAATTTTAACTGAGGACTTAGTAAAACTTATGAAACCAGGGTCAATTATTTATGATTTAGCAGCAGAAAACGGAGGAAACTCTGCATTTTCAGAGGCAGGTAAGATCAATTCCATTGATGGGATAAAGATAATAGGTGTTAAAAATTTGATGAATAGCCTACCACTTACTGCTTCAAGTTTATATGCTAAAAATTTATTTAGTTTTATACGTAACCTATATAGTAAAGAAAAAAGAGATTTTAATATTAATTTAGAGGACGAAATAATAGAAAAATCATTGATTAAAAAAATTTAATTATGGAAATAGATCCGTTTATATTTAGATTAAGTATTTTTATTTTATCAATTTTTGTTGGTTACTATGTGGTATGGAGCGTTACACCATCTCTACATACTCCGCTGATGTCAGTTACTAATGCCATTTCATCAGTTATTATTGTAGGCGCTATCATTGCAGCTTTAGCAGGAACTTCCGAGAGTTTTTTTAATACGTCAAGTATTTTTGGATTTATAGCTATTATTTTAGCAGCGATAAATATTTTTGGGGGTTTCTTAGTGACTCAAAGAATGCTTCAAATGTACAAAAAAAAAAAAGATAAGAAAAAATGATAAATGCAAATCTAGCAGCGATTTTTTACTTAGTATCTGGAATATTATTCATTCTTGCATTGAGGGGATTATCCTCACCAGATACATCAAGACAAGGAAATTATTTAGGAATTGCTGGAATGATAATAGCAATTGTTGTGACATTCTTATCAATTGGTAATTTTTCTACATCATTAGTTTATGTGATAATACTTTTAGTTATCGGTGGAGCAATCGGTGCCTTTATAGCTTTTAAAATTCCTATGACTGCAATGCCAGAATTAGTTGCAGGTTTTCACAGTTTAGTTGGCTTAGCAGCTGTTTTTGTTGCAATAGCTGCTTTTTTAAATCCTGCAGCTTTTAATCTAGGAAATGTAGGTAACATAAAATTGGCAAGCCTTATTGAAATGTCTATTGGAGCATCTGTAGGAGCGATAACTTTTTCAGGTTCTATAATAGCTTTTTTAAAGTTAAGAGGAATTATGTCTGGTGCTCCGATTACCTTTAGTGGCCAACACATATTAAATTTGATATTTGGAATAGGAATTTTTGCTTTAATTTTTTTCTTGTGTAAAACTCAGGCCACAAATATTTTTTGGACAGTAATTTTTATCTCATTTCTTGTTGGTGTTTTATTAATCATACCTATTGGCGGAGCAGATATGCCTGTGGTCATTTCTATGCTTAATTCTTATTCTGGGTGGGCTGCAGCCGGGATAGGTTTCACATTAGAAAATAGTGCTCTGATAATAACAGGTGCTCTTGTTGGATCTTCTGGAGCAATACTTTCATATATAATGTGCAAAGCCATGAACAGATCTTTTGTGAGTGTAATACTTGGTGGTTTTGGTGCGGACAACTCCGCTGAAGATAAAAAAGATAAGAAAGAGGCAAAACCAGTAAAAAGCGGAAACGCAGAGGATGCAGCCTTTTTAATGAAAAACGCTTCATCTGTGATCATAGTTCCTGGCTATGGTATGGCCGTTGCTCAAGCTCAACATGCCTTAAGAGAAATGGTAGATAAACTAAAAAAAAATGATATTAAAGTTACATATGCAATTCATCCAGTTGCTGGAAGAATGCCTGGCCACATGAATGTATTGTTAGCAGAGGCAAACGTTCCCTACGATGAAGTTTTTGAACTTGAAGATATTAATAATGACTTCGCTAACTCTGATGTTGCATTTGTAATTGGAGCAAATGATGTGACAAATCCAATAGCAAAAACTGATCCCAAAAGCCCAATATTTGGTATGCCGGTGCTTGATGTAGAAAAATGTAAATCTGTTTTATTTGTAAAGAGAAGTTTATCACCTGGGTATGCTGGAATAGATAATGAACTTTTTTATAAAGATAATACCTTGATGTTATTTGCTGATGCAAAAAAAATGACGGAAGATATTGTTAAAAATTTAGACTAATGAGAACAAAGATATTTTGTGATATAGCCGATTTTAAGACAATAAAATTTTATAATAAAAATTCTTTAGTCGATGGTTTTACCACTAATCCAAGTTTAATGAGATTAGCAGGAGCTAAAAATTATAAAGACTATTCAATTAAAATCTTAAAGATTTGTAAAAAAAAACCTATTTCTTTTGAAGTATTTGCAGATAATACTCAAGATATGCTTAAGCAAGCTTATGAGATCAATTCTTGGGGAAAAAATGTTTATGTTAAAATACCAGTTGTTAACTCAAAAGGAATTTTTACTGGAGCAGTTATTAAGGAGTTAAGTGACAAAGGGATAAAACTTAACATAACAGCAGTATATACATTTGAGCAAACTTTAAAGATTTACAAGAAATTAAATAAAAAAACTAAATCTATTATATCCATATTTGCTGGAAGGATGGCCGACAAAGGAAAAGATCCACTCCCAATATTTAAAAAAAGTATTTCTTTAACAAAAAAAAATAAAAATTTTGAAATTCTTTGGGCCAGCACTAGAGAAGCCTATAATTATACTCAAGCTAAGCAAATTAATTGTAATATAATTACTATGCCACCTAAGGTAATAAATCAGATTAGTAGATTTGGCAAAAACTTCAAATCAATGACACTTGATACTGTAAGGGGCTTTCTAAGTGATAGTAAAAAATCAAGATTTAAAATTTAATTAAATTATCTTTCTTTTTAAAATTAAAAAAAAATATAATAATTTATTTATTAACTTATTAGATAAGTTATCTGTCAGTAAATTCAAAGCTTCGTCATAAGAAATAATTTTTTTATGATTTTTTTCAATTAAATTTTGAAATTTATTAAATTCTTTTTCATCCATGTAGTTCAGATGTATCTGAGTTGTTTGAAGACCGAACGGTAACAGAATAGGTTTATAAAACAATTGTGGTATAAATTTAATACCTTTTTCATGGTAAGGTTTAAAACCATAACCATCTATCACTTCATAAATACCTAATTTTTTTAAAGCTTCAAAAGTATTTTTGTCATAAGTGTGATTGGGAGCAAAAAAACATCTTATATTTATGCCGTTTTTTTTAAAGATTTCTAAACCCTTTCTAATTTTACTAATTTGGTTTTCTAAAGTATCTCCAAAAAATTCTGACTTACCACCATATTTAAAATAATCATTTTTATTCGTGTCTTTATGATATAAGTGGTTATATCCATGCATTGAAATTTCCCAACCTTTTAATTGCCATGATTTTACAATTTGCCAAAAATTTTCTTTCCTGGGATATGATTTTAATTCAAGATCTTGGTTATTCGGAATAACTCCTAAAACTGGTTTAATTTCATATTTATCAAATAGTT
This sequence comes from uncultured Pelagibacteraceae bacterium, assembly GCA_902598125.1. Classification (GTDB taxonomy): domain Bacteria; phylum Pseudomonadota; class Alphaproteobacteria; order Pelagibacterales; family Pelagibacteraceae; genus Pelagilacustribacter. The sequence continues at coordinate 239,513 of CACKAJ010000001.1, read as the reverse complement.
TTTCACACTTATCCATTAAGTGCCAATTCATATTTTCAGCTATGTCATCAAATCTAATAAGTATTTTCACTTTATATCTTTTTTTAATATAACACTGGTTAGTTAATTAATATTTATACACTAATGATAAAAAAAAAAAATAAAAATAAAAAATTTCCCTTAGTATCTGTAATACTAAATTGTCATAATTCAGCAAATTTTTTAAAAAAAAGTATTTCTAGTGTAGTAGACCAATCATACAAAAAGTGGGAACTAATAATTTTTGATAATTGTTCCAAAGACAATACAAAAATTGAAATAAAAAAATATTTAAATAATAAGAAAATAAGATATTTTCGATCAAAAAAATTACTTAATCTTTATAATGCTAGAAATCTAGCAATTAAAAAATCTAAGGGCTCGTTAATTACTTTTGTTGATGCAGATGATTGGTGGACAAAAAATAAGCTCAAAATTCAAGTTGAATTTATGGAAAAAAATAAAAATCAAAATATTATTTATTCAAATTTATTTTTATTTTACGATAAAAAAAATATAACTAAAATATTCTCAAAAAAAAAATTATATAACGGACTAATTACGCAAGAATTACTAGATAATTTTAAAATGCCAATTTTGACAACAATGATAAGAAAAAAAATTTTCTTAAAAAATAGATTTGATGAGAAATATAACATAATTGGTGACTTTGATTTATTCATTAGAATAAGTTTAAAAGAAAAAATTTTTTCAATACAAAAACCACTTGCGTATTACAGGGTTCATGATGCTAATATGACAAAAAAAAAAATAAATTTAAATATTCAAGAGCTTGAACATTGGTTTAAAAAAAATAAAAACAAAAAAAACTTTAAAAGTTACCATTTTAAAAATTTTATTCATATAATTAAATCTTTAAAAATAAAAAAGGAATTTATTTCTGGAAATATTCTTAAAGCTCTCAAAGAACTATTTTCTAAACCATTTAATTTTAATAATCTAAAATATTTAATAATACTTTTTTTACCCAAAAAAATAGTAGAAAATTTGTAGTTTTTTATGAGACCTTGGATCTTAATAGCCTTTTTCTTTCATGCGGGTTTAAAATTAGCTTTCTAAGTCTGCAAGATTTTGGAGTAATTTCTAATGCTTCATCTGTGTTTAGCATGCTTAATTGTTCAGCTATAGCCATTTTTCTTACTGGAGTTAAAACTACATTTTCATCTGTGCCTTGAGTTCTCATGTTAGTTAATTTTTTGCCTTTTAAAACGTTAATTTCTAGATCTCCACTTTTTGATGACAGACCAACTATCATTCCTTCATAAACTGGGTCATTATGTGTAATAAACATTTCACCCCTTGCCTGTAGGTTAAAAATTGCAAATGCTACTGCTTTTCCATTCTCCATAGAAATTAATGCTCCATTTCTTCGTCCTTCCATATCTCCTGTATATTCACCGTATGAATGAAAGATTCTATTAATTACACCAGTGCCTTTTGTAAGAGTTAAAAATCTACTAGTGTAACCCATTAATCCTCTTGTTGGAGCATGGAATATTAGTCTTTTTTTTTCTTTGCCAGTATCTTTAAGGTCAATTAGTTTTCCTTTTCTTCTATTCATAGAATCAATAATTTTTGAAGAAAATTCTTCATCTAAATCCATTGTAATTTCTTCTATGGGCTCTAATTTTTTGCCTGTTTGATCTTTTTGAATTAAAACTTTTGGCGGACTTACGGTCATTTCAAATCCTTCACGTCTCATTTGTGTCAAAAGAATTTCCAGCATTAACTCACCTCTACCACTAATTACGAAAGCATCCTTATTTTCGTTTTCCGCAAAATTTATACCTACATTATTTTCTGCCTCTAGTATAAGCCTCTCTCTTATTTGAGTACTAGTTAGTTTTTTACCTTCTTTTCCTGCGAGTGGTGAACTATTTACTGTAATCGTAATTGACATTGTAGGGGGATCAATTGGAGTTGCACTGATGGGTTTATTTACAGTTAAATCGCAAATAGTATCTGCGACATTAGCTTTTTCCAATCCAGCTATTATTACAATATCTCCAGCTTCACCTTTTTCAATCGGAACCTTTTTGGTGCCTTCGTATCTAAAAATTTTTGTTAGTCTACCTTCATCAACTTTATTTCCTTCAAGATTTATTGCTTTAATTTGTTGATTAGCTCTTGCAGTTCCTTGAGCTATTCTCCCTACAAGACTTCTACCTAGGAAACTATCGGCATATAAAAGAGTGGAAAGCATAGCAAATGGTTTTGTTTTATCAAACTTAGAAGGTTTTACATGGTCAATTATTAAATTTAAAAGAGGTTGTAAATTTTCTTTGGGTCCGTTAATTTCTTTCGAAGCCCATCCAGACCTACCACTAGCATATAAAACTGGAAAATCTAACTGATCTTCATTAGCATCAAGACTAACAAACAAATCAAAAGTTTCATCTAAAACTTCGTTAGCCCTTTGGTCTGGCTTATCTAATTTATTTATAATCACTATAGGCTTTAAGCCTTGTTTAAGAGCTTTAGAGAGTACGAATTTGGTCTGAGGCATAACTCCTTCAGCAGAGTCAATTAATAACAAAGCACCATCAGCCATATGTAAAACTCTTTCAACTTCAGCTGCAAAATCTCTATGACCAGGAGTATCTATAATATTAATTCGAGAGTTCTTCCAATTTATAGAGGTAGGTTTAGCTAAGATGGTTATACCTCTTTCTCTCTCTAATTCGCCAGAGTCCATTATTCTTTCTTCGACATTTTCATTGTCTCTGAATGTACCACTTTGTTTCATTAAGCTATCAATCAGAGTTGTCTTTCCATGATCAACATGAGCAATAATAGTGATATTTCTGATAGTATCTGTCATACTGGTTGCGGGGGTAGGATTTGAACCTACGACCTTCAGGTTATGAGCCTGACGAGCTACCAGACTGCTCCACCCCGCGATAAATTATTTTTTTTTAATGTTTATTGCTTGAAGTTTATCTTTTTCTTCTTTTATATCGTAAAAAATTGTTTGCTCTTCTTTCAAAACTCTTAATTTTGAGTTTTCTAATGCTGATACATGAAGAAAAATATCCTTTTGGGTTTCATCATCGGTTATAAACCCGTAACCTTTTTTGGCATTAAACCATTTTACTTTACCAGATGGCATTGTTAATCCTCTCATTTAAATAATTTTAGTACCTATTTTTTAATTTTTGGAGTTTTTTTATTCTTTTAAGATTTTCTGTTTGAACTCTCTTTTTTTTTTCAGAAGGCTTTTCGTAAGTACTTTTCATTTTCATAACTTTAAAAAAACCCTCTTTCTGAAGTTTTCGTTTTAGAACTCTTATTGCTTGTTCCACATTATTATCTTTTACGTCTATTTTAATAAAAACCTCCCGTTAATTTTCAAGGTAGTTAACATTAGAAAATCTTTTTGTCTATAGAGAAGCGGCTTGAGCTTTTTTTTCCTCTCTAATTTTGGCTTTTTTCTCTCTTTCCACTCGTCTTTTAGCTTTATCCAAGCTTTTTTGGAAAGCCTCCTGCGTGCATAGTGCTAATATTACAGGGTCTCTTGGTTTTAAATTAGAAAAATTCCAATAACTTCTTTTCCTAATTAAAGAAACTGTACCTTTAGTGCTGCCAACTAGCTTTGAGATTTGACCATCTGTTAATTCAGAGGCATTTTTACACAACCATAAAATTGCGTCTGGTCTATCTTGTCTCTTGGATAGTGGAGTATATTTTGGTCTTTTTCTCTCTTTAATTTCTACTTCTTCAATTTTTTTTAATAATTTTAATTTCTTATCAGGATTTTTTGAGCAAGTTTCTATTTCTTCCCTTGACAGTTGGCCAGCAAGAATTGGATTATAAGCTTTTATACCTTTAGCTACGTCACCATCCGCAATACCTTTTATTTCAAGCTCATGTAAATTGCAAAATTCTGCGATCTGCTTAAATGTTAAAGTTGTATTCTCTACAAGCCAAACTGCTGTAGCTTTTGGCATAAATGGATTTTCAGTCATAAATTATTTTTTTGATCTTAGGTTACTAAATTTTTTATTATATTTACTGACTCTACCTTTATCTAAAATTTTTTGAGTTCCACCGGTCCAAGCATAATGGGATTTAGGGTCGATATCTAATTTCAGTACATCATTTTCTTTTCCCCAAGTCGACCTAGTTTCAAACTCAGAACCGTCAGTCATTACAACTTTAATTTTGTGATAATTTGGATGAATATTTTTTTTCATTTCACGGAGTTTTATATGATTAATAGTTTTTACTCAATATCTTTTTTATTGATCAAATCTCTTAATTCATTGTGAATATTGGAGTTAGTTGCCAAAATATTCTTTTTTAAAGGCAGGTTTTCATCATTCTCAAAAAAATCAACAAACCCACCAGCCTCTTTAATTAATATAATACCTGCAGCTATATCCCAATAATTTAGTTCTCTTTGCCAATAACCATCAAATCTTCCACAAGCCACATAAGCTATGTCTAAAGCTGCGCTTCCAAATTTTCTAACGTTAGAAACATTTTTTGAAACATTAATATATTCAGAAAAAATTCTGTCTTTAATTTTACTCGCTCCTTTTGGTCCGCCTGTTACTATTAAGGCATCTTTAATTTTTTTCTTATTAGAAACTCTTATTCTTGAATTGTTAAGGTATGCACCATTACCTTTTTCTGCACAAAACATTTCGTTCATAATCGGATTAAATATTACACCAGATTTTATTTCACCGTCTTCCTCGTAACCAATTGAAATAGCAAATTGAGGTATACCATTCAAAAAATTCATAGTCCCATCTATCGGATCAATAATCCATCTATTTTGTTTATTACTTTTATTAATTATTCCTGACTCTTCTGTTACTATACCGTAATCTGGATGAGCTTTTTGGAGTTCATCAATTAAAATTTTCTCAGTTCTTCTGTCAGCAGATGAAACAAAATCTCCAGGACCTTTAGTTGAAACTTGTAGATTTTCTATTTCCCCGAAATCTCTAATTAAAGATCTTGAAGCTTTCATACAAGCTTTGGTGATCAAATTAATTTGAGGTGAATTTAATCTCATTAATTTACTCTTTTTACATATTCCAATGTTCGAGTATCTACGATGACTTTTTCTCCGCTTTCAATAAATGGTGGTACATTTATTTTGATACCGCAATTTAATAAAGCTGGTTTATAGGATGATGAAGCAGTCTGATTTTTTATGGCGGCATCAGTTGTTTTTATAGTGCATTCAATATTATTAGGAAGTTCTATTGAAATTGGTTTTCCTTCCATAAAAGAGATAGTGACCTCTAAATTTTCTTTTAAGAGTTTATGTTGTTCACCTGCCAAAGATTTAGAAATTTCTACTTGTTCAAAAGTTTTGTTGTCCATAAAATGACAATTATCACCATCTATGTATAAAAAATTAAATTTTTTTTCATCAACTTCTGCTTTTTCTACAGTTTCACTTGATCTAAATCTTTCGTTTAACTTTGTGCCTTTTATTACGCTTTTTAGTTCAACCTGATTAAATGCACCACCTTTTCCAGGTTTAACATGTTGAGTTTTTAGAACATTCCAATAATCATTTTTATGCTCAATTATCATTCCAGGCTTTATTTCGTTTGCTAAAATTTTCATTTAAATAATCTAATTGCTAATTCAGGTTTTAATTTTGGGTTATCCCAAATAAAACTTGATATTGCAATATAATTGGCTCCTGCTTTCATTAATTTTTTATAGTTCAAATTATTAATTCCACCAATTACAACAATTGGTATCTTAATGTTCTTATTTGCCCATTTTATTATATTAAAATTTGCTTTTTTAGCATTTGGTTTAAGTCCAGAGTTAAAAAAAGATCCAAAAGCAACATAATCCGCTTTATTCTCAACAGCATTATTTGCGAGGATTTTTGAATTATGACATGTAATTCCCAAAATCTTTCCTTTAAGTTTTTTTCTTGCAATTTTAAAAGAACCATCAAGTTGACCCATATGGCAACCATCAACTTTAATTTTAGAAGCTAAAATAAAATTATCATTAATGATAAACTTAACTTTATGCTTAGTGGTGATTTTTTTAATTCTTTTAGAGAAATTAAGAAGTTTTTTTTGGCTCAAATTTTTTAATCTTAATTGAAAAAATTCCACATTCTTAAACGACAATACTTTATCTAAACTAGCGAAAAAATTATGATCAATTTTATTAGGTGAAATTAAGTATACTAATTTCTTCAAATGTTTTAGGCCGCAAATTCTTTCTCTAATTCTTCAGACCACTCCCCTTTAGATGATAGACCATTCATTTTAGCTCTATGGTTAAAGGCTTTTTGAATATTTTCTGTATTTTCTTGATTTTTTCCAAATTCCTTTAATGCACTTGCTTGCAATCCTCTTCCATAAGAAAAAGTAATTAAAAAATTACTATCATTTATTTTGTTTATTTCATTAAGATTTTTACTAGACTCTATTTCCGACTGCCCGCCAGATAAAAAAGCTATGCCTGGTACTTCAGATGGAACATTTTTTTTTAAACAATCTAAAGTTTTTTTTGCAATTTCTTCTGCATTAGATTTATCTTTGCACTCCGAGCCAGGTATAACCATATTAGGTTTAAGAACAGTTCCTTTCAAATCAACGTTATGTATTTCTAGTTCGTTATAACACTCATTAAGTACATTTGTTGTAACTTGGTAGCATTTATCAATATTATGTGAACCATCCATCAAAACTTCTGGTTCAACTATCGGTACCATTTTAGCTTCTTGAACTAAAGCAGCGTATCTTGCTAATGCGTGTGCATTAGACTTAATAGATTGGGCAGATGGAAATTTATCTGAAATTTTATAGACAGCCCTCCATTTCGTAAATCTCGCACCTAAATCATAATACTCTTTTAATCTTTCGCGTAAACCATCTAAACCCTCTGTTACAGTTTCATCACTAGATCCAGCAAGAGGTTTAGCACCTTTATCAACTTTTATTCCTGGTACAGCTCCATGATTAGAAATTAATGCAGGAATTGATGGACCCAAGGTAGTTTTTTGTCTTATTGTTTCATCAAATAAAATTACCCCCCCAATAAAATCTTTCATTGCACTTGAATTAAAAAGAGTTTGTCTAAAATTTAGTCTATTTTTTTCTATATTTTCAACATTTATACTTTTAAATCTTTTAGCTATTGTCCCAGTACTTTCATCTGCAGCAAGGATACCCTTTCCTTTAGCGCACATTTTTTTAGCAATTTCATTTAATGTCATAGCGATTATTTATTTTAAAACACTTATACCAGGCAAGTCTTTTCCTTCTAAGTACTCTAAAAATGCTCCTCCTGCTGTTGATAAGTGAGAGAAAGTAAGTTTGTCATTACTTTTATTTATTGCTGCAAGAGTGTCTCCACCACCAAGAATAGATATTAAAGATTTTTCAATAGTATTTTTAGAGATATTTTCTGCAATCGATAATGTACCTTTTAAAAAGTTCTTATTTTCAAAATACCCGGCTGGTCCATTCCACAAAACAGTATTTGACTCGTTAATCTTTTTTTTAATTTTTTTGATTGTATTTAAGCCAATATCTAAAATTATTTCATTTTCTTGAATCTCGTCAAGATTTTTATTTTTACCAGTTCCTTCAAAGTTTGTTCCTACCATACAATCTTCAGGTATTAATATTTTACAATTGTGTTTCTCTGCTTTTTTATAAATATTTGCTATTATCTCTTTTGTATTTTTTTCAATTAAAGATTTACCAACTTTTAAATTCTTATGAACGAAGAAATTATTAGCCATCGCCCCAACAATTACTATATTATTTACTTTTTTTAAAAGATTAGTAATAACATTAATCTTTGTAGAAATTTTTGATCCTCCGATAATGCAAGTGACTGGTTTTTTTTTATTTTTTATAACAAAATTTATTGCCGTTATTTCTTTTTTTAATAATGGACCAGCATAACTTTTTTTTACAAATTTTGTTATACTATGCACAGAAGCTTGTTTCCTATGAGAGCATGAAAATGCATCATTAATATAAATGTCCCCAAGTTCACCTAACTTTTTTGAAAAATCTTGGCCATCTTCGGTTTCCTCTTTAAAAAATCTTATATTCTCAATTAATATTACCTCACCTCCTTTTAGGTGAGAAAATTTTTCTTTAGTTTCACCATCAAAAATTCCTCTAAAAAAATAAACATTAGTTTTAAGCGCATCTTTGAGATATTTGTAGACAGGTATTAAAGATAGGTCAGGTACATTAATTCCTTTTGGTCGACCTAAATGACTAATAATTATAATTTTTGCTTTTTTTTCAATTAGTCTATTTATAAAAGGTAAACATAAAGTTATTCTTGTATCATCTTTTATAACTTTGTCTTTAATTGGAACATTTAAATCTAATCTAAGAATTATCTTTTGATCTTTGATTTCTAAATCGTCAGGAAAGAAATTTATTTCACCCATCGACTTCTATTTCTCTCTCAATTTTTTTTGAATAAAATTTGTTATATCTTCCTCTGATAATTTAAAATGTTTATAAACTTCTTTATAAGGAGCACTTTCACCAAATTTATTTATACCTAAATTAGCACCTTTATTTTTAATATATTTTTGCCAAGACATTACACTTCCAGCTTCTAATGTGATGATCAATGAGTTTTCTTCTAAAATATCTTTTTTGTAATCTTCAGGTTGCTTATCAAAAAGCTCCATACATGGCATTGAAACTACTTTTGAGTGGATATTGTTTTCTTTAAGTTTATCTTGAACTTTTAAGGCAAGTTCTACCTCAGTACCTGAAGCAACCAATGTTACATTGCTCTCATGCGAAGTTATATTAACTACATAGGCTCCTTTTTCACATTTATTCTCTTTAGAATTGCTTGGATTAATGTAAGGAACTTTTTGTCTCGATAAAGCAATCGCACTTGGGGTATTTTCACTTTTTAAGGCTATTTCCCAACATTCAAATGTTTCATTAATATCTGCTGGCCTGAAGACATTTAAATTCGGAATTGCTCTTAACCCAGTAAGTTGTTCTATAGGTTGGTGAGTAGGACCATCTTCACCAAGACCAATCGAGTCGTGTGAAAAAACATAAATTACCTTAAGACCCATTAAAGCAGAGAGTCTTATAGAGGGTTTACAATAATCTGAAAATATTAAAAATGTTCCACCATAAGGTATTATACCTCCATAAAGCGCTAAACCATTCATAACTGCTGCCATACCATGTTCTCTAACTCCGTAATGAATATAATTTCCATTGAAATTTTTAGAGTTTATAATTTTAGAATTATTTGTTTTTGTATTATTAGAACCACTTAAATCTGCAGACCCACCTATTAATTCAGGAAGAAAAGCAGAAATTTTTTCTATAGCGGCCATCGAGCATTGTCGTGTAGCTAAACTTGGCTTTGATTCAAAATGTTTATCTTTTTCTTGACGAATTAAATTTTCTAAACTTTTCAAATCCAATTTCTCATATGCTCCGTTTAATTCACTTTTAATTTTAGGATTTTTTTTATTGACTGTTTCAAGCCATTTATTTTCTATTTGTTCGCCCTTGTTACCTATATTTCTCCATTCATCCAGTATTTCTTGAGGAACTTCAAATGGCTGGTTGTTCCATTTTAGTTTTTTTCTCACTAAAGCTATTTCATCATCTCCTAAAGGGGAGCCATGAGATGAAGCCTTGCCAGATTTATTTGGTGATCCAAATCCTATAATGGTTTTACAGGATATTAGAGTGGGCTTTTTTGATTTCGATGCTTTTGTAATTGCTTTTGAAATTTGTTTTTCATTATGGCCATTTACTTCTAAGAAGTTCCAACCATATGACTCAAATCTTTTTTTATAATTGTCAGATACACTTAATGAAGTAGAACCATCAATTGAAATCTTATTGTTATCAAAAAATACGATTAAATTTTTTAATTTTAGGTGTCCTGCTAAGCTCATTACTTCATGACTAATTCCTTCCATTAAGTCTCCATCACTAGCAATCACATATGTTTTGTTATCAATGACAGTGGGACCAAATTTTTTTTTAAATATTTCTTCAGCTATTGCCATTCCAACCGAATTAGCTAACCCTTGTCCTAAAGGACCAGTAGTCGTCTCAATTCCAGAACCTTTTTTGTATTCCGGATGCCCAGCGCAAATAGAATTTAACTGTCTAAAATTTTTTATATCTCCGAGGGATATGCTTTTGTAACCACAAAGATAAAGTAAAGAATAAAGAAGCATTGAACCATGTCCTGCGGATAAAATAAATCTATCTCTGTTGACCCAATCAGGATTTTTGGGATTAAACCTAAGGTGGTATTTGAATAACACAGTTGCAACATCAGCCATTCCCATGGGCATTCCAGGGTGTCCTGAATTTGCTTTTTGCACAGCATCAATTGACAAAAATCTTATTGCGTTTGATAATTGGTTAAATTTTACAGTCACTTTTAATAACGTATATAGACTTAAACTCACTATATCAATAATATGGTATAAATCTATATGAGCAGTTTTGAAAAGAAAGAACAAAATTTAAACCAACTTATTGATAAATTAAATTCAATTTCTTTAAGTTATTCACAGCCAAATTATGAATTAGAAAAAATTAGAACTGAAAAAAATGAATTAGTTTATCAAAAAAAAGAGATTGAAAAAAAAAATGAGGAATTAATGAGAGAACACAGATATTTAAAAGAAAAAATAGAAAAACTTCAATCCGACATAAATAAAAAACTTGAGTTGGAAGAAAAATTCAACCAAGATATTGAGGAATTAAGTCAAGAAACCGAAAACTTAGTCAGTGAGATAGATAAATGGCAAATGTAAATATAAAATTTAATAATAAAGATTATTTGCTTTCATGTGATGATGGCCAAGAAGAATCCTTGAAAAAATTAACAAAGTTTTTAGATAAAAAATATTCAGAATTAAAAGATAAACTTGGAAATATTGGCGAAAATAAGCTTTTATTGATAACCACTATACAATTAATTGATGAATATTTTGATTTAAAACAAAAAGTCACAGATCAAAAAAAAAAATTGGATGATATTTCTAATAAATTTAAAGAAATTAGATCTTTGGCAATTAAATATAAGGACGGAAAAGATATCGAGATTAAAAATTTAAATAAAGAATTAGATAATTTTAAAAAAATAATAGAAAAAAATAATACTTTATATGAGTCAATGCTTGATAAAACTACTCAATCACTAGAAAAAATAATCTCAAATACAGAATCGCTGTCTAAAATACAGTAGATGCAACTAAAAATTCAATTAAGAAAAAAATATTTTATTTTAAGAAAAAAAAAATATTACGAGGTCGATAAAAATTTTTTTTTACCATTGTTAAAATTAATTCAATTTAAATTTAAAAAAAAATTTATCAAGATAGCTTTATATTATCCTTCAAATTATGAATTAAATATTCTTAAATTATTAGAATTCAAACATATCTCTACACAAGATACTTTGCTGCCAGTTGTTGATAAAAAAAGTCTAATGAGTTTTTTCTCTTGGAGAAAAAATGAAGTATTAAATGTAAATGAATTTGGAATTTTGGAGCCGTTAAAAAGTCAAGAAAAAGTTCCAGATATTATATTAATACCAATGCTAGCTTTTGATAAAAATAAATATAGATTGGGATATGGTAAAGGATTTTACGATCGCTATCTTAACAAATACTTAAAAAAATTTAAGAATATTTTAACTGTTGGTGTTGCTTTTTCGTTTCAAAGACATCATAAACTTCCAATAAATAATAATGATGTAAAGTTAGATTTTATTGTCACCGAAAAAGGAATTATTTGATGAACTTATTAATTTTAGGAGATATTATGGGAGCTTCTGGGAGAAAAGCTTTATCAAAAAAATTACCTAAATTAATTCAAACCCACAAAATTGATTTTGTTATTGTGAATGGAGAAAATGCTTCTGATGATGGAAGAGGTATTACAAAAGAAATAACGCAAGAGTTTTTTAAAATTGGAGTTGATGTTATTACTTCTGGAAACCATATTTGGGATAAAAAAGAAACAACTGATTTCATAGAAAAAGAAACGAGACTTTTAAGGCCAGCAAATCTCGTTAATGGTTCTCCAGGGAGAGGCTATGAAATATATTTTTCAAAAAACAAAAAATTTAAAATTGGAGTAGTAAATCTCATGGGAAATGTTTTTATGAGAAAGACAGAGGATGTATTTAAAACAGCTAGAGAAATTTGTAAAAAATTAAAACTTAAAAAAGATGTAGATTTTTTGGTTGTAGATTTTCATGGAGAGATCACAAGTGAAAAAATGGCAGCGGGACATTTTTTTGACGGTTTAGCTACTTGTGTAGTAGGGACACATACACATGTACCAACAGCTGATACTCGAATATTGAGTAAAGGTACAGCCTACCAAACAGATATAGGTATGTGTGGAGATTATAATTCTGTAATTGGAATGAACAAAGAAAATTCAATAAAAAGATTTTTAGGGGAAAAAGATGCGATAAGTCATTTTCCTGCAGAAGGCGAGGGAACCTTATCCGGCGTCATCGTTGAAACCAATTCCGAAACTGGCTTAGCAAAAAAAATTACTAGATTAATTTATGGAGGTAGTTTAGCTAATTAGTCATGGCAGGACACTCTCATTGGGCAGGTATTAAGCATAAAAAAGGAAGAGCCGACAAAGAGCGATCTAAAATTTTTTCAAAAATATCACGAGAGATAACCGTAGCTGCAAAGTTGGGAGACAAAGATCCCGATATGAATCCAAGATTAAGAACAGCAATACAAGCTGCTAAACAAGCCAATATGCCAAAAGATAATATTACTAGAGCTATTAGCAAATCAGAATTGAGTGGTGATAAAATTTACGAAAATTTAAGATATGAGGGTTTTGGACCATTAAATATTGCTTTAATAATAGAAACATTAACCGATAATAAAAATAGGTCTGCATCCAGTATTAGAACTGTTTTACAAAAAAAAGGTGGAAGATTAGGCGAGTCTGGTTCAACTAAGCATATGTTTTCCAATTGTGGGATTATCCATATTGATAAAAGTAAAATCAAAGAAGAGGAAATATTTGAAATAGCAATTAATGCGGGAGCAAAAGATTGCATTATTATTAAAAATATTTTTGAAATAATAACTGAAAAAGAGGATTTTTATAAGATTAAAACTGAACTTGAAAAAAGAATTGAAACATTTATTTACTCTTCAATAGAATGGAGAGCTTTAAATTATGTAGATTTGGATGAAAATGGAAGCAAGCAGATAATTGATCTATTAACTGCACTAGAAGAGCTGGATGATGTCCAAAATATTTTTACTAACGCGAAACTTAAAAACTTATAATAATGAAAATCATAGGAATAGATCCTGGTTTGAGCGGGGCAATAGCGGTACTTGAAAATAACAAGGTTTTAAAAATATTTGATATACCAGTAATGTCAGAGGGTAAAAAAAACAAGAGACAATTAAATAGTGCTTTATTAGTGAGTCTTTTAAAGGAAAATGTTGAAAATAATGAGGAAGTGGCGATAGTAGTTGAACAAGTCAACGCTATGCCTGGTCAAGGAGTTACAAGTATGTTTAATTTTGGTCAAACTTTCGGTGCTATTAAAGGCATTTGTGCTGCTTTAAGGTTTCCGATTTTCTTCGTAAGACCTTCAAAATGGAAAAAACATTTTGAATTAATAAATTCATCAAAAGACGCAAGTAGAACAAAAGCAATAGAAATGTATCCAAAATTGTCTGATCAACTTTCAAAAAAAAAAGACGTCAATAAATCAGATGCAATTTTAATTGCAAGATTTTACAGTGAAACAAGATTAAAAAATGATAAATAAAACCCAATTTAAATAATTGCGCCAAATTCATGACACATTCTAAAAGTAATCAATCGTAATGGAACAAGATATAGCAACTCAAGTGGTTGGTTTAGGTGGCGCCACAGACTTTTCATTGTGGAAACTTTTTTTAAGGGCTGATTTTGTAGTAAAATTTGTAATCATTTTACTTATTATTTGCTCTATATTCTCGTGGGCATTAATATTTGATAAATTTAAATTATTTAAAAATATTAATAGTTCAATTGAAGATTTTGAAAAAAAGTTTTGGAAAGCAAAATCCGCTGAAAGTTTTAATAATAGTTTACCAGTAAATTCAAAAGACCCAGCTATATTAATTTTTAAATCTGCTATGAATGAGTTGCTTAAAACAAAACGACAGTCTGCTGCTGTTCAAGCAGCGAGAGTTAGCAGAGTTCTTGAAATATCAACTGACAATGAAATGAGAAAAGTTGAGAAAAATTTTACTTTTCTAGCGACAGTAGGTTCTACAGCACCTTTTATAGGTTTATTCGGAACTGTTTGGGGAATAATGAATTCCTTTCAATCAATAGCTATTTCGAGAAATACTAGTTTAGCAATAGTTGCACCGGGTATCGCAGAGGCATTGTTTGCAACAGCCCTAGGATTATTAGCGGCTATTCCTGCAGTAGTGGCTTACAATAAATTCAATAACGACTCTCAAAAATATTTTTCAAGAATAGAAAACTTTTCAAAAAGATTTTTATCTATCATTTAATAATGGCATTTAAATTCAATCGCTCAAAAAAAGATCCAATGAGTGAGATAAATGTGACACCGTTTGTAGATGTAATGTTAGTTCTTTTAATTATTTTTATGGTAACAGCGCCTTTATTAACAGTTGGCGTTCAGGTTGACCTTCCAGAGTCAGCCGCAGACTCATTACCAGACGACCAAGAACCTTTGACTTTAAGCATTAACTCCAAAGGTGAAATATATATTCAAGAGCACCAGGTAACTTATCAAAAAATGATACCTAAATTATTAGCAATTGCTAAAAATAGAACCGATACTAGAATATATGTGAGAGGTGATAAAAATATTAACTACGGGAGAGTTCTTGAGGTCATGGGCACTCTTTCAGGAGCAGGTTTTTCAAAAGTGGCATTAATCTCTGAGCCCTATAAAAATTAGGATGAATTATGATAAGAAGTCTAATTTACTCGATTACATTTCATTCAATATTAGTTTTACTTACTGTCCTTAGTTTGCCATTTATGCTTAGAGAACCAATAGATCTTCCACCAATAGTATCAGTAGAATTAATTCAAATTTCTGATAAGACAAATATTCCTTTTGCTCCAAAAGTAAGAAAAATTATTGAAGAGACGAAAAAAAAAGAAGAAAAGAGATTGGTTTCTGAACAGGCTCCTCCAGCAGCTAAAGCTAAAGAGAAACCTGACCGAATTCCCCTTCCTAATGAGAAAAAAGAGGAAAAACAAATTATTAAGAAAAAACAAAATCCCGAAGAAATAAAACCTCAAATAAGACAGGCTTCAGAATTTGAAAAAAAAGAAATAGTTGATACAAACGAAATTGCCGCCCTTATTGATAAGGCAAAAGAAATTGAGGCTGTTGCTCAAAAAAAAACTGATAAAGTAACTCAAAGTAGCAAAAAAAATTCTTTTGCTACAGGTTTGACTCTATCACAAGAAGACGCATTAAGAGCCCAAATATTCGGTTGTTGGAGCGTTCCTTTAGGGCTACCTTATGATGAAGATTTGCTTGTTAGAATAAAACTTAAATTAAAAAAAGATGGTACAATAATGAAATCGGAAATTTTAGATCACCAACGAATGAATAGACCTGGACAAAAATTTTATAAAGTTTTAGCCGAAAGCGCCTTAAGGGCTGTAAGATTATGCCAACCGTTAAAAGTTCCACCAACAGGTTATGACAAATGGAAGGATTTACAATTAAACTTTAACCCAACAGAAATGTTAAAAGGCTAAAATGAAAAAAATTTTGATAATATTGTTTTTTAAATTATTTTTAATAAATAAATCTTTCGCTTTAATAGAAATTGATATTACTAGAGGAAATTTAGATCCACTACCTATAGCAGTATCCCCTTTGCATGTTGATATTAAATCTGAAAATTATGAAGGCATAAAAATCAAAAAATTAGGTGAGGATATTTCTAAAATAATTGAAGTTAATTTTAGAGCCACAGGATTGTTTAATCCACTAAAAAAAGATGCTTTTGTTCAAAAACCTGATATTGCCCATTTAAAACCAAGATTTGAAGACTGGAGGCTAATTAAAGCGCAAGCCTTAGTGACAGGTAAACTTCTTGTAAAAGATGGAAAGTTAAAAGTTGAGTTTAGACTATGGGATCTAGCAGCAGCAAAAGAGATGACTGCTTTAGCTTTTACTACAACACCTTCAAACTGGAGAAGAGTTGCTCACATCATATCAGATAAGATTTATGAAAGATTAACTGGTGAAGAAGGTTATTTTGATACAAGAATAATTTATGTGGCTGAAAGCGGTCCAAAAAATCAAAGAGTAAAAAAACTTGCTATAATGGATCAAGATGGTGCCAACACAAAATATTTAACATTAGGAAATGAATTAGTTTTAACTCCAAGATTCAATCCAACTAATCAAATGGTTACTTATATGTCATATTTTAGAAATATGCCTAGAGTTTATTTACTAGATATTGAGACTGGAACCCAAGAGGTGGTTGGAAACTTTCCTGGAATGACCTTTGCACCAAGATTTTCCCCTGATGGAAAAAAAATTGTTATGAGTTTTGCTAAGGATGGCAATTCAGATATTTATACTATGGACTTAGACTCTCGAGTTGTTGAAAGAATTACTGATCACTCTTCTATCGATACCTCTCCTTCATTTTCACCTGATGGTAAATTTATTGCATTTAATTCAGATAGAAGTGGTTTGCAGCAGATATATGTTATGAGAAGTGATGGAAGTGGAGTGAAAAGAATTACTTTCGGAAACGGAATTTACGGAACTCCTGTTTGGTCACCGAGAGGCGATTTAATTGCTTTTACAAAAATGCGTAAAGGAAGATTTTATATTGGAGTAATGAGAATTGATGGAAGTGGCGAAAGATTATTGACCGAAAATTATTACCAAGAAGCCCCTTCGTGGTCTCCTAATGGAAGAGTTTTAGTTTTTTATAGAGAGACTAAATCTGGTTCAAAAGGAGAGGGTTTTTCTGCAAAATTATGGTCCATTGATATAACTGGCTATAATGAAAGAAGGCTGCAAACAGCAACTGATGCTTCAGACCCATCTTGGTCCTCTCTTTTATCAAAATAATCTAAAAATGCTTGTAAAATACACTTGAATAACATTAAATAATTTGAAATAAAGCACTGTAATAAACCCAGGGGAAAAAAATGATATTTAATAAGAATTTAAAGAATATATTACTAGTAATATTTGCCACTTTAATTTTAAGTGCATGTTCTACAGCACAAAAATCAGGAAATATAGATGGCGACGTATACACTGGAAAAGAGACAGTAAAATACTTAGCATCAGGTGTTCCAGATAGAATATTTTTTGCAACGAACAAATCATCTTTAACAACAGCATCAAGAGCTACATTAAGAAAACAAGCGACTTATTTAAGAAAAAATAAAAATCTTAGTGTAACTATTGAAGGTCATGCTGACGAAAGAGGAACTAGAGAATATAACTTAGCATTAGGTGAAAGAAGAGCTAATGCCGCTAGAGATTATTTGATGACTTATGGAATTTCTGGAAAAAGAATTTCTGTAATTAGTTATGGTAAAGAAAAACCTGTTAACCCAGCTTCTACACCATTAGCTTGGTCTCAAAATAGAAGATCTGTAACAGTTAAAGTAAATTAATAAATTTAACTTATTTAAAAAGACCCCTTGATACTTTAAAATATTAAGGGGTCTTTTTTTTGCCATTTTATCTCATTAAAAAAGAATCATGTTAGCTAAATTTAAAATTAGAAAATTTTTATTTACAATAATTTTTTTATCTTTAATTAATCCCCTTTTGGCGGAAGAGGAAGAGATATATTTAAAATCAATTTCTGATCAAATTCAAGTAATTACAAAAGACCTCAAAACTTTAGAGAAAGCTGTTTATAAAAAATCAGATGTAATCACATCTATCAGTTCAAATAATAGTTCAAACAATTTGAATGAAGATATAATGACAAAACATTTGCTTAAGCTCAATGATATTGAAAATCAATTTAGAGAACTCACAAATAAATTCGAAGAAGTTAATTTTAAGTTAGATAAATTATCTACTCGTGTAACAAAAATTCAATCGGATACTCAATTAAGATTTTCAGATTTAGAAAATGGGGAAATAAGTCCTCTTAAAGAGAGACAAGCTGTCTTACCTGGCTCCAGTAAGCCACAAGATTTTGGCGCTGCCCCAGGTTATCAAACAACAAACTTGCCGAAAGAACAATCAATCAACTCTGTTGAAAGTGCAAAAACTGTAATCGCTGAACAGCCTGAAAAGAGAGAGTCTTTATTACCTGAAAAATCTGCTGAGGAACAATATGAGTTTGCAGTAAGTTTTATGAAAATAGGTGATTATGAAACAGCTGAATTTGCCTTAAAAGAATTTATAGACAAGAATAAAGATCATAATTTAGCTGGTAGCGCTCAATACTGGTATGGAGAAACTTTTAGAATAAGACAATTGTATTCTGATGCAGCTACTGCTTATCTTGATGGATATCAAAATTATCCTAAAAGTAAAAAAGCTCCTGATAATCTTTTAAAACTAGGTATCACTATGGTTCAACTTGGTGAAAAAGACCAAGGTTGCAAAATGATCTCTGGTATAAAAAAAGAGTATCCAAAAGCAAGTAAGTCTGTGTTACAAAAAGCTCAGTATGAGCAAAAAAAATTCAAGTGTAAATCTTAAAAACGGTTTTGATGATAACAGAAACTTATCAAAAATATTTTTAGATTTTAAAAAAAAACTAGATAAACTTAATAAAAAAAATTATATAGTTGCTGTCTCAGGAGGACCTGATAGTCTAGGTTTAGTAGCACTTACTAAAGCGTACACATTCCACAAAAAATCAAAGTTTTACTATGTTTTAGTAGATCATAATATTAGGAAAAATTCAGATTTAGAAGCAAAGCAAGTAAAGAAATTATTAAAAAAAAAGAAAATAAATTTAAGAGTAATATTGAACAAAAAAAAAATAACAAAAAATATTCAAGCAGAGGCCAGGAATATAAGATACGATTTACTTGCTAACTATTCTAAAAAAATTAAATGTAGAACTATTTTAACAGCCCACAATTTAGAGGATCAGGTAGAAACTTTCTTTATAAGATTATCCAGAGGTAGCGGACTAAAAGGTCTCTCTGCAATGAAACACCTTACCAAGATTAATAATCAAGTTAATTTGTATAGGCCACTACTTGGCGTTAAAAAAAAATTTTTAATTAAAATTTCAAAAAACGTCTTTGGTATATATTTAAAAGATCCTTCAAATAAAAATATTAAATTCTTAAGAACAAAAGTAAGAAATTTAAAAAAACCTTTAGAAAAGAGCGGAATTAAGTACGAACAGATTTATAGATCTATTCAACATCTTTCTTCAAGTAAAGCAATTTTAGATGTTCATTTTAATAAGATTTTTAAATCATTAATTAAAAAGGTATCTAAGAGTATTTTAATAGATTTTAAAAAATATAAAGAACTACACAACGATACTAAAATAGCTCTTTTGAATGAATCTATAAGAAAATTAAAAAAAAACTATTATGATATAAGATCTAAAAAGGTAGATAATTTAATTAAAAATATAGACAAAAAAGATTTTAAAAAAACGACCTTAGGAGGATGTATTTTTTTTAAAAATGGTCAAAATTTATGTCTAAAAGTCGAAAAATTGTAAACTTTTAGTAAAATTAGACCCTTTTTGTCTTATTTACAACTTATTAATAGCTACATTATACTTGTCAAATACTAATTAATGATTATTTAAAGAATATGAACGTCAAAAATTTAATAATGTGGGTAATAATAGTCTTGCTTTCAGTGGGATTATTTAACATGTTTCAAGATCCGAATAAAATTAATTCCGAGAAAAGTACTTTGCCATTCTCAAATTTTTTAAATGAGGTTGATGCTGGTAGAGTTGTAGAAGTTCAAATACAAGGCAACAACATATCTGGAGTCTTAGCTGACGGTAATACTTTTAAGACTTATTCTCCAAATTATCCTGAGCTTGTAGATAAACTTTCATCTAAAGGGGTGAGCATTGTAGCTTCACCGCAAGAGGATAAAATGCCATCACTTCTAGGTATTTTGCTATCATGGTTTCCAATGCTTTTACTTATAGGGGTATGGATATTCTTTATGCGTCAAATGCAGGGTGGGAAAGGTGGTGCTATGGGTTTTGGAAGATCCAAGGCTAAACTTTTAAACGAAGCTCAAGGAAAAGTAACATTTAATGATGTTGCTGGCGTAGAAGAAGCAAAAGAGGAAGTAGAAGAGATTGTAGAATTTTTAAAAGACCCTAAAAAATTTAGTCGTTTAGGCGGAAAAATTCCTAAGGGAGCATTATTAATAGGCCCACCCGGAACAGGTAAAACTTTATTGGCTAAAGCTATTGCTGGAGAAGCGAACGTACCTTTCTTTTCTATTTCAGGCTCAGACTTTGTAGAGATGTTTGTGGGTGTTGGTGCATCTAGGGTGAGAGATATGTTCGAGCAAGGAAAAAAACATTCACCGTGTATTATTTTCATTGATGAAATAGACGCTGTAGGAAGAAGTAGAGGGGCTGGTCTAGGAGGTGGTAACGATGAAAGAGAGCAAACATTAAACCAATTACTTGTGGAGATGGATGGTTTTGATACTAATGAAGGTATAATATTAATTGCTGCTACTAATAGACCTGATGTTTTAGATCCAGCTTTATTAAGACCAGGTAGGTTTGATAGACAAGTAGTTGTAGGAAACCCAGATATAATTGGAAGAGAAGCAATCTTAAAGGTACATATAAAAAAAATAAGTACTGGACCGGATGTTAAATTAAGAACAATAGCAAGAGGAACACCTGGATTTTCCGGAGCAGATTTGGCAAATCTAATAAATGAATCTGCTTTACTAGCTGCCAGAAAAAATAAAAGAGTGGTAACAATGTCAGATGTAGAGGAAGCCAAAGATAAAGTAATGATGGGTGCTGAGAGAAGATCTATGGTAATGTCAGAAGATGAAAAAAAATTGACAGCATACCATGAAGGTGGTCATGCAATAGTAGCTTTAAATGAAAAAGCTTCTGATCCAATACACAAAGCAACAATTATTCCTAGAGGTAGGGCATTAGGGATGGTTATGAGATTACCAGAAAGAGATCAACTTTCCGTTACAAGAGAAAAAATGTATTCTGATATAGCGGTAGCTATGGGAGGAAGAATAGCGGAGGAAATTATTTTTGGTCATGATAAAGTTACATCGGGAGCATCATCAGATATTGATATGGCGACCAAAATGGCAAAAAATATGGTTACTAAATACGGAATGAGTAAAGAGCTAGGTCCTTTAGCTTATGGTGAAAATGAGGAAGAGGTTTTTTTAGGCAGATCAGTAACTAAACAGCAAAACATGTCAGAGGAAACTGCTAAGAAAATTGATATAGAAGTTAAAAAAATAGTAGATACCGGTTACGAGAGAGCTAAAAAAGTTCTAACCGAAAAGATTGATGATTTACATAAATTAGCTAAAGCACTTCTAATTTACGAAACTTTATCAGGTGATGAAATAAGAGATTTAATTCTAAAAAATATTAAACCAACAAGATCTTTTAAACCAGAAGACGAGGATGATAGTAAAACATCTTCTGCCTTAGGTTCACTAGGATTAAAACCAAAACCAGTAATATAAAATTATGGGAAAATATTACACTAGAGCGTGTAATTTTTTCTATGGTTCTAATTCAAGAAAATTTGTTAAGCAAAAATTGTCATTGCCACTATGTGGAGATCACTCTATATCATTTAACCAAATTGAATTATTTATAAGGAATAAAAAAAGCATAAAAACAAAAATTATTAATCTTAAAGATTTGAAAAATTTACCAAGATTAATAAGAAAAAAAATATTTTTAGACTTAAAAAAAATTTCATTAAAAAGAGAATTTTTAAAAAAAAAATCCCATATGATTATGGGAATATTAAATATGACACCAGATAGTTTTTCCGATGGTGGAAAATTTAATACTTTAAAAAAAGCTTCTAAAAGAATAAAAAAAATGAAAAGTTCTGGAGTTGATATAATTGATATTGGAGGAGAATCAACAAGACCTGGCTCAAAAATTGTAAGTTCTAAAATCGAATTACTTAGAGTAAAAAAAATTATAGAGAATTTTAAAAAAAAATTTCCAAAAATTTTACTATCGATAGACACAAGAAAATCCTCAGTTATGGATTATTCTATAAAAAAAAAAATAGATATAATAAACGATGTCTCGTGTTTTAAATTTGATAATGAGTCAATAAATTCTGTAAAAAATAAAAACTTATGGAAGGTTATTCACCACATGCAAGGAACACCTCAAACCATGCAAAAAAATCCTAAGTATGATCATGTGTTATTAGATATTTATGATTTTTTTGAGAAAGAGATAAATAAGTTTAAAAAATATAAATATAATAAAAAGATAATCTTGGACCCTGGTATTGGATTTGGAAAAAACTTGAAACATAATTTGATGCTATTAAATAAGATTTCTATATTTCATTCATTGGGTTTTCCTATATTAATTGGTACGTCTAGAAAAAAATTTATTAACCAAATTTCTGGAAATTATGATACGAAAGAAAGGATTGGAGGGACAATATCTTCTATAATGTTTTCTTTTTCTCAAGGAATTAAAATTTTCAGAGTTCACAATGTTGAAGAGGTTAAACAAAGTCTTTTAGTTTTTGAGACTCTTTTGAACGAATGAAAAAAAAATATTTTGGCACAGACGGTATACGTGGAACAGTTAATATAGGAAATATTAACGGTGAAAAATTTTTTAAATTTGGTCTTGCAGCTGGTACATATTTTAAAAATCTAAAAAAGAAGAAACAAGTTGCTATTATTGCAAAAGATACAAGATTGTCTGGCTATACTCTTGAACCAGCTTTAGTATCTGGTTTAGCCTCAGCTGGAATGCATATTTTTACATTGGGTCCTTTACCAACTAATGGATTAGCAATGCTGACAAAAAAAATGAAAGCAAATCTAGGTATTATGATAACGGCATCACATAACCCTTTTCATGATAATGGATTGAAATTATTTGGCCCTGATGGCATGAAATTATCTGATCAAATTGAAAAAAAAATTGAAAATTTGATTGATACAAAAACTATAAATCACTTATCTAATTCAAATTCACTTGGAAGGGTGAAAAGACTTGAAGATGGTAACGAAAAATATATCGAAATTTTAAAAAGTAATTTTCCAAAAAATTTTAAATTAAATAAAATGAGAATAGTTGTTGATTGCGCCAATGGAGCAGGTTACAAATCTGCTCCAAAAATATTAAATGATTTAGGGGCTAAAGTTTTCCCAATTGGTGTAAATCCAAATGGTACGAATATAAATCTTAAATGTGGATCAACATATCCACAAATTTTAAAAAAATATGTTAAAAAATTCAGAGCAAATTTAGGTATTGCTTTAGATGGAGATGCCGACAGAGTTATAATGTGTGATGAAAAATCTCAAATTATTGATGGAGATCAAATTATTGCGATGATCGCTAAAAGATGGAAAAAGAAAAAAATCCTTAAAGGAGGTGTTGTTGGAACTCAAATGTCAAACTATGGTTTAGAAAGGTTTTTCAAAAGTGAAAATATTAATTTCTTACGGTCGAAAGTGGGAGATCGGTATGTTAAAGAAATGATGAAAAAAAATAAGTTTAATCTTGGAGGAGAACAATCTGGCCATATAATACTCGGTAAATTTGCTACTACTGGTGACGGCCTTTTAGTCGCGTTAGAGACTTTATTTGCTCTTAGAAAAGGCAAAAAAGCTAGCAAAATATTTCAAGTATATAGATCAGTACCTCAAAAACTCTTAAATATTAAAGTTAAAAATAAAAAGATAATTTTTTCACCAAAATGTAAAAAAGCAATCAAACTTGCAAATAAATTGATAAAAAATAATGGCAGGCTTCTTGTAAGAGCTTCAGGCACAGAACCTAAAGTTAGAATAATGTGTGAGTCATTTAACTTTGCTTTAATGAATAAGTGTATTAATTTAGTAAAAAAAACAATTCATTAAAGAATGTTTCCTCAATCAAAAGTGCTCATTATTGCAGGTTCAGACTCATCTGGTGGAGCTGGTATTCAAGCAGACTTAAAAACTGTTACTGCTCTAGGATGTTATGCTATGACCGCTATTACTGCAGTGACAGCTCAAAATACAAAGGGTGTAAAATCTATTGTGGCAATAAAACCCAAAGAGATAAGAAATCAAATAGAATTTTCAGCTAAAGACATAAGGCCTGACGCAGTAAAAATAGGAATGCTTCATTCAAAAAGTGTTATATCAGCAGTGATAAAATCTCTTAAAAAGATAAGAGTTAATAAGATTGTATTAGATCCTGTAATGGTAGCGAAAGGGGGTGCAAAATTAATTAACGATACTGCAATTTTTTATTTAAGAACAAAACTAATGCAAAAAGCATTATTGATAACACCAAATATTCCTGAAGCAGAAATACTTACCAAAACAAAAATAGAAACTCCTGACGATATGATCAAAGCTGGAAAGATGTTGATCGATCTTGGGGCAAAAAATGTATTGATTAAAGGAGGCCATTTAAAATCTAAAAAAATGCAAGATATTTTGATTAATAAAAAGATAATTTGGGTTTTTAAAAATAGAAAATATAATTCAAAAAATACTCACGGTACAGGTTGTACATTATCCTCTGCAATAACAACACATTTATCGTGTGGAAAAGACTTGATTAAGTCTTGTGAGCTTGGAATTAAATATGTTAATCAAGCAATTAAATCTAACTTAAATTTAGGAAGAGGAAACGGGCCAATAAATCATCTAAACTCAATTACTTTGAATAAAAAATTTAAATAATGAAAAATGTTGTAGTAGTAGGGTCACAGTGGGGAGACGAAGGAAAAGGGAAGATAGTAGATTGGCTCTCAAGTGAAGCAGATATCGTAGTTCGTTTTCAAGGTGGACATAACGCCGGTCACACTTTAGTTATAGATAAGAAGATCTTTAAACTTAGATTATTACCCTCTGGAATTGTTAGGAAGGGTAAAATTTCTATTCTTGGTAATGGAGTAGTTATTGACCCTTGGTCACTTTTAGAAGAAATCAAAGAAATAAAAAAACAAGGGATAGACGTAAACCCACAAAATTTCATGATTTCCGAGTCAGCCTCATTAATTTTACCATTTCATCAAGAAATGGATGAAATTCGGGAAGATGCTGCAGGAAATGAAAAAATTGGAACTACCAGAAGAGGAATTGGACCTTGTTATGAAGATAAAGTTGGTAGGCGTTCTATACGAATAATGGATCTAAGATCCGAAAGCAACCTGGATAATAGATTAGAAAATGTTCTTTTACACCATAATGCAATTAGAAAAGGTCTTAACAAAAAAATATTTAGAAAAGATGATTTAAAAAAAAAATTGCTTGAAATTGCTCCTGAAATTTTAAAATTTGCTCAACCTGTCTGGTTAAAGCTTGACCAATATAGTAAAGATAGAAAAAAAATCTTATTTGAAGGTGCACAAGGAATACTATTAGATGTAGATCATGGTACTTATCCTTATGTAACTTCATCAAATACAGTTCCAGCAATGGCAGCGACGGGATCAGGCTCTGGACCTAATAAAATAAATTATATTTTAGGTATTACAAAAGCTTACACAACAAGAGTAGGAAGTGGCCCTTTTCCAACAGAGTTAAATGATGAAATAGGCGAAAGTCTGGGAAGGAGAGGAAAAGAATTTGGAACTGTCACAGCAAGAAAAAGACGCTGCGGATGGTTTGATGGCGTTTTGGTTCGCCAAACAATAAAAATCTCTGGCATTAAAGGTATTGCTTTAACTAAATTGGATGTTCTGGATGAAATGGAAGAAATTAAGATGTGTGTAGAGTATGAGTTAAATGGTAAAAAAATAAATTATTTACCCGCGGCTTCAGAAGATCAGTTTAATATCAGACCAATATATAAATCATTCCCAGGTTGGAAAACTGAAACTAAAGGAATAAGAAATTTTAAAGATTTACCCGACAATGCAAAAAAGTATATTCATGCATTGGAGGACTTTGTTGGTGCAAAAATTTCGAGCATATCAACTAGCCCGGAAAGAGAAGATACTATTTTAGTAGAAGATCCATTTAACAGTTAGTTAGCAGGTAATAAATTTTTTGATTTACTTGCGTTAATCATTGATTTTTGTAATTTTTCGAATGCTTTAGTTTCAATTTGCCTTATTCTTTCTCTGCTAATTTTATACTTTTTACTTAATTCCTCTAAGGTCTTTGGCTCTTCTGCAAGTCTTCTAGCATTAATTATTTCTTTCTCTCTATCATTAAGTATTTTCATCGCACTATCCAAAAGTTCTTTTTTGTCATCGTATTCTTGTTTTTGAGAAATTAAGAGTTCTTGATCAAGACTATCGTCAACCAACCAATCTTGCCATTCATCTGCTTCTCCGCTTTTAATTGGATCATTCAGAGATTTTTCTTGCCCCATCATTCTGCGGTTCATATTAACTACTTCTTGCGAGTCAACGTCTAATCTTTTTGAAATTTCATTAACTTGATCATCTTTTAAATCACCCTCTTGACCAGGAGCAATCTGATTTTTAAGTTTTTTTAAATTAAAAAATAATTTTTTTTGAGCTGTTGTTGTGCCCATTTTAACTAAACTCCATGATCTCAATACATATTCTTGTATTGCTGCTTTAATCCACCACATTGCGTATGTTGCTAATCTAAAACCTTTGTCAGGATCAAATTTTTTTACTGCTTGCATAAGTCCTAAATTTCCCTCAGAAATTAGCTCATTAACCGGTAAACCATATCCTCTATAACCCATTGCTATTTTAGCCACTAATCTTAAATGACTAGTAACTAGTTTATGAGCAGCTTTAAGATTTCCATTTTCTCTCCAATTTTTAGCTAACATATATTCCTCTTCCGCATCTAACATTGGAAACTTTTTAATTTGTGCAAGATACACTGATAAACCACCTACAGATGGCACAGGCAAATTATTAAGCTGATTTTTTGTACTCATAATTAAGAATTATATATTATTTTTTTTTTTTCAACTACTTAGATTATTTAATAATTCTAGCATTTTTTTAAAATCAATAGGTAATTTAGACTCAAAATTAACCCATTTCTTTTTAGTTGGGTGAGTAAATTCTAACGTTTTAGCATGCAAGGCCTGTCCATTAAGATTTAATAATTTTTTAAGAAAATCATCTTTTATTTTTTTAAATTTTAAGTTTTTTCTTCCGTATTGTTCATCCCCAAGAATTGATGTTCCTTTATATTTTAAATGTACTCTAATTTGATGCGTTCTACCCGTTTCTAATTCACATTCTAATAAGCTTATTTTTGGAACATCTTTGATATTAAAAACTTTTAATGTTTTATAATTAGTGACAGCTTTTTTACCATTGATATCACTTGCCATCATTAATTGTCTATTTTTTTTATTTCTTGTAATCAGGGTTTCTATGCGTCCATTAAGGGGTCGAATTACTCCCCAAATTAAACATTGATATTTCCTTTTAATTGTATGATTACTAAATTGTTTTCCTAAATCTGAGTGAGCAAAATTATTTTTTGCAATTACCAAAATTCCGCTGGTATTTTTATCAATTCTATGAACTATGCCGGGTCTCAATTCACTATTTATATCGGATAAATTATTTTTATATTTGTAAACTAAAGCATTAACTAATGTTTTTTCAAAATTTCCTGCACCTGGATGAACTGTTAGGCCACTTGGTTTATTTAAAATTATTATATCTTGATCCTCAAAGATAATGTCAAGACTCAATTTAAATGGCTTTAATTTTTGAGTTTTACTCTTTTTTATTTCAACATTAATTTTGCTTCCTTTTTTAATCTTTTCTGATGCAGATGTAACAATACGATTATTAATTTTTACATTTGCAGAAGTGATTATCTTTTTAATTTGGGACCTAGTAAAATTTTTCAATTTAGCAGTAAGAAATTTATCTAATCTTAAATTATTATCCTTATTTTCAGCAAAAAAAGTAGTTGTTTTATTCATCTATTTATTTAAAACATAACATATGCGCTTGTAGCTCAACTGGATAGAGCGTCTGACTTCGGATCAGAAGGTTGAGGGTTCGACTCCTTCCGGGCGCATTTAAAAAAATTTATTCTAACTAATATCAAGTTCTTTTTTAAGTTTGTTTACACTATTCTTAAACTCGTCCCATCTTTTATCGTATTGATGGACAACAAGATAAGGCTCATTTTTATCATTAACCAATTGGTTCTTATCATTAAAATTATACCTATTAAGATGATAAACAGTAGCAACTGGGCCTTGAGAGTTACTATAAATTTTAATATTTCTCAAAATTTTTTTATAAATTAGATATGCAGCATAAGATTGATCGCAACCTCTACCTTCTTTATCTCTCCTGAATGTTAACAAATACTTCAATCTTTTTTTATATGGAAATTTTTTTGACATAGTGTCCATTTCAATAGCATATTCAAGAAATGCATCAATTTTTCCCATAACAGTGCCGCAGCAAACAATATGTTTTTTTCTAAGTTCTAAAAAAATATCTTTTCCAAGAGTTTTTCTCATCCATTGTGAATTTATGGCACAATCTTCAATATTTGTTTCCTCCGAAAAAAAATTAATAGAGCCTTCATAACCGTATTTAAAAGGGTCTGATTGAAAATAAATATCTCTACTATCGCAAAAAAAAATATTACTAATACTTTTTTTTTCTTTCAAGTAATCAATCAGAATTTTATATCTCTTAATAATGATTTCATGTTTATGAGAATCTACCTCCAAATAAGAAGAGTCATAATATTTAATATTCTTTTTTAATTGTACATCATTTTTACCTACAAAAAAAAGCACTTGACCATTGTAAAATCTACGTAAAGAAGCTAAAAATAAAACTATATCATTTGCCGGCATGCCTATAGCTGGAGTAATTATTATATTGCTCATTCTATTTTAAACTTTGCTCCCATTTTAAAGCACTCTCTAAAATGATCTTTAAATTATTATATTTCGGTTTCCAATTAAATTTTTGCAAAAATTTTTCGTTGTCCGCAACAGAATAAACAGCATCACCTTTCCTTCTAGAACCAAATTCAATTGGTATTTCAGATCCAATAATTGAGTTCATTTCTTTAATTACATCCATAATAGAAAATCCTACACCGTATCCACAATTATAAATTTCATTTTCTTTTATTTTAGATAAGGATTTAGCTACTAAGATGTGAATATCAGCTAAATCTAAAACGTGAATAAAATCTCTGATTGGTGTTCCATCTTTTGTTTTATAATCGTTTCCATTAATTATTAATTTTTCTCTTTTTTTGACTGCTACTTCACAAACAGCCTTAATTAAATTATCAGGATTAGATATTAATCCAGTTCTTTTTTGTAGATCAGCTCCAGCCACATTAAAATAACGTAAGATAGTACAAGAGGCATTATTCTTTTTTGTTTCTTTAATTAAATATTTTTCGAATTTAAGTTTAGACTCGGAATAAGGATTTATGGGTTTTGTAGGTTCATTTTCTTTTATATTTATATTTTTTTCTAAATTTCCATAAACTGATCCTGTAGATGAAAAGATAAACTTTTTTAAATTATTTTTTAAACAAGTATCGACAAAAATTTTTGCTTTTTCAAAGTTATTTAATTGATATTTTTCTGGTTCTCGTACAGACTCCCCGACTCTTGTAAATGCTGCTAAGTGCATTACAACATCAAATTTATTCTTTTTTAAAATAGAATTAATAGCTTTTTCATCTGCAATATCTGAATTAATAAGTTCGACACCTTGTGGTATCAAATTTTTATTCCCAGTGCTTAAATTATCTATTGTTAAAACTTTATAACCAAGATCCACAATCGTGTTGCAGATGTGACTTCCTATATATCCAGCTCCTCCAGTCAATAAAACGTTCATGAGATAATCCAATTTTTAAGATTTGCTTGGTTTTTTACAATATATTCTGGAAAAGAGCTATCAATTTCAATTTTTTTTAAATCAAAACCTCTATCAAAAATATCTCGACCTTCTTCAATTTTTTTTTTTATTTTTTCTTCATTAGTATTACTTTCAACATTGAATTCTCCATGAGAATAGGATTTAATTTTTTCTGATATACCTTGTGGAGTTTGAAGAAAAGAAAAATGCCATCCACCCTTAATTATTTGTTGATTAAATTTATCAAAACGCCAAAATTTAAAGTTTTTGAATTTCATATCTCGTAATTTTTGTGGAGTAGGAAAATGTTTTTTTTTACATACTTTTGATCCTATCCAGCCACTTTCTTGAATATTTTGAAGATTAATTTTATACATAAACATCATTTGAGAAAATGCAGTGTATTTAGTTTTTGGTTTAATTTGACTCAGTTTACTTAGGTCAGGTATCTCATCCGAGTCAGATAATATGATCAAATCACTATCATCTGCATTTTTAAATCCATTAGAAAGAGTATTTCTTTGATGTTGTTCAATTATTGACTCTCCCCCAATATGGTTTTGAAATTTGTGCTCCTTTTCGAAATCAGCAACAATATATTTTATTTTATTTTGATATTTTTTAAAATTTTTAATATCAAAATTTAGTTTTTTGTCTTTTCCTTGATGCGTTTTGGTTGACTCCGATATAACAAAATAGTCAACTTTTTCATTTAAAATATTAAGTCTTAAGTCAACTATGTGGTCTTCATTAAAATATTGAAAACAATCGTATATTGCCATTTAAAATTATTTCTTAGTAAAAGTTGTTAAACCAATTTTTTTTCCTTCAATGACTGAAGATGAACAGTGAAGATTTGTTCTATCGAAAATTAACATTGAACCTAACTCCCACTTATAAACAAGTTCAATTTCAAGTCCAACAAGATTCTCAATTTTTTCATGATTTAGATATTTTTTATGAATTTCTTCATCAAATTTTTTATTTCCAAAAAGACCTATATGTTCAGATGATCTTTTATTTTGCCCATAATTCAATTTTTTTATTTGAAGCTCATTTTCGTCAGTTGTGAAGTTTGTTGACTGTCCATAAAATCTATTTTTAAAAATTACCGTACTTCCAACTGGTGTGAGCGGAATAAGACTTTGTTTATAAATTAAATCCTCAAAATTAAACCCGCCATCAATATGTAGTCCGATTGGATTATAACTTTCTTGAAATAGACCAAGTATATCTGTTCCATCATCACTTTTAAGATTATCATATTTAAAGTCACCGATATGATCAGACAGTCTTTTATAAAACAACTCTTCCAGTTCTCTGCTATAATCAATCAACCATCTTTTTTTAATTACGTTTTGTTTTTTATTATGCACAGTTATAGGCAGTTCATTATATAAATTCATAAATTTATCAATTTCATTTTTAGAAAAGAGATTTCTAATTATTTTAGGCGCAGATTCATTTTTTTTGATTTGATCAATATGTTTATGCATAATTATTCACCAATATTAAGTAAATTACCTCTTTCTTTGGCTCCTTTGTAAGACATATAAAAGATAATAACTCCTAATACAAAATATATAAATGAAATTAAAATCGCTTTTAATATTTGAGAAATTTTTATGATATCATATATAAGTATATTTCTCATTTCCTCAAAAATGTACACAAGAGGAAGTAGTTCGGCAAAAATCTGTAGCCAATTAGGAAGAATATCTAATGGATAATAAATGCAACCCAATGGAGCTAAAAAAAATAAACTAGCCCAGGCAATATTTTCAAAAGAAGGCCCAAATCTTACTAAACCAGACGTTACCAAAAGACCTAATGTTACTCCGAATACGTATAATGAAATTAATAGAAATATCAGTGGGATCCCTATTTTGAAGATTGAAACACCAAATAAAGGAATAGCTATAAGTGTTGCAGGTACTAAACCAATTAGAGTCCTGAATATTGCTGTAAGAGTTAAAGATGCGATAATTTCACTTAATTTAATTGGTGCTATAAATAAATTTGTAAAATTTCTACTCCAAATTTCCTCTAAGAACATCATGTTATAACTAATACTTGACCTAAATAAAAAATCATAAAGTATTGCAGCACTTAAAATAATTCCAACTGTGTTTTCATAAAATGAAGAAGTTAATGTAAAAAATTTTGATATAAAACCCCAAAGGAAAATTTGAATAGTTGGCCAATAAATTAAATCTAATATTCTAGGAAAAGAGTCTTTAATAAGGTAAACATGTCTCAAGCTAAGTGCGTAAATTTTATCCCAGTTCATTTTTACTCCTAGCAATTTTTAAAAAAGTTTCCTCTAAATTTTCTCTTCCATGCTTTGTGATAAGTTGTTGACAAGTGCCTCTATCAACAATCTCACCTTTTTTCATCATAACAATACTGTCACATAATCTTTCAACTTCTTTCATGTTATGTGAGGCCAATAATATTGTCAGTTCGTTTTCTTCTTTATATTTTTCTAAATAAGCTCTGACAAAATCACCGACATCGGGATCTAAACTGGCTGTTGGTTCATCAAGAAATAATAATTTAGGTTTATTTATTAAAGATTTTGCCAGGGAAACTCGATTTTTTTGTCCTGATGAAAGTTCACCAGTTTTTTTGTCAAGAAAGCTAATTAAATTTAGGTCTTCAGACATTTCAGAAATTCTGTCTTTAACATTTTTCACTCCATACAACCTTGCATAAACCTCAAGATTTTGTTTTACAGTTAATTTTTTTGGAAGCTCAATGTAGGGAGAAGCAAAATTCATTAAACTTAATAATTCAATTCTATTTTTGGGGTTTAGAAAAATTTTGTCGATTGTAATTTGTCCACTTGTGGGAGTAATTAATCCTAACATCATCCCTATTGATGTAGTTTTACCACATCCATTCGGACCAAGAAGACCTAAAGTTTTATTTTTCTCTATTGTAAAACTGATGTCTTTTACGGCGATCAAAGAATTAAATTTTTTTGTAAGGTTTTTTACTTCTAATTTCATTTTGATTTTGATGCTCGTTTTATGCGATCATTAATTGCTATACCAGGACCTATATTTGGAATTTTAGTGATCTGAATTTTCTTATATCCCTTCTTTTTAATCTTTCTTAATATTTTATATAAATTTGATGCAGCCTCAGTTAAGTTTTTCTTTTTACTTAAGCTAAAAAAATTTTTTTTATTTTTATATCGACAACCTAGATATATAAAGGCGTTCTTTCCATCATATTTTTTTTGATTAATCGTCACAGGTATTCCAGGTGAGTAATGCCTTCCTAACATTCCAGGCGATCTAATTTTTTTATTATTTATTTTATTCTTCAATTTTAATTTTAATGTCTTTTCAATGGCGTTTTTAGATATTATTCCTGGACGCAAAATTTTTGGTGTTCGAGTTAAATCGATCACTGTCGACTCTATACCAACTCTACATTTACCACCGTCTATTATAATATTAATTTTTTTGTTAAATTCCTCATATACGTCAATTGGATTAACTGGACTCACATTAAAAGATTTATTTGCACTTGGCATTGCTAAAGGAAAATTTATATTCCTTAAAATTGCTCTTGTAATTTTATGTTTAGGAAACCTTATAGCTATAGTATCTAATTTCGCGTAGACGTAAGGATTAATTTTAGATTTTAGTTTTCTCTTAAGAATAAAAGTTACAGGACCTGGACAAAACTTTTTATATAAAATTTTTACATTTTTATTAATTTCTACATCATTTATAGCTCTGTCTAAATTGTAGTAATGTACTATAAGTGGATTAAAAATTGGCCTTCCTTTAAGTTTAAATATTCTTTTTACTGATTTACTTTTGTACGCATTTCCCCCGAGCCCGTAGACTGTTTCTGTGGGCAGTCCAACAATGTCACCATTTTTTAAATTTTTAATCGTTTTCCTCATAATTTTTTTGTTGAAATGAAATATATTTGAATAGCTATTTTTCATAATGTAATTATTATTTATTAGATGAAAATTGAAAATATTCCAGCTGATATAAAAAGTAAATCAATAAAAGAAGCAAGAGATGAAATTGATGAAATATTAAGCAAATTAGAAAACCAAACCACAAATTTAGACGAGTCTGAAAACGATTATTTTAGGTTAATTCAATTAAATAAACATATTGATGAGATGTTTAAAAAAAAATTTAAAGAAATTTCAGAAAAAAAAAATGATTAAAAAAAAACTCAAAAAGAACGCATCTAAAATTGATAAATTTTTAATTAATTTTTTAAATAGACAACAGAATACCCTTCTTGTTAAGCCCATGAAATACGGGGTTATTTCTGGAGGCAAAAAGATCAGATCTACTTTGATATTGGAGACTGGTAAAATATTTAATGTCAGTGAAAAAAAGCTTTTAAATATTTGTGCAGCAGTGGAATGTATTCATTCTTACTCTTTAATTCATGATGACTTACCTTGCATGGATAATGATTCTTTAAGAAGAGGTAAACCATCAACTCATATAAAATTCGGAGAGGCTTCAGCTGTGTTAGCAGGCAGTTCTTTGCTTACCCTAGCTTTTGAAATTATTTCAGATAAAAAGTTTCCTATTCAACCAAATATTAAAAGCGAAATAGTTAGGTCTTTAGCAAGTTGTTCAGGTCATACTGGAATTGCAGGTGGACAAGAATTAGATTTAAAATTTGAAAACAAAAAAAAATCAATTAATCAAATTATTAATATGCAGAAAAAAAAAACAGGAAAATTATTCAACTTTTGCTTATATGCAGTAGGTGCTGTAGCTAAAAAAAGTAAAAGAGAAAAAAATTTTTTGAGTGTTTTAGGAGAAGAAATAGGATTACTATTTCAATTAGCTGATGATTTTTTAGATAATAAAGGATCGGCAAAATTAGTGGGTAAGCCTGTAAAAAAAGATAATAAAAAAGGAAAATCAACTTTGTTAAAGTTGATGGGAGAAAAAAAAGCTTATTTGTATGCAAATAATTTGAAGAAAAATATATTGCTTAAATTAAAAAAACATGGAAAAAAGACAAAAGATTTAATTAGTACTATAGAATTTATTTTAGAGAGAAAATTTTAATGGGTAGACTTATCAAACAAATAAATTTTCCCGCAGATTTAAGAAAATTTAAAAAAAATAATTTGCGGCAAATTTCTGATGAACTTAGAGACGAATTAATCGACGTTGTTTCCGAAACGGGCGGACACTTGGGAGCTGGTCTTGGAGTAGTAGAGTTAACCGTAGCTTTGCATTACGTATTTGATACTCCTAAAGATAAATTAGTTTGGGACGTTAGTCACCAGTGTTATCCTCATAAAATAATTACGGGTAGAAGAGACAGAATTAAGACTTTAAGAAAAGGTGGAGGTTTATCTGGATTTACTAAAAGGAGTGAGAGCGAATATGATCCTTTTGGGGCAGCACATAGCTCAACGTCTATTTCATCAACACTAGGAATGGCTGTCGCAAAAAAATTATCTAATAATAATAACAATGTAATTGCAGTTATTGGTGACGGCGCTATGAGCGCTGGAATGGCTTATGAAGCAATGAATAATGCTGGAGCATTAAAATCAAAATTAATAGTAATTTTAAATGATAATGATATGTCAATTTCAAGACCCGTAGGCGCTATGAGTAAGTATTTAGCAAAACTTTTATCAGGAAAATTATATTTCAGTTTAAGAGAAACGTTAAAAATGATTATTTCCTCTTTTTCAAAAAGGTTTAGTCAAAAAGCTGGTAAAGCAGAGGATTTACTAAGAAATATTGTTACTGGAGGTACATTATTTAGTGAATTAGGTTTTTATTACGTAGGACCAATTGATGGGCATGATGTTGAAAATTTAGTTCAAATTTTTGAAAATGTGAAAAATTCAAATCATCAAGGACCCGTATTAATTCACGTAAGAACGCAAAAAGGAAAAGGGTATAAGCCTGCAGAGGTTTCTGGCGATAAATACCATGGAGTATCAAAATTTAATATTTCAACTGGAGAGCAGTCAAAATCTAAATCAAATGTTCCATCCTACACAAAGGTATTTGCAGAGACTTTAATTAAACACGCAGAACAAGATACTAAAATAATTGGCATTACTGGCGCAATGCCGTCAGGCACAGGCATTAATTTATTTGAGAAAAAATTCCCTGACCGTTCTTTTGATGTGGGAATTGCAGAGCAACATGCTGTTACTTTTGCGGCCGGTCTTGCAACTGAAGGTTATAAACCTTATGCAGCAATTTATTCTACTTTCTTGCAAAGGGCTTATGATCAAGTGGTTCACGATGTAGCTTTACAATCATTACCAGTAAGATTTGCCATTGATAGGGCTGGTTTGGTAGGCGCTGATGGACCAACTCATGCTGGTTCTTTTGATATTACTTATCTATCCACTTTACCTAATTTTGTTGTCATGGCAGCAAGTGACGAGTCTGAGCTTGTCAAAATGATCAATACTTCAGTAAATATTAATGACCGTCCCTCTGCTTTTAGATATCCAAGGGGAAGTGGGATCGGGGTTGATTTGCCTTCAATAAACGAAATCTTAGAAATTGGAAAAGGAAGAGTTATTAAAGAAGGAAAAAAAGTGGCTTTACTTAATTTTGGAACGCGATTAGACGAGTGCAAAAAAGCTTCTGATCAACTTTCAAAAAAAGGAATTAATTGTACAATAATTGATGCAAGATTTGCAAAACCCTTAGATGAAAAATTAATTATTGGGATAGCATCTAATCATGAAGTATTAATTACAATTGAGGAGGGTTCCATAGGAGGATTTGGATCCCATGTAATGCAATTTTTATCAGATAGAGGTATTTTTGATAGGGGTTTAAAATTTAGATCTATGATATTACCAGATATTTTTATTGATCAAGATACACCTGAAAAAATGTATGAAAAAGCTGGTTTAGATTACTTATCTATAGCTAACAAAGTTGAAGAAACTCTAAATTCAAATATAATTTTAGCAAAAAATAAAAACAAGATTTCAAACTAACTACACTGAGCTCTATGCATCAACAAATGGTCGAGCAACACACAACTTATCATTGCTTCACCAATAGGCACTGCTCTAATACCAACACATGGATCATGTCTTCCTCTTACTGAAATTTTTGTGTTTTTACCTTTCTTATCTATTGTCTCTCTACTTGTCAAAATAGAGGAAGTAGGTTTCACAGCAAAAGAAGCAACTATATCTTGTCCAGATGAAATACCTCCTAGAATTCCGCCGGCATGATTTGTTTTAAATTTTATTTTTCCAGAGCTTTTTCTTATCTCATCCGAATTTTCTTCACCGCTTAAGAAAGCCGCATTCATGCCAGATCCAATATTCACACCTTTGACTGCATTGATACTCATCAGTGCAGCTGAAATATCAGTATCTAACTTTGAATAAATAGGCGCACCTAATCCGACTGGAATTCCAGAGGCTCTTAATTCAATTATTGCTCCACAAGATGATCCAGCTTTTCTTACAGCTAAAAGATATTTTTCCCAAAGTTTTATTGATTTTTTATCAGGACAGAAAAAAGGGTTTTTTCTGATTTCAGCATCTTTCCAATTAGTTTTATCGCAAGACATTAAACCCAGCTGTGTGACAGCTCCAATTACTTTAAATTTTTTTCCTAAAAAATTCTTTAAAACAACTTTAGCAACAGCTCCTGCCGCCACTCTACTAGCTGTCTCTCTTGCAGATTGACGACCACCACCTCTAAAATCCCGAATTCCATATTTCTTAAAATAAGTATAATCAGCATGTCCAGGTCTAAATTTATTTCTTATAGACTCATAATCCCTAGATTTTTTATCTTCATTATGAATGATAATTGAAATAGGCGTTCCTGTTGTTTTACCTTCAAAGACACCCGAAAGAATAATAGCTTTATCAGGCTCTTTTCTTTGGGTAGTAAATTTAGACTGACCAGGTCTTCTTCTGTCCATATCGGCTTGAATATCTTTTTCAGTTAACGGTATATTTGGCGGACATCCATCTATTACACATCCTATAGCCGGACCATGGGATTCACCCCAAGTAGTAAATCTAAATATTTTTCCAAATGTATTAAAAGACATAGATAATTAATGTATAGTTTATTTTAATAAAGATATGAATCAAAAAAATGGCAAAAATTCACTTGGTATTGATATTTGTTTTGAAGACATAGACAATCCTATTGATTTATTCAAAAAATGGTTTGCTAAGGCTGAAGAGACTGAAATTAATGACCCGAATGCAGTAGCTGTAGCTACCTCAAACAAAAATAATCAACCGAACGTAAGAATGGTTCTATTAAAAGGATTAAGCGATAAAGGATTTGTTTTTTATACAAATTTTAATAGCAAAAAAGGTGGAGAGTTAAAAGAAAATCAAAAAGCATCAATGTGTTTTCACTGGAAAAGTTTAAGACGTCAAGTAAGGGTAATTGGAAAAGTTGAGGAGGTTTCGAAAACAGAAGCTGATAATTATTATAATTCAAGACCTTACAAAAATCGTATAGGTGCATGGGCATCTTTACAATCTAAAACTTTAGATAAAAGGGAAACATTTTTAAAAAAAATTGAAGAATTTGAAAAAAAATATCCTGACGAGAAAAATGTTCCTAGACCTCCTCATTGGTCTGGATGGAGAGTTTTACCAGATGAAATAGAGTTTTGGGTTGATGGCGAAGGAAGAATTCACGAAAGATTAAATTATAAAAATAAAAATGGTAAATGGGAAAAAGAACTTCTTTATCCTTAATAAGATCTATTTAAACTAAAACTAGTTAGGTTTTGTAGTATTTTTTTATCTTCGTTATCTGGAAATATTGCTAAAGCATCGTAAGATACATTAACAAAATATTCTGCTTTTTTTAAACTTGTCTCGACCGCTTTATATTTAAATATTAAAGCTAATGCTTCACTAAAATCTTCCTCAGTTCTTTTCTCTTTTTTCATTATTTCTGTTAAAAATTCTTTTTCTTCCCCATTTCCTTTTTGAAATATAGTAATAAGTGGAAGAGTAACTTTTCCTTCATAAAAATCTTTTCCAATTTCTTTACCAAAAAATTTTTCTTTAGCGTAATAATCCAGAGCATCGTCTGCTATTTGAAATGCAAGACCTAAATTTTTTCCATAAGATTCTAATGCTTTTTTTTCTTTTTCATTGCTTCCTGAAATACAAGCGCCTGTCTTTGTTGCTGCAGAAAAAAGCGCTGCAGTTTTTAAACTTATAATATCTATGTATGTTTCCTCTAAAAGATCTGCTTCACCTTTGTGTTGTAGTTGAAGCACTTCACCTTGCGCAATTTTTGCTGATGTCGATGATAGAAGTTGCAACACTTCAAGATCACCATCTTGAACCATAATTTCAAAACATCTACTCAAAAGATAATCACCGACTAAAATTGATGATTGATTCCCCCATATTGAGTTTGCAGTTTTTACTCCGCGTCTTAATGAACTTTCATCAATTACATCGTCATGTAATAACGTGGCTGAATGTATCAACTCTACACATGCTGCTAAATTTATATCTCTTTTATCCTCTTTATAACCCGTCAGCTTAGCAGACTCTAAAGTTAATAATGCTCTTAATCTTTTACCACCTGATTTCAAATGATGTTCACTCATCTTTTCAATTAAGTTGACGTCACTTTTGAGCTTTTGCTCAATTAAGCTTTCTACTTTCTGAAGTTTTGATCCAAGCAGATTCTTCAGTTCTAGATAAGCTGAATTAGCAGACTTTTTTAGTGGTATAACCGATCCCATAAACTTTATTTATAATTGATTTTCAAAATAATAAATTTTTAAATGGAAACTTGGTGACGCACCTATAATTCAACTATAAGTAGCGTAATTTAATATTAAAATTTAGTATATTACTGTTATAAGAATATTATCATTCATCTAAATTATGTTTTCAATTTTTAAAAAGAAAAAAGTCGTACCACATGTGAGACTAACTGGAGTCATTGGTTCTGCCGGTCGGTTTAATAAAGGTATAGACCTTGTTGGTCAAAGAGATATTTTAAAAAAAGCATTTTCTTTGAAAAAAATTACCCATGTTGCTATATCGATTAATTCTCCTGGAGGGTCTCCAGTCCAATCACACTTAATTTATAGTTATATAAGACAATTAGCTGAAAAAAATAAAGTTAAAGTTATTATTTTTGCTGAGGACGTGGCTGCATCGGGCGGTTATTTAATTTCATGTGCAGGTGATGAAATTTATGCTAACTCAAGCTCTATTATCGGATCAATAGGCGTGATCTCAGCATCATTTGGATTTAAAGATTTGATTAAAAAAATTGGTGTTGAGCGAAGAGTTTATACTGCAGGAAAAAACAAAAGTACTTTAGATCCATTTGTAGAAGAGAAAGAAGAAGACGTCAAAAGATTAAAGAGTATTCAACTTGAACTACACGCTGATTTTATTAAAGTTGTTGAGACAAGTAGAGGTTCCAAGCTCAAAGATCCTGAAAAAAATAATATTTTTACAGGTGAGTTTTGGACAGGTAAAACATCATTAAGCCTTGGATTGATTGATGGAATAGGTAATGCTGATCAAGTTTTGAAAGATAAATTTGGTGATAAAGTAATTATTAAAAATTTTGAAAAACCAAAAGGATTTATTGCAAGAAAATTATCTTCTTCAACCCAAGATCCAGTTGATAGATTAGCTAATATTTTAGAAGAAAAATCGATGTGGCAAAAATTTGGTTTATAAATGCCAGCAAAAAAAAAAGTAACAAAAAAAATATCTAAAAAATTAAATTTTTTGTCTTTCCAAGATATTATAATGAATTTACAAAAATTCTGGGGAAAAAATGGTTGTATAATTTTACAACCTTACGATATGGAGATTGGAGCTGGAACTTTCCATCCTGCAACTACTTTAAGATCTCTTGGACCAAAACCCTGGAAAGCAGCTTATGTTCAACCATCAAGAAGACCAACAGATGGAAGATATGGAGAAAATCCAAATCGGTTACAACATTATTATCAATATCAAGTGATTATTAAACCATCTCCAAAAAATATTAAACAACTTTATCTTAAAAGTTTAGCAGCTATTGGAATAGACGTAAAAAATCATGACATTCGTTTTGTTGAAGATGATTGGGAAAGTCCAACATTAGGAGCTGCAGGTTTAGGTTGGGAAGTTTGGTGTGATGGGATGGAAATTACTCAATTCACGTATTTTCAGCAAATGACAGGTATAGAATGTAAACCTGTACCAGTAGAGATTACGTATGGTCTTGAAAGACTATGTATGTTTGTTCAGGGAAAAAATAATGTTTTTGATCTCGATTGGAATAATGAGGGAGTCAAATATAAAGAAGTTTTTTTTCAAGCTGAAAAAGAATTTTCTGCGTATAATTTTGAGTTTGCAAATACTGATACTCTGCTTAAGCATTTTGAGAATACCGAAAATGAATGTAAGTATTTACTTGAGAAGAAACTATCATTACCAGCTTATGATCAATGTTTAAAAGCAAGTCATATTTTTAATTTACTAGATGCTCGTGGTGTTATTGGTGTTGCAGAAAGAACTGGTTATATAACTAGAATTAGGGAGCTTGCAAAAGGTTGTGGCGCCTTATGGTTAAGTTCACAAAGTTAAATTATGGCAGAACTATTATTGGAATTATATAGTGAGGAAATTCCACCTCAATTACAAATAGCAGCTAGATCTCAAATAAAACAATTTATTGAAAACACTTTTGAAGAAGAGAATATTAAATTTAAAGAATTATCAGTTTATTCTTCTCCAACTAGATTAACGCTTTTTATAAAAAACCTTGTTGAAAAAATTAAAATAGAAGCTAAAGAAATTAAAGGACCAAAGGTAGGATCTCCTCATCAAGTTATCCAAGGTTTTTTACGAGCCAAAAATGTTTCTGAGAGCGACCTAAGTGAAAAAGAAACTGACAAAGGGAAATTTTATTTTGTTAAAACACAATCTCAATCAGTCTTAGTAGAAGACTTATTAATCAAAATTATTCCAAAAGCAATTGGATCAATCAGCTGGAAAAAATCAATGAAGTGGTCAGATTATAATTTGATGTGGGGAAGGCCTCTTAGGTCAATCTTTGCAAGATATAACAATAAAAAATTAGCATTTAATTATGAGCATCTTGATGCATCAGATGAAGTGATTATAGAACAAGATTTAACTACTAAAACTAAAAAAATAAAAGATTTTAAAGATTATCTAAATTTTTTAAAAAGCAATAGAATAATATTCGATCATAAGGAAAGAGAAGAGATCATTCTTAAAAAGATCAGCTCATTTTCTCAATCTAAACAATACAAAGAGAGCTTAAATACAAAACTTTTAGAAGAGGTCGTTAATATTGTAGAGGATCCAAATTTACTTCATATTAATTTTAACAAAGATTATTTAAAAATACCTAAAGAAATTATAATATCTACTTTAGAGAAACATCAAAGATATTTTCCAATTTTTGATAGCAGAGATAGACTGACTAATAATTTTTTTGTTGTAGCAAATAAAAAAGATGAAAAAAAATTAATTACCCAAGGAAATAAAAGGGTTGTTGAAGCAAGACTAGCAGACGCCAAATTTTTCTGGGATAAAGATAGATCTAAAAATTTGATAAAACAAATAGCTAATCTCAAATCAGTTACTTTCTATGAAAAGCTAGGAACAATTTATGACAAAACACAAAGGTTAAGACAATTAGCCGGTCTTTTGTCAGATGATCTAAATATTAATAAAGAAAAAGTTCAAGTTGCAGCTTCAATTTCTAAATCTGATTTATGTTCGGACCTAGTTGGAGAATACCCAGAGCTTCAAGGCGTTATGGGAAAATATTTTGCGTTAGCACAAGGTTTTGAAGAAGATGTGGCAAATTCAGTAAGTGATCATTATTTACCATTAGGTCTTACATCAGAGATACCTAAAAAACCATTTAGCTACTCCATTTCAATTGTAGATAAGATAGATACATTAGTTGGTTTTTTCATTATTGATGAAAAACCTACAAGCTCAAAAGATCCATTTGCTTTAAGACGAGCTGCAATTGGATTACTTAGAATAATTATTGAAAATAAATTATCATTTAAACTCAGAGATTTAATTAGTTACGCTATAAGACTTTACCAAGAACAAGGCGTAGAAATTAAAAATGAAAAAACCGAACAACAAGTTCTTGAATTTATCAAGGAAAGAATGCGAAACGTATTAAAATTAAAAAATATTAAAACTGATGTTATTGAAGCATCAATCAGTTCTCATGCTGGAGATAGTTTCTTGGCACTTTATGCAAAAACACTTTTAATGAATAAATACAAAAATAAAGGTATAGGACTAAATGCAATCAACTCGTATAAAAGAGCTTCAAATATTTTAGATAAAGCTGGAAAAAGAATCACCGGTAGACCTGATGCCGTATTATTTAGAAAAGATGAAGAAAAAATACTTCATGAAAAAATAAATGAGATCCGGAAAGCTTTCACAGTTAAAGATGACAATAAGGACTACGAAAGCTTGTTGATAAAGCTTTCTGATACGAAAGAATCTACCGATAATTTTTTTGACAATGTCGTAGTAAATGATGAAAATCAGGATATTAAAAATAATCGATTAGAGTTATTAAAAATGTTTTGTAATACTTTTGATAACTTTATTGATTTTTCAAAATTAGAGGGTCTTTAATGGGAAAAGTAGTATTTAGCTTTGATGATAAATCCGCCAAAAAGCTAAAGAATAAAAAAAATATTTTGGGAGGAAAGGGAGCAAACCTTGGTGAGATGGGTAGATTAGGTTTACCCGTTCCTCCAGGATTTACTATTACTACAGATGTTTGTGATCTATTTTACAAAAATAAAAAAAAATTAACAAAAAAAGTAATTCAAAATATTGAGTCAGAGTTAAAAAATATAGAAAAGAAAACTAAAAAGAAATTCGGTGATCTTAAAAATCCATTACTAGTGTCAGTTAGATCAGGGGCTAGAATTTCAATGCCTGGTATGATGGACACAATTTTAAATCTTGGTCTTAATGATGAAACAGTTGAGTCATTAAAAAACAAAACATCTAATGGAAGATTTGCAAAAGATAGCTATAGAAGATTTATACAAATGTATAGCAATGTAGTTTTGGGCGTAGAAGGACACCTGTTTGAAGAGCTAATAGATAATTACAAGTTAACCAAAGGAGTTTTGCTAGATACAGATTTAGATGAGAGCGATTGGGATGGTTTAATTATTAATTTTAAAGAGTTGGTAAAAAAAGAAAAAAAAATTAATTTTCCTCAAGATGTAAAAGAACAATTGTTAGGAGCAATTAACGCTGTATTTTTGTCTTGGGATAGTCAAAGAGCAAAAACTTATAGAAAAT
Organism: uncultured Pelagibacteraceae bacterium; assembly: GCA_902598125.1. Lineage (GTDB taxonomy): Bacteria > Pseudomonadota > Alphaproteobacteria > Pelagibacterales > Pelagibacteraceae > Pelagilacustribacter. The sequence goes on along the minus strand of CACKAJ010000001.1, from coordinate 195,113 downwards.
TAAATCAAATACCAGATCATTGGGGAACAGCTGTAAATGTGCAAGCTATGGTTTTTGGAAATATGGGTGATGATTGCTCAACAGGTGTTGCTTTTACTAGAAATCCCTCAACAGGAGAGAATTCTTTTTTTGGAGAATTTTTAATAAACGCGCAGGGTGAAGATGTTGTAGCGGGTACAAGAACTCCTCGATACATTACAAAAAAAGCAAAACAAGACTCGGGTTCTAAAGATCCTTCAATGGAAGAAGCTATGCCAAAAGTTTATAAAGAACTTGCAAAAGTATTTCTTAAGTTAGAAAGGCATTACAAAGATATGCAAGACATCGAGTTTACAGTTGAAAATAATAAACTTTGGATGCTTCAGACAAGATCTGGAAAAAGGACTGCTAAAGCTGCAATTAAAATTGCAGTAGACATGGTTAAAGAAAAATTAATTTCAAAAAAAGAAGCAATCAAAAGAATTGATCCAAATACCTTAGACACTTTGTTACATCCCACTTTAGACGATAAAGTTGAGAAAGAAGTGATTGCTTCGGGTTTACCTGCATCACCAGGTGCTGCAAGCGGTAAAGTTGTTTTTACTGCCGATGATGCAGAGAAATTAAATGGGATGATGCAAGATACGATATTGGTGAGATTAGAAACTTCACCAGAAGATATACATGGAATGAATGCAGCTAAAGGAATTCTTACTGCAAGAGGAGGCATGACAAGCCATGCTGCAGTAGTAGCAAGAGGAATGGGAAGACCATGTGTTTCAGGTTCAAGTGAAATAACAATTGATTATGAGCTAAAACAATTCAAAGCCGGCAACATAATTATTAAAGAGGGAGATATTATTACTATAGATGGCGGAAGTGGGAAAGTAATGAAAGGATTAGTTCCTACTGTCCAACCGGAAATTTCTGGATACTTCTCTACAATAATGAAATGGGCTGATGAATTTAGAAAATTAAAAGTAAGAACAAACGCAGAAACGGAAGCAGATAGTAAAACTGCTAGAGAATTTGGTGCTGAGGGAATCGGTTTATGTAGGACTGAGCACATGTTCTTTGATGAAGAGAGAATTCTATCCGTTAGACAAATGATTTTGTCTAAATCGAAAGATGACAGAAATAGTGCGCTAGACAAACTTTTACCTCATCAAAAAGAAGACTTTAAAAAAATATTTAAAGTTATGTCAGGTTTACCTGTTACAGTAAGATTGTTAGATCCACCACTTCATGAATTCTTACCAAAAGCTGACAAAGACATAGAGGAAGTAGCAAGATCTTTAAATTTATCAGCGAAAGAGGTTAAAGATAGAATAGCAGAACTTCATGAGGAAAATCCTATGCTAGGGCATAGAGGATGCAGACTCGGCATTTCCTTCCCAGAGATTTATGAGATGCAATGTAGAGCAATATTTGAAGCTATAGTCGAATTAAAAAAACAAAAAGTAAAAGCAGCTTTTGTAGAAATTATGATACCTTTAGTGTCTACTGATTCTGAATTAAAAATTCTAAGAGCTTTAGTTAATAAAATAGCTAAAGAAATAGAAAAAGAAAATAAATTTAAACTTGAATATATGGTAGGCACTATGATTGAATTACCGCGTGCCGCTTTACAAGCGAAGTCTATTTCAAAACATGCTGACTTCTTTAGCTTTGGAACTAATGATTTAACACAAACAACATTAGGTATAAGCCGAGACGACTCAGGAAAATTTTTAAACGATTATATTGATAATAAAATTTTTGATGTTGATCCATTTGTAAGTATCGATCAAAATGGAGTAGGTGAGCTGGTGGAAATAGCTTCTTCAAGAAGCAGGAAAACAAATAAGAATATTAAACTAGGTATTTGTGGCGAGCATGGTGGCGATCCAAAGAGTATTAAATTTTGTTCTAGAACAGGACTCAACTATGTTTCCTGCTCTCCATTCAGAGTCCCAGTAGCAAGATTAGCCGCTGCTCAAGCAGAGTTATCTAAATAATAAAGTTGTATCAAAAGATTCTGCGCTATGTGTAATTGTCCCAACAGATATTCTATTAATTCCTGTTTTTGATATTTGTTTGATATTTTTTAGCGATGCGTTTCCTGAATATTCAGTTTGGTATCTATTTTTACAAAGTTTTAAGCATTTTTTTATCTGTGAAGTTTTCATATTATCAAAAAGTATTCTTTTAAATTTTAGACCAATAACTTGTTTAAGCTGATTAATATTTTCAATTTCTACCGTAACTATTTTTTTTGTTTTTATAGCTTTCTTAACCAATTCCCTAAGGCTATTTGATGCACTAATATGATTATCTTTAATTAGGATTTCATCACTTAAATTAAATCTATGATTATATCCTCCACCTTTTTTAACAGCATATTTTTCAAGAGCTCTTAAATTAGGTGTAGTTTTTCTGGTGCAACATATCCTGGTTTTTTTACTAGTTTTTTTTACAAATTTATCAGTTAACGTTGCGATACCTGAAGCGTGATTAAGAAAGTTTAGCGCAGTTCTTTCAGCAATTAAGATTGTTTTAATTTTAGCTCTTATTTCAGCAATAATTTTATTTTTTTTAATTTTTTTACCATCAGAGATTTTTTTAATAAAGATTGTTTCTTTTCCAATCAATTTAAAGGCTTCTTTGCAGAATTCTAATCCAGCAATTATTCCATCTTGTTTAGCTATGATCTTTGCTTCGATTATTTTATTTTTCGAATTTATAAGGTCAGTAGTTATGTCACCTCTAGGTCTCAAGTCTTCCTTTAGAGCTTTCATTACAATTGTTTTAATATAAGACTGATTTAATTTTTGCACTTATCTAACGACCAATTTCGGTCATTCTAATTACAGATTTTCTTGCAGCTTCTATAGTTTTATTATCTAAAATTATTTCATTAGTATTATTTTCTAAACAATCTAAGATTTTTTCTAAATCAATTTTTTTCATATAAGGACAAAGATTGCACGGTTTGATGAAAGAAACGTTGGGATTATCAGCTTCAACATTATCACTCATAGAACATTCAGTTACTAACATAACTTTTTTAGGTTGATTATCTTTTACGTATTTAATCATGCCAGATGTTGATCCAGCAAAGTCAGATGCTTCAATCACATCTGGTGGGCATTCAGGATGAGCTATGACTTTGATACCTGGGTTTTGATTTTTGATATCTTCAATCTCTTTACTAGTAAATTGTTCATGGACAATACAAGTTCCTTTCCAAGAAATAATTTTTACTTTTGTATTTTTTGCTACGTAATCTGCTAAATATTGGTCTGGAAGAAAAATTACTTTTTCTACGTTTAAAGACTCAACTACTTTAACAGCGTTAGCAGAAGTACAACAAACATCAGTTTCTGCTTTTACATCGGCTGAGGTATTAACATATGATACCACAGGAACACCTGGATATTTTTGTTTTAATAATCTTACATCTTTTCCAGTAATTGAATTTGCTAAAGAACAACCCGCTTGCATGTCCGGTAAAAAAACTTTTTTATTTGGATTCATCAGTTTTGCTGTTTCAGCCATGAAGTGCACTCCACACATAATGATTTTATCCGCAGAAGTCTTTGCGGCTTCAACTGCTAGCGCTAAAGAGTCCGCTGCTATATCAGCTACTCCGTGATAAATTTCCGGAGTTTGATAATTATGTGCGAGTATGATTGCATTTTTTTCTTTTTTTAGTTTATTGATTTTTTCTATTAAAGGTGCATGAACTTTCCATTCATTTTCAGGCACAAATTTTGAGATTTTTTTGTAAATCTCGCTAGAACCGTTTAAATTTCGTTGTTGTACAGACATACTAATTCCAATTTATCAACTTGAGGTTAAATTGTCATTCATTTATTGTCGCATAATTGTTGCGGTCGTGCTGAAATTGGTAGACAGGCACGCTTGAGGGGCGTGTGGGTTTCCCGTGAGAGTTCGAGTCTCTCCGACCGCACCAGAAAAGCTTATTTATGATTGATTATTTAAAAAAAAATAAACGAATAGTGCTTATAATTTTAGTTATAGCTTTTATTGAATTGAGCGGTTATGGAATTTTAGCTTCTCTTTCAAGATTGTTAAACGCTCTTTAAAATTTTACACTTTTTGTTATTTGCCAAAAGTTCTTTATTTTCAAACTCTTTAATATTTGGATCTATCACTTTTACTAAACCAAATGGATAAGGTTGTTCAATTAGTATTTTACCTATTTTGATCTTGTTATAAAAAATTTCTTCACCTAAATTTAATTTTTCGGTAGAAGAAATCGGTAATAATCTTCTTCTTAATTTTTCTTTTAATTTCATTCTAGCAGTATTTTCTTGACCGATGTAGCATCCCTTTTTAAAGTCAATTGCATTAAGCTCCTCAAAATTTGCTTCTAAACCAAATAATTGATCTTTTAAATTTTCAATACCTTTTATTGGAATTCCAAATGAATGAGCTTTTGCAAAATATGTATCAGGCTTAACAATTTTTAAGTCCAATTTTTTTATAGTAAGATGTAATTTTTCTAAAGAGGATAATATTCTTGCTCCTAAATTTTTATTTCGAGGATCTAGAAAAAGAGGGCTATCCCTAAACTCTATCGTATCGTCAGTTTTATTTTCACTTTCTTGAATATCTAAAAATTTTTCTGAACTTATTAATCCAATTACATAATCTGTGGAAATATCTGTTATTTCAATTTTTGATCTTAATCTATATTTCAACAAGTAATTTATTATATCTTTTGTAAATTTATCATCGCAATCTAAAAGATAACCATTCTTTGATTGTATTAAAAAAAATTCAAATAAATATTTTCCTTGGGGCGTAAAAAGAGCTGAAAAAATTGAGGAGGAAAAACTTACTTTTTCAATATCATTTGTAATGATGTTTTGAAGAAAATTTTTGGTATCTTCACCTGTTATTGAGATTAATCCACGATCTTCTAATAAAATAATTTGATCTTTTTCCATATTTGTAAATATATATTGTATAATATATTTATTAAATCATGTCTGATAATTTTAGTCTCATTATAAAAAATGGAGCTTGTTACATAAACGGCAAGCTTACAAAAACAGATATTGGTTTATCAAGCAACAAAATAAAAAAGATCGGTAAAATTGAACTCAATAGCTCCAGGGTCTATGATGCTACAGATAAAGTTGTCTTGCCAGGCATTATAGATACTCAAGTACATTTTAGGGAGCCAGGATCAACTGATGCAGAAGATCTTGAAAGCGGCAGTAGAGCAGCCGTGTTAGGTGGTGTTACTGCTTTATTTGAAATGCCTAATACTAATCCTCCTACATCTAATTTGGTTGAGTTTGATAAAAAGTTGCAAGCAGCTAAAAACAGAATGCACAGTAATTATGCTTTTTATTTCGGAGCAACACCTGACAATACCGAGCAACTTGCTCAACTAAAAGATGTTGAAGGATGTTGTGGTGTTAAATTATTTGCGGGCTCATCAACAGGGAACTTATTAGTAGACAAAGAGGCTGATATCGAAAAAGTAATTTCCAGTAGCGATAGAATTGTTTCTATTCACTCTGAAGATGAAGATATAATCAAACTTAGAAAAAAATTTATTAAAAAAGGAGATGTTCACTCACACGCTGAGTGGAGAAACGTAGAAGTAGCAATGTCATCTACTCGAAGAGTAGTTAAAATTGCTGAGCGATATAATAAAAAAATTCACGTCCTTCATGTTACGACGAGAGACGAGGTAGATTTTTTAGCTATGCACAAAAAAAATGTTACTTTCGAAACTACACCTCAGCATTTAACTATGTACGCACCAGATTGTTACGACAAACTTGGAACTTATGCTCAAATGAATCCTCCTTTAAGAACTAAAGAACACTATGATCGTTTATGGGCAGCAATTAAGAATAATATAGTCGATGTGTTAGGTTCCGATCATGCCCCACACTTAAAAGAAAATAAAGATAAAAAATATCCAAATTCCCCTTCAGGCATGCCAGGAGTTCAAACTATTTTTCCAATTATGCTGGATCATGTAAATAATGGGAAATTAACACTTCAACAACTGATAAACCTAATGTGTGAAAATCCTTGTAAAATTTTTGGGATTAAAAATAAGGGATATCTAAAAGAGGGTTACGACGCAGATTTAACAATTGCCGATATGAATAAAGAGGTTGTTATCAAAAATGAGATGATAGCAAGTAAATGTGGATGGACACCTTTTAACAATCATAAAGTAAAAGGTTTCCCTGTAGCTACAATCGTAAATGGTCATCTGGTAATGTCTGATGGTAAAGTGGTCGTGGAATCTAAAGGAACACCGTTAAAGTTTTAAAATTTTGTTATCAACTAGGTCAGCTTTTATTTCATCTAAGATAGCTGGATCATCTATTGTGGCTGGCATTTTATAAGGTTCGTTATCAGCAATCTTTCTTACTGTCCCTCTTAAAACTTTTCCTGATCTTGTTTTAGGTAATCTTTTTACAACAATAGCTATTTTAAAAGCTGCGACGGGACCAACTTTTTCTCTGACCATCTTTATACATTCGCTGATTATATCTTTCTTATCTTTTGTAACACCAGCTTTTAAAGCTAGTAAGCCGATGGGTAGTTGCCCTTTTAATTTATCAGCAATACCTATGACAGCACATTCAGCTACATCTTTATGCTCAGCCAAAACTTCCTCGATTGCTCCAGTTGACAATCTATGACCAGCAACATTTATAATGTCATCAGTTCTAGACATGATCCATACGTAACCGTCTTCGTCAATGTGTCCCGCGTCATAAGTTTGATAATATCCAGGATAAGTAGACATATAATTTTCTTTATATCTTTTATCAGCACCCCAAAGTGTTGGAAAAGTTCCTGGAGGAAGTGGAAGTTTAACCACTATATCTCCCATTTTTCCTGGACCAACCTCTTTACCTTCAGAATTTAAAACTTTCAAATCATAACCAGGCACTGGTTTAAATGCAGATCCATATTTAACAGGGAAAGATTCAATTCCAGTGCAATCAGATGTGATTGCCCAACTAGTTTCAGTTTGCCACCAATGATCAATTACAGGTGAGTTAGATAATTTCTCAAACCATTTAATTGTGTCAGGATCTGCTCGCTCACCTGCTAAAAATAATTTGTCGAACTTACTTAAATCATATTTTTTAAAAAATTCACCATTAGGATCCTCTTTTTTAATTGCTCTAATTGCAGTAGGAGCTGTGAAAAGAGATTTAACTTTGTGCTCTGATATTACTCTCCAAAAAACACCAGCATCCGGGGTACCTACTGGTTTTCCCTCAAATAAAACTGTAGTACATCCGTAAAATAACGGAGCATATACGATATAAGAGTGTCCTACTATCCAACCAATATCACTTGCAGACCACCATACATCGTCTTGATTAATGTTATAAATATTTTTCATAGTCCACTTCAAAGCAACAATATGCCCGCCTATATCTCTTACAATTCCTTTCGGTAAACCTGTAGTTCCGGAAGTATAAAGTATATAAGCGTATTCATTAGCGTTCATTTTCTCACACTCTGCAGGTTTTGCATTTTTATGTGCATCTTCCCAAGTAATATCTATTTTAGAATCAAGCTCTGCTTTGTCTTTTTCTCTTTGAAAAATTATACATTTATTTGGTTTATGACTTGCAAGTTCTAAAGCTTTATTAACCAGTGGTTTATAGTGGACAGTTCTACCAGGTTCATAACCACATGAAGCTGTTACTAAAATTTTTGCTTTAGAGTCATCAATTCTACTTGCAAGTTCATTCGCTGCGAAGCCGCCAAAGACAACAGAGTGAACCGCTCCAATTCTTCCACATGCAAGCATAGCAATTACCGCTTCAGGTATCATTGGCATATAAATGATTACTCTGTCACCTTTATTAATACCTTGATTTTTTAAGGCTCCTGCAAATAAAGAAACCTTATTTCTTAATTCATTGTAAGTTATATTTTTTTTTGTACCAGTAATCGGGCTATCATAGATAATTGCAAGCTTGTCACCTCTTCCTTCATCGATATGAAGATCCAAAGCGTTGTAACAAGTATTTGTTACACCATCCTCAAACCATTTATAGAATGGAGGTTTATCTGAATTTAAAATTTTTGTTGGTTTTTTGTACCAAAAAATGTTTTCAGATATATTTTTCCAAAACTCTTCTCTGCTTTGGATAGATTTTTGATAAATATCGTTATATTTTTGATTCAATTTGTACCCCCTAAAAACTCTGTTATTTGGAGAGTATTCCATAAATATCCCCAAAAAAAAATAAAAAAACCAATAAAAATGCGGGTTTTTAGTAAAAAAAACACTTCACTGTAACTTTTTTTTTTACTATGTTCCCTCCAATTGCTCGGTAGCGGTTAGATTTACCGTTTGTCTGAGTAGTTTATATATAAACTAAATAGAAAACTAAACAAACGAGGGAGGTTTTCATGAGTAAATTAAAAATGTTTGCACTAGCGACTGTTGCCGTATTAGGTTTAACAGGCTCTGCTAATGCAGCTACCCCTATGTTAGAGACAGGAGATTTCGTAGGAATATCTTTCTGGCTTGTATCTATGGGTATGATTGCAACTACAGTATTCTTTTTTGCTGAAAGAAACACAGTAGCTGCGTCATGGAGAACATCTTTAACAGTAGCTGGACTTGTAACTGGTGTTGCATTCGTTCACTACATGTATATGAGAGAAGTTTGGGTGACTACAGGTGATACACCAACAGTATACAGATATATTGACTGGTTAATCACAGTGCCACTTCAAATGATCGAATTCTATCTAATCTTGGCAGCTGTAAGAAAGGTGCCAACTTCTATATTCTGGAAGCTATTAATTGGTTCTTTAGTAATGTTAATCGGTGGATACTTAGGTGAAGCTGGTTATATTCAACCATTTGTAGGTTTCGTAATTGGAATGGCTGGATGGATTTACATCTTGTTTGAAATATTCTCAGGAGAAGCTGGAACAATGGCGGCAAAAGCTGGTAACAAAGCTATGTCTACAGCATTCAGTGCAATGAGAATAATCGTAACTATTGGTTGGGCTATATATCCTTTAGGATATATTTTCGGTTACCTAACTGGTGGTGTTGATGCAAATGCTTTAAACATAATTTATAATTTGGCTGACTTTGTTAACAAGATCGCTTTTGGTCTAGTAATCTGGGCAGCAGCAATGCAAAACACAAGATTAGCATCTAGATAATAGATAATAACTTATACAAAAAGGGCAGGTATGTTTTGCATACTTGCCCTTTTTCTTTAGATACTTATATTAAAACATATGGAATTATCAAAACCCTACAAAGGAAAAGGAAAACGTAAAATCAAGAAAATGCCTTTTACAGTAAAAGGTTATATTTTGTATTACGCATTTTTTTGGGTAGTTATTATCTCAATTTATTTAGCTCACTAATGCCTAAAATTACATACAAAGACAAGGATGGAATTTCCAAAACAGTAGAGGTTGAAAATGGTTTATCAGTGATGGAAGGAGCAATCCAAAATGAAGTTCCTGGAATAGATGCTGATTGCGGTGGAGCAATGGCTTGCGCTACTTGCCATGTTTATGTCGAAGAAAAGTGGTTAGATAAACTTCCTAAAGCAGATGATGCTGAAGTAGATATGATCGATATGGCTCATGAACCAAAAAAAAATAGTAGGTTGAGTTGTCAATTGATTGTTACAGATGAAATAGAAGGACTCATTGTGACTACGCCAGTAAAACAATCGTAATGAAAAAAACTGATACAATTATTATAGGAGCTGGGCCCGTAGGTTTATTTGCTGTTCATCAATTAGGGATAAAAGGTCTTAAATCAGTAGTCATTGATAATTTAGACAAAGCAGGAGGACAATGTATAGAGCTTTATCCTGACAAGCCTATTTACGATATTCCCGCAGTTCCAGAATGTACTGGTGAAGAATTAACCAAAAAATTGTTAGAACAAATTAAACCCTTTAATTCAGAGTTTTTTTTGAATGAGAGAGTTGAAGAAGTTAAACATGATAAAGAAAACTGGATTGTTAAAACAAATAACAATAAAGAATTTTCAGCTCCAAATATTATTATTGCTGGTGGTGTTGGATCTTTTGAACCGAGGAAGTTGGCAGTAAAAGATGCAGAAAAATTTGAGGAAAAATCTCTATTTTATGCAGTAAGAGATAAAGAAAAACTTAAAAATAAAAATATTTCAATATTCGGAGGCGGTGACTCAGCCTTAGATTGGGCATTAGAATTATCAAAGTTTTCTAAAATATGCTTAATTCACAGAAGAGATGAATTTAGAGGAGCTCCACATACTTTATCGGAAATTAAGAAACTAGAAAAAGAAGGAAAAATTTTTATAAAAACTCCATGTCAATTAGATTCTATTAAAGGAAAAGATAAAATTGATTCTATTACAGTCAAATTTGATGATGGAAAAACTGAGCAAATAAAAACTGATGTAATTTTAAGTTTTTTTGGACTAGTAATGAAATTAGGACCTATTGCTGAATGGGGACTGAATATGCATAAAAAAACTATTGAAGTAAATGCTGAAAACTTTCAAACAAATAAAAAAGGAATATTTGCTGCAGGTGATATTTGTAGTTATCCAGGTAAGTTGAGGTTAATTTTATCAGGTTTTCATGAGGTTGCATTAGCGTCTGTAGAATGTTTTAAGAGAGCAAGACCTAATGAAAAATATAAGTTCGAATTTACTACATCATCTAAAACAATACAAAATAGACTTGGAAAAAAATGATCGAATTACTTACCGCAGACACTCCAAACGGTAAGAAAATCTCTATTATGCTTGAGGAGATTAAATTTGATTACAAAGTTACAAAGATAAATATTTTAAAAGATGAGCAGTTTAAACCAGAATTTAAAAAATTAAGTCCGTTTAGTAAAATTCCAGTAATTATTGATCATGACACAAATACAAGTCTATTTGAGTCTGGAGCGATATTAATTTATTTAGGTGAGAAAAGTGGTAAGTTTTATGACAATGACCAAAGAACAATTATTAATCAATGGTTAATGGGTCAAATGGCATACGTGGGTCCAATGTTGGGACAACATCATCAATTTCATCATTATAATCCTGGAAAGAGTGAATTTGGAGAAAAAAGATACTTTAAAATTTCAGAAAGAATCTACACAGAACTTGATGATCGTTTATCTCAATCCAAATTTTTAGCAGGAAAAGAATATACAATAGCCGATATAGCAACCTTTCCATGGATAGCACGTCATGAATGGCATGACATTGGTTTGAAAAAATTTAAAGGCTTATCTAGATGGTATCAGGAAATCTCAAATAGAGAGGCTGTTCAAAAAGGTTATGATCTTTTAAAGAAAGGAGAAAAGATTCCAAAGATTTAATCATCAACAAAAATTTTTTCATCTCTCTCGTGTTTTTCTTGGGCTTCGATTGAAAGAGTGGCAACTGGCCTTGCCATAAGTCTTTTTAAACCTATTGGTTCACCTGTTTCTTCACAAAATCCGTAAGTTCCATTTTTTATTCTTTGTAAAGCTGAATTAATTTTTGAAATTAATTTTCTACTTCTGTTTAAAGCTTTCATTTCTACAGATTTATCAGTATAGGAAGATGCTTGATCGACGATATCTGCCGATGAAACGTTATCATCTGAGGAATTTAACAAATTTCCTAAATTATTTGCTTTAATTATATCTCTTTTCCAATTTAACAATTCTTCCGTGAAAAACTTCTTGTGCTTTGCACACATATATTTTTCCTTAGAGTTAGGAATGTATTTTTTTTTAGTAGCGGTTTTTTTTACCATTTTTTGAATTTGGCGAGTATATGTTTGATTTTAGTCGTGTCAATAGCTTATAAATTGTAATAATTTCATAATTAAATGATACTTAAAAAAAATATTAACAAGGCGTTATATCTATTTCTTTTTTCCCATTTATTTCTATGGACATTAATACCTTCATTATCGAACATCAATTTACCTTTAGATACAATCGAAGCTTTGGCTTGGGGAAGTAATCTAGATTGGGGCTTTAACAAACATCCCCCATTTAGTGCATTTGCAGTAGAATTTTTTTACCAAATTTTTGGCAATAATGATTGGGCTTTTTATCTTTTAAGTCAAATATTTGTAATAACTGCTTTTTATTTTGTTTGGAAGCTTTCAAATTATGTACTTAAAGATAAAACATACTCACTTTTTTCAGTCTTTATATTATCAGGAATTTACTTTTACAATTTTACAACCCCAGAATTTAACGTTAACATAAGCCAACTGCCTTTTTGGGCTATATCAGTTTATTTGTTCTGGAAAGGTTTAAATTTCAATAAAAAAATTGATTGGATATTATTTGGTATTATTTCCGCGTTAGGTTTTTTATCGAAATATTTATTCATTTATATTCTTTTAGCTTTACTTATTTTCTTCGTTATGAATTTAAAAAGATATAATAAATCAATAAAAAATTATTTTTTATCAATTTTAATTTCCTTAATTTTTCTTACCCCTCATTTTATCTGGCTATTTGAAAATAACTTTGTAACTATCTTTTATGGTTTGGATAGAACAGGTGTTTCAAATTTTGATATTGTAAATCATATTAAATATCCAGCAATTTTCCTATTTAAACAGATTATTATCCTAATTCCAGTTTTTATAATGGCCAACATAATTTTAAAAAAGATTTATTTAAAAATAAACACAAAAAATCAAAACACCTTATTTTTACTTTATATTAATTTTATCCCATTATTTTTAATGATTTTAACATCTATTTTAACAGGCGCAAATATAAGAACAATGTGGATGACACCTTTTTATTTATTTCTCGGAACTTTAATTTTATTAGTTTTTAAAAAAAACATTGAAATAAAGAATATAAAAAAATTTTTTATTATTTTTTTATTTTTCTTTTTCTCCTCTCCATCAATTTATTTAGCAGTTTCAATACTAGATAAAACGAAAAGAACAGATTATCCAGGAAGAGAAATTTCCAGACTTGTTCAAAGTAAATGGGATCAAAATTTTATTAATGAAATAAAAATAGTTATTGGAGATGAATGGTCAGCTGGAAATTTATCTTATCACTTGTATTCAAGACCGAAATGGATAATGGATCTTAAAAATAATACTTCAATCATAACGGATGACCAGGGTGTAGTATATACTGGAAACCCAAAAGTACTTAAAAAAATATGTCCTGGAGTTTTTGGGACTATAAAACCAGTTGGTTATTGCATGATAGGAAAAAAATGAGAAAAATAATAATTCTGATACCTGTATATAATGATTGGGAGTCATTAAAGAAATTAATTGAAGAAATAAACAAAAACATAAAAGATTTTAATAATATTAAATTTGATTGTTTAATTGTTAATGATGCATCTACAATTCAGCTTCCAGAAATTACTAAGCCAAGTAATTTTGAAAAAATGGAAATATTAAATATGAGAGAAAATAGAGGCCATGCCAGATGTAATGCTTTTGGAATAAGGCATATTTACCTAAATAAAAAATTCGATTATTTAATATTAATGGACGGTGATGGAGAAGATAGACCAATTGAAATAAAAAGTTTAGTTGAAAAGATAAATGATGATCCCAATGTATCAGTTGTTGCAAAAAGAGTTAAAAGGTCCGAAGGTCTCTTTTTTAAATTGTTATACCAAGTTCATAAATTAATTACTGTGTGTTTTACTGGAAAAAAAATTAACTTTGGTAATTACAGTATCTTAACTAAAGATGATGTAGGTAAGTTGCATTCGAAAGCAAGTTTATGGAGTAGTTTTTCTGGCTCTGTAAAAAAATATATTAAGCCTTTAAACGAGATAAATTCTATTAGAGGGTTAAGATATTTCGGTCCATCTCAAATGTCTCTTTTCAAACTTATTACTCACTCATTTTCAATAATAGCTGTATTTAAATACCAAGTATTTTTAAGATCAACTTTAATAATCATCGCTTTATCATTTTTTACTTCTTATTTAGTAAATTTATCAATAATTTTGCAAATTTTGATTGTAATTTTTAATTTAATTATTTTTATTGTATCTAAGAGAGAGCATGAAAAAGATTTAATAAATTGTCATTATAATTTAATTGAGGTAAAGAATATTACACACTAAAAAGTTGAAATTAGAGTCCTCAACAGAATCAAATAGGAATCAAAACGTGAACATTAACTTACAATTTGGACTATTGTGGATAAGATCAAAGATGCGTAATGTAAAACAATCTTATTAAAAAGGTATTGAATGAAAAAGCTAATGTGTCATTGCGGAGCCATAAAAGCAGAAATAAATATTCCAAATAAATTAGAAAAAATTTTGAGATGTAATTGCTCTCTATGCAAAAGAAAAGGGGCAATCATGTCTATGGTAAAAAATGAGGATTTTAAAATAATAAAGGGTGCAAAAAAATTAATTCTTTATAAGTTTCACACTAAAGTAGCCAATCATTATTTTTGTTCAATTTGTGGAATTTACACCCATCATAATCCAAGGTCTAATCCAAAGATGACTGGATTTAATTTAGGTTGCATAGACGAGATAGATACCTTTGATTTAAAAGATGTCCTTATAAATGACGGCTACAATCATCCACTAGATAAAAAATAAAAAATGGATCACAACCATTTAAAATATAAAAAAGTTAAAAAAAAGTATTTAAAATTTTTAAGCTCTCAAGAAGTTATGTCAGAACCATTTAGGGATAAAATAGGTCAATTAAATAAATTTTATTTCCCTATTAGTAAAATGATTAAAGAGGAGTACTTTAAGAAAAAAAAAACAAAAGTAATTGGTTTAGCTGGAGGTCAAGGAACAGGTAAATCAACCATTTCTCAAATTTTAAAAATTATTTTAAAAGAGGCTTATGAATTAGAAACAATAATATTTTCAATTGATGATTTTTATAAAACCTTAAAAGAAAGAAAAAAAATGTCAAAAGAGATAAACATTTTGTTTCATACAAGAGGCGTACCAGGCACGCATGACACCGAAATGTTATATAGTTGTATAAAAAACCTCAAAAATAATAAGTTTAAAAAGTTGGTGATCCCAAAATTTGATAAATCAATCGATGATAGATCACCTAAAAATAAATGGCTTAAAGTAAAAAAAAAACCTAATATCGTGATATTTGAGGGATGGTGCGTAGGAGTTAAAGCGCAGAAAAAAAAAGATTTAATTAAGTCGATAAATAAATTAGAAAAACAGAAAGATAAAAAACAGATTTGGAGAAAACAAGTAAATTTAGAACTAAACAGAAATTATAAAAAAATTTTTAGTTTAATAGACAAACTAATTTTTTTAAAAGTTCCAAGTTTCAAATATGTTTTCAAATGGAGATTACTACAAGAGAAAAAATTAAGGATAACAAGCAAAGGAAACAAAACTATGTCGGATAAAGAAATTAGTAATTTCATTATGTATTATGAAAGACTTACTAAACATATGATTAAAAATTTACCTAGTTCTGCTGACGCAGTTATAAATATTGATAAAAAACATATGTTAAAATCAATTAAATTTAATTAAATGAAAAAATTTATTTTAATAATTTTATTATTATTTTCTTTAAATAATCTTCACGCAAAGGATAATCTAAAATTCTACATCAAAAAAGCACTAGAAAATAATTTACAATTAAATGCTGAGAGAAAAAGCTTTGAGTCTGCTAAGCAAAGTAAGAATATATCAAGAAGTGAGTTTTTACCGAGCATAACTCTTTCGGGAAACCAAACAAGCATTACTTCTTCAAATCAAACAAATCAGAGTGGAACTAGTATATCTGACTCTAATTTAGATACAGAGAGTAAAAAAATTACAGTAGAGCAGAAAATATTTTCTGGATTTAAAGGATTAAACACATTTAAAAAATCTGAACTTGAGGTAGAGAAAGCTAGTTTATCTCTTAAAAAAATTGAACAACTAACTATTTTGAATACTACTTCAGCTTACTTTGATTTAATTTTCAAGTCAAAAAATGAAGAATTCAATTTATTAAATGTTAACTTATTTGAAAGACAAGTAGATTCAGATAATGCCAGACTTCAAAAAGGAGAAATTACTTTGACTGACTTAGCTCAATCCGAGTCCTCTCTGGCTGGAGCAAGAGCTGATTTAATTAAAGCAAAAACTGAATTATTATCTTCAAGGACAAATTTTGAAAGAGTAACTAGAGAAAATTCGCCAATTACAAAAAATTTAAATGAGAGAGCTTTATTAATTTTACCAATTTCTCTCAAAGAGTCACTTCAATTAGCCGATAGAAACAACGTTGATCTTTTAATTTCTAAATTGGATTATGAGATAGCTGTTAAAGATCTAAATATTGAGAAGGCTAGGTTGTCTCCATCAGCTTCTTTAAATTATTCAAAGTCAGAAAATAATGATTATAGTTCAACCATAGACGAGTCTGATCGTGAAACTGTTAAAGCGACTATCACATGGCCCATTATTAAAGGTGGTGAAAATATTTCATCAATTAAAAAATCATCTTACAATAAGGAAAAATACCAGCTGATATTAGATGACACAAAAAATAGAATAAATACTGAAATCTCAAATTCTTGGTCAAAATATCAATCCTCTAAAAGCGTACTTGATGCAACTAAGGCACAACTTAAGGCAGCTGAAATAGCTAATGAGGGCATTACTTTAGAGTATGACTCTGGCAATACGAGAACGACTCTTGAACTGATTCAATCTAGAAGTCTTCTTTTGGATGCTAGAATAGCTTTTGCTAAATCTCAGAGAGATTTTGTTATATCTCAATTTGAACTCGCTAAAAAAATTGGAATTTTATCCATAAAATCAGTAAATTAGCTTATTTTTAAATAGTTTTTTAATTTCTTGATAAAAAGAACAAAATGTGTACATTTATATTAACGATTCGAACAACAAAAAAGGATAAAAAATGACTAAAAATAACTTAAAAATCGTTAAGAGTGACGATAAAAAACAAAAAGAATTAAAGGAAAAAAGCAAGTCTTTAGAGGCTGCTATAAGCCAAATTGATCAAAATTTTGGTAAAGGCTCTGTAATGAGACTTGGTCAACAGCAAGCCTTAGACGTGGAGGCTATATCAACCGGCTCATTAAGCTTGGATTTAGCACTAGGGATTGGCGGTCTGCCAAAAGGTAGAATTATTGAGATTTACGGCCCTGAGTCTTCAGGTAAAACAACTTTAGCTTTACAAGTAGTAGCTGAAGCCCAAAAAGCTGGCGGAATATGCGCTTTTGTAGATGCTGAACATGCTATGGACCCAGTATATGCTAAAAAACTTGGGGTAAAAACAGAAGAACTTTTAATTTCTCAACCTGATACGGGTGAACAGGCGTTAGAAATTACTGATACACTAATTAAATCCGGCTCTATTTCCGTCTTAGTAGTAGACTCAGTAGCAGCACTAACACCGAAAGCTGAATTAGAAGGTGAAATGGGTGATCATCATGTTGGTTTGCAATCAAGACTTATGAGTCAGGCTCTGAGAAAAATCACTGGCTCCGTTTCTAAATCAAACACAATGGTTATCTTTATTAATCAAATTAGGATGAAAATTGGAGTTATGTTTGGAAATCCAGAAACGACATCTGGAGGAAATGCACTTAAATTTTATTCATCTGTAAGAATGGACATTAGAAGAATAGGTGCAATTAAAGAAAAAGACCAGATTATTGGTAACTCAACAAGGGTTAAAGTAATTAAAAACAAAGTTGCTCCACCATTCAAAGTTGTCGAATTTGATTTAATGTATGGAAAAGGCATTAGCAAATTAGGAGAATTAATTGATCTTGGCACTAAAGCCGGGGTGGTAGAGAAATCTGGAGCTTGGTACGCTTATAAAGGTGAAAAAATAGGTCAAGGTAGAGAAAATGCAAAAGTTTACCTACAAAAAAATCCTAACGTAGCTGCAGAGATTGAAAAAATTATTAGAGATCAAGCATCTGCTATTACCAAAGAACTAGAAGGAAATCCTTCTTCAAACGAAAAAATTAGCGACAAAAAAGAGGAAGAATAATTCCTCAGCCATCATTTTAAACGGGAAGCTTAAGCTTCCCGTTTCCCAAAGCAACTATCAATTGAATAAAACCACATTTAGTAGTTCGCGTGAAAAGCGACTTAATTAATAATGGACAAGTTAGTTCAGATTGGTTCTAATTAACGAATAGAACAAAAGGGGGAAAAATGAGTACACAACAAGCATCAAGCTCGAAAGTGTCTTCATCTTTAGATACCTCTCATTTGAAGGTTAAATTTCCATTTAAAGCTAAATATGGAAACTACATTAACGGTAAATTTGTAGAACCTAAATCTGGAAAGTATTTTGACAATACTACTCCTATCACTAATGAAGTTATCTGTAAGGTGCCACGATCGAATGAAAAAGACGTTGATTTTGCTCTAGACGCAGCTCATGCAGCATTTCCTGCGTGGGGAAAAACATCAATAACAGAGAGATCAAATATTCTCTTAAAAATTGCTGATGTTATAGAGAAAAACCTTAACGTATTAGCGACAGCAGAATGTTTAGACAATGGTAAGCCTATTAGAGAATGTATGGCTGCAGATTTACCTTTGGTAATTGATCATTGGAGATATTTTGCAGGAGTAATAAGAGCAGAGGAAGGTTCAGTTGCTGAAATCAGTAATAGTGAATATTCTTACCACATACCTGAACCATTAGGTGTGGTTGGTCAGATTATACCTTGGAACTT
Organism: uncultured Pelagibacteraceae bacterium; assembly: GCA_902598125.1. Lineage (GTDB taxonomy): Bacteria > Pseudomonadota > Alphaproteobacteria > Pelagibacterales > Pelagibacteraceae > Pelagilacustribacter. The sequence goes on along the minus strand of CACKAJ010000001.1, from coordinate 176,441 downwards.
CCCATTATTAATGGCTACATGGAAACTAGCTCCAGCATTGGCAGCAGGGAACTGTGTGGTTTTAAAACCAGCTGAACAAACGCCAGCATCAATCATGTTGTTAATGGAACTAATTGGAGATCTGTTACCAGCAGGTGTTGTTAATGTTGTAAGCGGATATGGTCTTGAAGCAGGTAAGCCACTTGCATCTTCTAAAAGAATTAAGAAGATAGCATTTACTGGTGAAACTACGACTGGACGTTTAATAATGCAGTACGCATCTCAAAACTTGATACCAATCACTTTAGAATTAGGTGGTAAATCGCCAAACATTTTCTTTGAAGATGTGATGGCAAAAGATGACGACTTCTTTGATAAATGTTTAGAGGGTTTTGCTATGTTTACGCTAAACCAAGGAGAAGTTTGTACTTGTCCAAGCAGAGCTTTAATTCAAAAATCTATCTATGATAAATTCATGGAGAAGGCGATTGCAAGAACTAAAGCTGTGAAACAAGACAATCCTTTGAAAATGGAAACCATGATTGGAGCTCAAGCTTCACTAGAACAAATGGAAAAAATTAAGTCTTACTTAGATTTAGGTAAAAAAGAAGGTGCCAAAGTTCTTTGTGGTGGAAGTGCTGCAAAAATAAATAGTGGTCTTGAAAAAGGAAACTATATCCAACCTACAATTTTCGAAGGAAAAAACAACATGCGAATATTCCAAGAAGAGATCTTTGGACCAGTTGTATCAGTTACAACGTTTAAAGATGAGAAAGAAGCATTAGAGATAGCTAATGATACTCTTTACGGATTAGGAGCAGGTGTTTGGACTAGAGACGGAAACATTGCTTACAGAATGGGTAGAGGTATTGAAGCGGGAAGAGTTTGGACAAACTGTTACCATGCATACCCAGCTCACGCTGCATTTGGTGGATACAAACAATCTGGTATCGGAAGAGAAACTCACAAAATGATGTTAAATCATTATAGACAAGTAAAAAATTTACATGTGTCTTACAGTGAGAAAAAATTAGGCTTCTTTTAACCAATAATATATAATGGCCCATGATTCTAAATCATGGGCCGAAATATAGAAATGAAAGTATCATTTACATTATCAGCTAAAAAATTATTAAATGAAATTAAAGAAGTTCACGGAGACGACCTTTTATTTCATCAGTCGGGTGGATGCTGCGATGGCAGCGCACCTATGTGCTTTCCAGCAAAAGAATATCAAGTAGGAAATAGCGATGTAAAGCTGGGAGAAGTAGATGGAACCCCTTTTTATATGAATGAGGATCAATATGAAAAATGGAAACATACAGATTTGACTATTGATGCTGTTAAGGGGATTGGAGGCATGTTTTCCCTAGATAATGGAACAGGGCAAAGATTTTTAACAAAATCTGAAATTTGCGTTGTAGTAGACAACGATAAAAAAGCTACAAATTAATCTCTTTATAGACAAGTTCTAAAATATCTGTATTTAATTAAATATGGGCCAAATTTTACTTACTGACGTTAGGAAAAAATTTTTAGATTATTTCAAAAGAAACAATCATAAGATTGTGGATTCTAGCAACTTAGTTCCTAACAATGATCCAACTCTGATGTTTACTAACTCAGGAATGGTTCAATTTAAAAATGTTTTCACAGGTTTAGAAAAAAGAGATTATAAAACAGCAACAACATCACAAAAATGTGTAAGAGCTGGAGGTAAACACAATGATTTAGAAAATGTTGGTTACACTCCAAGACACCATACTTTCTTTGAAATGCTGGGAAATTTTTCCTTTGGAGATTATTTTAAAGAACAGGCAATTATTCATGCTTGGAGTCTGTTAACCAAAGATTTTAAATTACCTAAAGAAAAACTATCGGTTACAGTTTTTCATGAAGATGAAGAATCATTTAGACTTTGGAAAAAGATAGCAGGTTTAAGCGATAATAAGATTATAAAAATATCAACCTCGGATAATTTTTGGTCAATGGGTGATACAGGTCCTTGTGGGCCATGCTCAGAAATATTTTATGATCATGGTGAAAAATTAAAAGGGGGGCCACCAGGAAGTTCTGATGAGGATGGAGACAGATTTATAGAGATATGGAATTTAGTATTCATGCAGTATGAGCAAATATCGAAAGATAAAAGAATAAATTTACCAAAACCATCAGTAGATACTGGTATGGGCCTTGAAAGAATGACAGCTGTTCTCCAAGGTACACACGATAATTACAATATTGACCATTTTAAAAAGATTATGAACGCATCCTCTGATCTATTGAAATCACCGATAAATGATAAAACTATTGCAAGCCATAGAGTGATTGCAGATCATTTGAGAGCTAGTAGTTTTTTAATCGCTGAAGGAATTTTACCTTCGAATGAGGGACGTGGATACGTATTAAGAAGAATAATGAGACGTGGGATGAGGCATGCCCATACTCTTGGAGGCAAAGAGTCAATTTTTTATAAATTATTTGATGTATTGATGAATGAAATGAAAAAAAGCTACCCAGAACTTGTTAGAGGAAAAGATTTAATCATAGAAACTTTAAAAAATGAGGAAGAAAAATTCTCTTTATTGTTAGGGCGAGGTATTAAAATTTTAGAGGAAAATTTAGATAAAGTTCAAAATAAAATACTTCCTGGTCAAATAGCATTTAAACTTTATGATACTTATGGATTTCCACTAGATCTTACTGCTGATATTTTAAGATCGAAAAATATTAAAATAGATAACAAGGGTTTTGATAGCGAGATGGAAAAAAGTAAAGTCTTAGCCAGGGCTAACTGGAAAGGTTCTGGAGATAAATCTTTAGAAGAAAAATGGTTTAAAATACGAGAGGAGTTAGATCCTACAGAATTTTTGGGCTATGAATTTAATAAAGCAGAGGGGGTAGTTTTAAAAATATCAAAAGGAAAAGACTTTGTAAATGAAGCAAAAGAAAATGATGAAATTGAGCTCATAACTAATCAAACACCTTTTTATGGAGAGTCAGGAGGTCAGGTCGGCGACCAGGGAGAGATAAAAACATCAAAATGTAAAATAAAAATTTTAGATACCCAAAAAAAAATGGGCGACCTCCATGTGCATGTCGGAAAGGTGATAACAGGATCTGTTAAAGTGGGTGATAACGTAAATTTAGAAATTAATCTCAGAAAACGAAAAGATGCCAGAGCATATCACTCAGCAACTCATTTACTACATGAAGCTTTAAGAAGGACGTTAGGTAAACATGTTACTCAAAAAGGCTCTTTAGTAAGTCCCGAAAAATTAAGATTTGATTTTAGCCACAATAAACCAATCGAAAAAAATGAAATTAATAAGATTGAAGGTTTAGTAAACGATATGGTTTCTAAAGCTAGTGAAGTTAGAACTCGAATTATGACACCAAAAGAGGCAGTTGATAATGGAGCTTTAGCATTATTTGGTGAGAAATATGGGGAAGAAGTAAGAGTTTTATCTATGGGAGATGAAAAAGATAAATATTTTTCAACAGAATTATGCGGTGGAACACATGTATCAAATACATCAGAAATAGGTAGATTTAAAATAATAAGTCAGTCGTCGATATCTTCTGGAGTTAGACGAGTTGAAGCTTTAAGAGCAGATCAACTTGTAGAATATGAAAAAAATCTACAAAAAACTTTAACTAATAAAGAAAATAAATTAAATGAAGAAATTTCAATTATTAAAAATGCTTTAGAGAAACTTAAAATTAAGCCTAACTATAACAGTAATTTAAGCATTGCTGAAAATTTGAAAAATTTAAGTAAACAACTAGATCAAGTTAATTTAAAAAATATAATCGCGGATAAGACTAAAAATATTATTAAAGATAGTACAATTACAGATTTTACTTTTAGATATCAGACTATAAAAGATTTTCCTTCAAAAGAGCTAAGAACAATTATTGACTCTGGAAAAAAGGATATAAAGAGAGGAGTAATAATCACTTTCTCTGTCCTCGATGGAAAAGTAGGTGTTTCAGTTGGTGTTACTAAAGACTTAACAGAAAAATTTGATGCAGTTGAGTTAGTAAAAATAGCTGCTTTTATTCTAGGCGGTAAAGGTGGAGGGGGAAGAAAAGATTTTGCTCAAGCAGGAGGAGTTGATGAAACCAAAGTTGAAGATGCGTATAAAGCTGTATTAAAAAAAATTAGTTAAGTTTCTTTTTAAGGTTACTGTCTATTGCTTCTAAAAATTGATTAGTAGTTAAATATTTAGTGGACTTATCGATTAAAATTGCAAGATCTTTAGTCATAGAACCACTTTCAACTGTTTCTATACAAACTTTTTCTATTGAAGATGCAAACTTAATTAATTCATCGTTATTATCTAATTTTCCTCTATGAGCTAAACCTCTTGTCCAAGCAAAAATTGATGCAATCGGATTTGTAGAAGTTTCTTTTCCTTGTTGGTGCATTCTGTAATGTCTTGTCACTGTTCCGTGAGCAGCTTCTGACTCAACTGTTTTTCCGTCTGGCGTCATAAGTACACTAGTCATTAATCCTAGTGAACCAAAACCTTGAGCTACTGTATCCGATTGAACGTCCCCGTCATAATTTTTACAAGCCCACACATAACCACCATTCCATTTCATTGCACAAGCAACCATATCATCAATTAATCTATGTTCGTAAGTTATCTTTGCTGTGTCAAATTTACTTTTAAATTCTTTTTCAAAAACTTCTTGGAATAAATCTTTAAATCGACCATCGTATGCTTTTAAGATTGTATTTTTAGTTGATAAATAAACTGGCCATTTTCTCCCAAGACCATAATTCATGCATGCTCTTGCAAAATTTTTTATTGAGTCATCTAAATTATACATTGCTAAAGCTGTACCTGGTCCGGTAAAATTAAATACTTCAAATTCTTTTTTTTCTTTTCCATCTTTTGATACCCATTTCACTTCCATTTTTCCTTCTCCAGGTATTAAAAAATCAGTCGCACGATATTGATCACCAAAAGCATGTCTTCCTATTACAATTGGTTTTGTCCACCCAGGAACTAATTTTGGAACATTTTTACATATGATTGGTTCTCTAAATACTGTGCCACCTAGTATATTACGAATTGTACCATTAGGTGATCTCCACATCTTTTTCAGCTTAAATTCTTCAACCCTAGCTTCATCGGGTGTGATAGTTGCACACTTAACACCAACACCACACTGTTTGATAGCATTAGCTGCGTCTATAGTGATTTGATCATCAGTTTTATCTCGACTTTCCATACCTAAATCATAGTATTTAAGATCGATATCTAAATAGGGCTTGATAAGTTTGTCTTTGATAAAAGACCATATAATCCTAGTCATTTCATCACCATCTAACTCTACCACTGGATTTTTGACTTTAATTTTTGCCATAAAATATAGATTGATTAACTGTGATTTTTATACATATTAAGAAAAAATTATCAAACTATTAATTATGTTTAATTCAATATTTCCAAAGATTCACAAAGAAGGATATAAATTTTTGGCTATTTCTGTTTTAATTACTTTTATTACATTATTTATATCAAAATTCTTAGGAGTTCTATTCATAACGATAACTGTTTGGATTTATTATTTTTTTAGAGATCCTGAAAGATACTCAATAAATGATGATAGTTATTTAGTAAGTCCTGCAGACGGTTTAATCACAGATATATCAGAAAAGTCTGGTCCTGAGGAATTGAGATTAGAGAATACCTCTTACACAAGAGTAAGTGTTTTTATGAATATATTTAATTGTCATGTAAATCGGATACCATCATCTGGTAAAGTAGAGGAAATTTTTTATAAACCAGGAAAATTTTTAAACGCTTCTTTAGATAAAGCTAGTGAGGAAAATGAGAGAAATTATTTTAAAATAAAATTAATCAATGGAGAGGAAATTATTATTGTTCAAATTGCTGGATTAATTGCCAGAAGAATAGTCTGTGAAGTAGAGCAGGGCCAAGATTTAAAACAAGGCGATAGAATTGGAATGATAAGATTCGGTAGCAGGGTAGATATTTATTTTAAAAATAAAAAAGTTTTAGCAAAACTTGGGCAAAATGTTGTGGCGGGAGAAAGCTTATTAGCTTCTGAGTAATGGAAGAAAAAAAAAAATTTAAATTAGTATCATCAAAAAAAACAAGATATTTACTTCCGAATATTTTAACTTTAGCAGGAGTATGTCTTGGAATTAGTTCTATAAAGTTTTCGATTGATGGAAATTTCAGTCTAGCAGTAACCTTAATTTTATTTGCTGCTATTTTAGACGCACTTGATGGCAGAATTGCGAGACTAATAAAAGGCACATCAGAATTTGGTAAAGAATTAGACTCATTAACAGACTTTGTTAGCTTTGGCATAGCACCAGTATTCATTTTATATTTTTGGGAATTAAATAATTATGGAAAACTTGGCTGGGCAATTACGTTAATTTACTCAGTATGTTGTGTGCTGCGACTAGCAAGATTTAATTTAACTAAAATAGAAAACTCCGAAGAATGGAAAAATAATTTTTTTGAAGGAATACCCTCTCCAGCTGGGGGTCTATTAATTTTGATGCCTTTAATTTACGAATTAACAGATTTAAATATTGGATTTGATTTGAAAAATCTCACTCCATACCTTACGGTATTAATTGCAATTTTATTGGTTAGTAAAATTCCTACTTTAGCACTAAAAAAAATAACTATTTCTCCGAAAGCAACAGTTTTTTTATTACTCGGGATAGGAATAGTTTTTATAGCATTGCTTTTTTATACTTTAGAAACTCTTTTAGTTTTTGGAATTGGTTATTTAATTTCAATACCTTTAGGTGTGATAATTTATAAAAGTCAAAGTAAAAAAAATTTAGAAAAAATATCGGATGAAAATCATGAAGATATTTTATAATGAAAAAATCAAAAAGAATTAAAAAAAGTAACATTTGGAAAATAAAACAACATAGAGATCAATTTTTTAAAAAATCAAAAGCATTAGGTTTTCGCTCAAGAGCTTCATTTAAACTTCTCGAGCTTAATAATAAATTTAAATTTATCAAAAAAAATATAAATCTCTTAGATTTAGGCTCTAGTCCTGGTGGTTGGTCACAAATTGCAAGTCAAATTATAAAATCTGGAAGAATCATGTCTGTAGATATCAAGGATATGGAGCCGATAAGAAATGTTGAATTTTTAAAAGGAGATATCTTAAATGATCAAACTAAAGCTAAAGTATTGAAGTTTTTTAATTCAAATTTAGACGTAATCATATCCGATATGGCTGCAGATACTACTGGCAACAAATCATTAGACTCAATAAGAACAAACCAATTATGCACTGATGTTATTTACTTTTCCAAAGATACTCTTAAACCTAAAGGTGTATTAGTTTCGAAGCTTTTTATGGGAGATGATTTTTTAGAGGTAAAAAAACTCGCAAAATCTTTATTTCAAAAAGTAAATTTTTTTAAACCAGAGTCTAGCAGAAAAGAGTCTAAAGAAACTTATTTACATTGCGAAATTTTAAAGTCTTTATAAATTTAAATAATTGTATATAAGTTTATATGGAAACAATTAAAGAAGCTTTAACCTTTGATGACGTTTTGTTGTTACCAAAGTATTCAAACGTTTTACCTTCTGATACAAACATTAACTCTAATCTTACAAAAAATATTACTCTTAAAGTCCCTTTTTTAACTTCTGCGATGGATACTGTTACAGAATCAAAAATGGCTATAGCAATAGCAAAAGAGGGTGGTATGGGTATTATTCATCGAAATTTAAATATAAAAAAACAATCAAGTGAGGTAAGAAAGGTTAAAAATAAAAAATTATTAGTAGGTGCAGCTATAGGCACTAATAAAGATGACATTGAAAGAGCTAAGTCCCTCGAGACAAATGGTATAGATTTAATTGTTATTGATACTGCTCATGGACATAGTGAAAAAGTTTTGAAAATATTATCTAAAATTAAAAAAATAATTAACAAAATACCAATTTGTGTTGGAAATATCGCAACAGCTGAAGCTGCAAAAAAATTATATAACTCTGGTGCAGATATAATTAAAGTAGGTATCGGACCAGGATCTATATGCACAACTAGAATGGTAGCCGGTATAGGAGTTCCACAAATTTCAGCAATAATGGAAGTTAAAAAAGCATTAACAAAAAAAAAAATAAAAATTATTTCAGATGGAGGAATAAAATTTTCAGGCGATATAGCAAAAGCTTTAGCTGCAGGAGCTGATGCAATTATGATGGGTTCAATTTTTGCAGGAACCGACGAAAGTCCTGGAAAGAAATTCAAGATTAAAGGAAAAATCTATAAACAATATAGAGGAATGGGATCAATTGGAGCTATGTCAGCAGGATCTGCAAACAGATATTTTCAAAAAAACTTTAAAGACAGATCAAAATTTGTACCAGAGGGGGTTGAGGGACGAGTGGAATATAAAGGGAAAGTATCAAAGATTATTTATCAACTACAAGGTGGATTGAGATCCTCAATGGGTTATATTGGCGCTAGAAACTTGGAAGAGATAAATAAAAAAGCAAAATTTGTAAAAATTACTAAAGCAGGTTTTTATGAAAGTATGGTTCATAGTGTCGAAATGACACAAAAAAATATAAATTATAAATTATGAAAATAAAAATTTTACTTTTGTTAATAATTTTATCTTTTTTTTCAAATACATTATTTGCTAAATCTGAATTTTTTCAAGAGGGAATAAATTTATTTAAAATTAAAAAATATGAGGATGCAAAATTTAAATTTGAACAAGATATAGTTTTACATCCGAAAAATGAAAAATCGTATTTGTATCTTTCTAAAATATTTAATATGCAAGACAAAAAAAAATTAGAAGAGCAAAATTTAAAAACTGTAATGCTTTTAAATCCAAGAAACGAGGAAGCGATCTATCATCTTGCAAAATTAAAACTTAAAACATCTGATTTTCAAAAAAGTAAAGAACTCAATAAAAGATTAAAATCTATTTGTACTAACTTTTGTAACAAGAGCGATAAACTAAAAGTAGAAATTGAAAATTTATCTAAAAAATAGATGCAATTTCAAAATGAAAAAGAAAAGGTTTTGATAGTTGACTTCGGATCTCAAGTAACAAAGTTAATAGCAAGGAGAGTAAGAGAATTAGGAGTTTTTTCGGAAATTATTACGCCTAAAAATATACGTAAATTAAAAAAATATAACAATATAAAGGGTTTAATTCTTTCTGGTGGTCCATCAACTGTAACTAAAAAAAAATTTCAAAGTATTCCGGATGAACTTTTTAAAAAGGGAATTCCTATTTTAGGAATTTGTTATGGTTTACAGTTAATCGCCAAGGTATTTGGAGGAAGTATTAAACCCTCCAAAAAAAATAGAGAATTTGGTAGAGCTTTTTTAATAAAAAAAAATACCTCACTTTTAACAAAGAACTTTCTCAAAACCAAACAAACTGTTTGGATGAGCCATGAAGATGCTGTTGTAAAATTGCCCAAAAATTTTAGAGTCGTTGCTTCATCTAAAGACTCAAAACTCACAATTATTGAAAATGAGAACAAAAAAATTTATGGTGTTCAATTCCATCCTGAAGTAACTCATACGGAAAATGGAAAACAGATTTTCAAAAATTTTCTATTTTTAATATGTAAAATAAAAAAAAAATGGAATATTAATTCTCAAAAAACAAGACTAATAAATGAAATAAGAAACACTGTAAAAACTGAAAAAGTAATTTGTGCACTCTCAGGAGGAGTAGATAGTAGTGTAGTAGCATTACTAATAAACAAGGCTATAAAAAGAAATTTAATTTGTATTATGGTGGATACCGGGTTGATGAGAAAAAATGAGTTCAAGGATACATATAAAATATTTAAAAAAAGATATAATCTTAACGTTAAATTAGTTGATTGCTCGAAACTTTTTTTGAATAAACTAAAAAATATTACTCATCCAGAAAAAAAGAGAAAAATAATTGGAAATTTATTTATTAAAGTTTTCGAGAAAGAGGCTAAAAAATATAATAATATTAAATTTTTAGCACAGGGAACTTTATACCCAGATATAATAGAGAGTAGATCTTCATCTGGAAGTAAAACATCAAAAATAAAGTCACATCATAATGTTGGAGGTTTACCTAATAAAATGAATTTAAAACTTTTGGAACCCCTAAAAGAATTTTTCAAAGATGAAGTAAGAATTTTAGGAAACTCTTTAGGTTTAGTAAAAAGTATAAATTATAAACACCCTTTTCCTGGACCAGGTCTAGGTATAAGAATAATAGGAAATATTACTAAAGAGCGAGTTAAAATACTTCAAGAAGCAGATTTCATTTTCATTAATGAATTAATAAAAAAAAATCTTTACAAAAAAATATGGCAAGCATATGCAGCACTTTTACCAATTAAAACAGTTGGAGTAATGGGAGACTCTAGAACCTATGAAAATATTTGTTTATTAAGAGCAGTTACATCAGAAGACGGTATGACTGCTGATTATTTTAGTTTTCCAAAAAATTTTATTGATAGTATATCAAATAAAATTATAAATAATGTAAAAGGAATTAATAGAGTTGTATACGATATTACTTCAAAACCACCAAGCACTGTGGAATTAGAATAATGATCAATAAGATTAAAAATATAATAAAAAAAAAAAATAAGTCAAAAATTGTTAGTTTGACCGCCTACTCAAAAAGTATCGCAAAAATTTTAGATAAACATTGTGATATAGTTTTAGTTGGTGACTCGATGGCAAATGTTTTGTATGGACACAAAAATACCCATAAAATAAATTTAGAAAACATCATTCAGCATACCAAAAGCGTAAAAATGGGTATAAAAAAATCTTTGCTTGTAGTTGATTTACCTAAAGGAACCTACAAAAATGCAAAAACAGCAGAAAAAAATGCGAAATTAGTTTGCAAAAAAACTGGATGTGATGCAGTCAAACTAGAAAGTTACAAAAATAATTTTAGAATAATAAAAAAACTAGTAAAAAAAAAAATACCAGTGATGGGCCATATCGGATATACACCACAATTTAAAAAAAAATTTAAAATAGAAGGTCAAAAAAAGTCAGAAATAAAAAAACTTCTCAATGAAGCACGTTTAATAGAGAAAGCTGGAGCTTTTAGTATCGTGCTAGAATGTATTTCATCTAAGGCTGCTAGGATTATTACAAATAATGTAAATATTCCAACTATAGGCATAGGTTCATCAACTAACTGTGATGGACAAATATTAGTTACAGATGACATGTTAGGAATAAGTGGTTTTTACCCAAAATTTGTAAAGAAATATGCAAACTTAAACAGAATAATTGAAAAAGCTGTAAAAAAATATACTAGAGAAGTAAAATTAAAAAAATTTCCCACAAATAAAAATATTTTTTAATGAACCCAAATTTAGATAATAACTTAACAAAAAATAAATTTTCAAATTTTTACATAAATAATAAATTTAAAATATTCTCTTTCTTAATAATTCTTTTTATCGTTTTTATTTCATATATATTTTTGAATATAAGTGGTGAAAAAAAAAATAATTCAGTAGCAGAAAAATATATACAAGCAGGTGTCTTTCTTGCTTCTGGCAATAAAGAAAAATCATTTGAACTATTTGAGGAAGTTATACTATCCAAAAACAAATTTTATTCAATCTTAGCGCTAAATACTATTTTAGATAACGACAAAAATCTTGAAGAAAAAAAAATTTTAAATTATTTTGAAATTGTTGAAGATAGCGTTAAAACAAAAGATCAAAAAGACTTAATAATATTTAAAAAAGCTCTGTTCTTTTTCAAAAATTCGAAAGATAAAATCGGTGAAGAATTGCTTAAGAGTTTAATAGAAGATAAATCAAAATTTACTTCATTAGCTCAAGAAATACTAAAAAAATAAAAAAAATATGAGGATTTTTTGTATTTTTGTAATTCTATTTTTTTCCTCAGGATGTTCTTTTGATGAGAAAAGCGGTATTTGGAATAACGAGTCGAACCCTCTTAAAGAAAAAAAGAATCAATTTAAAGACTTTAAAAAACTTTCAACATCTAAAGAATTTTTTGATAAAATAGTTCCAATTGACAAACAATTCAAAATTCAACTTCCAAGTCAAATAAATCCAAATATATGGAATGAGTTTTTTTATAATCAATACAATAATTATGAAAATTTCCAATACAGTGATTTAAATAAGATAAATTTTAAATCAAAAAAATTATCGAAATATAACATAGGTAAGTATATTTTATATGAAAAAAATAATTTAATTTTCAATGATAAAAAAGGAAATATTATTTCATATTCGCTTCAAGAAAAAAAAATAATTTCAAAATTTAATTTTTACAAAAAAAAGTATAAAAAATTTGAAAAAGAATTAAATTTTATTGTTGAAAATAATATAATATATATTTCTGATAATCTTGGATATACATATGCCTATAACTATATTGAAAATAAAATAATATGGGCAAAAAATTATAAAATTCCTTTTAACTCAAATTTTAAAATTTCTCAAAATTTTTTATTTACCTCTAATATTAATAATAATTTTATAATTTTAGAAAAAGAAACCGGAGACATCCTTGAACAAATACCAACAGAGGAAATTCTTGTACAAAATAATTTTAAAAATAACTTATCACAAAATAAAGATACAATATTATTTTTAAACACTTTTGGAACTTTATATGCGATTGATAAAAATAAATTTAGCATAAAGTGGTTTATAAATTTAAACCCATCATTAGATTTAAATGTTAGTAATTTATTTTATGGCAACCAAATCGTTAATAATGACAATCTTATAATTATTTCTACAAATAAATATACCTACGTGATTGACGCCTCAAATGGTTCAATTATTTACAAATTGAATTTTACATCCTTAATCAAACCAATATTAACTGATAATTATCTTTTTTTGATAAGTGATAATGATTTACTTATTTCTTTTGATCTTAAAAGAGGGAAGATTATTTATTCATACGATATAAATGAAAAAATTTCTTCATTTTTAAACACGAAAAAGAAAAAAGCTTATTTTAATTTCTTAACAATGACTAATGATGATTTAATGATACTCCTTGAAAATTCATTCATACTTAAATTTGATATAAGAGGAAATCTCAAAAATGTAGATAAATTTCCTTCTAAAATATTATCTAATCCTATTTTCATTAATGGCAATATTTTATATTTAAATACTAATAAAAAATTAGTTGTATTAGATTAATTATTTGATTTTACACTTAATAAAGAAAGCTGTTTAACTTTTAAACCTTTTAAATTATCTTGTGGTTTAACTGGATAATCACCTGTAAAATAATGATCACTAAATTGTGGATAGTCGTTGTTTCTTTTCTCACCAATCAGAGCATTATATAGTCCGTCGATACTTAAAAATTTAAGACTTTTTGCTTTAATATAATCGCACATCTCTTGATTATTTTTTTCAAAGGCTAGCAACTCTTCTTTTGTTGGCATATCGACCCCGTAGAAATCAGGATATTTTATTTCAGGACATGCTATTCTAACGTGAACCTCTTTTGCTCCATTTTCATAAAGCATTTTTACAATTTTAAGGCAAGTTGTACCTCTAACTAAAGAGTCATCTATTAAAATTATAGACTTATTTTTTACAATGGTTTTAGTTGAGCTCAATTTTAATTTAACTCCTAAACTTCTAATATTTTGTGTTGGCTCTATAAAAGTTCTACCAACATAATGATTTCTGATTAATCCTAACTCAAATCTTTTGTTTGACTCTTCGGCATAACCCAATGCTGCTGGAACTCCAGAGTCTGGAACAGGCACCACTAGGTCCGCATCTATATCTGTTTCTTTCGCTAGTTCAGAACCTAGATTTTTTCTGTATTCATATGCACATTTATTGTTGATTAAACTATCAGGTCGAGCAAAGTAAATGTATTCAAAAACACAAGGTTTCGATTTTTGCTTAGGGAAAGGTTTTACACATGATATTTTCTCATTTTCAATTATTATGATCTCTCCATTTTCTACTTCTCTTACAAAAGTTGCACCAACGATATCTAATGCACAAGTTTCTGATGCAAGTATGTAAGAATTTTTTATTTTACCAATTACTAAAGGTCTAATTCCAAATGGATCTCTCACACCAACTAATTTTTTATTAGTCATTAAAACTAGAGAGTATCCTCCTTGTATTTGAAAAAGAGCGTCAATTAATTTATCAATAAATTTCTCTCTTTTTGATTTTGCAATAAGTTGAACTATTGTCTCCGTGTCACTTGTTGTTCTAAAAATTGCTCCATCTTTTACTAGTGACTCTCTTAATATTAATGCATTAGTTAAATTTCCATTATGTGCAATACTTAGTCCACCCATATGTAAATCTGCAAAAAATGGCTGAATGTTTCTTAGAGAAGTTTCACCAGTTGTTGAATATCTATTATGACCAATAGCAAATTTTCCAGGTAATTTTTTTAAAGTTTCGGGGTCTGTAAAATGGTCTCCAACTAAACCTTGTCTTTTCTCTGAGTGGTAGCTTTTTCCGTCAAAAGCAACGATACCACATCCTTCTTGGCCTCTATGTTGTAATGCATGCAATCCTAGAGCAACAAGAGCCGAGGCATCTTCATGATTAGATATTCCAAAAATACCGCACTCTTCTCGCAATTTGTCTAAATTAAATTTTTTCAATTTTTTCTTTTGTGTCAATAAAATCCTCACTTGATGGAAATTCCTCAATTAAAATTTTACTGCCTTTATTTATTATATTAAACGTTAAAGCTTTATCCGCAGATATATCCCAATTTTGATAAGGATAAAACCAATTAAAAATTGTAAATAAACATACCGATACAATATACCCTTTAAAAAAACCAAATAAAAATCCAAATCCTTTATCTATTGAACCAACCCCCGTCCAGGTGACAGCCTTACCTAAAGTTTTACCTGTAAGTATTATTACAAAAAGAGAAATTATAAATACACAGATTCCTAAACCAAAATTATTAATAAATTCAGACTCTATGTAATTACTAACTATTGGTTGAAATTTTGGAACTAAGATAATTGTAATAATTGTTGATAATATCCATTTCATAAATGACAATAAACTTAAGGAAAAACCTTTTAAAAAACACTGAATTACACAATAAATTAAAATTATAAGAAATAATAAATCAAAAATATTTATTTTACTTAATTCATCAAGAAAATTACCCATCATGTGTTATTGTTTTCTTTTCCAAAAGGTTGAAATGTAAGAATTAATTTTGGCAACAAAGTTAAGACAGATATCATTGCTAACATCATTGCTATACCAGTAAAAATTCCAAAATAAATTGTGGGAATAAAATTTGATAAGACCAATATTGAAAATCCAAATACAATAGTAATCGAAGTGTTAAATATTGCTATGCCTACAGTATTATGACATCTATCTAATGTTTTATTATAATCTTTTATATTTTTAAATTCTTCTTTAAACCTATAAATATAATGAATACTATTATCTACTGCTATTCCTATTGTAATTGCGGCAATTGTAATAGTCATCATATCAAGGGGAATACCAAGCAAACCGATGATCCCAAGTATAAAAAAAGCTGCAATAAAGTTTGGAACTACACCAATTGTGGAAATTGTTATATTTCTAAATAAAATAAAAAACATCATAAAAATGCCAATCATTACAATACCAAGAGTTAAAATTTGAGATTTAAAAAGACTTTGTAATAAATTATTAAATAATATCAAAACACCTGCTAATTTGTATTCCTCTTTTTCTAAGCCCAATTTTGTATTTAGTTCATTATTAATTTTATTAATTAATTCATCTCTTCTTAAGTTCTCCAATGAGTCTTTTATTCTTACACTTATCCTAGCTTCGTCTTTATCAACAGAGATATAAGGTGTTATTATTTCTTTTTTAATAGACTCAGGAATTTTACTATACAAAACTGCAATTTCTAAACTTTGTAATTCTTTATTATTTAAATCCTCAGCCACTCTTAAAATTGAACCAAATGATAAAACTTTTCCTATTTCAGGCAAAGAGTCTAAATATTCATGAACCTTAATAATTTTGTCCATCTTGTCTCTAGTAAACCAATATTTTGATTTATGTTCGTTTGTATCACTTTCTTCTTCCCACTCATCAAATTCATCACTTTGATCTTTATCTTCTTCGTCTTTAACTGGAAATTTTAATATAACATTTAATGGTGTTGTACCTCCAAGCTCCTCATCAATTTTTTTCATACCTTTATAAATTTCGGTTTCTTTATCAAAATAATTTATAAAACTATTTTCCACCTCGAGTTTTAGTATTCCTATAATACTAAATATTATTATTACAATTGTAGATCCAAAAATTAGAATTTCATTGTTTTTTGTGAAATTACCTAATGCAGTTGTTATTAAAGATTTTTCTATTTTTTTTAAATTAACGTCATCATTTGAGGAAAATAAACACAATAGAGAAGGTAATAACAAAAATGTCACGAATAACGAAATAATCAATCCTAAAGTCATCATCCATCCAAAGTCTATTATTGGTTTTATTCCACTAAAAATTAACGAGAGAAATGCACAGATTGTAGTCAATACGGTGTAAAGAATTGGCATCATCATTTTTTTACTTGCTTCAAATACAGCCTCCTCCTTAGTAAAATTAGGAAATTCTTTTTTAAGTTGCAAAAATCTCACAGTTACATGAATATTCATTGCCATATTGAGTATAAGCATCAAAGCAATAAAGTTTGAAGAAATTACAGTGACCTTCCAACCAATCAAACTTAATAGTCCGATCATTATAATAACTGAAGTTGAGCAACCAATTAACGGCATTATTACCCATTTTAAATTTTTAAAAATAAACCAAAGAGTGAAAATTATAAAAAGGAAAACTCCAATACCGAAAACTATAATATCACTTTTTACATAACTCATCATATCATCTGCTATCATTGGGATCCCACCAAGATGTATTTTAGCGTTTTCACCATACTTATTAATTACATCTCTTATTTCAGTAATATTCTGATGATTTCTAATGTTATAAAGATTTTTATATTCCTCGTATTCTTTAATAAATTTTTTATAATTTATTTTTTCTTCTTTAGATAATCCTGTATTTTTAGACTGATCGAAATATTTATCTTTAATTTGTATATATTCAGCTAATCTCTCATCTTTTTTGAGGTAAACTACTATTCCTGATGTCTTACCGTCTTTGCTAATAACATAGTCTCTATAAATTGGGCTATTTATGATCTCGTCGAATCCTCTTTTTTTATCAATTTCTGGATAAGCTAAAGTTTTATAATTTTTCAGCCTTTCCATTAAATTTTCATCTGTACTTTTTAGAAGTGGAACATCTATTACTGTAATCACGCTTTCAACCCAAGTTAATTTCTCAATTTTAGATTTTAAAAGCTGTAAATTTAAAATTGTCTCTTTTTCTGTAAAACTTGCGATCGGTGCATATGTTAAAACAAGGAAATCTTTTGACCCATAAGTTTCGTTAACCTCCCTAAGATACCGAAGATCTGGATCTCCTTCGAGTAAAAGAGCGTCTGATGATGCATCTAAATTGAAATTTTTTGACTGAAAAAGAGAATACCCAACTAAAATTATTAATAAAAAAAGAGTTATTTTTGAAAAATCAATTACTAATTTTTTATAAATATCAGCAAACATTATGATGTTTCAGATATATCTTAATTTTATTATAACAAAAGAAAAAACTAAGCTTAATTTCTGCTTAAATCTTTAAATTTTGTATAAATTCCTTCAAACTCAACTTTAACAGTACCTGTAGGCCCATGCCTCTGTTTACCTAGTATAATATCAGCTAAACCATTTACATCGTTCATTTTAGATTGCCATTCAGCATGTTCTATTGACCCAAGTTTTGGTTGTTTTCTCTCTAAATAATAAGCTTCTCTGTAAACAAACATTACTACGTCAGCGTCTTGTTCAATTGAGCCCGATTCTCTAAGATCAGCTAGTTGTGGTTGTTTATCGTCTCGCTGTTCAACAGCTCTCGATAACTGTGACAATGCCAGGACAGGCACGGATAATTCTTTCGCTAAAGCTTTTAGGCCTTGGGTAATTTCAGATATTTCTTGTACTCTTCCCTCATTTTTACTGGAGCTAGATCTCATTAACTGTATGTAATCAACAACTATTAAACTAAGTCCAAAAAGTCTTTTTATTCTTCTAGATCTGTTGCTTAAAGTTGCAATAGTAATTGCAGGAGTTTCATCAATGTAAAGTGGAAGATTATAAATGTTTCTTGACGTTTCAATATATCTATTTATCTCTTCTTCTGTAACTTTCCCTCTTCTTATATCATCAGATTTAATTCTAGCTTGTTCTGATAAAATTCTTGTTGACAATTGTTCAGAGGACATTTCTAAAGAAAAAAAAGCTATTGAGGATTTTTCTTGTCTTTTTAAAATATTTTGTGCAGCATTATAGGCAATATTTGTAGCAAGCGATGTTTTACCCATTGAAGGTCTACCAGCTAAAATAACTAAATCAGATTTATGCAAGCCACCCAACTTCTCATCTAAATCACTCAAACCAGTTGGGACACCAACAATACCTTGATCATTTTGCATAGCCAAAGTTGCCATCTCGATAGTTTGATCAAGAGCTTGATTAAATTTAAGAAATGATTGAGAGAAACTTCCTCTTTCCGCTAAATCAAAGAGAGACTTCTCGGTACTTTCAATAATATTTTCAGCATTTTGTTCTTGTGAATTAGCATTTAATGTATCAGAAGATAATTTGTCTGAAATTTGAACCAATTCTCTTCTTAGATACATTTCGTGAATAATTTTTGCATAATCTATTGCTTGTTTTACTGAACCAGAAAATCTTGTAAGCTTTACAAGATATTCTGTACCACCAACTTCATTGAGCATGTTATCTTTTTCAAAAAAATTTTTCAAAGTAATAGGATTTGCAATCATTCCTTTGTTATTTAAATTTTCTATAACCTCGTATATTTTCACGTGTGCCGGGTCATAAAATGTAGAGGCATTAACGATTGTAGAAACTTCATCAATTATGTCATTATTTATCAAAATTGACCCAATCAAAGCTTGTTCTGCCTCTAAATTTGAAGGTTGTTTATTTTCAATTTTTGTTTGAAGATTTTTTAATTCTTTCACACAGTTATAATAAGAAAAAGAAAATTCAATTAAAGTTAAAAGTTACACACTTTTTTTTAAGCTCTGTGGAAAAGTTATTTAGATTGTATTTTATCTATCTGAACTAGAATATTAGTTTTTACTTCTGAGTGAAAATTTATATCTACTTTAAAAGTACCTATTTTGTTTAAATCTTCCTTTAAAATAACTTGCGAAGGGTTTACTTCAGCATTTGATTTTTCCTTGATTAAATTTGTGAGCTCCTTAGGTTTAATAGAACCGTACAAGTCTCCATTATCTTTACTTTCTTTGAAAAATTTAAATGTTTTATTTTTAATAAGTTTGGAGATTTCTTTAAATTTATTCTTAATTTCAGTATTTTTCTTATTTAGTTCATCTTTTTTTTTATTAACAAATTCTTGATTAATCTTATTAAACCTCAAAGCTTTACCTTGTTTAAGCAAGAAGTTTCTTCCATAACCATTTTTGACTTTAACTTTATCTCCAATATTTCCTAAGTTAAGAATATTTTCTAGTAAAATAATTTCCATTTAAATAAGTCCTAAAATTTTAGCTTTTTTAATTTCTCGAGTAAGTTTTTTTTGTTTTCCATGAGAGACACTTGAAATTTTAGTTGATACTATTTTCCCGTTATCGGAAATATATTTTTTTAGTAAAGCGATATTTTTATAATCAACTATAGGTGCATTTTTAATTGAAAGAGGGCATTTCTTTGAAAATTTTCCATCATTTTTTTGAAATAAACTTAATTTGTTAAGCGAACTTGTTCCTTTTCTCTGAAATTTTTTATTTCTCTTTTTCATTATTTTTCGCTTTTATTAAAATACTCATTTTCAACATCGAGTTTTTTATACTTTACTGTTAAGTGTCTGATAATCTTTGTATCAACCTTTATTTTCTTTTTAATTTCATCTAAAGTTTTGTTATCTCCTTGGAATTTAAAGTGAATATAAAAACCTTTTTTGTAATTCTTAATTTTATGAGATAAATTTAATAAACCCCATTCCTCTATTTTTAAAACTTTGCCTGAAGAGCTGTTTATAACCTCGTTATATTTATCTTTTATATTTTTAAGATCTTTTTCAGCCAAATCTTGTTTAGCTACAATTGTGTTTTCGTAAAAAGCCATATCTTTATTGTTTTTAAAGTTTTAATGTTTATTTTTAAAAACTGGTTTATACTATAATAAAGAATTTAAGCAATACATAAAAAGATTAAATAAACTTATAAAAATGAATGCACTATTGTTTCCAGGCCAAGGATCTCAGATTGTTGGTATGGGGTCGGAGTTCTATAATAACTTTGATATAGTTAAAAAAATATTTCAAGAAGCAGATGACAAACTTAAATATAATATTTCAAAAATTATTCTAAGCGGTCCAGAGGATGAACTACAATTAACTAAAAATACACAACCGGCAATTTTAACTGTAAGCTATTCAATTTTTAAAGTTTTACAAGACGAATTTAATTATAATTCAAATACATTTAAATATTATGCAGGACACTCACTTGGAGAATATAGTGCTTTATTAAGCGCTCAATCTTTAAGATTTAGCGATGCTTTATATCTTTTACATGAAAGAGGAAAAGCAATGCAATCTGCAGTACCAGTAGGTAGAGGAAGTATGATAGCTATTCTTGGCTTAAAAACAGAGGAGATAAAAAAATTACTACAAAATCATAACGAAAAAAATAATATTTGTGAAATAGCTAATGATAACGCGGATGGTCAAGTAATTGTCAGCGGCATAAAAGAGAGCATTAATTTATTACAAGTTTTTTTGAAAGAGAAAAAAATTAAATCAATTCCTCTCAAAGTTAGCGCTCCCTTTCATTGTTCTTTGATGAAGCCAGCTGCTAACTCCATGAAGGAAAAAATTATTAATACAGAATTTTCGAAACCAGAAGTGAGTATTATCAACAATGTAACTGCTAATTCTGAAAAAGACCCTAATATAATTAAAAATTTATTAATTGATCAAATTTTCTCTACTGTCAGATGGCGTGAAAGTTTACTTTATATGTCAACAAATGGGATAAAAAATTATATCGAAATAGGTCCAGGAAAAGCTCTAATTGGCATGGTAAAAAGAACTATTAAAGAAGCTAATTGCTTTTCAATTAATTCAATTGCTGATATTAAAAAACTAAATAATGAATTTAAAAAATAAAAAAGTTTTAATAACCGGATCAACTGGTGGGATCGGAAATTCATTAGTAGAAAAATTTAATTCTTTAGAATCAATAATTGTTGCGACCGGGACAAATGAACAGAAGCTCTCAAATTTAAAAAAGAAATTTCCTAAAATACACACAGAAAAATTTGAACTAAATCAACATGATAAAATTGAAGAATTTATAGATAAAGTTGATAAAAAACTAGAGGGAATAGATATTCTTGTTAACAATGCCGGTATTACTTTAGACAATCTATCTATAAGGTTAACTGAAGAAAACTGGAAAAAAGTTTTAGATATTAACTTAACTGCAAGTTTTTTAATGTGTAAACATAGTATAAAAAAAATGTTAAAAAAAAAATATGGTAAAATTATAAATATAACTTCAATCGTCGGGCATACAGGAAATTTAGGTCAAGCAAACTATGCTGCATCTAAGGCTGGTATAGTCGCATTTTCAAAAAGTTTATCTATAGAGTACGCAAAAAAAAATATTAACATTAATTGTGTATCACCAGGTTTTATTAAAACTGAAATGACCGATAAGATAAATGAAGAGTTTAAAAAAGTTTTAATTAGTAAAATACCATCGGGAGATCTAGGGACGGGCGAAGATGTTTCGAATTGTGTAGCTTTTTTAGCATCTGATATGGCCAAATATATAAATGGAGAAACTATACATGTTAATGGCGGGATGTATATGTCTTGACAATTCTTTTTAATAATCTAATAAGAAATTATACATATTATAAGAAAGGATTTCATGTCAGACGAAATTAAAGGAAAAATAAAAAAAATTGTTGCCGATCATCTAGGAATCGAAGAAGAAAAAGTTACTGAAGAAGCTAGCTTTATCGATGACTTGGGGGCTGACAGTTTAGATACTGTTGAATTAGTTATGGCTTTCGA
This sequence comes from uncultured Pelagibacteraceae bacterium, assembly GCA_902598125.1. GTDB lineage: Bacteria > Pseudomonadota > Alphaproteobacteria > Pelagibacterales > Pelagibacteraceae > Pelagilacustribacter. The sequence continues at coordinate 154,233 of CACKAJ010000001.1, read as the reverse complement.
GGAAGAGTTTGGTTCAGAAATATCAGATAGTGAAGCTGAAAAAATTCTTACAGTTGGTGATGCTATTAAATTTATTGAGTCTAAAGCCGGTTAAATTAGAAATTTTTTAATATGGCTCATGGTAAAAATATCATGGTTATATTATCCTCCCCTTCGGGAGTTGGAAAAACTACTTTAACAAAAAAAATTCAACAAAAATATCAATCATTTAAAATCTCAGTATCCCACACAACTCGAAAACCAAGATCAAATGAAGTTAATGGTGTAGATTATCATTTTGTATCACACCGAGAATTTGAAGAGCTTATTCAAGAAAATAAGTTTTACGAATACGCAAAAATTTTTGAGAATTATTATGGTACCTTAAAGAAAGACGTCGACAATACAATATTACAAAATGATATCATATTTGATATAGATTGGCAGGGAACAAAACAATTATCAAAATTTAAAAATCTAAATTTAATAAAAATATATCTAATTACGAATAATAAGGAAGAATTAAAACAAAGATTAGTTAAAAGAAATCAAAATACCGCAGAGGAAGTAGAAAAAAGATTCAATTCATTCGATGAAGATATAAAACATTGGAATGACTATGATTATGTAATAATTAATAAAAATTTAGATAATTGTTTTAAACAAATAGAACATATAATTAATGTTAATAAAAATAGAACTTTTAATTTTTTTCAAAAAACTCCGTAATCTTATAATAAGTTTCAGGACTTAAATCAGTAGGTCTTAAATTTGTTTTTAAATTTAAAATTTTTATCTTTTCTTGAGTAAGAATTTTTTTAATATTTTTATTAATCATCTTTCTTTTATTTGAAAAAAGAATATTAGTTATTTTTTCTAAACTGTTAATATTTTTAATATTATATTGACTATTTTTTCTTGATTGAAAATGAATAATCATTGAGTTAACTTTTGGTTTAGGGGAAAAACAATTAGGTGAAATAAAAAATTTGTTAATTATTTTTAATCTAAAACCGGATAAAATTGAGAGTCTTCCATATTTTTTTGAGGGAAACCTACTTATAATTCTTTCAGCTAACTCTTTTTGAAACATAAATATTAAATCATCAAAATTTGGTGGCCATTTTTTAAATTTTAATATTTTTACCAAAATTTGAGATGAGATATTATATGGTAAATTTCCAAAAATTTTATTGATTGTTTTCGCTTTTTTTTCTAATTCAAATTTAAGAATATCTTCATTATAGATTTTGACCAGTTTATTATCTAAATATTTTTTTCTTAAATTAAACGCTAACTTTGTATCTTTTTCTATTAATATTAAAGATTTAGGTTTTTTAGCTAATATTTCTTTTGTTAAAGCCCCTTTACCGGGTCCAATTTCAATAATATTTTTATTTTTAATATCTGTTAAGTTAACAATTTTTCTAATTATATTTTTATCTGTTAAGAAATTTTGGCCAAGAGATTTTTTTGCATAATTCATTTTTTAAATTTGCTTAAAAAATTTATACACTCAATTAAACTTTTAGTATTTGCTTTATTTTTACCTATAAGGTTTACAGCAGTTCCGTGATCTGGCGATACTCTTAAATATTTAAGTCCTAAGGTAATGTTAATCGCATTAAATTTATATATCGCCTTAAAGGGAGAGAGAACTTGGTCATGGAACATCCCAACTATAACATCAAATTTTTTGTAATCATTTATAAACAATGTATCTGAAACTAGTGGTCCCTTAATATTTAACTTCAAAGCTGTAAGTTTTTTTATTGCTGGAATAATAATTTTGTTTTCTTCGGATTTTTTTCTTAACTCTGCATTATGAGGATTTAATCCTAAAATACCAATTTTGGGTTTTTTTTTATTATTATTTTTAAACCAAGTATTAATTGTCATAATCTTATTTACTATTTTTTTTTTATTTATTTTTCTTGAAATTTCTTTTACATCAATGTGAGTAGTAATTGGTACGACAGATAAACTCTTATTTCTTATTAACATTACTTCTTTATCACTTTTAACTTTACACTTTGAAGCTAAATATTCTGTGACTCCTGTTTTCTCTTTTTTTAAAAGCCTTTTATCAATAGCACAATTTATTACTCCAGCTACTTCTTCATTAAGTGCTAATTCATGCGCAGTATTCAAACAATTTAAAATAAATTTAGATCTATCCTTTTCAGAAATTTTAAACGGTTTTTTAAATTTGATATCTAAATTAATAATTTTAAGATAATTTCCTTTCACATTTTCACTTAAATTTTTTACTTTTATAATTTTAAGTGGGTACTTAAGTTTTTTAAATTGAGCTTTAATTAAATCATAACTAGAGATTAAGTAAATTTTTTTTCTGACTGAATGATTTAATTTTTTCCAAGTTTTGAAAATTAACTCAGAGTTAATACTGTTTGGATCACCACTTAATAATAAAATTTTTTTCATTTATACTCAATTAAACTATTATTTCTTAATTTTGATAAATGACTCTTAGAGTAAAGATCGAATTGTTCATTTTTCTTTTTATTAATAAAACTTTTTTTTAATTTATCCATATCTATGTTTTCTTTTTTTGATGTTCTTTTATCAGTTAATTTTAGAAAAATTACACTATTTTGTTTAATAACAGGTTCAGTGATCTCACCAATTTGTACTTCGTTTAAAACTTTATTTATTTCAGGAGCCAAAGATTTAGAGTTAATCCAACCCAAATCACTATCAGCAGGGCTACTAAAATCATTATTATATTTTAAAGCTATTTCTTCAAAACCAATTTCTTTAATTTCATTTTTTATCTCAAAAATTTTTTTTTCTAATTCTTCTTTGTTTTCAAATAATATTTCAAATTCTGAAATTCTGAATTCTTCTATTGAGGATGTATTATTTACATACTCGGTTATTTCGTTTTCAATAGTATTTTTACTGATATCAATTTTTTTTGAATATAATTTATATATTAAATCTTGCCACATAAATTCTATTGTTATTTCATCTAAATATAGTTGAAAATCTAAATTATTTTCTGAAAATTGTTTTTTTAAAACAGATGGATCAGAAGTAACTGTTTTTAAATAAGCATTAACTTTGTTTTCATTTTTTTTTATATTATATTTCGATACTTCAATTTTTTTTAGTTTATTATCAATTAATAAGTTTAAAACTTCTTTTTTATATTTATTGATATTATCTTGAGTAATATCTTGACCAGAGATCATTAGTAGACTTAAAATCTTATTTTTGATTTCAAAATTTGTTATTATTTCATTTTCAACTTTTAAAACTATTTTATTTTCAATTTTTGCTATAAGCTCCGTGGATTGAATGCTAAAAAAAAATATAACAATATTTATAAACTTTTTTATCATTTACTAAATGTAGGAGAATCTAAATTTCCAAAAGGAACAAGAGTAATTTTAAACATTAGAGAGTTTTCAGGCTCTAACTCCGAGTCGTTATAAAATTCTCTTCTGTAAACTAGGCCTGCTCTTAAACAGTCATTTAAATATTCATAACTCAAATTATAAAACTCTGATGAATTTGTAATTAAATTACGTTTTGTTTCAAATGAAAATAAACCACTATCTTTATTTTTAAGGTCAATTTTTGTTTTTAAGTAATTTTGATTTCCAATGTGTTTATCCTCTTCCAAATAACCAAAATTGATGTTTAATGAATTATAAGTCATAGATGTGCTTATTTCACTATAATTTAAATCTTTGTAATTTTGATCTATTGAAAAGTCATAATTAATATCAAAATTATTATTAAGCTTATATTTTGCAGAACCGACTAAATCAGAAAGTTTTTCATTCATACTTGTTTTATCAGCCATTTTTTTATTCTCTTTCTCATTGATTACTTGCGCTACTGATAATTCAAAATCATTTCTATTTTTTCTGATTTCATAATCAAAGCCTATAGCAGCACTTATTCCAGTTTCGTAATTTCTAATATCATCAATTCTATTTAAATTAAAAGCAGATATTGAATTAAGCTTACTTCCACTTGATTGTTGTCTCATACTACCCGGAGCGAATCTGAGCAATAGTTTTGGTTTTAAGTAGTGTTCAACATTTTTATTGACTTTTTTGAGATTGATATCAGATAATATTCCTAATGCTCCAAATAATTCACTTGTTGTGTCTTCTTTAAATTCTGAATTATTTTTAGCTTCATAGTTTATATTTTTTAAATTTCCTAAAAATTTAGTATTAATTCCGGAGAATAAATTTATATCTCTTGATTCCCAGTTCAAATCATTAATTAAAAAATTTTCTAATTTGTTTGTTTCATAATTACGTATTTTAAAATTTGATTGAAGTTCTAAACTACCGATTTTTTCATCATTAAATAAATTTTTATCAAACGTTAATTCAGGAATTACAAATTCATATTTATCCTCATAATTATCTTTGGTTGTTTCATAAATACTTGCATTTAAACCAAAAAATATATCTTCATTTTGATGAGTAAAATTTAATGAACTTTCTAAAATATCATTGTTAAAGTCAACTAAATTTGATTTTATTTTATATAACTTCAGATATTTATCATTCGAGGTATCTTGGATAGATATACTTAAATTATTATCAGAATTATTTTTTCCTTTAAAATTTTTAACAAATTTTGTAAACAAATGTGACTTCTCTCCCTTTTTTTTTGTAACACTAGTTTTTTTGTAACCTGGCGTGTAACCAAAATCAGCCATTAAGAATGAGTCTTTTAGAGCTTGATGATATTCACCTAAAAATAAGGGATTTTCTGAAGCATATAAGCGACTGGTTAATGTAAAGTTTTTATTTTTAGCAATATCAAAAAAGTAGGGCACAGAAATACTTTCTCCTAAATTTTTAGTGTCAGAAATTGATGGGGGTAGAAATCCTGATCTTCTGTCTACTGTTGGATCTGGATGAGAAAGTCTTGGAATAAACATAATTGGAATATCATAAACCTTAATTACTGCATTATCATAATATATCGTTTTCTTTTTATTATCATGAAGCATTTTTGACGATTGAATTGACCAAGGAGGGCACTTATCATTTTCTCTGTAATCACATAAAGTAAAAATACTTTTTACAAAAATATTTTTTTCTTTATTTGAAGTTAAATTGTTTGCAAATATTCGAGGTTTATTTTTTTTAGATATTTTAAAATTTTCATCATTCATAAATGCTTTAATATCTGCTCCAAGTATTTCATTCTTTTTTGTATCAATATAAATTTGAGAAAATTCAAAATTATTTTTTTTATTATCAATTATTTTTACATTTCCTACAGATTTGAAAATATTTTTTTCTATCTGATACTCAAATGTATCTAGAAAAATTTTATTTCCATCTAAATCTTTTAAAGAAGATGGATCATTTGACTTGATAATTTTACTTTTATTATTGATTAAAATATTGCTACCATCTAAAATATATTTTTCTGAAGTTGTGACTCTCGTTACTCCCTTGGTTTTAAAAGTTTCTTCTTTTTCATAATACTCAGCAAACTCTGCGTTTATTATATTATTATTTTTATCTATTGCTATTATGTTGCCTTTAATTAAGAGATATCCTGAATTTTTATTATATTTTACATAATCACTAGTGATAATTTTATTTTTGGTTTGCACTTTGACTTCATCCTCAAAAACTGAAGTCATACCATCTTTTTCTAACTTAATATTTTTTGCTTGGATTAATAAATTTTCAGCAAGCGCATTTACTGAAAAGAAAAATATATAAAATAATATTAAAATTTTACTTTTCATTTATTTGAAGTACTCCGATGAATGTAAAAAAACTTAAAGCTAGAACAGGAGCCCAAACGGACAAAATGAGAGGAATCCTATCTGTTTTTCCTAGAGCAACTGATAAATCTTTTAGATAATAAATTAATACGCTAATAATTAAACCCAGTATAATCAATTTAAAATTTTCTGATTTTTTGCTTGTGTGCATGGTTAATATTGCAGCTAAAGCTGTCATCAAAAATAAAAAAAATGGCAAAGATAACATTGAATGAAAACTTTGATCTAAAAATTCTTGACTGTAACCATTATTTAATAAACTTTTATAATTTATAATTAGGTCCAAAAAAGAGATAGTGTCGGAATTGCTAAACAAACTTGTGATTTTTTCAAAATCATAGATAGAGTCAATTTCAAGCGTGTCAAATTGTTTTTTTTCAAAAACACCTTTAGTTGATTTAAAGATAATTACATCTTTTAAAACCCATGTCTTAGCTGATATATCTATATTTTTTGAAAAAATTTTTTTTTCTAACTTATAATCATTGTTAAATTCAAATATAATTGCATCTTTGAGTTCTGTTCCTTTAATATTATCTGCTGAAATTATACGATCACCTTTACTAATTGGTTCTTTTATCCAAAGGCCGTTTTTATTAAAACTTACTAAATGATCAATATCTCTAGCATGTTGAGATTTTGTAATTTCATAGTATTTGACCATTGATGAAGTGATAGGACTTATAATTGCTAAAACGAAACATCCTAGTAAAAAAGAAGTAACGGCAAGAATAAAAAAAATTTTTATATTTGAAAACCCGTATATTTTCAAAATAAGCAAGTCATTATTATTTCTTATTTTCATCATAAACCACATACTTGAAATAAAAATAATGAAAGGAAGAAGTTTAAGAACTAAACTAGGCACAAACAATGTTGTTAAAATTAAAGGTTGAAAAATTGTGACATTCATATTTTTAAAAAACTCTATTTCTTCAAATAGATTTAGAATTACCCCAAAACAAAAAATTATCAAAACGACAATAAAAAATGATTTAAAAAAATTTGAGAGAAGATATTTAAGCATAATATTATTCATGATATTTTTGTTTCTGTGTTGAATTTATATATTAGAAATGAATAAAATAAAGTCAGTAAAATAAAAGGACTAATTATATAACCTATTCTTAGGAACGAATTAAGACCTGTATATCTTATTATTAACTCTGTGAGAATCAAAATTATAAAACTTAAAAAAAATACTGAAATTTTTTTAGAAAATTTTTTTTGATTTTTTAAAAGCAATAAAGAACAAATCAATGCAATTACAGGAATATAAAATGGCAACACCATTCTTCTAATAAGAATTGGCAAAATTTCTTTTTTTGCTTCATTTTTACAAATAGATAATTTTTTATCTGCTCGAAAAAAACAACTTAAAAGTTTTATGGTTGATGTTTCTTGTAATTTTGGTTGCTTGACAGTTGCTGTAACAAAATTTCCAAGATCAATATTTAATTGTTTAAATTCTAATAATTCGTTTTCTTCATTATTTTTTTTTGATGAAATTATTTGTCCATCTATAAGATACATTTCTCTATCCTGAACAACTCCCTCTTTAGCAATTATTGTAACATCAGATACGTTAACATCAGAAGATGATAAATTTTTTAGGTTACTTCCTTTATCGTGTAAAAAAATATTTTTAACCTCATTATTAAATTTTTTTTCAACTATATAAGTAAATCCTTTAAATGAATCGCTAAATTGTTTTGATCTAATTGTCGGCAGAAATGAATTGAGGTTATCGTTACTTAATAATTGTCTAGATTTGTTTAAAGCATACGGTGTTAGAAATATTGAAAATAAAAGATATAAAAAAACAATAATTATTGATGCTAAAAAAAATAAATTAACAATTTGTATTTTTTTTACTCCAGAGACCCATAAAACATCAAGTTCTCTGTTATTAATATGTTTTAAAATAAAAATTATTACCGATAAAAGAAAAGCTAATGGAATAAATTTTGGAGCAAGGCCAAAAAGATTTAAAAATGAATATTTAAAATATGTTAATACTGGATATCCACTATCAACTATCAAATCTAGAAAATTAACTGCTCTTACGGTCAGAGAAATGATAGATAAACCAAATACTATGGTAAAAAACGTTCTAAAAATTTCTAAAAAAAAATTTTGATAAATTTTGTTTTGAAGCATGAAATTATTGTATATAAATAAAGCAACCGAAAATTAATTTCAACTAATGGTTTAATTATGATGAATTTTCCATTGAAAATGAGGATATTTGAGCTTATATCACTCCTTTCTAGTTATTTTTAATTAATATTTATGTCTATTATTATTAAATACTCCAATCAAAAAAGTAGTAGAGCTGATGAAAATTTAGTTTTATTTACAGACGATAAATTTAGCTTAGGTAAATTGAAGAATTACCTCTCTACCTCAGAATATTTATATATTCAAGATTTGTTAAAAACTTCTGATTTAAAAAAAAAATTATTTGTCTATGAGCTTAATTCCAAAAAGAAAATAATCTTAATATCAATTAAGAAAAAACTTAAGACTTTTGATATTGAAAATTTAGGCGCAGAATTTTATGTAAAAGTAAATAATGGAAAAAATTGTGAATATTCTGTTCTAAGCGATACTGTAAAGAGTGAACAAGTAAATTTTTTAGGATATTTTTTACATGGTATAAAATTAAAATCTTACCAGTTTAAAAAGTATAAGACAAAAAAAAATGATAGGGTCATTTCAATTAATGTAGTAGGTAAAAAAAATAAACCCTCCAATCAAATTCAATTAAAATTTAAAGCTTTAGAGGCTGGCACTTTTTATGCGAGAGACTTAGTTTCTGAACCAGGAAATATATTACATCCTGATGAATATGCTAGAAGATTAGTTTCACTGAAAAAAGATGGTTTAAAAGTAAATATATATGATAATAAAAAATTAAAAAAACTTGGTATGAATGCTCTTTTAGGTGTTGGCCAAGGAAGCATTAGAGGATCCTATCTTGTGACTTTAGAGTGGAATGGAGCAAAAAACAATTCTAAACCTTTAGCTTTTGTTGGAAAGGGAGTTTGCTTTGATACTGGTGGATATTCACTAAAGCCAGCAAAATTTATGGAAGATATGACTTACGACATGGCGGGCTCAGCAACAGTTGTTGGTTTGATGAAAAATTTGGCAATTAGAAAAGCAAAAATAAATGCCGTTGGTGTAGTAGGTTTAGTAGAAAATATGGTGAGTGGAAACGCACAAAGACCTGGAGATATTGTAAAATCTTATAGTGGTAAAACTATTGAGGTACTAAATACGGACGCTGAAGGTCGATTAGTATTAGCAGATGCCCTCACATATACTGAAGAAAAATTTAAACCAAAATTTATAGTGGACTTAGCAACCTTAACAGGGGCTATCATAGTTTGTTTAGGATCAGAATACGCTGGACTCTTTTCAAATGATGATAAATTATCTAATCAAATTTTTACGGCAGGTGAAAATGTTGAGGAGAAAGTATGGAGAATGCCGCTTCATAAAAATTATGACAAATTAATGAATTCAAAAAACGCTGATATGCAAAATATTAATTATGTAGGTGGAGCAGGTTCAACCACTGCTGCACAATTTTTACAGAGATTCATTTTAAATAAAACACCATGGGCCCATTTAGACATTGCTGGAATGGCTTTTTCAAAATATGGTGGTGCATTAAATTCTGGAGGTGCAACTGGCTTTGGAGTCAGATTATTAAACAAATTAATAGAAGATAACTATGAGTAATATACAGCAAACTCTTTCAATAATTAAACCAGACGCAGTAGAAAGAAACTTGGCAGATGAAATTAAATCTTTTTTAATAAAAAAAAATTTTAAGATTATAGACAATAAAAAAATTCACTTAAATAAAGATGAAGCTGCTGAGTTTTATAAAGTTCATCAGTCGAAACCATTCTATAATGATTTGTGCTCCTATTTATCTTCTGGACCAATAGTAGTTATGATACTAGAGGGTGAAAATGCTGTTGCATCTTATAGAAAAATTATGGGAGCGACTGACCCCAAAAATGCGGAAAAAAACACGATAAGAAAACTTTATGGTATTTCAATTGATAAAAACTCCGTACATGGGTCCGATTCTATTGATAATGCAAAAAAAGAGATAGAATTTTTTTTTAAAAATTAAATATTTCTAAAAATTTTGATAATTGCCTCGGGGAATGCTCTATATTCTAATTTTTGAGTTTTTTTCCTTAAAATTTTTTCATTATCCTTATTTTTAATAAAGAATAATTTTTTATGAATAGTGTTACCTCCATCTAATTTTTCGTTTACATAATGCACGGTACAACCTGCCTTAATTTCTTTATTTTTGAGCATTCTACTAAAAGTATTTAAGCCTTTAAATTTAGGAAGCAACGATGGGTGAATATTAATTATTCTTCCTCGATAATTTTTAATTAAATTATTAGATAAAATTTTCATATAACCAGCTAAACAAATAAAAGATATTTTATACTTTTTTAAAGTCTTTAAAACTTTAGCCTCATAATTTAATTTTTTTGTATTTATTATTACATAAGGTATTTTATACTTCTTTGCGTATATAATACCGTTAGCATTTTTTTTATTACATATTACCAAACTGATCTTTATAGGGAAATTATTTTCTCTCGAATGTAAAATAAGATTTTTTAAGTTTGATCCTTGTCCAGAAATAAAAATACAAGTTTTTTTTTTTACCATTTTAAATTATTAGATAAGTTAACTTTGCTCTTATTTTTTGAGATGAACCCAATTTCATATGGTCTATATTTCTTGGGAAAAACTTTTACAATTTTTTTTTTATTTTTTTTATTAACTATCAAACAAAATCCGATACCGCAGTTAAACGTCCTCATCATTTCCTCATCTGAAATATTTTTACTCTTTAACCACTTAAAAATTTTAGTTATTTTTATTTTTGAGAGATCGATGTTTAAAGTCAAATTTTTTGGAACAGATCTAAGTAAATTTTCAATTAACCCTCCACCCGTAATATGAGCTGCTGAATTTACAATATTTTTTTTTGTCAACTTTAACACTTCTTTAGAATAAATTTTTGTCGGTTTTAAAATTTCTTTTTTTAGAAAACTATTAATTTTATTTTTTTTTAAAATTGATCTTACTAAAGAAAATCCATTTGAATGAATACCATTTGAAGGTATAGCTAAAATTATATCTTTGTCTTTTACATTTTTTTTGTCTAAGATCTTTTTTTTTGAAACAATGCCTACGCTAAAACCTGCAAGATCAAATTTATTTTTTGTGTAAACCCCTGGCATTTCAGCAGTTTCTCCGCCAATTAATTTACAATCTGATAATTCGCAACCTTTAAAAATACCTTTTAAAATTTTTTTTGTTTTATTTAGATTTAATTTTCCAACAGCGATGTAATCTAAAAAAAACAAAGGTTTGGCTCCTTGTACAATTAAGTCGTTAACACACATTGCTACTAAATCAATTCCAATAGTGTCAAATTTTTTAAATTTGTTGGCTAAGTCTATTTTGGTTCCTACACCATCGGTGCAAGATACAATCACTGGGTCTTTGATTTTAGTGTTGCTGATATCATACAAAGAGCCAAAACCCCCAATTACATCTTTTTTTGAATAAGCTTTCGTTTTTTTGACATCTTTTTTTGACAGTTTAGCAATATGTTTTACTAATTTATTAGCTAAAGAAATGTCAACACCGCTTTTTTTATAACTATTTTCAATTTTTTTCATTTATAAATTGATATTAAATTTTTTATGAAAGTATTTTTTCAAATAATATTTATTTTAATTGTTTTTTTAAAAACTGGAAATCTTTTATCTGACAATAATCTATTTAATGTTAATAATATTAAGATAGAAAAAAAAGATAAAACTTCACATAATGTGTTAGCGAATAAAGCTATTAAAAAAGGTTTTAATCAATTAATTACTAAAATTCTTCTAGAAGAAGATGTTGATAAATTTTCTGATATGAATTTAAGCTCAATTAAAGAGTTAGTCACTTTTTATCAAGTATCAAACAAGTATGATGAGGAAAAAAAAGATGAACTAGTAAATTTTAGCATCACTTTTGATAAAGATAAAATTCATGATTTATTTTATGAAAAAGGAATTTCATACTCTGAAATTTCAGATAAGGAATTGTATATATTGCCTATTTTGTTTAAAGAAAATGAAACCTTTATATTCAATAATAATTTTTTTTACAAAAATTGGAATAATTTTTATGAGAATGATTTAATTGAATTTATTCTCCCACTAGAAAATATTGAAATTATTCAAAGGGTTTATAATTTTAGAAATAATTTAATTGGTTTAGATACAAATGATCTATTCAAGGGATACTCAAATAAAAATACTGCTATTTTACTTATTGAGAAGATTAATCAAAATGAAAAAAAAATTTATCTTAAAACAGAAATTCAAGGTAAAATTATAACTAAAAATATAAGAATAAAAAATCAAAATTCAGATGTCGATAATTTTAATGAACAAATTATTACAAATTTAAAAAAAGAAATCATTAATCTAGTAAAATCGCAAAATTTAATAGATATAAGGGTACCATCTTTTATAAATGTTACACTTAAACTCAAAAATAAAAGTAATTTAGTAGAATTACACTCAAGAATGAAAAAAATTGATTTAATTGAAAATGTGTATGTTCAAGAATTTAACAAAAATTACGTAAATTTAAAAATAAAATATCTTGGAAAATTGGAAAAAATTATTTTTGAATTAAAAAGTGAAAACATTGATTTGAAATTAATAAATGATCAATGGATAATTAAAACTTTATAAACATGAATCAACTTATATTTAAATTCCCTTTTTCTAAAAGATACTTTGAACATGATTTTTTTATCTCTAGCAATAATTTTTCTGCTTATAAATTAATAGAAAGTTGGCCAATATGGCCAGGGAAATGGCTTAATATTTTTGGTGCTAGTGGGTCAGGAAAAACTCATTTAGCAAAAATTTTGGAAAAAAAAATTAACAGAATTAAATTAGTCGATGCAAAAAATGTAAATAATGAAACCATAAAAGATTTAAATAGTTTAGAATGCTTAATCATTGATAATTTTGAAAATAACATTGAGGAAAAATTATTATATTCAATTCTCAACCAATCCAGGCAATTAGAAAACTATATTTTGATTAATTCAATTCCTTCAATGAAAAATATGAAGTATAATTTAGAAGATCTTAAATCAAGAATAAATAGTTTCATCTATATTGGTATTGATTTACCAACTGATGATCTTTTAAAAGTAATAATTACAAAAACTTTATCCGACAAACAAATAAGTGTTAATCCTAAGATATCAGAATTTATTATAAATAATGTAGAGAGATCTTACGAAAAAATGTTTAAATTTCTTAAAGAAGTAGACGAATTATCTTTATCCACTGGTAAATCAATTAATATTAATCTAATAAAAAAAGTATTAAATCAATGAATAAATATAGAACACATAATTGTTCCGAATTAACAGAGAAAGAAATAAATCAAACTGTACATCTCTCTGGTTGGTTGCATAGAAAAAGGGACCATGGAAACCTGCTCTTTATAGATCTAAGAGATCATTATGGAATGACACAGTGTGTAATTGAAAATAATAATGATTTTTTTCCAGTTTTAGAAAAATCAAGACCAGAGTCTGTTTTAAAAGTAAGTGGAAAAGTTGTTAAAAGATCAAGTGAGTCTGTAAATTTAGAATTAAAAACAGGGAAAATTGAAATTGCTATTGAGACTGTCGAAGTATTATCGAATGCAAAAGAATTACCAATGCCTGTTTTCGGTGATCAAGTATATCCTGAAGATATAAGATTAAAATATAGATTTTTAGATCTTAGAAGAGATGAAATGCATAACAATATAATTTTAAGATCAAAGGTTATCTCATTTATAAGAGCTGAAATGTTAAAATTAGGTTTTTTAGAATATCAAACTCCAATTTTAACTTCTTCCAGTCCAGAAGGTGCTAGGGATTTTTTAGTTCCTAGTAGACTAAATCCAGGAAAATTCTATGCTCTTCCACAGGCTCCACAACAATTCAAACAATTGATAATGGTCTCTGGATTTGATAAATATTTTCAAATTGCTCCTTGTTTCAGAGATGAAGATGCTAGAGCAGATAGAAGTCCCGGTGAATTTTATCAATTAGATTTAGAGATGTCTTTTGTTGAGCAAGAAGATGTTTTCAGTGTGCTAGAAAAACTAATGATAAATCTTTTTAAAAAGTTTTCTTCTAAAAAGATTGTAAATTTAAAATTCCCAAGAATTCCTTTTAAAGAAGCAATAAAAAAATATGGAACAGACAAACCTGACTTAAGAAACCCATTAATAATTCAAGATGTTACAGAAATCTTTTTAAGAGATGATGTTAAATTTGATATTTTTAAACAATTAGTCAAAAAAGGTTCAATTGTAAGAACAATAATTACTAAGAATACAAAGGACAAGCCAAGAAGTTTTTTTGATAATATTGATAAATGGGCAAAAGAGCAGGGGGCATCGGGTTTAGCTTACTTTACAATAGAAAAAAATAAACAAATTACTGGTAAAGGACCTGTTGGAAAATTTTTTAGTGAAGCCTCTTTGAAGGAAATAATGAAAAATTGTAATGCAGAGGTGGGAGATAGCGTTTTCCTTGCTTGTGGAAAAGAAAAAGAAATAAATAAAATTCTCTCATTAGCTAGAGATAAAATTGCAAAAGATTTAAATATTATAGATAAAAATCAGTTTGCCTTTTGTTGGATTGTTGATTATCCAATGTATGAATTTGACGAAAATTCAAAAAAAATTATATTTAGTCATAACCCCTTTTCAATGCCACAAGGCAATATAAATGATTTGAATTTTGAAAAGCCTTTAGAAATTAAAGCTTTTCAATATGACATTGTCTGCAATGGTGTTGAACTCTCATCAGGAGCAATAAGAAACCACATTCCAGAATTAATGTATAAACTTTTTTCAGTTGCAGGATACAGTGAAAAAGATGTCAATGAAAAATTTAGTGGAATGATAAACGCATTTAGTTATGGAGCACCACCTCATGGAGGTATAGCACCAGGGATTGATAGAATCGTAATGTTGCTTGCAGACAAAGAAAATATTAGGGAGGTGACTCTATTTCCAATGAACCAAAATGCTCAAGACTTAATGATGAGAGCTCCGTCTGAAGTTAGCGAAAGACAGCTTAAGGAACTAAGTATTAAAAAAGATATTAAAAAGAATTAATTTTTTGTTTTAAGATTTATTCTAACATCTGTAAGATCAACTAATTTTTCCTCATAATTACTTCTTACAAAACCTTTCGATGTTATATTTTTTACAATTTTAAGAAATTTGTCATCATTTTTTTCCTCACTTAAATTTTTAGTACCTACTATTGATGGTGTATGTGCAAGATCTTCTTTGCCGAGATAAGAAATTGCAAGTTCTCTAAATACATAGTCCAAAATTGAAGACGCACTTAATATTCTGTCATTACCTATCACATGACCGGAGGGTTCAAATTTTGTATCTAAAAAAGCATCTACGTATTCCTCTAGCGGAACTCCATATTGTAGCCCAAGAGAAATCGCTATCGCAAAGTTGTTCATCATTGCTTTTACAAGTTCACCTTCTTTATTTGTGTCAATGAATATTTCACCAATTTTGCCATCATCGTACTCACCTGTATGAAGATAAACTTTATGGTCTCCAATTTGAGCTTTTTGAATATATCCTTTTCTTCTATCTGGCATTTTAAATCTTGCATGACTCTTTGTTTTTAAATTAATAGGGTTGTCCTTTAAATCCTCTTTAGTATTTTTAATTTTATTTGTAATACTATCAGGTAAAATTTTTTCTAATTTTTTATTATTAGACTTATCATCTTTTGTGCTACCAATTTTTTTTGTTTTTCTATTATTAAGTTTAACGTCAATTACTTCTACGTTACCGTCAGTTCTTTGATCTATTTTTGATAGCTCTGTGTCATCTAGATTACTTAAGGAATGAACAGTCTTAAAAGTACAAGTATAATAGGTTTCAACAATATATTTTTTCATAAAATTTATGGAATCTCTTTATTTAGATATATATTAATTGTATAGTGTGTCTATTACTTAATTATACAATTATGAATTGTGTGGATTTAAAATTCTAATATGAATTATAAAATTTTTTTTACTTGGTGGAACAAACAAACATTTGGGACTTTTTTAAAAACACTTTTTTTTGGAAAACTTGTTGGTTCTGATGAATATGGAAATAAATATTATAAAAGCAAAAAAGATGAAAGATGGGTTGTTTACTCAGGAAATATCGAGGCTACTAAAATTACTTCTGACTGGTTTCTTTGGATTCACCACACAACTGATAAAATTCCAGATAATAAAGATAAAAAATATACTTGGCAAAAAAATCACTCAGAAAATCTCACTGGGACTAAATACAGTTTTAAACCAGTTAAAATAAGAAAAAATGAAATAAAAAAGAAATATGAAACCTGGAAGTAAAATTTATTTTTTTTTTATTTTTTTTACTTTCTTTAACTTTTCACAAGCTGAGGATAAGATAGTCACCTCTCCTTTATTAAATATTGAAAAAATTAAACCTAGTTTTGAAGAAGTTAATGAAGATAATGAAAATGCTACGGCAAATAAAATTTTAAAAAAAAAGAAAAACCTATCTAAATTGAAATCTTCACAAGCAATTTTGATCGGCCTTGATAAAATCACTGCAAAATCTACAAAACTTGTGATTAATTTGAACGAAAAGAAGTTATTTGGTCCATTAGAAATTAAGATTTTGAAATGTGGTAAAGTAAAATTACATAACAGGTCAGATAGTGTCGCTTATATGCAAGTTAAAGATTTAACAAAAAATGAAAATGAAAAAGTATTTATTTTTAATGGCTGGACTTTTGCATCTGACCCAAGCCTCACTCCATTTGATCACGCTATTTACGATATACAATTATTAAATTGTAGAAATGCTTAATAGAATTTTTCTTTTCCAAGCCAATTAGTATCAAAGCTGGAGTCAATAAATTTTTTGTGATTTAATATTTTTTTGTGTAAATCAATTGTAGTTGTAATTCCTTCCAATACAAATTCATCTAAAGATCTAAGGGTTCTTTGAATGGCTTCTGTCCTGTTTCTTCCTTTGCATATAACTTTTGCTATTAAGCTGTCATAATAAGGAGTTATTTTACAACCTTGAAAAATAGAACCATCAACCCTAGTTCTAAAACCAGATGGTTGATGACAAACGCTTATAGTTCCAGGACTAGGTTGAAAATTAAGCGCAGGATTTTCAGCATTGATTCTACATTCAATTGTATGACCTCTAGGGTTAATATCACTTTGTTTCAGAGCCGTCTCACCAGTAAATGCAATCCATAACTGCTCCTTAACTATATCAATTCCAGTTTGAACCTCAGTAACTGGATGCTCTACTTGAACTCTAGTATTCATTTCTAGAAAATAGAATTTACCATTCTCATAAATGAATTCTACTGTACCAGCCCCCTCATAATTGATTTGTTCAACCATTTTAACCGTTTTTTTAAGTAGATCTGAGCGTTCCTCCTCAGTTAAAACAGGGCTAGGCGTTTCCTCAATTAATTTTTGATGTCTTCTTTGAACCGAGCAATCTCTCTCACCTAAATGCACAGTTTTGTTTTTGCCAGACATAATCTGAACTTCAATATGTCTGGGGTTTTTAAAATATTTTTCTATATATAATTCATCATTATTGAAAAATTTTTTTGCTTCAGTTTTAGCTGTAAGAAATAAATTTTCTAATTTACTTTCCTCCTCTACTATTTTCATTCCTTTTCCTCCACCTCCTCCGGCAGCTTTAATTAAAACTGGATAACCAATTTGTTTACAAATGGATTTTGCCTCAGTAATTGATTTCACACCCCCCTCAGATCCTTCAATAACAGGTAAACCATATTTTTTTGCAATTTTTTTTGCTTCAATTTTATCGCCCATCTTAGAAATTATATCTGCGCTGGGTCCTACAAATTTAATCCCATGTTTATTTACTATCTCAGAAAATTTTGCATTTTCGGACAAAAATCCATACCCTGGATGTATTGCTTCAGCCCCGGTTAAATCAACTGCTGACATTATAGATGAAATATTTAAATAACTATTTTGAGGTTGATGAGAACCTATACAGACACTTTCATCAGCAAGCCTTACGTGCATTGAGTCTGCGTCAACATTAGAATGAACAGCGACAGTTTTTATTCCCCACTCTTTACAAGCTCTTATTACTCTAACAGCTATCTCTCCTCTGTTAGCTATTAATACTTTTTTGAACATCTTTTTATTATTTTAGAAGAACTAACGTTTGTCCAAACTCAACCGGTTGTCCGTCTTCGATTAAAATTTTTTTTACTTCACCGTCAGCAGTCGAAGGTACATGGTTCATAGTTTTCATTGCTTCGACGATCATTACTGTTTGACCTTTTTTTATCTTATCACCAATTTCAACAAATTTTTTAGCACCGGGTTCTGGGGCTAAGTATGCTGTTCCTATTATAGGCGACTTAACTCTTATACCATCACTGTCATCAGAAGCTTTGAGCACGGCTTTGTTCTGCGAAACAACAGCGCTAGTTTTTGTCGTATCAATTCCTCTAGTTGCTTTTGCAACTTTTATTTTCGTTTGACCTTCTTGATATTCTAGCTCTGAGAGTTCAAACTCTTTTAAATTTTCAACAAGTTCTTTTATTAATTTTTTATCAATTTTCATTTTTTTAAAAATTTTTTCATAGCTTTTAAGGACATTATATATCCCTCAGCTCCAAAACCACAAATCACTCCTTTAGCAATATTACTAATCAATGATTTGTGTCTAAATTCTTCTCTATTATAAATATTACTGATATGCAATTCAATTATTGGAATTTTTAATACTTTCAGTGCATCATGAATAGCCACAGAGGTATGAGTATAACCTCCAGCATTAATTATCAATCCATCCTGTTCATTTCTTGATTTTTGAATTTGGTTTACAAGATCACCTTCAATATTTGATTGAAATAAAGAAAGCTTGATATCGTTATTGTTTGCATAATCATTACAATTTTTTTCAATATCTTTAAGAGTAAAACTTCCGTACTGATTTTTCTCTCTCTCACCTAAAAGGTTGAGGTTTGGTCCATTAAGAATTATAATTTTATTCATAAATTTCTTGGTATTGAATAACTTAATTATGGCAAAAATACAATTAAATGGAAAAAAAGTAGTTATAAAATCAAACTATTCTTTATTCGACCTTTTAAAAAAATATAATTTATCAAACAAAAAAGTTGCAGTTGAACATAATGGTACAATTATTCAAAAATCAAATTATAAGAAAAAATATTTAAAAAATAATGATAAGGTTGAAATCGTTCATTTTATAGGCGGAGGATAATTTGAAGAAAGATAATTTTAAAGTTGCCGGAAAAATAATTAAATCAAGGTTAATTGTGGGCACTGGTAAATACAAGAATTTTTCTGAAACAGCAGCAGCAGTTAAAGCTTCTGAAGCTGATATGGTAACTGTTGCAGTAAGAAGAATAAATATTTTAGATAAAAAAAAACCAATACTTACTGATTATCTTGACCCCAAAAAAATAATTTATTTACCTAACACCGCTGGTTGCTTCAATTCAGATGATGCTCTGCGCACATTAAGATTGGCTCGTGAAATGGGGGGATGGAGATTAGTAAAATTAGAGGTTTTAGGTGACAAAAAAACTTTATACCCAAACATGATAGAAACAATAAAATCAACAAAAATATTAGTAAAAGAGGGTTTCAAGGTAATGGTTTATTGTACCGATGATCCTTTACTAGCAAAAAAACTTGAGGACAATGGAGCTTCAGCAATAATGCCATTAGCTTCACCAATTGGTTCAGGTTTAGGTTTACAAAATAAAGTAAATATTTCATTAATAATAAAACAATCTAAAGTTCCTGTAATAGTTGACGCAGGAATTGGAACAGCATCTGACGCAACGATTGCGATGGAATTGGGTTGTGATGGGGTTTTAATAAATAGTGCTATAGCAAATGCAAAAAAACCAATCATAATGGCAAAAGCTTTTAAAGATGCTGTGATCAGCGGAAGAAACTCTTATTTGGCTGGAAGAATGGGCAAAAACTATTTTGCAATTCCTAGTTCACCAAGTAAAGGAATTATTTAATTTTTTTCTTTCTTCTTACCCATAAAGTTCTAATTTTTTTCTTAGGCTTAGCTTTTTTAACTTTATCTTTAGATTTAACCAAATCCTTAGTTTTAATTTTTTTTTCTTTTATTAATTTTTTCACTTTAATTCGGTTTTCAACAATTAAATTAATATTCTCATGTGTTTTGATTAATTTTTTCGACTTGTTTAATAAATCAATCTTATATTCAGGAATTATAAAGCTTTCGTTGGGAAGAATTTTAATTTCAAATGTATATTTTTTTTGAAAATACTTTAATTCATCAAGTAAATTTTTTTCAATATAAGATTTTACTTTTTCAGGAACATAAGTATTTATAGTTTTTACCTTATCCACAAATGCTAAGTGTTGAATTTTTTTTAAAATTTTTTGTGAAAAAGAGGATAAAGATAATTGAGTCTCCCATTTGATTGATCCCTCCCGCAACCTTTGTCTTGTCATTTCAAGGAGTCCAAAATTGCTTATTCTTCCTATTTGTATTCTAGCTCTATCTTTCCTAATACTTTCCCTCATTTTTTTTTCAACCAAACGTCTATTGTAAAAATTCATCATATCAATGAAATCAATAACAATTAAACCAGACAAATCTCTTAATTTAATCTGATGAGCAATTTTTTCTGCAGCTTCTAAGTTTGTGTTTAAAGCAGTTTTTTCGATATTGATTTGTTTAGTTGATTGACCAGAATTTATGTCTATAGCCACTAAAGCCTCAGTTGGGTTTATAACTAAATATCCACCAGATTTTAATTTAACAGTTGGCTCATAAATATTAGTAAGTTCTTTTTCTATTTCAGCATCGTGAAATAATGGAATTTTTCCTCTATATTTTTTTATATTTTTTACATTTTTAGGCATTAATTCTTTCATAAATTTTTTTGCTTTTTGATAAGCCTCATTACCTTCAATGTAAACATTTTTAGTTTCATTATCGTATGTGTCTCTTAATGTTCTTTTAATTATATCTCCCTCTTCATAAACTAATGATGGGGCATTTGAGTCTAAAGCTTTGTCCTTAATTTCCTCCCAAGTTTTTAAAGTGTTTTGAAAATCTTTCTCTATTTCATTTTTAGTTTTATTTGCACCAGCTGTTCTGACAATTACTCCCATGCTCTTAGGAATTTCAATTTCATTTAATATGCCTCTAATTTTTTGTCTATCAGAAGAATTAAATATTTTTCTGGATATCCCACCACCTTTAGGAGTATTTGGCATTAAAACCATATATTTACCTGCTAAAGATATAAAAGTTGTAAGTGCTGCTCCCTTCTGACCTCTTTCTTCCTTTATAACTTGAATTAAAATTACTTGTCCTGGTTTAATAACTTCTTGTATTTTATATCTTTTAATCCCATACGATGATTTTACTTTATCTCTATATTCTTGCTTGTTACTATTTTTTTCAATTTGGTTTTCACTATTTTCAGTTTTTTCGTCTTTATTGTTATTGTGGCTATCATTTTGTAAATTTTCAGGAGTAGTGTTTATTGTTTTTTCTTTTAAATCCTCTCTGATTTTTTCCTCAGCAATTCTTATTTTCTCTTTATCTTCAGATGGCAATTGATAATAATCTGATTGAATATCATTGAATGCTAAAAAACCGTGACGCTCTCTACCAAAATTTACAAAAGCCGCCTGTAAAGATGGCTCCACTCTACTTATTGTGGCTAGATAAATGTTATTTTTAAAATTTAAATTGTTCTTATTTTCATATTCATATTCTTCGATTGAATCGTTTGATTTAAGAACAATACGAGTTTCGCTAGGATGCGAGGCATCAATATATAAGTTTTTTTCCATTTTTTGAGAATTCCTTTGAAATATTTTAATTTTTTAGTTTTTAAATTTGTCATAGTTTCTATTTTATACATTTTTGTGCATAAATACACGATTAAAATTTAATCATGCCTAAAGATAGTCAGAATTGTTACTATAAATTTAACTTATGATAAATTTTCTTAATTTTTCACTTAAATTTGTAATTATATTTTTTGGTATAATTATTTTCTTTATTTTTTCAACTTTATGGTATTTTTCCATAGGATTACCGGATTACAAGAAACTATCAAATTATCAACCACCAATTTCTAGTAGAGTGTACTCTGAGGATAGTAAACTAATTGCAGAATATGCTTTAGAAAAAAGACTGTTTATTCCTTATGAGTCTATTCCTAATAAAGTAATAAACGCATTTTTATCTGCTGAAGACAAAAATTTTTTTAGCCACCCTGGCATTGACGCGAAAGGTATACTGAGAGCTGTGATTAAAAATATAAAAAATATTTCCCAAAATAAAAGACTTGAAGGAGCCTCTACAATTACTCAACAAGTTGCAAAAAACTTTTTGCTAACCAATGAAGTTTCTATGAAAAGAAAAATCAAAGAAGCAATTTTGGCTTTCAGAATTGAAAGAGCTTATACCAAACAAAGAATTTTAGAACTTTATTTAAATCAAATATATTTAGGACAAGGTGCTTATGGTATCGCAGCAGCGAGTTTGGAATATTTTGATAAACCCATTAAAGAATTAACATATTCTGAAACAGCTTTATTAGCCGCCTTACCGAAAGCACCAAGTAAATATAATCCATATAGATACCCAGAGACTGCTAAATTTAGAAGAAATTTAGTTCTTAAAAACTTAGAACAAAATAATTTTATAACAGATAAAGAATATAAAAATTTTAAAGACTCAAAGTTAAAACTTAAGAAAAGAAAAATAGAAATACTTAATGAGGCTAATTCCTATACAGAAGAAGTTAGAAAAACTGTAAAAAATATTTATGGTTTTGAAAAACTTTATTCACAGGGATTAAGTATTAAAACACCTTTAAATATTAACTATCAAATTCAAGCTTTAAAATCTCTTAGAAAAGGCATTGAGGATTACGATCGAAGGCGTGGATGGAGAGGACCGGTTACCAATAAGAATAAGAATAAAAACTGGGAGAAAAAAATTAATCAATACAAACTTGATCCTACATTAAATTGGAAATTAGCTGAGATAATCGGTTTAGATGAGAACAAAATAAAATTTCGTTTAGTAAAAAAAAAAGAAAATAGCGAAGGTTTGATAAATTATGAAAAATTTAAATGGACTATTCCTAAAAAAAAATTGCCTAAAGATATTCATAAATTAGGAGATATTATTTTTGTCAAAAAAGAAAATAATTTTTGGTCTTTGAAGCAGTATCCAAAAGTAAATGGAGGTATTGTAATTTTAGAACCATATACAGGTGATGTTTTAGCTCTTGTAGGTGGATTTAATTTTAAAAAAAGTGAGTTTAATAGAGTTACACAAGCAAAACGTCAACCAGGGTCTGCATTTAAACCAATTGTATACGCTGCAGCCTTGGAAAAAGGTTTTGCTCCAAACTCGATAATTTTAGACGCACCATTTGTTGAAAGCCAAGGAGTTGGTTTAAAAAATTGGAAACCTGAAAATTATGGAAAAAAATTTTACGGCCCATCTACATTAAGGAAAGGTATTGAGTATTCAAGAAATTTGATGACAGTAAGAATTGCTAAAATAATTGGTTTAGAAGAAATTCTAAATTTATCTAAAAAGTTAAATATTTACGATGAAATTCCTGAGCTACTTTCAGTATCACTAGGTGCAGCTGAAACGACCTTAATAAATTTAACTTCTGCTTACGCACCTTTTGTCAATGGCGGAAAAAAAATTAATCCAAAATTAATTTCTAGAATACAAGATAGAAGAGGAAAAACAATATTTAATGAAAAAAATAGAAAATGTTTAGGTTGTGATCAGTTTATTAGTAAAAAAATTAATTTTCCAAAAATTGAAAACACAAATGAAAAAGTAATAAGTTCAGAAACTGCTTATCAAATGACATCAATTTTACAAGGAGCAGTTCAAAGAGGTACAGCAAAAAAATTAAGATCTTTAAAAGTTCCTTTAGCAGGAAAAACTGGAACTACTAATGATAATTATGATGCTTGGTTTATAGGTTTTTCTTCTAATTTAATAATTGGTGTTTATGTTGGTTATGATAATCCTAAAACTTTAGGGAAATTTGAAACTGGTTCAAAAGCTGCGCTGCCAATTTTTAAAGATTTTGTTGAAAATGCACTTTATAAGGAGGATTTTGAGGAATTTCAAATACCAGAAAATATATATTTAACCTCCTTAAATTATGATACTGGAATTAAATCGGCGTCTGGAGATAAAAACTCTATTATTGAAGCTTTAAAATTTAAAGATATTAACAATATAGATAATAATGACTTAATCTCTTCAAATGGTCGTGATAAAATAATTAAATTCAGGCAGTTTTATTAATGGAAAATTTTGAAACAATTTTAAATTATACAGAAAAATCTTTAAGCAATATTAGGGGGTATCTTTGATAAAGAAAATATTGAGGATAAAATTAGAGAGTTAGAGAAAACTACTCTTAAAGAAAATTTTTGGAAAGATAAAGATTTAGTAAAAAAAACAGTAAAACAAAAAAAAAAATTTGAAGATATTTTAAATTCATATAAAAAATCTTTAAAAGAATTAAATAATTTAAAAGATTTATATTCTCTTGCTTCTCAAGAGAAAGAAGATGAAACTATTCAAGACTGTATTAATAAAATAGATCAAATATTTAAAGATATAAAAAAAAGTGAAATAAATTGTTTTCTATCTGGTGAAAATGATGACAATAATATTTACCTTGAAATTCATGCCGGGGCGGGAGGAACAGAAAGTCAAGACTGGGCTGATATGCTTAGGAGAATGTATATTAAGTGGTTTGACAAAAGAAATTTCAAATACGAGGTCATCAGCGAGCATAAAGGAGATGAAGCTGGAATTAAGTCTTCAACAGTAAAAGTTGAAGGTGAATATTTATATGGTTTGATGAAATCAGAGTCTGGAGTTCACAGACTTGTTCGCATTTCGCCGTTTGACAGTGGCTCTAGAAGACACACAAGCTTTGCCAGTGTTTGGGTTTACCCCGCTATTGAAGATGATATTAACATTCAAATTGATGAAAAAGATCTTAGAATTGATACCTACAGATCGAGTGGAGCAGGTGGACAACATGTAAACACTACAGATAGCGCAGTAAGAATTACCCATGTGCCAACAAAAATTGTTGTTCAGTGTCAAAATGAAAGATCTCAGCATAAAAACAAAGAAACTTGTTTTAAGATGTTAAAAGCAAGATTGTACGAACATGAGATGCAAAAAAAAGAAGAAGAAAATCAAAAAGAAATGAATACAAAAACTGATATAGGATGGGGTCATCAAATTAGATCATATGTTTTACAACCATATCAACTGGTAAAAGATTTAAGAAACAAAACAGAGAGCACAAATCCTTCAAGTGTATTGGACGGCAATATTGACCAGTTTATTGAAGAGGGTATTAAGAATAAGAAATGAAAAAAATAGTCGTAAATTTTATTTTCTTAATTTTTTTCCTAATAATTTTACTAATTATCACTCTTTCAACGATTGGTATTGAAACAAATAAATTTAATAATTTGATTGCAGAAAGAGCAGCCCAATCAAAAAAAATAGATTTAAGGTTAAATACAATAAGGTTTAAACTAGACCCCAAACAGTTGAGTTTATTTTTAGAAACTAAAAATCCAAAAATAAATTATCAAGGTTTAGAAATTCCAGTAGAAAATGCAAAAGTATATATTGATTTTTTATCATTATTTAAATCTGACACTAAAATTAATAAAATAAATTTAAAATTTGATGAGATTAGTGTTGTAAAATTGAGTGAATTGTCAGCTTTTATCAAACCCTCAAATTTCAAGAGCCTACTAAATAATAAAATTAATAAAGGAAGATTGATTTTTGAGATAGATATTTTTCTTGATAATGAAGGTAGCTTAAAAAATTTTATTGCAAAAGGTAATGTTAAAAATTTAGAGGGAGAATTACTAAATAATTTTAATTTGACAAAAACAAATTTTAGCTTTTTCTCGGATAAAAGCGATATTTTAATCAAAAACATCTCAGGTAAAATAGAAAACATTCAAATTTCAGATGGAGATATAAAATTAAATTTGGAAAATGGTGTTAAACTAAATTCAAATTTTAACTCTAAAATATATTTAGATAAAAATTTTCTAAATAAATACCCAAAATTTTTCAATATTAAAAATTTCAATCATAAAATCAAAAATCTTCAAGGAAACTTAAATAATAATATTTTTATAAATTTCGACAATACATATAAAATAAAGGATTATAATTATACCGCTAAAGGTGAAATTAAGAATAGTGATTTAGAATTGAAAAATGCTATTAAAAATGATTTCTTAAATAGAGAAATTAAAAATATATACTTTTCAAATTTAAAAATTGAAACTATATTTTCCCCAAATAGTTTGGTTTTTAATGGAGACGGAAAATATTCATTAGATAACTCAGATTTTTTAAAAGTTAATTTTACAAATAAATCCAATGACAATTCACTTAATTTGAAATTAGAGTTAGATTACAAAAATAGTTTTAAAATAGATCTTATTAATTATAAAAAACCTAATGATTCAATTGCGAATTTAGTTATAGAATTAGAGAAAAAAAAAAATAAAATTAATATAAAAAAACTTAATTTAAAAGAAAGAGAAAATATAATTAAGATTAAAGATTTATCATTTCAAAATAGCAAATTTAATTCATTTAAAAGATTAGAGGTTAAGACCCAAAAAAATAATTTTTTTGTTCAAAAAGACAATAAAATTTTAATTAAAGGCAGCAAATTCGATGCAAGCAATTTAGCAAAATTCCTAAACAGAAATAATAGTAAGAATAATTTTCATAATATTAATGGCGAAATTGAAATAGATTTTAAAAACATAAAAGCCCCAATGTCTGAAAATCTTAAAAATTTTAAATTGCTTGGCGAAATCAGAAAAGGTCAATTTACAAAAATTTCGTCAAAGGGTGATTTTGGAGGAAACAATTTTTTAGATATATCAATGCAGAAAGATAAAAATACTAATAAAAAATATTTAGAAATATATTCAGATTTGCCAAGACCTTTACTTACTGAATATAGTTTTTTTAAAGGTCTTTCAGGAGGTAAATTATTATTTACATCCATAATTGATAGCTCAAATTCAAATTCAAAACTCAAGATAGAAAATTTTAAGGTAGTCAATGCTCCTGGAGTAATAAAGTTATTATCTCTTGCTGATTTAGGTGGATTAGCTGATTTAGCAGAAGGTGAGGGGTTATCATTTGATTTACTTGAAATTGATATGGAAAAAAATAACAGTTTTTTAAAATTAAATGAGATACTTGCTATAGGTCCAAGTATCTCTGTTTTAATGGAAGGTTATCAAGACGAAAAAGGACTTACAAGTTTAAGAGGAACTTTGGTCCCAGCAAAAACATTGAATAAAATGATTTCAAAAATTCCAGTTATTGGCAATATAGTTATTCCAAAAGAGATAGGCGAAGGTTTATTCGGTATAAGTTTTAAATTAAAAGGCCCTAAGGGTAAAATTAAAACTACTATAAATCCTATAAGAACACTTACTCCAAGATTTATTCAAAAAATAATTGATAAAAAAAATAACTAAATAATTTTTATTAAGTAGTGTTTTTTCTTTCCATAAGAAATTTTTAAAAGATTATTTTTAAAATCTCCGTACTGCAAAATTTTTTTTTCATTATCTATAATGACACCGTCAATTTTTAAACCTTTATTCAATATTGCTCTACGTACCTCGCTCTTTGAGGATAAAATATTATTGTTAACAATAAAATCTAAAAAATTGATCCCTTTTTTTATTTCATTTAAATTAATTTTAATTTCAGGTAAATCAGATCCTATACCACCTAGTTCAAATGTATCTTTAGCAGTTTTTTCTGCATTTTTAGAAGCCATTTTTCCATGCAGAATCTTGGTAGCCTCATTTGCTAATAAAATTTTAAGATTATTAATATTTTCTTTTTCGTAAATATTTTCTATTTCTTTTTGATCAAGCTCAGTAAAAAAATTTAAAAATTTCTTTACATCTCTATCATCAGTATTACGCCAAAATTGCCAATATTCGTATGGAGGCATTTCATCATCATTTAACCAAATTGCACCTTTTTCGGTTTTTCCCATTTTAGCTCCAGACGCTAAAGTGATTAGAGGTGAAGTCAAACCATAAGCTTCTTTCTGTATAATTCTTCTTATCAAGTCGACCCCACTAACTATATTTCCCCATTGATCAGATCCCCCAATTTGTAAAATACAATTATTATTTTTAAAAAGTTTAAAAAAATCATATGCTTGTAAAATCATATAATTAAATTCCATGTAACTAAGAGATTGTTCTCTTTCTAATCTTAGTTTTACACTATCAAATGTTAACATTTTATTAATTGTAAAATGACTCCCTATGTCTCTTAGGAATTGAATATAATTTAATTTTGTTAACCATTTTGCGTTATTAACAAATATTGGAGCTGTTTTTTTGTTTGATGTATCTAAAATCTTATTAAAAACTTTTTTTATACTTTTGATATTATTATTTATTTCTTTTTCTTTAAGAATTTTTCTTGTCGTATCTTTTCCAGAGGGATCACCAATTAAAGTAGTACCACCACCTAACAGCACAATTGGTCTATGACCATGTTTCTGCATTAATCTTAAGATCATAATTTGCAGTAAACTACCAACATGCAAGCTGCTAGCTGTACAATCAAAACCTATATAGCCAGATATGGATTTTTTATTACAAATTTCACTAAGTTTATCATAATCAGTGCATTGATTTAGATATCCTCTTTCTTGCATTTCATCTAAAAATCTATTTTTCATAGAGATATTTACTAAAGTAACTATTATACAAAAATTATTATAAATAAATAAAAATATGCAAAAAAAATGGAACTGTTTAGGTTTAATGAGCGGCACTTCTGGAGATGGAGTAGACGCCTCTCTAATTTCAACTAACGGAACTAATGAATATGAGTCTATTAGAGATAAATATTTTGAGTATGATATAGATATTTACAAAGATATTCACAATTTAAAAGAGAAAATTCATAAAATCGAACATTTAAAAACTTTCAATAAAGAATTAAATAATTTGGAAAGAAAAATAACAATTTTTCATGCTAAAGTAGTAAAAAATTTTAACTTAACTAAAGACACAATTATTGGTTTTCACGGTCAAACTATTTACCATAATCCCAATGAGAAGACTTCAAAACAATTAGGTAATGGGAAATTATTAAATCAATTAACAAATAAAAATGTTGTTTTTAACTTTCGTGAAAATGATATTTTAAATGGAGGACAAGGAGCACCCTTAACACCAGTATTTCATCAATTGATTGCTTTTCAAAATAAAATCAATTTACCTGTATGTTTTTTAAATATTGGGGGGATTTCAAATATTACTATTGTTAAAACTAAAAATGATATGTCAAAATTAGTGAGTAAAGATATTGGACCAGGGAATTGCCTTATTGACTCTTGGGTAAGAAATAATTCAAAAAATAAATTTGATCTAGATGGTAAACTTGCATCTATTGGGACCAAAAATGAAATTATTTTTGAACAAGCGCAAGAATTATACATGAACAGAAAAAATAAGAACAAACTTTCATTTGATACAAATGATTTTGATATATCCTTCGTAAGAGGATTAAATCTTGAGGATGGTGTTGCAACTCTTACAGATTTTACTGCCAATATAATAGGTGAAGAACTACAATTATCTTTTAAAAATTTAAAAGAAAATATTAAAGATGTTTTACTTTGTGGAGGTGGTAGAAAAAATAAAATATTAATAAAAAAAATTAAAGAAAACTTAACATCAAATATTAATTTTAAAAATTTGGATGATTTCGAAATAAACGGAGATTTTGTAGAATCACAGGCTTTTGCATTTTTAGCAATTAGATCTATTTTGAAATTACCAATATCTTTTCCTAATACAACAGGTTGCAAAAAACCTTGTGTCGGAGGAGATTTTATAAAAAGTTAAATTAATGCTGTTTTATCTTTTAGATATTTTTCAATTTCAATTGTAAGTTCTTTTTCTTTGTTTTTAAAAAAATGATTTGAATTTTTAATTTTTGAAAATATTACTTCAACTCCTTTTTGACTTTTGATTCTGTTATCTAATTCATTAATACTTTCTTTAGTAACCAATTCATCATTTTCACTATAAATTACCTGTCCAGAGGTTGGGCAAGGGGCTAAGAAAGAAAAATCATAAACATTTGGTTGTGGTGATACAGCAATAAAATTATTTACTTCTGGTCTTCTCATAATTAGCTGCATACAAATTAACGAACCAAATGAAAACCCAGAAACCCAGCATTGGCTGTAATCTAAATTTTGTCTTTCGATCCAATCTAATGCAGCGGCAGCATCAGATAACTCACCTTGACCATTATCAAAAACACCGTCACTTTTTCCAACACCTCTAAAGTTAACTTTAATCACAGAAAAACCATTTTCTAAAAAGATATTATACATAAGCTGAACAATTCTATTATTCATTGTGCCTCCATATTGAGGATGAGGATGTAAGACTATTGCCACTGGTGAACCAAATTTTGGATTTTTATAATATTTTGCTTCAAGTCTGCCAGCTGGGCCCGGGATAAAAATTTCTAAACTTTTTGGTTTCATAATTGATAATGATTATTATTTTTAAAAAAAAGTAATGTTTTATAACATGTTTTTATGCGGCAAATATTTTTTTTTAAATCATACTAAAATAGTAGGAATTAAATAAAAAATGTTATATTACAACAATAATTTATGAAATTAACTACTAAAGGCAGATACGCGGTAATGGCTATGGCAGACCTTGCTTTATTTAAAGATAAAGGTCCTACAAGTCTCACTGACATATCTTTAAGGCAAAATATTTCTTTAGCTTATTTAGAGCAAATATTTATTAAGTTAAAAAATAAAAATCTAGTAAAAAGCGTTAGAGGGGCAAAAGGCGGTTATGTTTTAGAAATCTCACCAGAGGAAATAAAAATTTCAAATATTATTTCAGCAGTAGATGAGGAAGTAAAAACTTTAAATTGTAAAAAAGAATCAAAAAAAGGTTGTAACAATAAGTCTTCAAAATGCATCACTCACAATTTATGGGATCAACTTGACCAGCATATTAATAATTTTTTTGAAAAAGTTAAATTACAAGATTTAGTAAAAAAAAACCAAATTTTTAACAAATGAAAACAGAAGATTTGAAAAATAATAAAGAATATAAATATGGTTTTACAACTGATGTTGAAAACATAAGATCTCCAAAAGGTCTTTCTGAAGAAACAATAAGATTTATCTCTAATATTAAGAAAGAACCAAAGTGGATGTTAGATTGGAGATTAAAAGCTTATAATAGGTTGAAAGTTTTAAAAGAGCCGGATTGGCAAAAACCTAAATATCCAAAAATAGATTATCAAGATTTATATTATTATTCAGCACCAAAAAGTGCCTCTGATAAACCAAAGAGTCTAGACGAAATAGACCCAAAAATATTAGAGACTTATAAAAAACTTGGAATACCCTTAGTTGAACAAAAAAGGTTAAATGGAATAGCAGTTGACGCAGTTTTTGACTCGGTTTCTGTTGCAACTACTTTTAAGGATGAACTTACAAAAAAAGGAATAATCTTTTGCTCAATATCAGAGGCTATTCAAAAGCATCCAGATCTTGTTAAAAAATATCTTGGTTCTGTAATACCTATAAGTGATCATTATTTTGCTACATTAAATTCAGCTGTATTCACTGATGGTTCTTTTGTTTACATTCCGCCAAATACAAAGTGTCCAATGGAACTATCTACTTATTTTAGAATTAACGCATCTGAAACTGGTCAATTTGAAAGAACTTTAATTATCGCTGATAAAGGAAGTTACGTAAGTTATTTAGAGGGTTGTACTGCCCCAATGAGAGATGAAAATCAGCTCCATGCCGCAAATGTGGAATTAGTGGCATTAGATGATGCGGAAATAAAATATTCAACTGTTCAGAATTGGTATCCAGGAGATGAAAAAGGAGTTGGTGGAATTTACAATTTTGTTACTAAAAGAGGTGCGTGTAGAGGAAAAAATTCTAAAATTTCATGGACTCAAGTTGAGACCGGTTCAGCAATTACGTGGAAATACCCCAGTTGCATTTTACAAGGTGATAACTCTGTAGGTGAATTTTATTCAATAGCAATTACAAATAATTTTCAAAAAGCAGACACCGGCACAAAAATGATACATTTGGGCAAAAACACAAAAAGTAAAATCATCTCAAAAGGAATATCAGCAGGGAATGCGGACAATATGTATAGAGGACTTGTTGAAATTAAAAATAAAGCAATTAACTCAAGAAACTACACTCAATGCGATTCTTTACTAATGGGTAATAAATGTGGAGCACACACAACTCCATACATCAAAAATAATAACGCAACTTCAACAATAGAGCATGAGGCAACTACTACTAAAATTAATGAAGAACAGCTTTACTACTGCAATCAAAGAGGTCTAGATCAAGAAGAAGCGGTTAGTTTAATTGTAAACGGTTTCTGCAAAGAAGTTTTGCAGCAATTACCAATGGAATTCGCAGTAGAAGCACAAAAGCTTGTAGCGATAAGTTTAGAGGGAAGTGTTGGATAATGTTAAATATCAAAAATTTACAAGCTACTATTGATAACAAGCATATTTTGAGAGGTTTAAATTTAAACATTAAGCCTGGGGAAGTTCATGCAATAATGGGTCCCAATGGTTCTGGAAAAAGTACGTTAGCAAATGTGTTATCAGGTAAAAACGGCTACGATATTAAAGGCGAAATCAAATATAATGGAGTAAGCTTAAGTAAGCTTTCAACTGAAGAAAGAGCACAAAAAGGGATTTTTTTAGCATTTCAATATCCTTTAGAAATACCAGGGGTTAATACAAACACTTTTTTAAAAACTTCCCTAAACTCAGTTAGAAAAGCCCAAGGTGAGAAAGAGTTAGATACTTTAACTTTTTTAAAATTAATTAAAGAAAAAGCCTCAGAGCTTGGCATCGACGAAAAATTTTTATCACGTCAACTTAACGTTGGATTTTCTGGCGGAGAAAAGAAAAAAAATGAGATTTTACAAATGAAACTCTTGCAACCAAAGTTATCAATTTTAGATGAGACAGACTCAGGTCTAGATATTGACGCACTTAGAATCGTGGCTGATGGAGTGAATTCTTACAAAAGTAAAGAAAATGCTTTTTTAATAATTACACACTATCAAAGATTACTTGATTATATAAAACCTGATTATGTCCACGTCCTATCTAATGGGAGAATTATTAAAACTGGTGATGCAGATCTCGGAGTTCAATTAGAAAAAACAGGTTATTCAAATATAGTTTAGATGAAACAAAATTACGATTTTAAAATAGACAAAATTAAAGATCTTACTTCAGAGGAAATAAGTTTAAGAAAAAAAAACTTAGATCTTTTTTATCAAACTGGTTTTCCCAATAAAAAAGATGAAGACTGGAAATTTTCTGATCTAAATTCAATTTTAAGTAATAACTTCAACAAAATTGCTAATAATGATTTTTTGCCAAGAGAGAAAGAATTTAAAATAATTGATGAATTTGAACATAATTTTATTTCATTGTTTAACGGAAAACTTATATCT
Source organism: uncultured Pelagibacteraceae bacterium (assembly GCA_902598125.1). Classification (GTDB taxonomy): domain Bacteria; phylum Pseudomonadota; class Alphaproteobacteria; order Pelagibacterales; family Pelagibacteraceae; genus Pelagilacustribacter. The sequence continues at coordinate 120,618 of CACKAJ010000001.1, read as the reverse complement.
AAAGATTTTTCTTATGAAGAAAAAAATAAAATTTTAATAAAAAATTTTGATTATAAGGATAATTTAGTTTTAGATAGTAAAAATTCATTATACTTTCTTAACAATGCTTTAGCTACAGGTGGCTTTTCTTTGGAGATTTCCAAAAACTATAAATTGAAAAAACCATTAGTTGTTTATAATAATTTTTCTAATTCATTGAAGGAGAAAATAGTAAATTATAAAAATTCAATAATTTTAAATGAAAATTCAGAATTAAATCTAATTAATTATATAAATAATTCTTCAAAAGAAAACTTTATGGCAAACATCTTAGAAAGTATAAAAGTCAAAAAAGATTCTTCGTTAAATAATATTTTAATTAATAATTCAAAATGTAATTGTTATTTTTATAAATATATTAAGAGTGACCTAGAAAAAAATTCAAATTTTGAAAATTATTTATTATCTTCTGGTTTGAAATTTAATAAGCTTGATATTGAAATTAATCTTAATGAAGAAAATTCAAATAGCAGTGTTTTTTCAGCTTTAAATTTAATAAATAAAGAGCATCAAGAAATTAAGACTCGAATAAATCATAACGCCCCAAATTGTAATAGCTACCAGAAGGTAAAAAATGTTTTAAACGATGAAAGCAAAGGCGTTTATCAAGGAAAAATTTTTGTAAAAAATATTTCACAAAAAACAGATGCCTATCAATTAAGTAAAGCTTTAATTTTAAACGATGCAGCCGAATTTGATGCAAAACCTGAGTTAGAAATTTATGCAGATGACGTTAAATGCTCTCATGGTTCTACTTCTGGAAGTATTGATTTAAATTCAATACATTATTTAAAATCTAGAGGCATTCCTGAAAAGGAAGCTTATCAAATGTTAATTAATGGTTTTTTATGTGAAATCTTAGAAAAATTATCTGAAGGAAAAATAAAAAATTTTTTAAAAGAAAAATTAGAAAGACAAATTAATGGATATTAAAAATATAAAAAAAGAGTTTCCAATTTTTAAACAAAAAATTAATGGTAAACCTTTGGTCTATTTGGATAGCGCTAACTCGTCTCAAAAACCAAAAGTTGTGATAGATAAAATCTCGAACTTTTATGAAACAGAGTTTTCTAATGTTGGGAGAAGCGTTCATACTCTGGCAGTAAAAGCAACAAATAGATTTGAGGCTACAAGAGATAAAGTTCAAAAATATTTAAATGCCAACCATAGAGAAGAAATAATATTTACTAAAGGTGCAACAGAAGCAATAAATTTAGTAGCCTCGTCTTATGGTAAAAAATATATTAATAAAGGAGATGAAATATTAATAACAGAATTAGAACATCACTCTAACTATGTTCCTTGGAATTTTTTAAGAACTGAAAAAGGGGCTGTAATAAAATTTGCTCAAGTTAATGGAGGTGGCGATGTCGAGATAGAAGAAATTAAAAAACTTATCACTAATAAAACTAAAATGATTGCTATTACTCATATATCAAATGTAACAGGAGCAGTTTTACCAATTATAAAAATTGTAGATCTTGCAAAAGAAAAAAAAATTCCTGTATTGATTGATGGGACACAAGGTGCGCCACATTCTAAAATCGATATGCAAAAAATTGGATGTGATTTTTATGCAATATCCTGTCATAAAATGTACGGACCAAACGGTCTTGGTATATTGTACATGAAAAAAAAATGGGTTGATGATTTGCCGCCATATCAAGGTGGTGGTGGCATGATTAATGAAGTGAAAAAAGAAGATATTACTTTTGCAGATGCTTATACTAAATTTGAGGCTGGAACAATGCAAACAGCAGAAGTAGTTGCATTCGCTGAGTCTCTAAATTTTATTGAGGATCTAGGTATTAAAAATATCGCCTCTCATGAGAACGAGATTTTACAATATGGTTTAGAAAAATTAAGAAAAAACAATTCTGTAAATATAATTGGTGATCCAAAAGAAAGAGGGTCAGTTTTATGTTTTACTTTAAAGGACATTCACCCTCATGATATTGCAACTATTTTGGATGACGATGGAGTTGCAATAAGGGCAGGACATCATTGTTGTCAAATATTACATGATAAACTTGGTATACCTGCAACAGCTAGAGCTTCGATTGGAGTTTATAATGATAAAGAGGATATAGATAAATTATCAGATGCAATTCAAAAATGTCAGAAAGTATTTCAAAATTAAATGGAACTTAAAGAGCTATATCAAGAAATTATTTTAGATCATGGAAAAAATCCTAGAAATAAAGGAAAGTGCGATGGCTACACTAATGATGCAAAAGCTCACAATCCTTTGTGTGGTGACAAAGTTCATATTTTCTTAAAACTTAACAAAGAAAAGGAAATTGAAGATTTAAGTTTTGAGGGAGAAGGGTGTGCTATCTCTTTGGCTTCAGCATCTATTTTGACAGAAACTGTTAAAGGAAAAGATCTATCATTTTTGAAGAAAGTTAATGAGGATTTTATAAACATGATTAAAAATAAAACAAAAATTACATTAAATAGCCTTACCGAAGATCAGATTACTACGATTACTTCTTTATCCGGAGTTCAAGAATTTCCAATGAGGGTTAAATGTGCCACCATGGCTTGGCATACTTGTTTGTCAGCAGTTGAAAAAAAATGAGTGAACTAAAAGATAAAGTAATATTAGAGATTAAAAAAATTTATGATCCTGAAATACCGGTGAACATATATGAATTGGGTCTAATTTATAAAATAGACATTGAAAATACGAAAAAAGTAAATATAGAAATGACTTTGACCTCTCCAAATTGTCCGGTAGCTGAAAGTTTGCCTAAAATGGTTAAAGATAATATATTAAAACTAGTCGGTGTTGACGATGTTGATTTAAAATTAGTCTGGGATCCGCCTTGGACTAAAGATAAAATGTCTGAAGCCGCAAAATTAGAATTGAATTTATGAGCGAACAAGTAATAAAATTAAGTCAAAATGCAGCTGAAAGAATTAAAGAAATTATGTCTAAAGCTGAAGATAAAACTATTGGCGTAAGGGTGGGTGTAAAATCTGGTGGTTGTGCCGGAATGTCTTATATTATGGAGTATGCAAAAGACGTCAAACCTAATGAGGAGATTGTAGAAGATAAAGGAGTAAAAGTTTTAATTGACCCTAAAGCAATAATGTATCTTTTAGGAACAGAAATGGATTATAAGAAAGAGAAATTTTCATCTCAGTTTGTTTTTAAGAATCCTAATGAAACTGAGCGTTGTGGTTGCGGAGAATCTTTTAAAGTTTAGCCGCTGTAATACATTTCAAATTCGATCGGATGAGGTGTATGTTCGAATTTATAAATTTCTTGGAATTTTAACTCGATATAGGCGTCTATTTGATCGTCAGTAAATACTCCACCTTCAGTTAAAAATTTCCTATCTTTATCAAGATTTTGCATGGCTTCTCTTAAAGAACCGCAAACAGTTGGAAGTTTTTTAACTTCATCTTCAGATAAAGAGTATAAGTCGTCATCAAAAGATTTACCTGGATCGATTTTATTTTTAATCCCGTCTATTCCAGCCATCAGCATTGAAGCAAATGTCAAATATGGATTTCCAGCAGCATCTGGGAATCTAATTTCACATCTTGCTGCTTTCGGATTCATTATTACTGGTATTCTACATGAAGCGGATCTGTTTCTAGCTGAATAAGCTAAAATTACTGGTGCCTCAAAACCAGGAATTAAACGCTTATAACTATTAGTTGTTGCGTTTGAAAATGCATTGATCGCTTTAGCGTGTTTAAGTATTCCACCAATGTAATATAATGCCTCTTTAGAGAGTCCTGCATATTCTTTACCCATAAATACTGGAGTGTTACCTTTCCAGATTGATTGGTGACAATGCATACCTGAACCATTATCTCCTTTCACCGGCTTAGGCATAAACGTGGCTGTTTTTCCAAAAGAATGAGTTACCATTTGAACTGCATATTTATATAACTGTACGTTATCAGCTTGATTAGTAAGTGTACCAAAATACATTCCTAACTCATGTTGACTTGGGGCAACCTCATGGTGATGTTTTTCAACTTTTACACCCATATCTTTTAGAGCTTTTAAATATTCACCTCGCATGTCTTGAGCACTGTCGACTGGAGGAACTGGGAAGTAACCACCTTTAATTCCAGGTCTATGACCCATGTTACCATTTTCATATTTTTTTCCAGTATTGTAAGGTCCCTCAGAACTATCAATATTAAAACTTGTTTCATTCATTTCGTTTTTAAATCTAACATCATCAAAAACAAAAAATTCAGGCTCAGGTCCGAAATAAGATTTATCTCCAATACCAGATTTTTTTAAATACGCTTCAGCTTTTTTTGCTGTTCCTCTAGGATCTCTCTCATAAGGATCTTTTTTTACCGCGTCTAAAATATCGCAAAAAATATTTAAGGTTGTATGAGAATTGAATGGATCTATAATTGGTCTATCTAAGTCAGGTTTTAAAATCATGTCTGACTCATTTATCGCTTTCCATCCAGCTATTGAGGAGCCGTCAAAGAACACTCCATTGCTGAGCAAATCCTCATCAACAATTGTTGAGTCCATAGTTAAATGTTGAAGTTTACCTTTGGGGTCAGTGAATCTTAGATCCACAAATTCGACTTGTTTGTCTTTAATAAGCTTTAAGACGTCTTTTGAACTCATTTTGCTCCTTTTAAATTTTGTATAAATGATGCGAACATATATAAGGAAGCTTTTTATAGTATAATAAAATAAATATAGCAGCTATGCATTTATCACATATCCACACCGCAGACTTTTAATGAGAGAAGCAAATACTCTAGATTTATCTTTGTTAATATTACTAGCTGTTATTTGGGGTTCATCTTTCTTCAACATTAAGATAGCAACTTACTCTTATGACCCTATCACACTTGCATTAGTAAGAGTAATTTTTGCAAGTATACCTCTATTAATTCTTTGTAAAATAAGCGGAATAAAAATCGAAGCTTTTAGTACAAATTGGAAATGGTATGCTTTGATAGGCCTCTGCAATATTGCAATTCCTTTTGTTTTAATTGCAATCGGCACAGCAAAAATTAATAGTTATCTTGCAGCAATATTGATGAGCACAACACCTTTGAGTGGATCAATACTCGCACATTTTTTTACTAAAGATGAAAAACTATCTTATATGAAGTCATTAGGTGTTTTGATTGGTTTTAGTGGAATTGTATTATTATTTTTTGATAAAGTTATAATTAATAATGAAAATTATATGTATGCCCTCATAACTATTTTAGGATCAACATTTTACTGCATCGGGGGTTTATTAACTTTAAAATTAAAAAATAAAATAAATGAAAATGTAACCACGTCTACAACATTATGGTCAGTAATTTTTCTTTTACCTTTTTCATTAATAATTGAAACACCCTGGGAGTCCTCTCCAAGCTTAGTTTCAACTCTTTCTTTATTATATTTAGGTGTAATTGCAACAGGGTTAGCATGGTTGATAAGATTTAGAATTCTAACTGTAAATGGTTTAGTTTTTCAAACTCAAGTTGCCTACTTAATACCAATATTTGGAATTATTTTTGGATATTTTCTTATGGACGAAGTAATTACTTGGAAAGTGATAGCATCATTAGTTGTAATACTTATTGGAATTTATATATTTAAAAAAAATAACAAAGGATAAAAAATAAATGGGTACAGAGTCAATTGAAGCAAGCTTTTTGTCAATATTCGCTTTAATTAGTTTTTTTGTTTTTTTGCTTGTAAGTAAATACTCACATAGAATAAAAGGTGGCACTTTACTTGATAAAGATTTTTTAAAACCACAAGCTTTCCATGATACTCCTGTCACTCGAAGTGGAGGGATAGGAACTATTATAACTTTAAGTATTTCTTTTTATATTTATTACTTATTGTATGCAGAAGTTTTATATAATTATATTTTAATAAGTTACTCAGTGTTTATAGTTGGTTTTTTAGATGACTTAAAAATTAATATAAAACCATTGAGCAGATTAATAATTATGGTACTTCTTCTTTTCACTTTCATATATATATTGCCAATAAAAATTCTTAACATAGATATTCCTTTTTTAATCACTTTAATGACGAGCCATATGTTTTCTTCAATATTTGTACTTCTTTGTTTTCTATTTGTAATTAATGGCGCTAATTTAATAGATGGTTTTAATGGTTTATTAACAATTAATTTAATTATTATAAATATAATATTAGCTTACATTAATATGGAAAACGGGAACTTGGAGTTTTCAATTTTAATAATTTTTCAAATTATAATTCTTTTATCATTTTTATTATTTAATTTTCCAAGTGCAAAAATCTTTTTAGGTGACAGTGGGGCTTATACTATGGGAGCACTAGCTGCGTTAAATACAATAACTACTAATAACTTAAATCCTAATATTTCCTCATTTTTCTTTTGTACGCTTTTATTTTATCTTTTTTTTGAAGTGTTTTTTTCATTTTTGAGAAAAATTTTACAAAAAAAATCTCCGATTTATCCAGATGATAGTCATTTACATATGTTAAGTTTTTACAAAATTTCTAGCAGCTATGGGAAAGATAAAGGTAATTATTTAAATTCAATTATTATTAATCTTTTTTATTTGGTTTTAATAATACCTGGGTTGTATTTAGCGTACGACCCTCAATTGAGCAGGTATTGGTTTTTTATCTTATTGCTAATTTATCTACTAATTTATTCTAGACTTTATCGTTTAACAAAAAATTAATTTGATATATAAAGCAACGGTTAAGTTGAGGGCAAGTGGCGGAATTGGTATACGCGCTGGTCTTAGAAACCAGTGCCGCAAGGCTTAAGAGTTCGAGTCTCTTCTTGCCCACCAAAATATTATGAAAATAGAAGTAAAATCAAAAAAAGGTCTAAGAACAATTTTATCTGTAATAGTTGATAAAAAAAATATACAGATAAAAATGGATGAAAGACTTAAAGAATTACAAAAAGAAGTAGCTTTGAAAGGATTCAGACCAGGTAAAGTTCCTCCAGAAGTAATTAAAAGTCAATTTGGAAAATCTATCTATGGAGAAGTAGTAGATAAAATTTTAAGAGAAACTTCTTCAAAAGCTATAGATGAAAAAAAATTAAAAGTTGCAGGTCAACCAAAAATAGATTTGAAACAGTTTGGTGAGGGAAAAGATTTAAACTATGAATTACAGGTAGATTGTTTACCTAGTGTAACTTTAAAAAGTTTTGATAAATTTAAAGCCACAAGTTTCAAAGTTAAAATTGAAGATAAAATTATTGAAGACAAATTAAAAGAAATTGCAAATCAAAATAAACAATTTGAAGATAAAAATGAAAATGAAAAAGCTATTAAAGGAGATCAAGTTACGTTTGATTATTCAGCTACAGTAGATGGTAATAAGTTTGAAGGAAGTGAAGGAAAAGGAGTGCAGATAGAATTAGGAAAAGATCTTTTTCTAAAAGGTTTCGATGAGCAATTAATTGGTGTAAAAAAGAATGATACAAAAATGTTAGATGCTACACTTCCAGCTAATCATCCCAAGAAAGAACTTGCTAACAAAAAAACTAAATTTGATTGTAAAATTTTAAACGTAAAAAAACCTAAAGCTAGTAAAATTGACGATGATTTTGCGAAATTAATGGGGGCAAAAGATATCAAAGATTTAAAATCTTTAATTGAAAAACAAATTTCTAGTCAATATTCTCAAGCCTTAAACTCAATTACTAAAAAAGAAATACTAGATCAAATTGAAAAAAACCATCAGGTTGATTTACCTCAAAACTTAATTGATCAAGAAATATCTATCATGACTCAAAATCTTAAACCGGAGGATAAAGAGAAACATAAATCTAATAATGAAAAATTAGCTAAATCTAGAATTAAGCTTGGTTTATTACTTAACACATTTGGAGAAAAAAATAATCTTAAAGTTTCTGATGATGAAGTGAGAAATGAGATACAAAAACAAATAAAAGGTATGCCTGGTCAAGAAAAAATGGTTCTCGAATATTATCAAAAAAATCCTAGTGCAACACAAAGTTTAAAAGGCTCACTGTATGAAGAAAAAATTATAGATTTAATTAAATCAAAAATAAATCTTACATCTAGAGAAATAAATGTTAAAGAGGCTGAAAAAATTATCGCCGAATTTAATAAACCAAATATAGATATTGAGAAATCTAAAACCACATCTCCTACAAAAAATAAGTCGAAATCAAAAAAAATTAGTAAAAAGTAACCAATAGTTGTATAAACCAATAATGAGTCGCGAATTTGAGGAAAAGATGAATAGCCTTATTCCAATGGTTGTTGAACAAACAAGCAAAGGAGAAAGAGCCTATGATATTTATTCAAGACTTTTAAAAGAGAGAATTGTTTTTTTAGTTGGTCCAGTTAATGACGCGGTAGCATCTCTGGTAACTGCTCAATTATTATTTTTAGAGTCAGAAAATCCTAATAAAGAAATTAATTTTTATATTAATAGTCCAGGAGGTTTAGTGACAGCTGGTTTAGGAATTTATGACACAATGCAATATATTAATTCACCGGTTTCCACTTTATGTATAGGCCAAGCTTCATCAATGGGTTCTTTTCTTTTAGCAGCTGGAGAAAAGGGCAAAAGATACTCACTACCTAATTCGAGAATTATGGTTCATCAACCCTCAGCAGGATTTCAAGGTCAAGCTACAGATATTCAAATTCATGCCAAAGAAATTTTATCTTTAAAAGAAAGATTAAATAAAATTTATTCCAAACATACCGGTAAAACTATTGATGAAATATCAGATGCCTTGGAGCGAGATAATTTTATGACCGCAGAAGAAGCAAAAAAATTTGGCTTAATAGACTCTGTTGTGGAGAAACGAAAATAAAACACAATATATAGCTAAATTTACAACTTCAACTTGCTAAGTATTTAGTGGAGATTTATATTAGATTTATTGATTCGATATGTCTGAAAAAAATAATAAAAATATTTTGTATTGTTCCTTCTGTGGAAAAAGCCAACATGAAGTAAGAAAGCTTATAGCAGGTCCAACTGTATTTATTTGTGACGAGTGTGTTGAGCTTTGCATGGATATAATAAAGGAGGAAAATAAAAGCTCATTAGTAAAACATCAAGATGGAGTTCCTTCTCCTAAAGAAATTTGTAATGTGTTGGACGATTATGTAATAGGACAAAAATTTGCAAAAGAAATTTTATCAGTTGCAGTGCATAATCACTATAAGAGATTAAACCATGAAACAAAAAATAACAAAGATATAGAATTATCAAAATCAAATATACTTTTAGTAGGTCCAACAGGATGTGGAAAAACTTTATTGGCTCAAACTCTAGCGAGAATTTTAGATGTTCCATTTACAATGGCTGATGCTACTACATTAACCGAAGCTGGTTATGTTGGTGAAGATGTCGAAAATATTATTCTGAAGCTATTACAAGCAGCTGACTACAACGTCGAAAAAGCACAAAGAGGTATAGTCTACATTGATGAAGTTGATAAAATTAGTAGAAAATCAGAAAACCCATCCATAACTAGAGATGTTTCTGGTGAAGGGGTTCAACAAGCTTTGTTAAAAATAATGGAAGGTACTGTTGCTAGCGTTCCTCCGCAAGGTGGAAGAAAACACCCTCAACAGGAGTTTTTACAAGTTGATACTACTAACATCTTATTTATTTGTGGTGGCGCGTTTGCAGGTTTAGATAAATTAATTGATAGTAGAGGCAAAGGAAGTTCTATAGGTTTTGGTGCAAAAGTAAAAAACTATAAAGAGCAACCGCTTTCTGAAATTATGAAGATGCTAGAACCAGAGGATCTGATAAAGTATGGTCTCATTCCAGAGTTTATTGGGAGAATGCCAATCATTGCTACCCTAGATGACTTAGACGAAAAATCTTTGGTAAAAATTTTAAAAGAACCGAAAAATTCTCTAATAAAACAGTACCAAAGATTATTTGAGTTCGAGGAAGTGGAATTAGAGTTTAAAGATGACGCTATTTTAGAAATCGCAAAAAAAGCTATTTCCAAAAAAACAGGTGCAAGAGGTTTGAGATCGATTCTTGAAAATATACTACTCAAAACTATGTTTGAATTACCTGATATGGAAAACGTGATAAAAGTGACAGTAGACAACAATGCTGTAAAAGGTGCTTCAGAACCCATTGTCACATACGGTAAAAAGTCATCAACATCGGTAGCCTGAACCTAATTTGTTTCTTGAAATTTGTGTGTTAATCGCCATATAATTATCTTATGAAAGCATCTTACCTAAAACCGCTTCTACCTTTAAGAGATATTGTTATATTTCCCTCAATGGTAGTTCCTTTATTTGTAGGAAGAGAAAAGTCGATAAAAGCTCTTCAAGAGGTAATGAAAACAGATAAATCGATAGTTTTAGTTACTCAAAAAAATTCAGAAATTGATGATCCTGGTAGTAAAGATCTCTACCAATATGGATGCTTAAGTAAAGTGCTGCAACTTTTGAAATTACCCGATGGAACTGTAAAAGTTTTAGTAGAAGGTGAAAAAAGAATTAAAATTCTAAGTCATAAAGAAAATGATAATAGCTTTTTAACTTGTGAAGTTGAAGTAGCTGAGGATCAAAATATATCTAAAGATTTGGAGCCTTTAGCTTTAGGATTAATTAAGAAATTTGATAAGCTTCAAGTATTAAGCAAAAAAGATCTAAATGATGGATCAGGTAATTTAAAAAATTTGAAAGACCCATCTCAAATAGCAAATAATATTTCATCAAATTTAAATATTCAAATATTTGAAAAGCAAGAATTGCTAGAAATAATTGATTTAAAAAAAAGATTAGAAAAAATTCATCAATTAATCGAAAAAGAAACAAGTGTTCTCTCAGTTGAGAAAAAAATACGAGGTAGAGTAAAAAACCAAATGGAAAAAACTCAGCGAGAATATTATCTAAACGAGCAATTAAAAGCTATTCAGAAAGAATTGGGAGAAATTGATGAAGGAAAAGATGAATTAACCTCTTTATCTAAAGCTATTGCTGACGCTAAAATGCCTAAAATTGCTAAAGAAAAATGCTTATCTGAATTAAAAAAGCTTAAATCAATGAGCCCAATGTCAGCAGAGGCTACTGTGGTAAGAAATTATTTAGATTGGATGACAGAACTACCTTGGTCAAATAAATCAAAAATTAATACTGATTTAAAAAATGCTCAAAAAATACTTGACGAAGATCATTATGGGCTAGAGAAGGTGAAAGAAAGGATAATCGAGTTTTTAGCAGTTCAAAAAAGAATTCAGAAAATGAAAGGCCCTATTCTTTGTTTAGTAGGACCTCCTGGAGTAGGAAAAACTTCACTTGGGAAATCAATTGCAAAAGCTACTAATAGAAAATTTATTAGAATTTCATTAGGCGGTATAAGAGATGAAGCTGAAATAAGGGGTCATAGAAGAACGTATATTGGTTCATTACCTGGAAAAATAATCCAAATGATGAAAAAAGCTGGAACAAAAAATCCTCTTTTTTTATTGGATGAAATAGACAAAGTTGGAAATGATTATAGGGGAGATCCTTCGTCTGCTTTATTAGAGGCACTAGATCCAGAGCAGAATAAAGAATTTAATGACCATTATTTAGAGGTGGATTATGACTTGTCGGATGTAATGTTTGTGACTACAGCAAATACTCTCAACATACTTCCACCGTTATTAGATAGAATGGAAGTTATAAGATTATCTGGTTACACTGAGGATGAAAAAGTAAATATTTCTCAAAAGTTTTTAATTCCAAACCAAAGTAAGAATAATGGATTGAAAAAAGATGAATGGGCCATTGACGAAAAAATTAATAGGGAGATCATTAGACATTACACAAGAGAGTCAGGTGTGAGAAATCTTGAAAGAGAAATTTCAAAAATAGCAAGAAAGCTGGTTAAAAAAATTGATAATAATGAAATTGTAAATAACCCAATCAATGAGAAAGATTTAAAAGATCTCTTAGGAGTTCAAAAATTTAATTATGGTGAGATAGAGGAGGAAAATAGAGTGGGCGTAGTAACTGGTTTAGCATGGACTGAAGTAGGTGGTGAGATTCTAAAAATAGAGTCAGCAGTAATGCCTGGAAAAGGAAAAATGCAAATCACAGGTAAACTTGGTGACGTGATGCAAGAGTCTGTTAAAGCAGCGAAGTCATATATCAGATCAAAAAGTTTAGATTACGGTATAATTCCGCCAATCTTCGATAAAAAAGATTTTCATATTCATGTTCCAGAGGGAGCTACACCGAAAGATGGACCTTCGGCAGGTATAGGAATGGTTACGTCGATTATTTCGGCAATAACGGAAGTTCCAGTTAATAAAAATGTTGCAATGACCGGAGAGATAACATTAAGAGGTTTAATACTTCCAATTGGAGGCTTAAAAGAAAAACTCTTAGCAGCCCATAGAGCAGGAATAAAGAAAGTTTTAATACCAATAGAAAATAAGAAAGATTTAATAGAAGTTCCCAAAACAGTTTTAGACTCAATGGAAATTATCTCAGTTAAAAATGTTGACGAAGTTTTAAAAATAGCACTAACAAAACCTTTAAAAAGAGTTGAATGGGTTGAGGTAGATCAAATATCTAAAAAAGATAAATTAAAAAAAGAGTTAAGCACCCATTAAATTTTAGTCAAACCAATCATTAAATTTTTCTTTATTTTGAGAAATATAATTAGGTAGCAATTTATCATCCTCTTTAACAAGCTTAATTTTGGCATTCCATTTTTTTTCTTTTTTATCAGCATTGTGGTCATAAAAAACTTTTTTTTCTGCGATGATTTTTTTAACATCTTCCACATTAAGACCACTCTCTTCATACTCTAAGTGGTGCAAAAAATTTTTCATTTTATAATCAATTTTTTCAGCTGATTTAATGTTAGTAAAGTGCCAACCACCATCTTTAATAAAATTAATATTATTATATTTTGTTTTAGAAAATAATGTATCTAGTCTCCAAATTGGATATTTCTTAGATTTAACATTTCTAAGCCATTGAGGACTTATTAGATCTTTTTGTTTCGTAATTTTTGACCCATACCATACAAAATCTTTATGTAATAAATTTAATTTGTAATAAAACATTTTCTGTTCAAAAAATGTTATTTTTGATTTATAAGTAAATTTTGCTAAATTTGGTATTTCGTCTACATCACTTATAATTATCAAATCATCTTTATGGAAATCTTTAATTTTTTTCTGTAAATAATTTCTTTGAAAGTTTTCTCTTAAAAGAGCGTTATCTAAAATTTTTGAATTTTTTGTTAATTTACTATCCTCATCATAAATTATTTTAATATTATTAGGTTGATAATTTAAAGGGATATAAATTATTTTGTCTTTAAATTTAGAAAATTTTTTTATATCGAATTTAAATTCTCTTTTTGTACCATTATGATTAAAATTTGCCTCACATATGACAAAATAAGATACATATTTATTAAGTATGTTTAGACGTATGTCTAAAATCATATCTTCATCATAATACATGAAACAATCAATAAATTTCATTATAATTGAGTTATAGCAAAAGTTATTATAAGTAAATATTACGTTATTATGAAAAAGAAAATAGTCATCACTGGAGGCCTTGGTTATATAGGCACAGAACTGTGTAAATTATATTCTGGCGTCAGTTGGCACCACAAAATTGTTGTTATTGATAATAGATTTATATCCGAAAGGGTAAACCAGATTCGCAATTGGAATATGGAATTTATACAAGGTGATATTTTGGATAAAAATTTAATTAACGAATATTGTAAAGATGCAGACGTAGTTCATCATTTAGCAGGTATCACTAATGTACCTAGAACCAAAAGCGAGTCATCATCATCTCATGATGAAAAAATAAAAGAAGTCGGGGAAAAGGGTACTCAAAATATTTTAGATGTTATAAGTAATAAATGTAAAATTATATTCCCATCAACTCACGTTGTTTTTGAAGGCATCAATGATGTAAAAAAAAATATTAAAGAAAATGAAACCACTAGCCCGATCTTATCTTATTCTTCATCAAAATCTGTAAATGAAGATCAATTAAAAAAATCTGGTAAGAATTTTATTATTTTAAGATTAGGGTCAGTTTATGGATATTCAACCGACTCTATGAGAGTAGATATAATGCCAAATTTGTTTTCTAAAATAGCATCACAAAATGGGACACTAAAACTTTTTGCTGGTGGAAGGCAAATTAAAAGTCTCGTTCCTTTAATTGACGTAGCAAGATGTTTTAAGTTCATGGAGGAAAAAAATGAAATCAACTCTGAAATATTTAATTTAACTAAAGAATCTTTGACGGTTAAAGAAGTTGCTGAAATATGCAAAAAACATAATCCTAAAATTATTTTAAAAGAAACTAACGACGAAGTACCTAATTTAGGTTTTTCTCTATCAAATGAAAAATTACTCAAAACTGGTTTTGAATTTCTTTATAATTTGGATCAAAATATTAAAGAGATGATAGAAAAGTGGTCTGAGCAAGATTTAATAAAAGAATTGGAGCACGTAAAAGATGGAGAAAACTTATTTATTGATAAAAGAGGTATAATCAGCAATCATGAATTAACTGAGCCAATTAATTTAATTGGAATGATTAAGTCAAAGAAAGGTACAATAAGAGCTAATCACTATCATCCTCAGCAAGAACAAAAGTGCTTATTCACAAAAGGACAGATTATAGAAATTTTTCAAGATATTTTAAATCCAAACGCTCCAAAAATAACACAAGTAGTCAATGAAGGGCAGTTATCAATTATAAAACCTAATGTAGCCCATACAATGGTTTTTACAAAAGACACAACATTTTTAAATTTAGTAAGGGGTGAGAGGGATCATGAAAATTATGGTATCACGCATACAATTAAACATGTTTTTGTAGATGAAAAAGAAAAAAATTTACTGTTAAGTTGTTATAAATTTGATTGTAGATCATGTGGAAGCACTGACTTAAAAAGAGTTGTTTCCTTAGGATATCAACCATTAGCAAATAATTTAATAAAAAAAAAAAGTGAAAAATGTGATTTGTATCCTTTAGAGGTAAATTACTGCAATAAGTGCCATAACTGTCAATTGTCTGTTGCAGTAGACCCAAAAAAAATGTTTTCAAATTATCTTTATACCTCATCAACATCAAAAGTATTTAGAAATCACTTTGTTGGAGCAGCAAAAAAATACGTAAAAGAATTGAAACTAAATAAAAAAAAATCTTATATAATAGATATAGGTAGTAATGATGGGGTAGCACTTAAACCATTTCTAGATTTGGGATTTAAAAAAGTTCTTGGAGTTGAGCCAGCAAAAAATTTAGCAAAACTAGCAAATAAAAATAAGATAAAAACATTTAATGGTTTTTTAGATAAAAAAAATTTAAAAAAAATTAAAAAAAATGCAGATTTAATATTAGCTTCAAACGTTTTTGCTCATTCAGATAAACTTAAAGAAATGGCTGAATGCATGTTAACACTTTTAAGTAAAAAAGGGACAATTGTTATAGAAGTTCAATATTTAATGAATACTTTGCAAGATCTTACTTTTGATAATATTTATCACGAACATTATAATTACTGGTCATTAACATCATTGTTTTATTTTTTTAATCAATTTAAGGCTAAGATTTACAGATCAGAAAAAATAGATACTCATGGAGGTTCGATTAGAGTTTATGTAAAAAAAGATCAAAAAGTAAAAATTGAAACTAGTGTCAAAAAAATGCTTCTCGAGGAAGAAAAATATGGAATCAAAGATTTTAAAACTTATAAAAAATTTGGAGAAAAAGTTTACAAAATTAGAGAAAATGTTTTGGCAAATTTAAAAAAACTTAAAGATCAAAATCAAACAATAATAGGGTATGGGGCACCAGCTAAAGCTACTACAGCCCTAAATTTTTTTGGAGTATCAAAAGAAATTGATTTTATTGTCGAAGACAATAAGCTAAAACATAATAAATTTATCCCAGGTGTAAATATTCCTATTAAGAATAAATCAAAAATAAAGAATAAAAAAAATGTTTTGTTAGTTTTAGCCTGGAATTTTTATGACGATATTAAAAAGAACAATTTAAATTTATCGGACAATTTTGTTAATATTAAAGAGTTAGAGTCTAATAACCAGTAATTAGATTTTTCCATATCTCAAAAATATTCCTCATACTTTCAAAAAAGTAATCTATGTAAAACTCAGTAAAGGGTAATTTTTGAACAACAAAGTCTTGAAAGAAATACAGACCTCTAGATAAAAAAATTATCAATACAATAAATAGTAGTAATGAATTGTAAAAACCAAATGAAACTTTACTCCTCGGTAAAGTTTTTTTATCATTATCATTGTTAAGTTTAATACCGTGTTTTTTTGCAAGGTACTCTGGAGAATATAAATTTATTTCTCTAGATTTTCTAACTTTAGTTTTTTTAGCTTTCTTTGGCACTTGTGTTTTTTGTTGAATTTTTGGAGTTTTTGAAACTATTTTTTTAACACTTGCTACTGGTTGAGTTTTTTTAATTTCACTAACAGGAAATTGTTTCCATTTCAGTCCACAAGAACCACATTGAACCATTCGTCCAGCAGCAGGTATAGAATTATCCGGGAGAGAAAATTTTTTTAGACCACAATTACAAGTTATTATCATAATTTTACAATAATACTGATATTTATCGAAATTACATCAGTATTTAAATACTTTTTTACTTTATAAAGTTTTTAATGTATATCTCGATTTTATTTAATAGGGCGGTTAGCTCAGTTGGTAGAGCATCTCGTTTACACCGAGAGGGTCATAGGTTCGAGTCCTTTACCGCCCACCATTAAATTCGATAACTGTGGGGGTGTAGCTCAGTTGGTTAGAGCGCCTGCCTGTCACGCAGGAGGTCGCGGGTTCGAGTCCCGTCACTCCCGCCACTAGTTGATAATGATTGTCATCTAGAAAGTTGCAAACTCACATTTTTTCATCAACAAAAATGCTTCTATCTGTCCTATACTTATTGGAGATAAATGTTATAAGTAGTCATTGTTAATATAAGAATCCTCAAACTACGGTATTGAGGTAGGTATTAATTAAAAATGATTTATAACTTTTTATCTGAATATTTATCTATAATAATATTTATATTTATAGCTTTATTTTTAAGCATAGGTTTTATTATTGCTAATTATTTAGCCTCACCTTCTAATCCAGATCCTGAGAAATTATCTGCTTATGAGTGTGGATTCGAAGCATTTGATGACTCTAGAATGGAATTTGATGTAAGATTCTACTTAGTCGCAATACTTTTTATTATATTTGATTTAGAGATAGCTTTCCTTTTTCCATGGGCAATTTCTTTAGGCGGGATTGGCGCCTTGGGTTTTTGGTCGATGATGTTTTTTCTAGGAGTGCTTACAATAGGATTTATTTATGAGTGGAAAAAAGGAGCGTTAGAATGGGAATAAAAATTAATCCATTTGATGAGAAACAGAAAAAAATTCCAGAAGAGTTTAAAGATCTAGCTAAAGATTTCGCTGAAAAAGGTTTCATAACAACATCAAGTGATAATTTAATTAATTGGGCAAGAACAGGTTCTTTGCACTGGATGACATTTGGCTTGGCTTGTTGTGCAGTAGAAATGATGCAAACTTCGATGCCAAGATATGACCTTGAAAGATTTGGGGCAGCTCCAAGAGCTTCACCGAGGCAATCAGACGTGATGATTGTAGCTGGAACGTTAACAAATAAAATGGCACCAGCTCTTAGAAAAGTTTACGATCAAATGCCAGAGCCAAGATACGTTGTATCAATGGGAAGCTGTGCTAATGGAGGAGGGTATTACCATTACTCTTATTCAGTTGTAAGAGGATGCGATAAAATCGTTCCAGTAGATATTTACATTCCAGGCTGCCCACCGTCAGCAGAGGCTTTGTTATATGGGATTTTACAACTCCAAAAAAAAATTAGAAGAGAAGGTTCTTTCAAAAGATAAAATGATTTTAAATCTTCAGAAAATTGAAAAATTAATTAATTCAGAGCTATCAAGCAAAATAAAAAACTCATTAATTGAAAACACTGAATTGCTCATTGAAGTTGATGAAAGTGATTTAATTGATGTAGTTCAATTTTTAAAATCAAATGAAAGCTGTAGGTTTAAACAACTTATTGATATTGCTGGGGTAGATTATCCAGAAAATGAAAAAAGATTTGAATTAGTTTATCTTTTTTTGTCTCATGAGCATAATTTAAGAATAAAAGTTTTAATCAAATTTCAAATTAGTCAACCAATAAATTCCTTAACGAAAATTTTTCCATCAGCCAATTGGATGGAGAGAGAAGTTTTTGATATGTACGGAATTAAATTTAAAAACCATCCTGATCTAAGAAGAATTTTGACTGATTATGGATTTAAAGGACATCCTTTGAGAAAAGATTTTCCTTTAACCGGCTTTAATGAAGTTAGGTATAGTGAGAAAGAAAAAAAAGTTATATATGAGCCAGTAAAGCTTGAGCAAAATTACAGAAATTTTGATTTCGAAAGTCCTTGGGAAGGAACAAATTATATTAAAGAGATAAAAAACTTAGAAAAAGATGGTAAAAAAAACTAAATCATTAAGCCTTAATTTTGGCCCTCAACATCCAGCGGCACATGGAGTGCTAAGATTAATATTACAATTGGATGGAGAGATAGTTGAAAAAGCTGATCCACATATCGGTCTTCTTCATCGGGGAACAGAAAAATTAATAGAACAAAAAACTTATACCCAAGCTTTACCTTATTTTGACAGATTAGATTATGTGGCACCTATGAATCAAGAGCATGCCTTTGCTCTGGCAGCTGAAAAATTACTGAATGTAGAAGTACCTATAAGAGCTAAATACATTAGAGTAATATTTTGTGAAATTGGTAGGATTTTAAGTCATATTTTAAATGTAACTACACAAGCCTTAGATGTTGGGGCTTTAACTCCTTCTTTATGGGGTTTTGAGGAAAGAGAAACTTTAATGACTTTTTACGAGAGAGCATCCGGTTCAAGATTACACGCAAATTATTTCAGAACCGGAGGAGTTCACAAAGATATACCAATGAAACTTGTTGAAGATATTGAAAAATTTTGTAAGTCATTCCCGAAAATAATTGATGATCTAGAAGGCTTGCTTACTGATAATCGTATTTTTAAACAACGTAACGTTGAAATAGGTATTGTTTCAAAACAAGAGGCACTTGATCATAGTTTTTCCGGTGTAATGTTGAGAGGTTCTGGAGTTCCATGGGATCTCAGAAGATCACAACCTTATGAAATTTATAAAGATTTAGACTTTAAAATTCCAGTTGGAAAAAATGGCGACTGTTACGATAGATATCTTTGTAGAATAGAGGAAATGAGAGAGAGTGTAAAAATTATTCTTCAATGTATTGAGAGACTGCCGAAAGGTCCAGTTATATCTATTGATAATAAAATTTCTCCTCCTAATAGAGATGATATTAAACAATCTATGGAGGCGCTAATTCACCATTTCAAATTATTTACCGAAGGGTATAGAGTTCCTAAGGGAGATGTTTATACGGCAGTAGAAGCTCCCAAAGGTGAGTTTGGTGTTTATCTAATATCTGACGGTAGCAATAAACCTTATAGATGTAAAATAAGGGCTCCCGGATTTTCCCACTTGCAAGCAATGGATTACCTTATTCGCGGCCACATGTTGGCTGATGTGCCTGCTGTGCTCGGTTCACTAGACATAGTTTTTGGAGAGGTAGATAGATGAGTGTAAAAAAAGTATATGACAAACAACCAAAAGAATTTAAATTTTCAGATGAAAATTTAAAAAAGGTTGAAGAAATTTTAAAAAGATATCCGAAAAAAAATAAGAAAAGTGCAGTGATGCCTTTACTTTATTTAGCTCAAAGACAAAATGATAATTGGATACCTTTGGCAGCAATGAAATACATAGCAAATTATTTAGCTATGCCTTACATATCAGTCTATGAAGTTGCAACTTTTTATACAATGTATAACCTTTCACCTGTAGGTAAACATTTTATACAGGTATGCACAACAACACCTTGTTTGCTTAGAGGTGCTGATAAAATCGTGAAATTATGTAAAGAAAATATTTCTCCAAATGAAAACGAAATTTCAAAAAAAGGTAATTGCTCTTGGATGGAAGTGGAATGTCTTGGGGCTTGTGTCAGCGCTCCGATGGTTCAAATAAATGACGATTACTATGAAGACTTAGATGAAAAAAGCACAAAAGAAATACTTATTTCTTTAATAAATGATAAACCTTTAAAGCCTGGCTCATATCGTGGTAGAAAAAATACCTCTCCAGAAAAAATATTAATTAGTAATGGGGAAAAACATGCTTAAAAAAGAAAATAGAGTCTTTAAAAACCTTTATAACGAATTTGGTTGGGATATTGAAAATTCATTAAAGCGTGATGATTGGAAGAATACTAAAGATTTAATTCATAAAGGCCGTGATTGGATAATAAATGAAGTAAAAACTTCTGAACTAAGAGGTAGAGGTGGAGCAGGTTTTTCAACTGGTTTAAAATGGTCATTTGCTCCAAAAGAAGTTGGTTCACGACCACACTATTTAGTAATTAATGCCGATGAATCAGAACCTGGAACATGTAAGGATAGAGATATTTTGAGATTTGAGCCTCAAAAATTAATCGAAGGATGTTTAATTGCAGGTTACACAGTTAATGCCCATGTTTGTTATATATATATAAGAGGAGAATATCTTAGAGAAGGTGAAAGATTACAAGAAGCAATTGATCAGGCATATGCCAAAAATTTCTTAGGAAAAAATGCCTGTGGTTCTGGATGGGATTTTGACATTCATATTCATTATGGAGCGGGAGCATATATTTGTGGAGAGGAAACTGCTTTATTGGAAAGTATTGAAGGAAATAAAGGTCAACCAAGGTTAAAACCTCCTTTTCCAGCATTAGTTGGTTTGTATGGGTGTCCTACAATAGTTAATAATGTAGAAACTATTGCTGTTGTACCAACAATTTTAAGAAGAGGCGGAAAATGGTTTGCTTCAATAGGTAGACCAAAAAATACTGGTACTAAAATATTTTGTATTTCGGGAAACGTAAATGCTCCATGTAATGTCGAAGAGGAAATGGGGATTTCTCTAAAAGATTTAATAGAAAAACATGCTGGAGGAGTAGTTGGAGGTTGGGATAATCTTCAAGCAGTTATACCAGGTGGTTCATCTATGCCTTTATTACCAAAAAAAGTTTGCGATACGTTAACAATGGATTTTGACTCTTTGATTGAGAATAAAAGTGGATTAGGTACTGCTGGAGTAGTGGTTATTAATAAAGACCAAGATATTGTTGAGTGCATGGCTAGAATTGCCAGGTTCTATAAACACGAGAGTTGTGGTCAATGTACTCCATGCAGAGAAGGGTCAGGTTGGATGTGGAGAATTTTAGATAGAGTAGTTAAAAGAAAAGCAACTTTCAGTGACATAGATTTACTATCTGATGTAACTAAACAAATTGAAGGTCATACTATTTGTGCTTTTGGTGAAGGATCAGCTTGGCCAGTTCAGGGTTTGTTAAGACATTTTAAGAAAGAAGTGGAAAGCCGTTGTAGAGAGGAGCCTTTAATTAAGAAAAAATTGAATAATCCTTATTTAGTTGATCAACATTTATTGGAGAATAAAAATGCCTAAGATAACAATAAATGGAAAAGAGATTGAGTTTGAAAAAGGAATGACAGTCCTTCAAGCATGCGAGCTAGCAGATGTTGAGATTCCAAGATTTTGTTATCACGAAAAGCTTTCAATAGCCGGAAATTGCAGGATGTGTTTAGTCGAAATGGAGAAATCACCTAAGCCAATCGCCTCTTGCGCCATGCCAGCCACTGAAGGAATGAATATTAAAACAAATACAACTTTAGTCGAAAAAGCCAGAAAAGGTGTGATGGAATTTTTACTTGCAAACCATCCATTAGATTGCCCTGTGTGCGATCAAGGTGGTGAGTGTGATCTGCAAGATCAATCACTTTATTATGGAGTTGATAAATCTAGATTTGTTGAAAATAAAAGAGATGTAAAAGAAAAGTACATGGGGCCATTAATTAAAACTCAGATGACAAGATGTATACATTGTACTAGATGTGTGCGGTTTGCAACAGAAGTTGCTGGAGTTCCAGAAATTGGTGCTATTGGAAGAGGTGAAGATATGCAAATCACAACTTACTTGGAAAAATCAATGGAATCAGAGTTATCTGCTAATGTAATTGATTTGTGTCCTGTAGGAGCACTAACATCTAAGCCTTATGCCTTCGAAGCAAGACCATGGGAGCTTAAAAAAACGGAAAGTGTAGATGTAATGGATGCAGTAGGCTCAAACATAAGAGTTGATACTTATAACTGGGAAGTAAAAAGAATTTTACCAAGATTAAATAACGAAATTAATGAGGAGTGGATATCCGACAAAACAAGATATTCCTGCGATGGTTTATTAAAGCAAAGATTAGATGTTCCGTATATTAAAAAAAATAATAAATTACAAAAATCTTCCTGGGATGAAGCTATAAATCTTTTAGTTGATAAAATACAATCAGTTCAGCCAAATGAAATAGCTGGCCACATCGGCGATATGATTAATATGGAAAATGCTTTGAGCTTCAAGAATTTCTTTAAAACACTAAAAAGTGAAAATTTGGAGTTTAGAGAAAAAAATTTTTACATAAATTCAGATGAAAAAATAAACTATATTTTTAACACTTCTATAGCAGGAATTGAAGATGCAGATTTAATCCTATTAGTTGGAACTAACCCGAGACATGAAGCATCAATTTTAAATGCTAGAATAAGAAAAACATTTGTACAAAAAAAAATCCCAATTTTCTCAATAGGAAATCCAGGAGACTTAACTTATGAATATGAAATAATTGGTGATAGCACTGAAGATATTAAGAAAATTGTAAATAATGAACATGGCTTTTCTCAAAAACTTTTATCGGCAAAAAAACCAATGATCATCATTGGGGAGTCAGCTTTAGAGCTAAAAAGTGGAGGATATATATTTGAAGAATTTAAAAAATTTTTAATAAAAAATAATTTAATAAACGAAAACTGGAATGGATTAAATATACTTGTACAAAATGCTTCAACAGTAGGTCTTTTAGATTTAGAAATTTTGCAAGATCAAAAAGAAAAATCTTCTTCTTTTTTTGATAATTTAAAAAATAGAAAATTCAAACTTTTATATTTATTAGGTTCCGATAATTTAGAATTCCAAAAAAATGATGAATTTATTGTTTATCAAGGTAGCCATGGAGATAGAGGTGCAGAGATTGCAGATTTAATTTTACCAAGTGCAACATATACAGAACAAAATGGTTTGTATGAAAATCTTGAAGGAAGAATACAAGAAGGTAAAAAAGCATCTTACCCAATTGGAGAAGCTTTAGAAGATTGGAAAATTTTCAATCGAATTATAAAAAAATTAAACATAAATGAAAAATCACTAAATTTTGATGAACTAAGAAAAGAAGTTTTAAAAACTGTTAAAAATTTTTCAGAGATAAACGAACTTCCAAAAAAATCAGTAATTAAAACTAATAATATTGAAACAAGTTTTTTCAATGAGAAGATTTCTGTGAGAGAACTTGATTATTACTACACAAACTCTATTTCACGTTCATCAAAAACAATGAGCGAGTGTCGTCAAATTCGTCAAAAAATTAAAAAAGATGGGACAAATAATTAATGATGGAGTACATACAAATTTTAGGTAGTGAAGTTTATAAAATTTTATTTTTACTAGTACCGATATTAGTTTCAGTGGCCATGATTGTTTGGTTGGATAGAAGGGTGTGGGGTTTAGTGCAAAAAAGGAAAGGACCAAATGTTGTAGGTCCATTTGGTTTACTGCAAACATTGGCTGATGCATTAAAATATATTTTTAAAGAAATAATTATTCCAGCTAGCGCTAATAAAACAGTATTTATACTTGCCCCTATTGTAACGATGACCCTTGCTTTAGTAGCTTGGGCAGTTATTCCAATGAGTGAAGAATTAGTATTGTCTGATATTAATGTCGGCATATTATATTTATTTGCTGTTTCTTCTTTAGGTGTTTACGGCATTATAATGGGTGGGTGGGCTTCAAATTCCAAATATCCATTTTTAGGCGCAATTAGGTCTGCAGCTCAAATGGTTTCTTATGAAGTTTCTATCGGAATAATTATTATTAACGTTTTATTATGCGTTGGATCATTAAACTTAAAAGACATTGTCTTAGCGCAAAAAGAACTATGGTACGTAATTCCACTATTTCCAATGTTCGTTATTTTTTTTATTTCTGCATTAGCAGAGACTAATAGACCTCCTTTTGATTTACCTGAAGCCGAGGCTGAGTTAGTGGCTGGATATCAAACTGAATATTCTGGAATGATGTATGCTATGTTTTGGCTTGGTGAATATGCAAACATTCTTTTAATGTGTGCGATAGGATCTATACTTTTTTTAGGTGGTTGGTTGCCAATAATTGATATTTATCCAATTAATATAATACCAGCTCCAGTCTGGATGATTTTAAAAATTTTATTTTTATTTTTCTTATTTGCTTTAATAAAAGCAATAGTACCAAGATATAGATATGATCAATTAATGAGACTAGGATGGAAAATATTTCTTCCGTTTTCTTTAATATATCTAGTATTCACAGCGAGTTTTTTATTTTATTTTGATAAATTACCAAAAGGAAATTTTTAATGACTCTAAGCAGAATTTTTAAAACTATTTTTTTAGTTGAGTTTATTAAGGGTTTATTAATGGCCATTAAAGAAATGTTTAAAAAATCTAAAACTGTCAATTATCCGTTTGAAAAAGGTCCAATAAGTCCTCGTATGAGAGGAGAGCATGCTTTAAGAAGATATCCAAATGGTGAGGAAAGATGTATAGCTTGTAAACTTTGTGAAGCAGTTTGTCCTGCCCAAGCTATTACAATTGAGTCTGCTGAAAGAGAAGATGGCAGCAGAAAGACAACAAGATACGATATCGATATGTTGAAATGTATTTATTGCGGTTTATGCCAAGAGTCATGTCCTGTGGAGGCTATAGTTCAAGGACCAAATTTTGAATTTGCGACAGAAACAAGAGAAGAGCTTTATTATAATAAAGAAAAACTTTTAGACAACGGCGATAGGTGGGAGACAGTCTTGGCTAAGAATATTAAGCTAGATAAACCTTATAGATAAATGTTAGCTCATTCGGTATTTTTTTATTTTTTTTCCGTTATAGCAATTTTTTCTTCTTTAATGGTTATCACATCAAGAAGCACTGTTAATTCAGTTTTCTTTTTAATCTTAGATTTTATATCAGTTGGATGTCTTTTTATAATGGTTGGTGCTGAATTTTTAGGAATGATTATTTTAATTGTCTACGTCGGAGCTGTTGCAGTTTTATTTCTATTTGTAGTAATGATGCTTAACGTAGCTGAACAGAAACAGTCTTGGTTTATTGGAAAAAAATCAACTCACATTCCAATAGGATTAATTGTTAGCGTTTTAATTCTTTTAGAGCTTTTAGTGGTAGTTGGTGGTTGGAAATACAAAGATGATCTAATGTCAAGCAGCACCTTAAATTTATCAGATATTTCAAACACACATCAGTTAGGTTTGGTTATGTACACTGATTACATTTTATATTTTCAATTAGCTGGAGTCATACTTTTATTATCAATGATAGGAGCTATACTTTTAACGTTTAGACAAAGAAAAGGAGTAAAAAAACAAAGTTATTTTAATCAAATTTCCAGAAATCCAGCATCATCAATTGAGCTTAGAAATGTAGAGAGTAATAAAGGGGTAAAAATTGATGATTGAAATTGGACTAGGTCATTATTTATCTCTAGGTGCAATTATATTCTTTTTAGGTGTCATTGGAATTTTTTTAAATAGAAAAAACGTAATAGTTATATTGATGTCTATTGAATTAATATTATTATCAGTAAACATAAACCTAATATCATTCTCAATTTTTTCTGGAGATATAGTTGGACAAATATTTACAATGTTAATTTTAACAGTAGCTGCAGCAGAAGCAGCAATAGGATTAGCAATAATTGTTATTTATTATAGAAACAGAGGATCAATAAGAGTTGAAGATATCCATGGAATGAAAGGATAAATGGAGTACGCTGTAATTTTTTTACCCTTAGTTGGATCTATACTTGGCTTTTTAGGTAAATCATTTATTAAATATTTTTCTGAAATTACCACGAGCTTATTCGTAAGTATTTCAGCAGTGTTTTCAATAATTTTGTTTTGGAATGGAATTCAAAATAATACATACGGAAATTTTAAAATATTTGAATGGATTAGCTCAGGAAATTTTGTTGCTAATTGGTCAATAAATATTGATCCTTTAAGTTCAGTGATGCTTGTAGTTGTCACTTTTGTTTCAGCATTGGTACATATTTATTCCATTGGCTACATGAGCCATGACCCGCACAAACCAAGATTTATGTCTTACTTATCATTATTTACGTTTTCAATGTTAGTTCTTGTTGTGTCAGATAACTTTCTTCAGTTATTTTTTGGCTGGGAGGGAGTAGGGCTATGTTCTTATCTGTTAATTGGTTTTTGGTATAAAAAAGAGAGCGCAAATAATGCAGCAATAAAAGCTTTTATCGTAAACAGGGTGGGTGATTTTGGTTTAGCGATTGGAATTTTTCTTATTTTTTTTTATTTCGGTACGATAAATTTTCAAGAAGTTTTTAACCTAGCTCCACAATTTATTGAAAAAAAATTAGTATTCTTTGGTTTTGAGACAACTTTAATCACATTGATTTGTTTATTTTTATTTATTGGAGCGATGGGTAAGTCAGCCCAATTTTTATTACATACTTGGTTACCAGATGCCATGGAAGGGCCCACACCAGTATCAGCACTTATTCATGCAGCTACAATGGTGACAGCCGGTGTGTTTTTAGTTGTGAGATGTTCTCCGTTGTTTGAATATTCTCAAACTGCTTTAAACCTAGTTACAATAATCGGAATGATTACAGCAATTTTTGCAGCATCAGTTGCTCTTGTTCAGAATGATATCAAAAAAATAGTTGCTTACTCAACTTGTAGCCAATTAGGTTACATGTTTTTTGCTGCAGGTGTAGGTGCTTACCATGTAGCAATGTTCCATTTATTCACTCACGCTTTTTTTAAAGCTTTATTATTTCTAGGTTCCGGATCTGTAATTCATGCGTTTAAAGATGAACAAGATATAAGAAATATGGGTGGTGTGAGAAAAAAACTTCCTTATACCTATATTTTTATGTTGATAGGAACTTTAGCGTTAACTGGATTTCCTTTTTTATCTGGTTTTTACTCTAAAGATGCAATTATTGAATTTACTTATTTAAGAAATTCTTCCTTGGGAAACTATGCGGCAACTATTGGAATTTTTACAGCATTTTTAACTTCAATTTATTCTTGGAGATTATTTTTCAAAACATTCCACGGTCCATATAATAATTTGAAAGTACCAATAAATGAAACTCATGAGTCTCCTTTTGTAATGTTGGGTCCTTTATTATTTTTAGCTGTAGGTGCAATTTTTGCCGGTTATTTTTTTAAAACGACATTTATTGGTCATTCCAGTAATGAATTCTGGCAGTCATCAATATTCTTTCTAAATGAAATAAAACACGATCCGATCCCTTTATGGTTTTTAATTTTAACACCGGTATTAGTAGTAATTTCTATACCTGTCTCATATTACTATTTTATTTCTAACACTAAAATTCTAGAGGAATTTAAAAATACTAATTCACCACTTTATAGTTTTTTACTTAATAAATGGTATATAGATGAATTATACGATTTATTATTTGTAAAACCTGCTAAAAAAATTGGCTCTTTTTTCTGGAAAAAAGGTGACTTAGGTTTTATAGATAGATTTGGCCCTGACGGTATTTCAAAATTAATAAAGAAACTTTCTGACAAAGCAGGCATTTTTCAAACAGGATTTATATATGATTATGCTTTTGTGATGTTGATAGGTTTATCAATTCTTCTCACTTATTTGATTTTAAATTAAAAATGGACTTTCCAATTTTATCTACTCTTATATTTTTACCATTAGT
This sequence comes from uncultured Pelagibacteraceae bacterium, assembly GCA_902598125.1. Taxonomy (GTDB): domain Bacteria; phylum Pseudomonadota; class Alphaproteobacteria; order Pelagibacterales; family Pelagibacteraceae; genus Pelagilacustribacter. Next base: position 92,552 of record CACKAJ010000001.1, on the reverse strand, counting down.
AAGTTCTTTATTTATTTTCATATCCAGAGGGCAAAAAAACAACAATAGCGCAATTTACATTTCTTTATTTAGTAGTTTAGCAACATTTATACTGTCTCTATTTGTTTGGTATTCAATGGATTATGCATCAGCAGATTTTCAATTTTTAGAGGAACAATCCTGGATTAATGATTTTATTAAATTTAAACTCGGTATAGACGGAATTTCAATTCTCTTTATTGTCCTTACAACATTAATAACTCCTATTTGTATCATCTCATGCATTAATAGTGTTAAAGATAGAGTTAAAGAGTTTTTAATAGCGATTTTGATATTGGAAACTTTCATGATTGGAGTTTTTTGTTCGTTAGATTTAGTTGTATTTTATTTATTCTTTGAGGCTGGATTAATCCCAATGTTTTTAATCATAGGGGTTTGGGGTGGACCAAGGAGAGTGTACTCAGCATTTAAATTTTTTCTATTCACTCTATTAGGATCAGTTTTGATGCTTGTCGCTATTATTGCGATCTATTGGATAACAGGAACAACTGACGTCACTCAAATTTATGAAATTAAAATACCTAAAGAGTATCAAAACTTACTATGGTTAGCTTTTTTCAGTTCTTTTGCTGTGAAAATGCCAATGTGGCCAGTTCACACTTGGTTGCCTGATGCGCATGTCGAAGCGCCTACAGCTGGATCGGTAATACTAGCTGCAATACTTTTAAAAATGGCTGGATATGGTTTTTTAAGGTTTTCTTTACCCATGTTTCCATTAGCTTCAGAATTTTTTACACCATTAATTTTTACACTAAGTATAATTGCTATTATTTACACTTCTTTAGTCGCTTTGATGCAAGAGGATATGAAAAAATTAATTGCATATTCCTCAGTTGCTCATATGGGCTATGTAACTCTTGGAATATTTACATTTACCAAACAAGGAATTGAAGGGAGTGTTTTTCAAATGATTAGTCATGGATTAATTTCAGCAGCTTTATTCCTTTGCGTAGGAGTTCTTTACGACAAATTACATTCCAGAATGATCAGCACGTACGGCGGGTTAGTAACTTATTTACCAAAATATTCTTTTTTATTCATAGTTTTTGCTTTAGCTGGATTGGGTCTTCCAGGAACGTCTGGCTTTTTAGGAGAGTTTTTAGTTTTAACAGGAACTTTCCAAAAAAATTATTTAGTTGCAATGTTAGCTACGTTTGGCGTTATTTTAGGAGCTGCCTATATGCTTTGGCTTACAAAGAGAGTTATTTTTGGTGTTACAAAAAATGATCAAATTAAAAATTTAAAAGATGTCAATAAATCTGAATTTGTTATTTTAGGTATATTAGCGTTATTAGTTATTTTATTTGGTTTTTATCCAGTTCCCTTAATGGAAACTTTAAACGTTTCAGTAAATAATTTGATTAATAATTATGAAAATGCTGTAAAAGCAAGTGGTCTAAATTAGTATGATAAATAATTTAAATATATTACTTCCAGAAATTTTTTTAACTTTATCCATATTTTCCATTCTGATGATAGGAGTCTTTATCAAAAATAGTTTTAATTTAATATTTAATTTAAGTTCATTAATAATTTTATTGACCATAGCGATAATTTTAAATAGCTCAAACAATGTAGAAAAAATATTTTTGGAAAGTTTTACTCGTGATACATTTTCAAACTTTTTTAAAATTTTAATTTTAGTTTCAAGCTTATTTGTGCTCAACTCTTCAAAAAATTTTATTTTAGATAATAAATTGGCAAAATTTGAGTATCCAATAATTATATTACTTTCAATTTTAGGTATGTTCTTTATGGTAAGTTCTAACGATATAATTCTATTTTATTTAGGTTTAGAGTTACAATCTCTATCATTATATATTTTAGCCTCAATTGATAGAGACAATTTAAGATCTTCTGAGTCAGGTATAAAATATTTTGTATTAAGTGCTCTATCATCAGGTTTATTACTTTACGGTTGTTCTTTGTTATACGGATTTACAGGATCAACTAATTTTGATTTAATTGCTAATGAACTGAGTGAAGAAAATACAGGTGCAGTATTTGCCATGGTATTTATTTTGGTTGGACTTGCATTTAAAGTTTCAGCAGTTCCTTTTCATATGTGGACTCCTGATGTTTATGAGGGAGCCCCAACATCAATAACCAGTTATTTTGCAGTAGTTCCAAAAGTTGCTGGGCTAGCAGTTTTGATTAAGTTTATGTTAATTCCTTTCTCAAAAATATTAATGGAGTGGCAAATTATAATTATTTTTATATCTATAGCCTCAATGATTTTAGGTGCAGTGGCTGCAATCGGACAAAAAAATATTAAGAGATTATTGGCTTATAGCTCAATTGGACACATAGGTTATGCCTTAGCTGGTGTAGCAACAGGGATGATTTCAGGTTATGAAAGTTCAATAGTTTATATAGCTATTTATGTTGTAATGAATATTGGGGCTTTCTCATGTTTATATTTGTTAAAAAAAGATGGCGAGTATAAAGAAAATATTTCTGACTTATCGGGTATTTCAAAAAAACATCCAATATTAGCCATCTCGTTTTTAGTAATTTTATTTTCTTTAGCAGGCATCCCACCGCTTGGGGGGTTCTTTGCAAAATTTTACGTTTTCACTGCTGTTGTTGAACAAAAAATGTATGCTTTAGCTATAATAGGATTGTTAACTACAGTAATATCTGCTTTTTATTATCTTAAAATAATTAAGACGATTTATTTTGATGACAGTATTATTAGTTTTGATGTTACAAAAAATAAATTTGCTCAATTATCGATTTTTATTAGCTGTGGTATTCTAATAACTTTCTTCTTATATCCATCAGTTTTGAATAATGTAGTCGATACATTATTTTTGAATTAATGAAATTAAGGTCATTTAAATTTAAAAGTGTAAAAAGCACCAATGATATAGCCCACATGCTTATTAAGAAAAAAAAATTTAGACCCACGATAATTTTATCTGAAAAGCAAACTAAAGGTAGAGGAACAATGGGAAAAAAATGGATTTCTAAAAAAGGAAACTTATTCTTAACTATTTTCTTTGATATGAGTAATAAGAAAATAGATGTTAAAAAATTTGCAGTTTTAAACGCCTATTTACTAAAAAGTATACTTGTAAAACAATTCTCTAAAAAAATAAAAATAAAATGGCCAAACGACTTATTATTTAGTGGAAAAAAAATTTGTGGAATTTTACAAGAGACTGTTATTAATAAAGGTAAAAAATTTTTAATAGTTGGAATAGGAATAAATACCAACTTAGATCCAACCAATAGTAGTTTTTCGTCTACTTCGTTGAAAGATATTATAAAAAAAAATGTAGATAATAAAAAACTATTTATTATGATTAAAAAAACATATGAAAAATTTATAATAAAAGCTAATCAAAATTCCTTTTTAGAACTGAAAAAATTCACACAAAAAATATGAAATATTTAATTGGCGATATAGGCAATACCTCAACTAAGATATGTATTTTAAATAATAAATTCAAAATTTTAAAATCATACAATTTTGAATCTATTAAAATGTTGAAAGGAAATCCTATCAAGATCATTGTTAAAAAAAAAAATTATAAAGATCTCAATTCAGTATTTTTATTCTCTAGTGTTGTGCCAAAAGTATTTTCAAATATTAAAAAGAGTTTAAAGTTTTCAAAATATAAAATTTTAGAGCTAAAGAGTTTAAATTTGAATAAAATAATAAAAATAAATATTAAAAATAAAAAACTATTAGGTTCAGATCGAATAGCAAATGCAATCAGTGCAAAAAAATTTAAAAACTGTTTAGTTTTAGATTTTGGAACAGCAACGACATTTGATGTTATTAAAAACGGTGTATATGAAGGCGGTGTAATTGCACCGGGTGTAAAACTTTCTATTCAAAATTTAAGAGAAGCTACTGCTTTACTTCCTTTAATTAATTTAAGTTCTAATCAAAAAAAAATCGGAAAAAATACTAAAGAAGCTTTAAATGCAGGATTTGTTTGGGGATATGAAGGTTTAATAAATAATATCATCAATAAAATAATTTCAAAAAACAAAAAAAATTTTAAGATTTTACTAACTGGTGGTTATGCTAATTTTTTTAAAAAAATAATTAAAAAAAATGTTACAGTTGATCAAAATATAACTGTAAAAGGTATTGCAAATGTTTATAAAGAATTAATATGAGTAAAGAAGAATTGCTTTTTTGCCCTTTAGGTGGGTCAGGAGAAATAGGCATGAATATGAATCTTTACGCTTATGGCAAAGAAGACAATCAAAAATGGATCATTGTTGATCTCGGCGTCACCTTTGCTGACGACTCTATTCCGGGTATAGATTTAATTATGCCTGACCCTGGATTTATTATTGATAAAAAACAAGATCTACTTGGTATTGTTTTAACGCATGCTCATGAAGATCATATTGGAGCAGTTGCACACATATGGCCAGAATTGAAGTGCAATTTATATGCTACTCCATTTACTGCAGCTTTAATCACAGAAAAATTTAAAGAAAAAAAAATCGATATCTCTTCTTTTTTAAAAATAGTGCCTTTAAATAGTAAAATTAAATTAGGAGATTTTGAAATAGATTTTGTTACTCTTACTCATTCAATTTTAGAGCCAAATGGATTAAGTATTAAAACTCCTCTCGGAACAATCCTACATACAGGAGATTGGAAAATAGATCCTAATCCATTAATTGGAAACAAAATTGATGAAGATAAATTAAAAAAAATTGGTGATGCAGGTGTGTCAGCTATGATATGTGACTCAACTAATATTTTTAGCCCTGGAAGAGCAGGTTCAGAGTCTGATGTAAGAGATAGTTTATTACGTATAATGGAATTAAAAACTAAAAGAATTTTAGTTACATCATTTGCCTCAAACGTAGCTCGAATGGAGTCAATATTTAATTGTGCCAAAAAAACTGGAAGAGCTATCTGCTTGGTAGGAAGGTCAATGCATAGAATATTTAAAGCAGCAAAAAAATGTGGTTATTTAAAAGGATTAATTGATCCGATTGAAACAAGAGAAGCAAAAAAAGTTTCAAAAAATAAAATTCTTTATTTAGCAACTGGCAGTCAAGGTGAGCCTATGGGAGCAATGAATAGGATTGTTAATGGTTCTCATCCAGATGTTTTTTTAGAGGAGGGAGATTGTGTAATTTTTTCATCTAAAATCATCCCTGGAAATGAAAAAAAACTTTATAACTTACAAAATCAAATAGTAAGAAATAATATTGAAATTATAAGTGAGGAAAATGCTTTTGTTCATGTATCTGGTCATCCAAATAGAGATGACTTAAAAGATATGTATAAATGGGTAAAACCTAAAAGTGTTATCCCTGTCCATGGTGAGCATAGACATATGCAAGAACATGTAAATTTTGCTAAAGAAATGCAGGTTCCAAAAACGTTGTTGATTGAGAATGGAGATATAATCAAACTTTTACCTGGAGATGCTCCTAAAGTAGTCGATAAAGCTCCATCAGGAAGAGTTTATTTAGATGGTAGTATCAACGTTGAAACAGATGCTCAATCAATTAAAGATAGAAAAAATTTATCAATTAATGGATACCTTGAAATCACACTTTTAGTATCTAATAATGGAAAAATAAAAAAACCAATTATTTCATTCAGAGGTATCCCTGAAAAAGAAAATTCTGAGCATTTTATTTTTGATATGGAAGATGAAATTTTAAATATTTGTAGAACTTTCTCCTTAGATAACAAAAACCAACAAAAAAATTTAATAGAGACTATCAAGCAAAATTGTAGAAGAATCGTTAAAGAAAAAACTGGAAAAAAACCTTTTACAAACATAAATATAGCGAGAATCTAGTGGGTATAACTGGTTCAATTATCGTTTATGTATTAATTTGGTGGATAATTTTCTTTTCTGTTTTGCCTGTAGGAATTCAATCAAATAAAGAAAAATTTAGAGAAAGAATAGAGGGTGTAGATCCTGGAGCCCCTAATAATCCTAAAATAGCCAAAAAATTTTTAATTACTACGATAATTACTTCAATAATATTTATTGTAATATATTATCTTGTTGAACTTGATTTATTAAATTTAAGAAAATATTTGCAATAAAATGTATTTATCACAATTATTTATTCCCATAACTAAAGATTTACCAGCTGAGGCTAAAATAAAATCTCATCAACTTATGTTACAAACAGGAATGATTAGACAATCTTCTGCAGGCATTTACTCTTGGCTGCCATTAGGGTTTAAAGTCATGAAAAAAATTGAACAAATAGTAAGAGAGGAACAAAATTCTATTGGAGCTCAAGAGATGCTAATGCCAACAATTCAATCAGCTGAAATATGGAAAGAGAGCGGTAGGTACGATGATTATGGTGAAGAGATGTTAAGAATTAAAGATCGGCAAGGAAGAGAAATGCTTTATGGACCTACAAATGAAGAATTAATAACAGACATTTTTAGATCAAGTGTAAAATCATATAAATCACTTCCGCAAATTCTATACCATATACAATGGAAGTTCAGAGATGAGATAAGGCCAAGATTTGGTGTAATGAGATGTAAAGAATTCTTTATGAAAGATGCCTACTCATTTGATTTAACTGATGATGATGCAAAAAAATCTTATAATAAGATGTTTTTCTCTTATTTAAAAACTTTTAATAGATTAGGTTTAAAAGCTATACCAATGGCTGCAGACACCGGCCCAATTGGTGGAGATCTTTCTCACGAATTTATTATTTTAGCAGAAACTGGCGAAAGCCAAATATTTGCAGATAAAAGAATATTTGAAATTAATTTAGATAAATACGATTTTAGTGATAATTCACTCTCCAAAATGAGAAAAGATTTTACAAATATTTATGCAGCAACAGATGAAAAATTTGATGAAAAAAAATTCAATTTAGAAGTTGATAAAAAAAATCAGATTAAAACAAAAGGTATAGAAGTAGGACATATTTTTTACTTCGGTGATAAATATTCAAAACCAATGAATTGCTTAATAGATGATAAAAGTGGGAAGAAAATTTCCGTGAAAATGGGATCGTATGGTATTGGTGTTTCCAGACTTGTTGGCGCTACAATTGAGGCAAATTACAATCATGGTAAAATGAAATGGCCAAAGTCAATTTCACCATTTGATACAGTTATTATTCCAAGTATCAGCAAAAATAATCAAGAAAACTTACAAAAAGCTGAAAAAATTTATCAAGAATTAAAAAAACAAAATATTGACGTATTGTTAGATGATGTTGATGAAAATATGTCAAATAAATTCAAAAAACATGATCTAATAGGCATTCCTTTCCAAATAATCATTGGATCAAAATCTGAAGAAAATAAATTTGAGTTTAAAGAATTGAACTCCGAAAGTGAAATGCTAAGTATAGAAGATATCAAATCTAAATTAAAAAAATAATATTTTGTTCACAAAAGTAGAAAGACTAATTTCATCAAGAAATCTCAGACCTAAAAAAAAGGAAGGTTTTTTAAAAATTATTTCTATTTTTTCTTTTTTAGGCATTATGCTTGGAGTAGCAATTTTAATCATTGTTATGTCAGTTATGAATGGCTTTAAAACTGAGTTAACAAATAAAATAATCGGTTTAAATCCACATATCGTAATTCAATCTAACGGTTTTAATATTAACGAAAAATATATTAGTAAAATAAAAAATAATTTTAAAGATATTTCCTTAAGCAAAACTTTTTCGGGTGAAGGTGTAATAATTAATAATAATCAAGCAAAAGGAATAATTTTTAAAGGTGTTAACAATGAAGAAAAAAAAATACAAGAATTTCTAGAAAATAATATTGTTAGTGGTGATGTAAATCAATTTAAAAAGAATAAAGTATTTATAGGATCTGAACTTGCATTTAATTTAGATTTAAATGAAGGCGATAAAATAAATTTAATGTCATCAACGTTTATTGCTACTCCATTAGGGAGTTTGCCAAAACAGGAAAGCTTTTACGTGGCAGGTATATTTAACACTGGGTTTATAGAGTTTGATCAAAATATTATTTTTTTAACAACGGAAGATGCCCTGTCAATTTTTGATAAGAATACAAAAGATCAAAACTTAGAAATTTATTTAAAAAATCCACTTGACGCTAATTTATATAAAAAGCAAATTGAAAAATTTAATCAAAATTATTTTATTTATACTTGGTCTGATTTGAATAAATCCTTTTTTAGTGCTTTAAAAGTTGAGAGAAATGTAATGTTTATAATACTAACTTTAATAATTATTGTAGCTGCATTCAATATTATTTCTGGTTTAACCATATTAATTAAAAATAAAACTAAAGAAATAGCTATTTTAAAAACCTTAGGTTTAAATAATAAATCAATTAAGAAATCTTTTTTTTTAACGGGTTTTACTATAGGTCTTTTTGCTACAATATCTGGCATTATTTTAGGAACAATATTCTCAACAAATATTGAAAAAGTAAGAATTTTTCTTTCAACAGTTTTTAAATTAGAAATATTTCCGAGTGACATTTATTTTTTAGAAGAGCTACCAAGTGAAATAAATCTGTATTCAATATTTGTAATTTTTGTCCTTTCAATATTAGTTTCAGCTTTAGCCTCATACATACCAGCAAGACATATTTCAAAAATGAAAACATTAAGAGCTTTAAAATATGAGTAAATTTTTAATAGAGACAATTAATCTTAAAAAAACCTATAAACATTTAAATGGTGAAATAACATTATTTAACAATCTAAATTTGAAAATCAAGCGGGGAGAACTTGTAGCATTGGTTGGTCCATCTGGATCTGGAAAGTCATCGTTGATTCATTTACTAGCTCTGTTAGATGAGCCAACAAGTGGAGAAATTAAAATAAATGATGTACTCACAAAAAAATTTACAGAAGAAAAAAAAGACGAAACTAGAAGAAAAAATATATCAATTATTTTTCAAGACAATAATTTGTTGAATGATTTTACTGCTATCGAAAATGTAATGATGCCATTAATTATTAAGGGTGAAAATTTAACAAACATTAAAAAAGAAGCTCAAAAAATTTTAAAAGCTGTTAAAATTTTTGACAGAGCGCAACATTTTCCTAACGAGCTTTCTGGAGGAGAACAACAAAGAGTAGCTATTGCTAGAGCTTTAATAGCTGAAACAAATTTAATTTTAGCGGATGAGCCTACTGGTAATTTGGATTATAAAACCTCAAAAGAAATATTTTCTTATTTTTTAAAATTAAAAAAATTAAAAAAAACTATAATTTTTGCAACTCACAATAGAGAACTTGCTAACAGGGCTGATTACAAGTTGTTTATTTCTAATGGTGATATAAAACGAGTTAATGCTCGTTAATAAGAATTTTAATCATCTTAAAGTACATACCCAATATTCAATATGTGAAGGCGCAATAAAAATTGATGAATTGGCTGATTATTGTAAGTCAAACAAAATAAAATCTATTGGTTTAGCTGACAGTTATAATTTGTGTGGTGCTCTCGAATTTTCAGAAAAAATTGCTAAAGTTGGCACTCACCCAATTATTGGATCACAAATCAATCTTAATATGTCCGATATAATTGGCAAAGTATCGCTTTACGCTACATCTGAGCAGGGATATAAAAATTTGACTAAATTATCTTCTTTAAGTTATTTGAAGAATAACAGATTAACCGATCCATTTTGTAGTTTAAAAGACCTAACAGAAAACAATAAAGGTTTAATATTTTTAACTGGAAATCATACTAACTTTTTTGGAAAACTTTTTTATCAAAATAAACATAAAGATTTAGAGCAAATATTAAATACTCTTAAAAAAAGCTTTGGAGATAGACTATACATAGAAATTCAACGTCATAATGAGTTAAATGAAAAAAACTTTGAAAATTATTTACTCAATATATCAAAATCTCTTCAATTGCCATTAATTGCTACCCAAGAAATATTTTATTTGAATAAAGAAATGTATGAAGCGCATGATGCTCTCGTCTGTATTGGAGAAAAAAAATTCGTAGATGATAAAGATAGATTTAGATATAGCAATCAGCATTATCTTAAATCACAAGAAGAAATAGAAAAATTATATTTAGATATACCGGAAGCTCTTAAAAATAATTATAATTTTCATTTAAGATTTAATTTTAAACCAAAAAAATCGAAACCAATTCTACCTTCTATTGCTAGTGAAGAAAACGCTACGCCAGAGGAAGAATTATTAAAATTAGCAAAAAGAGGATTAGAAAATAGACTTAAAAACTTTATTAATAAAAGTAAAATTAAATCAAGTGATCAGATTAGAGAGACTTATGAAGATAGGTTAAAACATGAAATTAATATTATTAACTCTATGGATTACGCAAGTTATTTTTTAATAGTTTCTGATTATATAAAATGGGCCAAAAAAAATTCTATACCAGTTGGTCCAGGAAGAGGTTCTGGAGCTGGATCACTAGTAGCTTATTGTTTAGATATTACAGATTTGGATCCAATTGAATTTGATTTGATTTTTGAAAGATTTTTAAATCCAGATAGAGTTTCAATGCCAGATTTTGATATTGATTTTTGCGAGGATAAAAGAGATCAAGTATTTGAATATTTAAAAAAAAAATACAATAACGGTGTAGCTCATATAATTACTTTTGGTAAATTGAAAGCCCGAATGGTTTTGAGAGATGTTGGTCGTGTTTTAGGACTTTCTTATGGTCACGTTGATAGAATTTGTAAAATGGTCCCGTTTGATCCATCTAGACCACTCACTCTTCAAGAGTCGATTGATCGTGAACCAAGATTTAAAGAAGAAGTAAAAAACAATTCTAAAGTTAAAAAACTTTTAGAACTTTCTTTAAAATTAGAGGGACTCAACAGAAATATGGCTACACATGCTGCGGGCGTAGTAATAGCTGGAAATAAATTGGCCGAGCAATTTCCACTATATATTGACCATAGCTCAAATTTAATACTGCCTTCGACACAATACGATATGTACTCTTCAGAAAATGCAGGACTTGTTAAATTTGATTTACTTGGCTTAAAGACACTTACTGTGATTGATAAAACTATAAAAAGATTAAAATCAAAAAAAATTGATTTAGATATATCTAAAATTGATCAAAACGACCAAAAAGTTTTTTCAATGCTTTCTACAGGTGAAACAACTGGATTATTTCAACTTGAGAGTGCTGGAATGCGAGAAGCAATCAGACAAATGAAGCCAAATAAATTTGACGATATTATTGCCCTTGTAGCTTTGTATAGACCAGGTCCAATGAGCAATATTCCTATTTACAATGATTGTAAAAATGGATTGAAAGAACCAGATTATATCCATCCAACTTTAAAAGAAATACTAAAGCCAACATATGGAATTATAATTTATCAAGAACAGGTTATGCAAATTGCTCAAATCCTAGCTGGCTTCACAGCTGGTGAAGCAGACATTTTAAGAAGGGCTATGGGAAAAAAAAAGAAAGCTGAGTTAGATAGACAAAAAGAAAGATTTATAAATGGAGCAATAAAAAACGGGATTGCAAAAGATGTAGCAAATTTTGTTTTTACAAAAATTGAGCCTTTTGCACAATATGGTTTCAATAAAAGCCATGCTGCAGCTTACGCTTTAATAGCATATCAAACCGCTTTTTTAAAAACGTATTACAAAGAGGATTTTATAGCTGCAACTATGTCTACAGAGCTTACTAATACGTCAAAACTTAGAGAGTTTGTAGAAGAATTAAAAAAACTAAAAATTAAAATTGTGAAACCTTCAATTAATAAATCTTTTTCTGATTTCAAGGCTATCGATAAAAAACTTTTCTATGGGTTAGGGGCTATAAAAAATGTTGGTTTTGAAGCTATAACAAACATCATTGATGAGAGAGAAAAAAACGGAAATTTTAAATCTTTAGATGACTTTATTAACAGAGTGAGTATAAAAGATGTAAACAAACTTCAATTAGAAGGATTGGTTAAAGCTGGTGTATTTGATGAGTTTGATAAAGATAGAAATAAGATTTTAAATTCAATACCTAAAATTATTCAAAAAATTAAAAATATAAATGATGATAAAGATAATCATCAATCAAACCTTTTTGATAATAAAGATATAAGTCATAATGGATTCGAATTTTTACCCTCGATTCCATGGAAACAAAAAGAACTTTTGTCGGAAGAATTTAAATCAATTGGTTTTTATTTAACAAACCATCCTTTAAATGAGTATGAGGATATTTTTACTCAATTAAATATTAATTCTTTTAATCAGTTCTATAGAAGCGAATCTAATGAAAGTTTGGTAGCAGGAACTATTATGTCAATACAGGAAAAAAAAAGTGCAAAAGGTACACCTTATGCAATAGTTAAGTTTAGTGATAAAGAAGCTGAATTTGAACTTTTTTTATTTGCTGAAATTCTTATTTCTAATCGTGAAAAGCTTAAAGAGTCCGAGTCATTTGTCTTAACTTTACAAAAAGATAAAATAAACGGGGATAATGTAAAGAAAAGAATTAATGTAAGAAAAATTCTAAGTTTAGATGAGGTGATAAGAAAGCCATATGCTAAAGTAACCATTGAGCTTAAGAGCAATTATAATTTGGAAGAAGTTAAAAAATTATTATCCAATAAAGGCGAGACGGAAGTAAATTTAATAGTGAAAGTTGATAACAAAATAGCTCATTATTCTTTGCAAGAAAAAAGAAAATTTGACCTAAGTCATCTTAAAGCTTTAAAAGCTAAGGAATATGTACAAAAAATAAAGGTTTAGAAGGTTGATTTTTTAATTCGTTTGTATATATGTGATGATAATTTCGCACACAGTTACAAGGGCATTGCCCTACCGGTCCATTAATTTGGAATTACTGTGGTGGATTAACCGGAAAAAATATGAACGTACCAAAAGTAGATATAAAGCAACTTTTAGAAGCTGGCGTACATCTTGGCCATAAAACATTAAGATGGAATCCAAAAATGAAGAAATATATTTTTGGAGAGAAGAATTCAATTCATATTATAGATCTAACACAAACTGTAGATTTTCTTAAAAACGCTTTAGTTCAATTACATAAAGTAATTGCTAGTGGAGGAAAATTATTAGTCGTGTCAACAAAAAAACAAGCATCAGAACAGATAAGCGAATTAGCTAAAGTTACAAATCAGTATTACGTCAATTACAGATGGTTGGGAGGTATGCTTACAAATTGGAATACGATACAAAATTCAATAAAAAGATTAAGAAAACTAAACGATCAACTTTCCAAAGAAAATATTGGTTTTACAAAAAAAGAGATACTTAAATTTGGAAAAGAAAAAGAAAAACTTCAAAGATCATTAGGTGGAATAGTTGAAATGAAAAAAACTCCCGATCTAATATTTATTATAGACACAAACATTGAGTCCCTTGCTGTTGCAGAGGCGAAGAAATTAGGTATCCCTATCATAGCGGTTTTAGATACTAACTCAGATCCTACGGGTATTGATTTTCCTATTCCAGGCAATGACGATGCTAGAAGATCTATAAATTTATACTGTGAGCTTATTAAGAATACGATTAAAGATGCAGAAAAATTTATTAAAGGTTCTGAGGAAAAAATAGAGGAAAAAACTTCTAAGATAAAAGTAACAACAAAAATAAAAGAAAAATAATTTTAGATTATCAACTCAATGTCAAATAAAGATTTATTAGATAATATTAAAAAATTAAGAGAAATGACTGGCGTTGGTTTCAAAGATTGCAAAGTTGCTTTAGATGAAACCAAAGGGGATATTGAAAAGTCAATAGAATTTTTGAGAAAAAAAGGTATTGCTAAAGCTTCCAAAAAAATGAGCAGAACAGCATCAGAGGGATTAGCGTTGGTAAAAGAATTTGAAGGTCAGATTTCATTGATAGAAATTAACAGTGAAACAGATTTTGTAGCTAAAAATCAAGATTTTATAAATTTCTGCAAAGAGCTTTCAGAATTAAATTATAAAACAAAAGGCAATATAAAAAAATTAAATGATACTAAAATGAATAATGGATCACTAGTAAAAGACAATTTAGTTAATTTAATCGCAAAAATCGGAGAAAAAATTACGATCAGACGGGCAAAATTTTTTGATAATTCAAAAGGAAGCAACTTTTCATATGTTCACTCATCAATTGAAAAAGGGATAGGTAAAATTATCTCAATAGTAAAGTTAGATGGGATCACAAAAGGAAAAAATGATGATATCGGTTCAAAAGTTGCAATGCATATTGCCGCCTCTAACCCTCTAGCTATTGATCAAGATAGTATAGATAAGAGTATCGTAAATAAAGAACTAGAAATAATTAAAGCTGAAATCACTAATTCCGGCAAACCCACAGAAATGGCTGAAAAAATTTCTAAAGGTAAAATTTCAAAATTTCTAAATGATAACTCTCTTTTGAATCAAATATGGATAATGGATCCAAAAAAGAAGGTTTTAGATGTATTGAAAGAAAATTCATCAGATAAACCTCTTCAAGTTTTAGATTTTGTTAGATATAAAGTTGGTGAGGGAGTTTAAAAGTGACCACAGAGTTCAATGAAAAAAATTATTCATCTAAGATGGATAAAAGTATTCAATCTTTCAAAAAAGATATAGCCACATTAAGAACAGGAAGAGCTAACACGAGCATGTTAGACACAATTAAAATAGATGTTTATGGGCAATTAATGCCTATAGACCAATTAGCAACAGTAAGCGTTCCTGAAGCTAGATTAATTTCTATTCAAGTATGGGATAAAGCTAATACTAATTTAATTGAAAGCACCATACAAAAATCAGAATTAGGTATAAACCCTCAAATAGACGGTCAAATAATTAGATTAAGAATCCCAGATTTAACAGAGGAAAGAAGAAAAGATTTGATAAAAGTTCTTAAAAACATGGGGGAAAAAGGAAAAATATCAATAAGAAATATTAGACGAGAAGCAAATGAAGAATTAAAAAAAAAGCTTAAAGAAAAAACAATATCAGAAGATGAAAATAAGAATTATGAAAAAAATATTCAAAAACTTACCGATACTAATATAGAAAATATAGAAAAAATTTTAACAGAAAAAGAAAAAGAGATTAGCCAGATATGAACAAACTCAACCATGTAGCTTTTATCATGGACGGGAATGGTAGATGGGGAAAAAAGAGAAATAAAGGAAGAAATTTTGGCCATCTGAAGGGAGTTGAAACAGTAAAAAAAATCGTAAAGTATTCAATTAAATTAAACATTCCTATAGTTTCTTTTTATGTTTTTTCCTCAGAAAATTGGAGACGTCCAAAAAAAGAAATAATATTTCTATTTAAATTAATTCAAAATTATTTTGATAAAGAAATAAAAAGCATTGTTAATGAAGGAATAAAAATTAACATATTAGGTGAGAATAAAAAATTACCTAAAGATATTAAATCAACACTACATAAAACAGTTTATTTAACTAGTAAAAATAAAAAAATTACAGTGAATTTAGCTATTAATTATGGTTCTAAAAATGAAATATTACATTCACTTAAAAATATAAAGAAAAAAATTAATTTGAAAAATTTTGAAAAAAATCTTTATACTAAAAATATGCCTAATCCAGAGATTTTAATAAGGACTGGTGGTCATCAAAGACTAAGCAATTTTATGCTTTGGCAGTTAGCATATTCAGAGTTATATTTTTTGAAAAAATTATGGCCAGACTTTAGCCCAATAGATTTAAAGCGAATTATTGAAAAATATAAAAAAATTAAAAGAAATTTTGGAAAAATATGAAAAGAGGAAACTTAAAAAAAAGAATTTATACTTCATTGGGTTTATTAATATTCACTTTTCTTATAGCTGGATATAATTTTATCTTAATTTTTGGTTTGTTGATACTAGGTATTTTATCAATTTTAGAATTTTTAAGTTTAACTAAAAAAATTTTTAAAAATCAATTTGGTTTTTTTTCCTTAAATTTTCTCTTTATAGTTTATATTTTTATTTTTTGTTTATTATTTTTCTATTTCAGTAATTTTTTACAATTAAAGATTATTCTATTCTCATTATTATTAAGTTGTGTAGCTTCAGACATAGGCGGTTTCATATTTGGAAATTTATTTAAGGGTCCTAAACTTACTAAAATAAGTCCCAATAAAACTTATTCTGGAGTATTCGGATCATTAATATTTTCAGCGATTATTTTTTCAATTTCTATTTTTTTTTTTACAAGCAAATTTGATTTTAATATTCCTCTAATTGCAATTATCACATCGATAAGCTGTCAATTAGGAGATCTTTTATTTTCTCTTATTAAAAGAAAGGCAAAAGTTAAGGACACTGGAAATTTTTTACCAGGACATGGAGGAGTTTTAGATAGAATAGACGGTATTTTATTGGGTATACCTATGGGATTTTTATCTTTAACCATAATTAATTAGATGAAAAAAACAATTTCTATTTTAGGTTCAACTGGTTCAATAGGATTATCGTCATTGAGCATTATAGATAAAAAAAAAAATTTTTTTGATGTAAATTATCTTTCAGCAAATAAAAATTATAAACTTATTTGTAAACAAATTTTAAGATATAAACCAAAAGTTTTTTTTATTAATAACAATAAAATTTTTAAAAAAATAAAAAAAAAATTTAAAAATAAAAAAATTAAAATTTTAAATAATTACGACTTAAAAAATTTTTATAAAACAGATATAACCATATCTGCAATACCTGGTATAGCTGGCCTTAAACCAACACTTTTAGCAGTTAAAACGAGTAAAAAACTTTTAGTTGCTAATAAAGAGTCCGTTATTTGTGGATGGAATATACTAAAATTAAGTGCTTTAAAATACAATACAAAAATTATACCTGTTGACTCAGAGCATTATTCAATTTTCAAACTTATAAATAATGAGAAATTAGATCAAATAAAAAAAATTTTTATTACTGCATCAGGTGGCCCATTTTTAAATTTTAAAAAAAATCAATTTAAAAAAATAAAACCTAAGGATGCTCTTAAACATCCAAAATGGAAAATGGGTAAAAAAATTTCAGTAGACTCTGCTACATTAATGAATAAAATTTTTGAAATAGCTGAAGCTGAAAAGTTATTCAATATTTCCAATAATAAATTAGAAATTATAATTCATCCGGAATCTTTAGTTCATGCCATTATTGAATTGAAAAACGGTTTAAAAAAATTCATATATCATGAAACATCAATGATTATTCCATTAGCTAACGCAATTTTTGAAAATAATTTAGAAATAAAAAATTTTTATAAAACCAAATTTAAAAATAAAATAAACACCTTAAATTTTAAAAAAGTAAGTAATAAAATATTTCCTTTAATTAAAATCAAAACAAAAATAAATGAACTTCCGTCATCTGCAATTATTTATAATGCAGCTAATGAAATATTAGTTGATCAATTTTTGCAAAAAAAGATACCTTTTTTGGGCATTTCTAAAACCATTATGAAGATTCATAGAGATAGTAATTATAAGAAATATGCTATAAAGAGACCTAAAAATATCAACGAAATTATAAAAATAGATAAATGGGCAAGAGAAAATATTATTAAAAAATTTTAAATCAAATGTTAAAAAAAATCTTCATTTTTATATTCTATGTTATTTCTTTTTCCAGCTTAAATGCTGAAGTGGTTAAAAAGATTTCAATAGAAGGCAATAATAGGATTTCAGAGGAAACAATCAAAGTTTACGGTGAAATTGAAATTAATAAAAACTATTCTGAAATCGATTTAAATAAAATAACAAATAATCTTTATTCAACAGAATTTTTTGAAAATGTTAATTTAAGTATTAAAAATAATATTTTACAAATAAAAGTAAAAGAATATCCAGTAATTAATCAGTTAATCATAGTTGGTGAAAAAAGAAAAAGTTACGAGGCAGAAATAAAAAAATTAATTAAATTAAAAGAAAAAAAATCTTTTAATAAAGCCTTCTTGATAAAAGACATTGAGCTGATAAAAAAGATATATTCATCTTTAGGATATAATTCTGCTGAAGTTGAGTCTAAGGTTAATACTTTAGATGATAAAACTGTAGACTTGCTTTTTGAAATTAATCGTGGAGAAAAAACAAAAATTTCTTCAATTAAATTTATTGGAAATAAATTTGTCAGATCAAAAAGACTTAGAGATGTGATAGCTAGCGAAGAGTCGAAATTTTGGAAAGTATTGTCAAAAAATACTAACTTTAGTGAAAATTTGATTAATCTCGATAGAAGACTTCTAATAAATTATTACAAATCTATTGGTTTTTATAATATAAAAGTTAATTCGAATATTGCAAAGATAAATCAGACAGGAGATGCTGAAATTATCTATTCAGTTGAAGAGGGTACGAGATTTACAATAAATAAAATATCTACAAATGTAGATAAAGTTTTTGATAAAGACATTTTCTTTAAACTAAACAAGGTCTATCAATCTTACATTGGTGATTATTATTCTCCATTTAAAGTAAAAAAACTTTTAGATGAAATTGATACTCTAATTGATGATAATAATTTACAATTCGTTGAACATAATGTTCAAGAAATTATTGAGGATGATCAAATAAATATTGTTTTTAATATTTACGAGGGAGAAAAAAGTCTTATTCAAAGAATTAACATAACTGGTAATAATACAACTAATGAAGAGGTTATTAGAGGTGAACTTATATTGGACGAGGGTGATCCTTTAACAAATATTAATCTAGAAAAATCAATCGCTGAAATTAAAGCAAGAGGAATATTTAAAGATGTTACTTATGAGGTTTCTGACGGTGATCAAAATAATCTGAAAATTATAGATATAAATGTTGAAGAACAATCCACAGGTGAGATTAGTGCTGGTGCGGGTATAGGTACATCTGGTGGAACTTTAGCTTTTGGAATTAAAGAAAATAACTGGATGGGTGAGGGAAAATCTTTAGCATTAGATGTTGAAGTGGACGAAGAATCATTATCTGGTTTTTTAAGATTTACGGATCCGAACTATGATTTTTTGGGAAACTCAATAAATTATTCTATCGCTAGTGAAAGAAATGATAAACCAAACCAAGGTTATGAAAATTCTGTTTACTCAGCAGGGATTGGAACTGGATTTGAACAATATAAAGATCTCAGAGTTTCCTTAGGGTTGAACGCAAGTTATGATGATTTAAAAACTGAAAGTAGCGCCTCAGCATCCCTAAAAAAACAAGAGGGTAGTTTTAGTGAGTTAACAACAAATTATGGATTAAATTACGATTTAAGAGATAGAGTTTTTATGCCAACTAGTGGTTCAATTACTTCGTTCAGTCAAACCCTACCAGTTTATGCAGATAAAAAATTTATAGGTAATACTATATCGGGAAGTTTATATAAATCTTTAACAGAGGATCTAGTTGGATCAGCAAAACTTTACTTATCAGCTATTAACGGAATCGGAGACGATGACGTAAGGTTGAGCAAAAGAAGGTTTATTTCAGAAAAACGATTAAGGGGTTTTGAAAGGGGAAAAGTTGGCCCAGTTGATGGAACAGATCATGTTGGAGGAAATTATGCTGCAGCAGTTAATTTAGAAACAAGTTTACCTAATCTGATACCAGAAGATTATAATGCAGACGCGGTAATATTTGTTGATATTGCAAATGTTTGGGGAGTTGATTACTCTAGTTCAATTGATGACAGCAATGAGATTAGATCATCTACCGGGTTGAACATCAATTGGCTCTCTCCAATAGGACCTATATCTTTTATTTTTGCCCAAGATCTTACAAAAGCCGATACTGACGAAACGCAAAGCTTTAGCTTTCAATTAGGTACAACTTTTTAAAAATTATGAAAAAATTTTTTTTTATTTTTCTATTTATAATCTTAAACTCCTCAATACTCTCAGCTGATAGCCCATATTTTTTAGATTTTAAGCTAATTTTAAATGAGAGTGATGCTGGTAAAAAAGCTCAAAATTTTTTAAAAAAAAAATTAGATACTGGTTTTAAAAGAATTAAAGAAAAAGAGAAAAAAATTTTGGATGAAGAAAAAAAGATTATTCAGCAGAAAAAAGTTATATCTAACGAGGAATATAAAAATAAGGTCTCTGAACTAAGAAAAAAAGTTTCTGCCTTACAAAATGAGAGAAACAATCTTTTACAATCAGTAGCTAAACAAAGAGCTGAAGCCAAAAAAACTCTTTTAAAAAACCTTAATCCTATCGTAAAAAATTATATGAAAGAGAAAAATATAAGAATGGTCGTAGATAAAAAAAGCATATTACTTGCTGATGAAAATTTAGATATAACAAAAGAAATAATTGACCAATTAAACAAGAAACTGAAAACTATTAAACTTGATTAATTTTTGATGAAATCAAATTTTTTTTTTTTAAAAAAAAAACTCAAAATAACAGACATTTATCCAAAACTTAAAATTAAAAAATCATCACTTATTAACGATGTAAAGCCTTTACAAATTGCAAAAAAAAATGATTTAACTTTCTTTGATAATATTAAATATAAGACATTAGCTGAAAAAACAGCAGGTTCATTTTGTATAACTACAAAAAAACTTGAGCGATATTTACCAAAGCATGTTGAAAAAATTATAGTAGTTAATGTTTTATTTGAATTAGCGTCTGTATTAAAGAAAATTTATCCCAATGCTGATGTAGATTATCCAGATTTAGCTTTAAAAAATGCCCAAGACCTTAAATATAAATCTGTTAAATTTGGAAATAATGTTTTAATTGGTAAAAATGTTAAAATTGGTAAAAATTCGCAAATAGGCTCTAATACTATTATCGAAAGCAATGTAGTAATTGGTAAAGATTGTATAATAGGTTCTAGTTCTGTGATTAAAAATTCAATTATTGGGGACAGGGTAATGATACAAGATTGTTGTAAAATTGGTCAAAAAGGTTTTGGTTTTATTCCAAT
Source organism: uncultured Pelagibacteraceae bacterium (assembly GCA_902598125.1). Taxonomy (GTDB): domain Bacteria; phylum Pseudomonadota; class Alphaproteobacteria; order Pelagibacterales; family Pelagibacteraceae; genus Pelagilacustribacter. The sequence goes on along the minus strand of CACKAJ010000001.1, from coordinate 71,710 downwards.
AAAAAACAAAAACATTAAATTTCCACACATTGGCAAAGTTATATTACAAGATGATGTAGAAATCGCTTCAGGCTGCACAATTGACAGAGGTTCTGTTAATGATACTCAAATTGGAAAAAATACTTATTTAGACAATCAAGTTCATATTGCACACAACGTTGAAATTGGATCTAATTGCATGATTGCTGGTCAAGTAGGATTTGCTGGCAGTACCTCCATTGGTGACAATGTATCTATAGGGGGACAGGCAGGTATTTCTGGACATTTAAAGATAGGTAATAATGTTAAAATTGGAGGAGGAAGTGGAGTTGTCAAAGATATAAAGGATAATCAGATAGTGATGGGTTACCCTGCAGTCTCAATAAAAGATTTCCTCAAAAAGAGCAAAAATAATAATGAGTAAAACAGAATTAGATAAAAAAGCAATCGAAGCTTTATTACCACATAGAGAACCAATGTTGCTTATTGATAAGTTGATTAATATTGTTCCACTAAAATCTGCAACAGCAATCATGTATGTAAAAAAAAATGGATTTTATGTTCAAGGTCATTTCCCAGACCAACCTGTAATGCCAGGAGTTTTAATTGTCGAAGCTTTTGGTCAAGCAGCTGCTGCATTAACAGCCCATGGAATTGATCCTAAACAATATGCAAATAAATTAGTTTATTTAATGGGGGTTGATAAAGCTAAATTCAGAAACCCTGTAATACCAGATTGTGAATTGCATTTAGAAATAGAAGCCATAAGATCCCATGGAAGAGTATGGAAATATAAAGGAATTGCAAAAGTTGACGGAAAAAGAATGGCTAATGCAGAGTGGTCAGCAACTATAGTAGATAGAAAATGATTCATAACTCAAGCGTGATTGACAAGAATGCTAAAATTTCCAAATCTGTGGAAATAGGTCCTTTTTGTTACGTTGGTCCAAATGTTGAAATTTCAGATAATGTAGAATTAATTTCTAATGTGCATATAGATGGATATACTAAAATTGGCAAAGGAACCAAAATTTTCCCTTTCGCTAGTATAGGAACATCACCTCAAGATCTAAAGTTTAAAAATGAAATAACTTATCTAACTATTGGTGAAAAAAATATAATTCGAGAATATGTTACAATAAATCCAGGAACTAAGGGGGGAGGCTCAAAAACAATAATAGGAAATAATTGCTTATTTATGATTTCGTCTCATATTGCGCACGATTGTATAATAGGCAACAATGTTATTATTGCTAACAACGTTCCTTTAGGAGGTCATGTAACAATTGAAGACTCTGTTGTAATTGGAGGAAATTCAGCTGTGCAACAATTCACAAGAATTGGTAGATTAGCAATGATTGGTGGGATGACAGGAGTTTTAAAAGATGTTCCTCCATTTGGTTTGTCTATCGGTAATAGAAACTACTTACAAGGATTAAATCTTATTGGATTACGAAGAAAAAAATACGACAATAAAATAATAATTGGTCTTGATAAAGCATATAAAAAAATTTTCTCTTCGACTAATTTGCATGAAAATTTAAGCAAAATAAATGGAGAATATAAAGATAACGAGCTCGTTTCAGAGGTAATTAAATTTATTGAAAAAGATAAAAAGAGACCTATTTGCTCACCGCAACCCTAGATTATGATTGGTTTTATATTTGGAGAAACAGAATTTCCTAAATATATTTATAAAAGAATTAAAAATAAAAAAAAATACTTTATTGTAGATTTTACAAAAAAAAAATTTTTTAAAAAAGATAAAAATTCTTTTTCTATATCAATTGGACAATTTGGTAAAATTCTTTCTCTATTTAAAAAGAAAAATTGTAAGAAAGTTTTATTTGCTGGAAAGGTTCAAAAACCCAATTTTTCAAAAATTAAATTAGACTTTAAAGGTTTATATTATATGCCAAGAATAATAAGAAAATCTAAATTAGGTGATGCAGCTCTTTTAAAGGAAATTATTAAAATTTTTAATAATGAGAAAATTCGTACTATAAGTTCTACAGCTTTCACACCCGAACTTAATTTATCGAGAGGGAATTATTCTAAATACAAACCTAATAATAAAGATAAAGTAGATATTAATATTGCATTAAAGATATTAAAAAAAACTAATCAACAAAGCCATATACAAGCAGCAGTAAGTAGAAATAAAAAGGTTTTTCTAGAAAAAAAAGATGGAACAAAACAAATATTTAAAAGAATCAAGAAAATAAAAAATATAAACAACGGTATTCTTGTTAAATTTCCTAAATTAAAACAAGACTCTAGAATAGATCTTCCAACTGTTGGTTTAGATACTTTTAAACAATGTAAAGTTGTAGGCCTTAAAGGCATAGTCTTGAAACATAAAAAGAATATTTTTTTAGATAAAAAAAAATGTATTTCTTTTGCCAATAAAAATAAAATGTTTATTTTAGTAAAATGATTAAAGCTATTATATTTTTTTCTTTATTTTTCATTCATTCTTTTCAAGCTTCATCGTCTGAAATAAAATTACAAGAAATTACAAACGGTTTTGATAGTCCGTGGAGTTTCTCATTTATTGATGATGAAAAAATGTTAGTCACAGAAAAAAAAGGAAATTTATTATTTGTAGATTTAAAAAACCAAAAAATTAAAAAAATAAAACATAATTTGAAAATTTTGGAGGATGGGCAAGGAGGCTTACTGGAGGTGCTATATTTTAATAATCAAGTTTTCGTTTCATATTCCGAAGATTTAAATAATGGAAACTCTAGCACATCGGTAGCCGCTGCAAAATTTAGTGAAAACGTTTTAGATTTTAAAAATATTTTTAGAGCTGAGCCACCAATTAACTCAGGTTATCATTTTGGATCAAGGTTAGTAGTTAAAGATGGTTTACTTTATATTACGGCAGGTGAACGTGGCGAAGGAATGATTGCTCAAGATCCAACTAAACATCCAGGAAGTATAATTAGAATTCATTTGGATGGAAAAATTCCCAAAGATAATCCAAAGTTTAAAGGTAAAAAACATTGGAAGCCAGAGATATTTCAAATAGGTGTAAGGAATCCTCAAGGAATAGCTTTATCGCCTTTTGACAATAGAATTTATCTAACCAATCATGGAGCTAAAGGAGGGGACTGGTTTGGAGAAGCAAAATTTGGCGAAAATTATGGATGGAAAATTTTGGGATGGGGAGGAACAAACTATACGGGAACTAAAATAGGTCCTAAATGGAAGCCTGGTTTTACTAAAGCTATAAAATATTGGGTTCCGTCAATCGCAGTTAGTTCCATGATTATTTATAAAGGTGCTGAGTTTAAAGAATGGAATGGCGATGCTTTAATAACTTCATTAAAAGATCAATCCTTAAGAAAAATTAAATTTAGAAACAGTGAATTTCTCGGAGAAAAAATTATATTTAAAGGCACTATTGGCCGAATAAGGGATATTGAAATTCAAGACAGCACAGGAAAAATTTTTCTTTTAACAGATGAAGGAGTTATTTGGAGACTTCAGAAATGAGAAAAATGTTTATTTTAACGGGTGAAGCGTCAGGAGATAAACTTGCGTCAAGAGTTATCAATGATTTGAATAAATTAAACTCAAATATAGAATATTTATCAGTTGGTGGAGATAATCTAAAAAAAATTGGAATAAGATCAATTTATGATCTTAAAGAAATAACATATCTTGGTTTTACTAATGTAATTTTAAATATTTTCAAAATAAAAAAAAAAATTAATGAAACAGTAAAGGCAATAGAAGATTTTCAACCCGATATATTGTTTACCGTGGACAGTCCTGATTTTACTCTAAGGGTAGCTGAAAAAGTAAAAATAAAAAATCCTAAAATAAAAACTATTCATTATGTTGCTCCACAAGTTTGGGTTTGGAGAGAAGGTAGAATTAAGAAAATTAAAAAATTTATAGACCATATTCTTTTATTATTTAATTTCGAAAAAACTTATTTTGAAAAAGAAAATATGAGTCATGATTTTGTAGGACATCCTTTACTAGACTCTAAAAATGAAAGCGCTATTGACATCAATCAAATTCTAGGAAAAAATAAAGCTCTAATATCAATCTTTGCTGGCAGTCGAAAGTCTGAAATTGAAATTTTAATGCCAATACTTTTAAATTTTATAAAATTAATGAATGAAAAGTATAATGATTTTTCATATGTTTTTCATTCAACTAAAGAATATTCAGATTTAATTCAATTATACGTTCAAAAAAGTGATTTAAAGAATTGTCAAATTATAAGTGATGATAAAATAAAAAATCATATTTTAAAAAAGTCAATATTTGCAGTCTCAAAATCAGGAACAGTATCTCTTGAAATTTGTAATGCTAAAATTCCTTCTGTAATTTTGTATAAGATGGGCTTTATCAATTTTTTGATTATTAAAATGTTAGTTAAAACTAAATTTGCCAATATTATCAATATTGCTGCAAAGAAAGAAATTATACCAGAATTATTACAATCAGATTGTAATCCAAAAAATATATTTACTGTTGTCTCAAACCATCTAGAAAATCCGAAAAAGATGGATGAGCAAATATTAAATACTCAAGAGATTTTAAAAAATTTTAAAACTCATAACTCATCCTCAACTTTAGCAGCTAATGTTTTAAATAAGTATTTATGATTATTTACACTCACAACGATTGTTTAAAAAAATTTAATGGTAATGGCCATCCTGAAAGAAAAGAGAGGCTAGAGAGCATTACAAATTCTATCAAATCATCAAATTTAAAAGTCAAATTTAAAGAAGCTCCTTTAGCCGATTTAGATATTATATCATTGGTTCATCCAAAAAAACATATAGAAAAAATTTTTTCAAATATTCCTAAAGATGGAATTGTAGGTGTAGAACAGGAACCCTATGCGGATACAATGCTTTGTCCTTATAGCAAAAAAGCAATTTTAAGAGCATGTGGAGCGGGGGTGGCTGCTGTTAATGGACTTATGAAAAACAATGAAAGAGCTTTTTGTGCTGTTAGACCACCAGGCCATCATGCAGAAACTTTAAGGGCTAATGGATTTTGTTTTATCAATAATATTGCAGTGTCAGCAAAATATTTACAAAAAAGATATAATATAAATAAGGTTGCAATAATTGATTTCGATGTTCATCATGGTAATGGAACTCAAGAAATTTTTTACAAAGATCAATCTGTTGTGTATGGTTCTTCTCATGAATTTCCTTTATTTCCAGGAACTGGTGCAGAAAACGAAACAGGAGTTGGAAATATTTTCAATGCAACTTTAAAAGCTGGCATCAAAGGTAAAGATTTTATCAAAATATTTGACCAAAAAATACTTAAACCTATAGATAGGTTTAAACCAGAAGTTATTTTAATTTCTGCAGGTTTCGATGCTCATAAAAGAGATCCTTTAGCAAATATTAATCTAGAGTCTGAGGACTTTTTTAATATTACAAAAAATATTGTTGATATTGCAAATACACATTCTGAAGGTAGAGTGATTTCTTTTCTCGAAGGCGGTTACGATTTACAAGCCTTATCTGAAAGCATAATAGAACACCTTAATGCTTTAAAAACCCATATTTGACCAATTATCTGGATCATTAAATTTTTTTATTTCTTTTTTCGTTACCGGTCTAAAAAGATAGTATGCAATATAAATTGTTAAAAAAAATAAAAAAATTGTTTTCATATTTTTAATATATTAGACTAATTTTATGAAATTTAGTAAAAGAAAATTCACAAAATTATTGGGTTTTTCAGTTTTGGTATTACTTTCTCAATTTAAAATCATTTTAGCTGCCTCTAAAAAAATCATTAATCCTAATTTATCTAAAGAGCAAAAAAACATTATGTTTAATGAGGGTACAGAAAGGCCATTTTCAAGCGAATTGTTAAAAGAAAAAAGGAAGGGTTTTTATCATTGTGCAAATTGTGGAAATAAACTTTTTGCATCAACTGCTAAATATAATAGTGGAACCGGTTGGCCTTCTTTTACTGAAGCTTTACCTGGGGCTTTTAAAACAAAAATAGATTATAGCTTTGGCATGCAGAGGGTCGAATATCATTGTGCCAAATGCGGCGTTCATCATGGACATGTTTTTAACGATGGTCCAAAAGAATCGGGTAAAAGATTTTGTAACAATGGTTTATGCTTAATATTCAAACCAGATTAAAAACATCAATATAAAATAAAAATCTCTTAAAATCTGAGCTTTTTTGTTCACAGACAGCACCCAATTTGTCCATGTTTGTAAGTGAATTTTATGAATTTAAGTTTAAAACTTAGTAATGGATCTACTTACAGTAATCATTATTGGTGTAATAGTCGCAGCAACAGGTGTAATCAACCCAAAAGCTAAAGATCCAGAGGAAGTGGCTAAAGCTCCAGAAACGCAGATAACAACTCCAGAAGTTAAGGAGCCAGAACCAGAGCCAGAACCAGAGCCAGAACCAGAGCCAGAACCTGAGCCTGCTAAAGAACCAGAACCTGAACCAGAACCTGAGCCAGAACCAGAACCTCAAAAAGAAGAACCAAAAGAAGAGGTAAATACTCAACCAACTCAAGAACAAGATGCTAAACCTGAAGAAGAGGAGGTGCAACCAGTTACAGAAGAGACAACAGAAGCGACAGAAGAAAAAGGATTAAGTATGGTTAATATTCTTCTTTATATCTTAGGAGCAATTGCAGTAATTGCAGCTGGAATATATTTCTTCATGAGAAGAGAACCTTCAACTAAAAGTGCTGCTGATATAGCTAGAGCTCAGTCTCAACAAGAACCGTCTCCTGAACCTCAAGAAGAACCAGCTCAAGAGGAGACATATTCAGAGCCAGAAACTCAGCCAGAACCAGAGCAACCAGTTCAAGAGGAAACTCCGACAGAAACTACTGAGGAAGAAACTCAATCAGAAAATAATGATCAATCATCTAATAACGATGATGAGAATAATAATAGATAATTAATTAAAATTTTTTTCCACCTTCTAAATAGGCGCACTTCTCACAGGTTTTTTCAATTTCAGGCGGTTCATCAAGATTTAAAATATCTTTCATTTCAATTAATTTCTCTTCAATCCAAGATGTATCTGCTCGATAAGGTATCAGTGTAGTTTTGAAGTCTATTCTGTTATCAAATTTATCATTTGTTTTTTCTCCATTACAAACATAAAAAAACGTTCTATTTGAGACATCAAAATTCATTTTTCTTAAAATATGAACATAAATATCCATTTGTAATTTATAACTAAGATGCCATTCTGCATCGAGGTAGGACGAAACTGTTACAGGATAAGTTGATGATTGAGCTTTATAATCTACTATAACTATTTTTTTCTCATTTAAATCAAACCAGAGATCATCAATACCTCCGTGAATAATAAGATTAGTTTTTTCATCTAAATATGAAATTCCACCTTTTAAAGAGTTTCTCCATGTATCCAAATCTTTGTGCTGATAAGGAACAAAATTTAAATTATGCTTTACCATAATTGGATGAGGTTTTTGTTCTTTTCTATATTGATCAAACTCTTTCTTTAATAGCTCATCTACAGCAACGTTTAGCGCCCATCCAGGCATAGAAGGTTCTTTTAGGCCCTTAACTCGATCTAGATAAAAACAACGTTTACAACTAAGAAAATTGAAAAATTTAGACCTACTTATTTTAAAAGGTGTGTTTGATTTTTTATCGTAAATGGATGTTTTTCTTGTTCTGAAAGATACAGCTTCTTTCATTTAAACTGATTTTAGTCTTTTTATTACTTCAGCCTTGTCTAAGGATAATATTACATCATATAGACCTGGCCCAAATCTTGAGCCCACTAAAGCTATTCTCAAAGGCTGTCCCACACCTTTAAAATTTGTCTTATGCTTATCTATTAAGGATTTAATTATAGGTTCTAAAACTTCTCTAGATAAAGAGGATTGTTTTTCATATTCACTAATAAAGTCATTAATTACCTTTTTTGATAAATCATCAATTAATTTTTTATCATCTGTGCCAATCGCAATTTTATCATTAATTATATATTGAGCGTTATTCCAAATATCCTCTAGGGTTTTTGCTTTATTCTTCAAAAAACCCATTGATTTTAAAAGAACATTTTCTTTTGTTTGATCAATAGATTTTTTGTACTTCGAAACGTATTCTTTGAAGAAATTAAAAAGATCTTTTTCGTCTATTGTCTTAATGTATGTTTCATTTATTGAATAAATCCTATTCATATCAAGTTTTGAAGGTGATTTACCGACGCCACTTAAATCAAATAAATCAATACTTTCTTGCTTAGTAAAAATCTCTTTATCTTTGTAAGACCATCCTAATCTTAATAAATAATTCCTCAAGGCATCTGAAATAATTCCAATTTTCACATAATCTTCAAGCGTAGATGCATTATCTCTTTTAGATAATTTTTTTCCTTGTTCACTATGGATTAATGGAATGTGAGCAAAGTTTGGCACGTCCCAACCCATGGCGTCATAGATTTGTTTTTGTTTAAAAGAATTAATCATATGATCATCCCCCCTTATAACATGTGTTATTTTCATCTCGTGGTCATCAACTGTTGCTGATAATTGATATGTTGGTGATTTATCTTTTCTTAGTATTACAAAATCTTCAATTGTAGAATTTGATATATTTCTTTCTCCTTGTACCAAATCTTTTATAATCGTATTTCCTGAAATTTTACTTTTAAATCTAATTACCGGTTTTACGCCATCTGGGATTTTAAGGTCTTTAGAGTCTCTCCATTTTCTATTATAAACATACGGTATACCTTGTTTTTTACACTTCTCTTTTTGTTCATTAATTTCTTCTTCAGAACAGTAACATTCATAAGCAAAACCTTTTTTTATGAGCTCTTCAGCAACCGCAACGTGTTTATTAATATTTTTAGATTGAATGTATTCTTCACCATCATGTTCAATGCCAAGCCAAGATAATGAAGAAATAATTTGTTTTTTAAACTCATCTTTTGATCGTTCTTTGTCTGTATCTTCAATTCTTAAGAAATATTTGCCTTTATTTTTTTTTGCTAAAAGCCAATTAAATAAAGCTGTTCTTACTCCACCAATATGAAGAGGCCCGGTAGGAGAGGGCGCAAACCTACAATTAAAAGACATTTCTATTAATTAGACTATTTTAGTGAAAGTTTCTATATAAAGAAACAAGTTTACCTTGAATTTTTATTCTATTAGCAGCGTATATTTTTGTACCGTAATTTCTATTTGCAGCTTCTAAAGCAATAGTGTTTCCTTTTTTTCTAACTCTTTTTAAAGTTGCCTCTTGGTCATCAATTAAAACAACCGCAATCTGACCACTATCTACATTTGAAGTTTTCTTAACAATTACTGTATCACCATCATTGATGCCAGCTTCAATCATTGAATCTCCTTTTACTTTTAGTCCATAATGTTCACCATTATTTTGTAAATCTTCAGGTAAAGCTACTCTATCAACTTCTTGTTGAATTGCCTCTATGGGAGTTCCTGCTGCAATACTTCCTAAAACAGATACATCAGTTGATTTTGTTTTTTCTTTATCTAATCCACCTTTAATCACGCTTGGTGTGAAAGTATTAAAAATATCATTAGCACTTGCATTTTCTGGCAATTTAACAACTTCTAAAGCTCTTGCTTTATGAGCTAATCTTTTTACAAATCCTCGCTCTTCTAAAGCTGATATTAATCTGTGAATTCCTGATTTCGACTTAAGGTTGAGTGAATTTTTCATCTCTTCATATGATGGAGAAATTCCAGAAGATCTAATCTTCTTATTTATGAATATTAGTAAGTTTTTTTGTTTTTTTGTAAGCATAGAACAAACCTCGTACATCTATGTTCTATAAAAGTTCTATTTAAATTACAACTTGAAATAAGCCCTTATTTTATTGAATTATTTGATTAAATTTTTTCAATAACTCAGCAGGATTGTCGGATTTTAAAAGTGATTCACCAATTAAAAAATTTTTTATTCCTGTCTTTTCATAAATATATTTGGCATCAGTTTCATTCTTAATTCCACTTTCTGAAATGATAGGGCCTTTATGTTCTTTTAAAGTTTCAAAAATAGAAATCGTATTATTAATAGAAATGTCTAATGTTTTTAAATTTCTATTATTAATCCCAATTAAAGCATTTTCGTATTTTAAGGCATCTTCAGCTTCTTTGTTATCGTGCACTTCAACTATCACTGAAAGTTTATGTCTTATTGCTTCAGCATAAATTTCATCTGCTAGTTTAGTATCTAAAGCGGCAACTATGATCAAAATACAATCACTACCATAACTTTTAGATAAAGCGATCTGGTAAGGATCGATAAAAAAATCTTTAGCTAAAACCGGAATTTTAAACTTATTTTTAATATCTCTTATATAATCAAGTTTTCCAAGAAAGTGTTTTTCTTCAGTTAAAACTGAAAGACAAGTAGCTCCATTATCTACATACATTTTTGCAATATTTAAATGATTAAAATCTCTCACTAATTCTCCCGCAGAAGGGCTTGCTTTTTTTATCTCTGTTATTAGCGATACTCTTTTATTATTAGCTATAACTTCTTTAAAATTTAAGAAGTTATTTAAAGATTTAATTGTATTTTCAATAGAATCTAAAGAATTTGTCTTCTTAATACTTTTCAAAGAATCTCTTTTATCTTCGATGATTTTGTCTAAAACATTAGTCATTATTTCGATTGTAATTTTGTCAAATGCTCGAAAACTTTACCGGAACTTAGATGTTTGGTAGCGTTATCGAAAGCATTTTTAAAATTATTTTCTTTTCCTGAAACAATTAATCCTGCAGCAGCATTTAAAGCTACTGATTGTGAAAATTCATTAGAGGTCCCTTTATAAATATCTATAATTTTCTCAGCGTTGTATTCTGCATTTTTACCCTTTAAATTTTCTTTATAACCTTCATTAATACCAAGATCTTTCGGCTCGATTGAAAATTCGTTAATTTTACCATCCTTTAATTCAACAATATTAGTTTTTGCAAAAGGCGAAATTTCATCCATTCCATCCTCACTATGAACAATATAAGCGTGTACAACATTATTTTCTTTTAAAGCTTCAGCAAAAGGTTTCATCCATTTTTTATCAAAAACACCTATAACTTGCCTTTTAACTTGGGCTGGGCTACTTAAAGGACCAATTAAATTAAAAATTGTTTTCTTACCCATTTTTTTTCTAGCAGGTCCAACATGTTTCATGGCTGAGTGATAATTTGGAGCAAACATAAAAGCAAAATTAAAATTTTTGATACTTTCTTCTGCTTCATTTGGTTCTAAATTGATATTTATTTTTAAAGTCTCCAAAACATCTGCTGAACCACATTTAGATGAAACAGCTTTATTTCCATGTTTTGCTACTTTAACTCCCATACTTGCCAAAACAATTGCAGAGGCTGTTGAAATATTTAAAGAATTTTGACCGTCTCCCCCAGTTCCACAAGTATCAATAGTGTCTGAGTCACAAGAAACTTTTTTTGCTTTATCTCTCAAAACAAAGATACCACCTGCTAATTCATCTTTTGTTTCGCCTTTTTTTATTAAGGCCTCTAAAATTTCAATAATTTTGCTTTCCTCATGTTTGCCCTCCATTAAGTTTGAAAATAGTAATTTGCTCTCCTCAAATGAAAGGTTTTGGCCTTGTTTTAATTTAGCTGCTATATCAGACATATTAATTAGTGATAAAATTTTTAATTAATTTCATACCCATTTTAGTACTTATACTCTCAGGATGAAACTGAAACCCGTGAATATCATAATCTTTATGCATCAACCCCATAATTGTCTTATTTCTAGTTTCTGCAGTAATTATCAAGTCTTTTGGGAACTTTTTACGGTCTACCACAAGGCTGTGATATCTCGTAGCTTCAAAATTATTTTGGATATTTTTAAATAAACCCATTTTTTTATGCTCAATCTTACTTGTTTTTCCATGCATTAAATTTTTAGCTCTCACTATTTTCCCACCAAATACTTGACCAATAATTTGATGACCCAGGCAAACCCCAAGGATAGGTATTTTTTTATAAACTTCTTTAACTATTTTTAAACAATTACCCGCTTGATTTGGATTACCTGGGCCAGGTGAAATAACAATTTTATTATATTTTTTTCTTAAAATTGTTTTACCATTAATTTTATCATTTCTTACAACTTCAACATTTTTTTTAAAATTGGAAATATAATGATATAAATTATAAGTAAAGCTATCGTAGTTATCTATTAGTAAAATTTTCATTTAATCTACTGCTTTCATTAGAGCTTTTGCTTTGTTCACAGTCTCTGCGTATTCTTTATCTGGTTTACTATCTGCAACCACGCCAGCTCCTGCCTGCACGTAAAATTTTTTATTTTTGATTAAGGCTGTTCTTAAAGCAATACACGTATCAAATTCACCGTTAGGAGTGAAATATCCTATTCCACCAGCATATAGTTTTCTTTTATTTGTTTCTAATTCATCTATTATTTCCATAGCTCTTATTTTTGGGGCGCCACTTACAGTACCCGCAGGGAAACCTGATAATAAAGTTTCAAATAAAGAAAATTTATTATTAAATTTACCTACAACATTTGAAACAATGTGCATTACATGAGAGTATTTCTCAACTTTAAATTTTTCAGTTAATTTGACCGTATTTACTTTAGATACTTTTCCAACATCATTTCTTCCAAGGTCTAATAACATCAAATGCTCTGCTAATTCTTTTTTATCTCTAAGAAGATCTAATTCATTTTTTTTATCCTCTTTAAAGCTTTTTCCTCTTGGTCTTGTTCCGGCAATTGGTCTAATTGTGACTTCACCATTTCTAAGCCTTACCAATATTTCTGGGCTGCTACCTAAAATACCAAAATCTTTATAATTGAAATAAAACATAAAAGGTGAAGGGTTAGATTTTCTTAAATGATTATAAATCTCAATCGGTCTTTTATTTATTTTTCTCTCAAATCTTTGACTTAAGACAACTTGAAAAACATCTCCTTTTTTAATGTAAGTTTTTGCCTTTTTTACAAGTGATTTAAACTTTTCTTTAGAGATATTTGATTTAATTAAAAATTTATTAGGTTTGAACGTAAATTGATCCGGAAGTTTTATATTTTCGAAATCTTCATATAAATCAAATTTTTTTTTAATTAAGTCATATTCATCTTTATAATTTTTTATTTTATTATCTGCATAAACATTTTCAATATAAAAAATCTTTTTTTTAACGTTATCATAAATAACTAAGTTTTTAGGACGAGATATTCTTACGTCAGGTATTTTAAGATCATCTTTACAATTATCAGGAATTTTTTCCAAATATCGAATTACATCGTAAGAAAAATAACCCACAAGCATAGAGGACATTGAAGGAAGTCCTTTAGGAATCTTAATATTAAAATTTTCAACTAAATTGTTAATAAATTTTAATGGTTCTGATTTAATTGAAGTTTTTTTTCCAGATCTATATAATTTAATAATATTTTTATTGATATCCCAAATTTTATCAGGATTAAGGCCAATAATAGTGTATCGACCTCTTATAGTACCTCTTTCAACAGATTCAAAAATAAAACTATTTTTTTCAGCAAGAAGAAATTTAAAAAGGTTTTCAATCCTATAATAATTTTTGCAAGATCTTGTTCTAAATAAAATTTGATGTTTTTTTTTAGAATGATTTTTTTTAAATTCTTTTAAACTTATATTTATTTTCATTAAAATGAATTTTTTACACGATCTATAGTTCTTTGATTTAATTCTACTTTATATTTTTGATTTACATTTTCATCATATGTTTGATATATTTTGTTAATCAAACTAAGCCGTGCTTTAGCTTCGAACTGCTCAAATTCATTACTATTTCTATCTAAACTTTTGTATTCAGTTTTTATTGTAGATATTAAAAAACTTTTTGTAAATGTGCTATTGGTTATAAGATTTATCTCACCTTCATTTGTCAAATAAATTTTTTTAATTAATCCCTCTTCAAAAATATCATTTTGTTTTAAACTAGAAATTTTATAATTATTGATAACAAGATTATTGTCTTTTGCAAATTTATTGAAGTTTTCATTATCGAAAGCTCCTAAATTTATATCTTTTAATAAAGAACTGTTACTTTCAACTTTTGCTTTAAAATTCAATTGCGCATTTAATGCCTCTAAAACCTCAGGATCATCCATGGGTCTACTTTTTCTTTCTTGATCCTTAATTTCAGCTATATAATATTTTCCATCAACACTAAGAACTTCAGGTAATTTTGTATTTTTGATATTAAAAATTTTTTTAAAAAGATTATCTGGTAAATTCTTAATTTTATTTTTATTTTCATCTTCTTTGTTAGAATTAATTTTATCAAATTCTCTTATTTTCAAATTGTTCGCTAAGGCCGTTTCCTCAAAAGTTAAACCATCTAAAACATTATTTTCAATGATATCTAATTGTTTAAAAAAATTTTCATTATAATCTGTACTTCCACTAATAAGTTGAGGTTTGATTTCAGCAAATCTGATTGATTTTAATTCAATAGAAAATATATTTTTATTTCTCTCATAAAGTTCTTTTATACTTTCAGATGAAGGTCTTTTTTTTAAATGATATTTTTCCAGATCTATGTATTTGATTAATTTTGTTTGATTTTCCTTTTTAAATTCTTTCTCAATCAATAGTTCCGGAACGACTATTCCTCCAGCTAAAGAACTTAAAAATTGTCTTCTTTTTTCTTGCTCAACTATATTCATTTCAAACTGTGGAGCTGTAATACCACTTTTTATTAAAAATTTTTCATACTCTGTTCTAGAAAATTTATCGTTTTTGTAAAATAATTTATCATTCTTGATTATACTTCTTAATGCGTTGTCACTAACAACTATTCCAAGTTTCTCAATTTCTAAAGACATTACTTTTTTCCCAATGAAATCTGACAAAATTTGTTCTACTAAATCGGTTTTAGCTAAATCCTTAACTTGTTCTTCTTTAAGATTTAATCTATTTAAATAATTCATAAATTCTTGTGTACTTATTTTTTTTGAGTCAATCGTAGCTATGACGTTTTGATTTCCACCTCTAAAGACATCTCCCATACCCCAAAAGACAAATGGCAGTATTATTATACCCACAAGAAGTTTTAAAAAAAACGATTTAGATAAATTTCCTATTGATGTTGCCATTATATTAATTTAATAAGTTCAAAATTATACACCTATAAATTAATTTTTAAACTAAGGCAAATAATGAGATATTTTATTGGTAATTGGAAAATGTTTGGTATTCCAAAATCTATCAATATATTGAGAAAAATTAATTCATTTTACTCTAAGGATAAAAATCGGAAAAAATATAGAGTAATAATGACCCCTCCATATACACTAATTGAAAGTTATGCCAAATATTTTAAAAATAAGAAAATTTTCATTGGCTCTCAAAATTGTTACCAGAAAGATCAATTTTCATCGAATACTGCTGGAGTCAGTCCTTATATGTTAAGAAGTGTCGGAGCTAAGTATACTTTAATTGGTCATTCAGATAATCGAGGTGAGGGTGACAGTGATTTAATGCTAAAAAATAAAGTAAGATTTGCTCTTAAAAATAATCTAAAAGTAGTTTTTTGCATAGGAGAGAATAAGATTGAAAAAAAAAATAATAAAACATTAATTGTTTTAAAAAAACAATTAACTAAAGTTTTAGAGAGGAAATTTAATAAAAATAATATTATAGTTGCTTATGAACCAATTTGGTCAATTGGAACGGGAAAAATTCCTACAGCAATTGAATTAAGTACAACAATTTTGCATATAAAAAATGTTCTAAAAAATATATTTAAAGAAAGTCCCGCAGTTCTTTATGGAGGTTCAGTTGATGGTGGCACAGTTGAGATATTTAAGAAAATAAGAGAAATTGACGGATTTTTAATCGGTGGAGCCTCTAAATCCTCGAAAAAATTTATTGATATAATAAAGAATTACTATAGATAAACCCCATGGAAAACTTACTTATCTTTGTTAATATCGTTTTAGCAATAATCTTGGTAATTATAATTTTATTACAAAGATCAGAAGGGGGAGCATTAGGTCTAGGTGTTTCACAAGACAATTTCACATCGACTAGATCTGTAGGAACTTTTCTAACTAAATTAACATCAATCGTAGCAGCCTTATTTATCATTTGTAGTATTGCTATAGTTGCTGTTTCACGAGACGAGTTTCGTGAAACACAATCTGTTCTTGAAAAAGAAGAAGAGGAAAATTCAAACCTTCCACAAATACCTCAATCTAAATAATTAAGACTTTGTATTTAAGATAATATGAAGTATAACATACTTCCATGGCGCGATATATATTCGTAACTGGCGGCGTGGTTTCATCTTTAGGCAAAGGTTTATCATCAGCTTCATTAGCATATTTGTTACAATCAAGAGGATACAAAGTAAGAATAAGAAAATTAGATCCTTACCTAAATATTGATCCAGGTACAATGAGTCCGTTTCAACACGGAGAGGTTTTTGTAACTGATGACGGAGCTGAAACAGATTTAGACTTAGGTCACTATGAAAGATTTTCAGGAATTTCTGCTAAAAAATCAGACAATATCACTACAGGTAAAATTTATAGCGATGTTTTAAAAATGGAACGTCAAGGAAAGTATTTAGGTAAAACCGTTCAAGTTATTCCTCATATAACGAATAGAATAAAAGAATTTATAAAACATGACGTAGCTAAAGAGGATTTTGTAATTTGTGAAATTGGAGGAACAGTGGGAGATATTGAAAGCCTCCCTTTTTTAGAGGCAATCAGACAATTTTCTAATGAGGCAGGTAGAAAAAATACATTATTTATCCATTTGACTTTAGTTCCTTATATGAGAGCTTCAGATGAGATTAAAACTAAACCCACTCAACATTCTGTAAAAGAACTTAGAAGTATTGGTATTCAACCAGATATTATAATTTGCAGGTCAGAAAGATCTATACCTCTAGATCAAAGAAAGAAAATTTCATTATTTTGTAACGTTTCCATAAAAGATGTAATTGAAACAGTTGATGTAAAAACAATTTATGAAGCCCCAATAAGCTTTAATAAAGAAAAGTTAGATGAAAGAGTTTTAAAATTTTTCAAAATTAATTCTAGAAAAAAAGTAAACTTAACTCCTTGGAAAAAAATCACCTATTCAGTATTAAACAATAAAAATAAAGTTAATATTGCAATTATTGGTAAATATGTAGAATTGAAAGATGCGTATAAATCTTTAGACGAAGCTTTAACGCATGGCGGAATAGCTAATAATTTGAAAGTAAATTTAGTAAGAATTGAATCTGATTTTTTAAAACCAAAAGATATTAAAGACAAAATAAAAGGTGTTTCAGGAATTTTGATACCTGGTGGATTTGGTAAAAGAGGAACAGAGGGAAAAATTGCAGCAATTAACTATGCAAGAAAAAATAATATACCATTCTTAGGTATTTGTTTTGGAATGCAGATGGCAGTGATAGAGTTTGCTAGAAACAAATTAAATATAAAAAATGCAACATCAAGCGAATTTGGACCCTCTAGAGCTTCAGTGGTTGGTTTGATGAGTGAATGGGTAAAAGATGGTAAAAAAATGAAAGGCACTGATAAAGAACTTGGTGGTACAATGAGATTAGGCAGTTACGAGGCTAGACTTAAAAAAGGAACTTTAATAAATAATATTTACAATTCTACAAAAATTACTGAAAGACACCGTCACCGATATGAAGTTAATATAAATTTTAAAGAGGAATTTGAAAAAAAAGGTATGATATTTTCAGGCTTATCTCCAGACTCAAAATTACCCGAGATAATCGAGTTAAAAAATCACCCTTGGTTTATTGGAGTGCAGTTTCACCCAGAATTTAAATCTAGACCTTTAGCTCCACATCCTTTATTCTCTTCATTTATAAAAGCCGCAAAAATCAGATCGAATAAATAATGAATAATCATAAAGTAAAGTGTTCTAATTTTGAAATTTCTAACGATAATCCATTTACTTTGATTGCTGGACCTTGTCAGTTAGAAAACGAGGAACATGCTTTAAAGATTTCTTCTGAACTAAAAAAGATCACAAGCGAACTTGGAATTAATTTAATTTATAAAACTTCATTTGATAAAGCTAACAGAACAAGTCTTAAAGGCAAAAGAGGCATGGGTCTTGAAAAATCGTTACCTATTTTTGATAAAATTAGAAAAAAAATTGGGTTACCTGTCTTAACCGATGTTCATACAGCTGAGCAATGTTCAATGGTAGCTGATCACGTTGATGTTTTACAAATCCCTGCTTTCCTTTGCCGTCAAACAGATTTGTTAATTGCTGCTGCAAAAACAGGAAAAATAATTAATGTAAAAAAAGGTCAGTTTCTTGCACCGTGGGATATGGCGAATGTAATTAAAAAAATTGAGGACTCTGGAAATAAAAATATTTTAATTACAGAGAGGGGAGCAAGTTTTGGTTACAATACACTTGTTTCAGATATGAGGGCTTTACCAATCATGTCAAAATTTGGCTTTCCAATTGTTTTTGATGCTACACATTCAGTTCAACAACCTGGCGGGATGGGTGAAAAGAGCGGAGGACAAAGAGAGTTTGTTCCTTATTTAGCTAGAGCAGCTATTGCGGTCGGTGTTGGAGCAATTTTTATGGAAACACATGAGGATCCAGACAACGCGCCATCAGATGGTCCAAATATGGTGCCATTAAATGAAGTAAAAGCATTATTAAAAAAATTAACTGAAATAGACAAATTAGTTAAATAAAAGAATGGCAAAAATCAAAAGTGTTAAAGGTCGACAAGTTTTTGACAGCAGAGGAAACCCTACGGTTGAAGCTGAGATTTTTTTAGATGATGGTTCATCAGCTTCAGCAATATCTCCATCTGGTGCATCTACAGGAGCATTTGAAGCTCACGAATTAAGGGATAAAGATCAAAATAAATTTTTGGGTAAAAGCGTTAATATTGCAGTTCAAAATATTAATAGTAAAATTTCAAATAAACTAAAAAACCTAGACTTTAATCAGCAAGAAAAAATCGATAAAACTTTAATAGAGTTAGATGGCAGTGAAAATAAGAATAAACTAGGTGCAAATGCAACATTAGCAGTTTCATTAGCCTATGCAAAGTGCACAGCAATTGCAAATAAACAATCACTTTATAAAAGTTTAGGTAAATCTTATTCTCTACCAATTCCATTGATGAATATTATTAATGGGGGTGCACATGCCGATAATGATTTAAACATTCAAGAATTTATGATTAGACCCGACTCTGCAAAAGATTTTACAGATGCGATAGAAAAATGCTTTCTTGTAATACAAAATTTAAAAAAATTATTGCAATCTAAAAAGATGTTAACGAATGTTGGAGATGAAGGTGGATTTGCTCCATCAATCAATTCAAATGAAGAGGCTTTAGACCTTATAGTTCAAGCTATTGAAAAATCAAAATTAAAACCAGGAAATGACGTTGTAATTTGTTTGGATGTAGCTGCAAATGAACTCATGAATGAAAAAGGGGAATATTCAGTCCAATCATCTAATTTTTTATCTGTAGATGATGTTGTAAACTATTACAAAAAATTAACATCCAGCTACCCGATCAAATCTATTGAAGATCCATTTTCAGAGGAAGATTGGCCATCATGGAAAAAAATTACTTCTGCAATAGGGAAAAATGTCCAAATTGTTGGAGATGATTTATTTGTAACAAATTCTAAAAGATTAGAAAAAGGTATTAAAGAAAAATCTGCTAATAGTATTTTAGTAAAACCTAATCAAATTGGAACTTTGACTGAAACTCTAGAAGTAATTTCAATGGCAAAAAAAGCAAATTTCAGCACTATTATATCACACCGATCTGGAGACACAGAAGACACGTTCATTGCTGATTTGGCGGTTGCTACTATGTCTTCTCAAATTAAAACAGGTTCATTAGCAAGATCTGAAAGAGTAGCTAAATACAATAGGTTATTACGCGTCGAAGAAGAACTTGGCAATCAAGCCAAAATGACTAGAATCTAGTTAATGAAATTAATTGAAAGTTTAAAAAAAAAAAAATTTCTATTATTTAATATTTTCTTTACGCTTTATATAGGTATTAATCTAATTGGAGGCGAAAGAGGATTGATCTCTTATTTTGATAAAAAAAATACTTATGAAAAATTGATTGAGGAGGAAAAAGTTTTGACTGTAAAATTAAAAGATTTAGAGCATAAAATTTCATTGATTAACAAAAATGATCCAGATTATTTAGATATGTTATATAGGCAAAAATTTAACTATGTGACTGAGGATGAAATAATAATTAAATTAAAATGAGTGAAAAACCAAGACATCCAGAAAAAGTAAACAAACCGATTAATCCAATTAAGAAAAAACCTGATTGGATAAGATCTAAAATTATAGACTCTCAAGTATTTTTTCAAACCAAAAAAGTTGTAAACCAAAACAGTCTTGTAACAGTTTGCCAGGAAGCAAATTGTCCAAATATTACTGAATGTTGGAGTAAAAAACATGCAACGTTTATGATTATGGGAGATACATGTACTAGAGCTTGCGCATTTTGTGATGTAAAAACTGGGAAACCAACTGATCTTGATATTTTTGAGCCATTAAAAATTTCTAAAGCTGTAAAAGATCTTAATTTAAAACATGTAGTTATTACATCTGTTGATAGAGACGATCTTGAAGACGGAGGGTCAGAACATTTTTACAAAGTAGTTAAAGCTACAAGAGAAAAAAATCCTGAAACCTCAATTGAAGTTCTAACGCCTGATTTTTTAAGAAAAGGTAATGCGTATAAAAAAGTTTTGCAAGCAGATTTAGATGTTTTCAATCACAATATAGAAACAGTTCCTAGACTTTATACAAAAGTAAGACCTGGTGCACGTTACTTTGCTTCATTGGAATTACTTAAAAATGCTAAGGAGTTTAATAAAAAAGTTTTTACTAAGTCAGGTATTATGGTTGGCTTAGGAGAAACTAAAGAGGAGGTAATACAAGTGATGGATGATTTACGATCTGCAAAAGTTGATTTTATTACAATAGGTCAATACCTTCAACCGTCAGCAAAACATCATCCACTTGATCGCTATTATCATCCGGATGAATTTAAAGAATTTGAGAATATTGCAAAAACTAAAGGCTTCTTACTTGTTTCTTCCTCACCATTAACTAGATCATCGTATCATGCTGATGAAGACTTCAGAAAATTGCAGGACGCAAGAAATAAAAAGCTTGAATGTCATCCGCAACATTAAAAAAAATCATTCCTTGTAAAAAAGATCAACTTGTTGAGATGGTTCTTGATATTGAAAAATATCCTGAATTTGTTCCTTGGTGTATTGAAGGTAAGATTTTTGACAAGAACGAAAGTTCAGACTTAATTACTTTTAATGGAGATTTAAAAGTAGGCAAAAGTATCTTAAATGAAACTTTTTCAAGTCATGTTTCATATCATAAAGAGAGTGACAAAATTATTGTTACGAATTTAGATGGCCCTTTAAAACATTTGAAAAATGAATGGCATTTCAAAGAAATAAATAACAATACACAATTAGAATTTTTTATTGATTTTGAACTAAAAAATCCAATACTAAATGGAATTATGAAAAAATCTTTTGAACTTGGTTTAAATAAAATTGCAAAAGCTTTTGAGGAAAGGGCAGTTCAGTTATATAAATAATGTTAATTATCACAGTCTTATTGGTAGTTTTAATTTTTACATTTAAAAGTTTGGCTTCATATATTAAAAAAATTAGAACCGGCGACCCTAATGAAAGCGATATAACTTATTGGATGTTTTCTTATGATTTTAAATCTCCTAACAAAGATTGGGTGCCTGAAAATAAAAATCTTTTAGCTAAAAAAAGAGCGAGAAATTTCTTAGTTTTTATACTTTATCTTAACGCCTTTGGAATATTCTTATTGTTAAATAGTTTCACCGCTCACTTACTGAATTTTATTGTTAACCCGGAATTCAGCTATCCTATTTAATTAATTTCAATAATAGATTAAGGGATTTTTTTACCGTTTGTCTTTGAATATAAGACCTGCCTTTATTTTTAAAATTACATTTATTAACAACAACCTTCTTTCCAAACCTAATTCCAATATAAACTAAACCTACTGGTTTATGTTTAGATCCACCTGTAGGACCAGCTATCCCTGTTATTGAAATACAGACTTTTGATTTACTAATTTTACTTAAATTGTTAACCATAGCCAAACAACATTGAACGCTTACAGCCCCATATTTTTTTATTATTTTTTGTGGGATTTTTAATATACTTATTTTGGCTTGATTTGAATAAGTGACTAATCCCATCGTAAATACTTTTGATGATCCGCTTACCGAAGTAATAGTATCAGACAGCTTTCCCCCAGTACAAGACTCAGCAATCGCAAGTTTCAACTTTTTTCTTTTAATTAATGAAATTATCTTTTTATTTAAATTCATTAGAAAAATTTTGATTTAATAACCATAAATATTATCAATGTAAGGACTACATATAAACCGGCAATCACATCGTCTATTATTACTCCAAAACTATTTTTAAATTTTTTATCAAAAAAATTAACTGGAAAAGGTTTTTTAATATCAAAAAATCTAAATAAGATAAAAATATAAAAATAGAGCAATACTGCTTCTTGGGAGTTTTTAATAGTGTTATGAGATATTTCATAAAGATAAATCGGAATAGATTGACCGATGAATTCATCTATAACAACCTCTTTAGGATCTTTATTTTCATTATATTTTATATAATGGGATACTGCATAAAATGAATAAATAAAAATTATTAATAAAATTATTAAAACAGTATTACTGGAAAGATTTATTATATGAAATAAGCTATATAAAAAAATAGTTGTTATTAAGGATGTTATTGTTCCAGGTGCGAACCTAACCGATCCAATGCCAAAACATGTGACAAATAAATAGTTAATTATTTTAATCATATTTTACAACTGAACATATAACTTCACACGCTATAGCTTTTTTCTTTCCTATTACTCCGAGTTTTTCAGTAGTTTTACCTTTTATATTTATTTGATCTTTGGAAATTTCACAGAGTTTAGCAATATTATCTGTCATTTTATATTTATAATTTTTTATTTTAGGTGTTTGAGTAATAATATTAATATCAATATTATTAACAAAGTAACCTTTAGATTTAATTTGATTTATCACTTTTTGAAGTAAAATTGTTGATCGAACGTTTTTAAATTTTTTACTTTTATCTGAAAACATTTGACCAATGTCACCCATTTTACAAGCGCCTAATATTGCATCTGTAATAGAATGAAGAACGGGGTCTCCATCTGAATGACCTAGTGTACCTAGCTTTGATTTTATTTTTAAGCCAGCTAAGTAAAGTTTTCTTTTTGGAATTAATCTGTGAACATCAAATCCTATTCCAACACTCTGTTTAGATTTATATATATTTTTTAGATTTTCGAAGTCTGAAATATTTGTAATTTTAAAGTTATTCTTTTCTCCTTCAATAAATCTAACTTTATTAAGATCCATGTATAAAGAGATATCGTCATCTTTATATTTACCAGAATTACTTTTATGTAGATGGTATATTTCTTTTAAATTAAAAGCTTGAGGCGTTTGAGTCAAAAATATATTATCTCTTTTTCTACCAACTATGTATTCCTCTTTACTAGAGTCGATTATTTGTTTTATCGCATCTTGAATTTTTATCTTAGGAACTACAGCTCTGGCATTTTTCATATTTTTTATAATTGAATTTATTAATTTTGATGAAAAATTAGGTCTTGCCACATCGTGAATCAAAACTTTTGAAATTTTCTTTTGATTTTTCAAATATTTCAGAGCATTGAAAGTAGAATGTTGTCTACTTTTCCCACCTTTTAATAATTTTACATTTTTTAGTTTAAGCGATTTGACTCGTTCGGAGTCTTTTTTGTTGTAAACAATAATAATTTTTTTAATTTGTTTAAATTTACGTGCTTTTGTAACGTTAATTTCAATTAATGATTTGCCACCAATTTTTTGATATGGTTTGCCAATATTAGAATTAAATCTATGGCTATTACCCCCTGCAAGAATTATTAGACAAAAACTCATGGTATAAACTTATATTATATTTATATAGATATTTAATGCTTATTTAAGATGTTTAAGATTATAAAAAACTTTAATTGGATTATTTTATCCTCATTTTTGTGTATTTTTATGGGTATTGTTACCTTTTTAACATTTATTAATGAGGGATTTATACCTCTAACAGATCAAAATTTACAAGCATTACTCATTTTTGATATTTTTTTATTATTAATTTTTTTCACTTTAATTTTTAAAAATTTTTATAGATTTTATTACACAGGAAAAAAAAATAAAAAAGGATCCCAAACTAACTTAAAGTATATCTCTGTTTTTTCTTTATTTACAGTTATACCGTCTTTGGTTGTGGCTATTTTTTCGTTATTTCTTTTTAATTTTGGAATACAAAATTATTTTGATAAACAAATTACAAAAGCTGTCAACAATTCATATGATGTCGCTAAAAATTATTTAGAGGAAAGTAAAGAAAACGTATTATCAGATGTTATTCTAATGAGCGTTGGTTTGAATAGAGCCTCTGGTTTTTATTATTCTAACCCAAATAGATTTAAAAATGTAATGCGTTCAGAAAAAATTTTGAGAAGGATCGATGATGTTTACTTAATAGATAGTTTAGGAAATATTTTATTATCTGATGTTAGGGACATTACGGAAGAATTTATAATTCCAGCAGATGAAGATTATGATCAAGCTTTAGAAGGTAAGCCTGTCATTATCACTGATAGTTTAGAAAACAAAACTACAGTCATGACAAAACTTACTAGTTTAGTTGATACTTACTTATACATTTCAAGAAATATCGACTCAGAAATATTAAGATATTTAAATGAAACAGAACAAGCAGTAAGTTTTTATTATTCAGTGGAAAATAGCCAAACTGGTATTAAAGTCACATTTGCTATTATATACATAATTGTAGTTACTTTATTATTATTTTTGTCGACTTCGATAGCAATTACTTTTGCTTCTAGACTTACTAAACCTATAGTAAATCTAATCGGAGCGTCTGACTCAATAAGTAAAGGCGCCTTAGATGTAAAAGTTCCTGAAGTAGAAACAGATGAAGAATTTAAACAACTAAATAAGAATTTTAATTTAATGATCGAGAGACTAAAAGAACAACAAAATAAGCTTTTAATAAATGAAAGATACGAGGCTTGGGAGAGTGTTGCCAGAAAATTAGCTCATGAAATCAAAAACCCATTAACCCCAATACAGCTATCAATAGATAGTCTTAGAGAAAAATATAAAAAAAAATTATCTGATGATGGGAGTAATTTTGAAAAGTATTTAGAGACTATAAATAGACAGATAAAGGATATTGAAAAATTAGTAAATGAATTTTCTAATTTTGCAAGAATGCCGCAACCTATATTAAAAAAAGTTGACTTAATTCAAATTATCAATAAGTCACTAGATTTTATAAGATTATCATTTAAACATTCCATTAGTTTTAAAAACTCATCTGACATTAAATTTATTAACGGCGATGAAGATCAACTAAATAGAGTTTTTATTAATTTAATTAAAAATTCAGAAGAATCTTTTTTTGAGTTAACTCAAAAAGACCCTAATTTTAAAGGAAATATTGACATAGAAATAGATGATAATAATGACTATATAGTCATAAGAATAATAGACAATGGTTCAGGTATTACAGACTCAAAAAAAGCAATGACTCCTTATTTTACCACAAAAAAAACAGGAACAGGATTAGGTTTGCCAATTGTTTCAAAAATTATAAACGAACATGCTGGAGTTTTTACTATTAAAAATAAAAGAGACAATAAAGGTACAATAATTACAATTTCACTACCTAAACATGATTAAAGAAATTTTAGTTATAGACGATAATCCTGACATACGTTTTTTGATATGTAATATATTAAAGGAGCAAAACTTTAAAGTTCGGTCTGCTGCGAACTTTGATCAAGCTGTTTTAGAAATTAATAATCGATTACCTGACTTAGCTATAATAGATATTAAATTAGATAAACCCGACAAAGATGGGATAGATCTATTAAAACTAATAAACAAAAAAAACAAAAATATTCCAATTATAATGATTTCTGGACATGCAACTGTACAAATAGCTGTTGAGGCAATTCGATTAGGTGCATATGAATTTATTGAAAAACCTTTCTCCAAAGAAAAAATTTTAAACTATGTTAATAGAGGACTTGAGTCTGCATCACTCAAAAAAGAAAAAGATATAATAGAAAAAAACTTATTTCATTCATTTGAACTAATTGGAAAAAGTAGTGAGATTCTAAAAGTAAAAAAAATTATTGGCAAACTGTCAACTTCTGAAAGTAGAATTTTAATTTTAGGTCCTACAGGTTCTGGAAAGGAGTTAGTCGCAAGAAAAATTCACAAAAATTCATCAAGATCAAAGGAACCTTTTATAATAATTAACGCTGCTTTGTTGAAAGAAAAAACTTACGAAAAAGAATTATTCGGAGAAGAGTTCGAAGACGGGGATATATCTTTTGGTGCTTTAGAGCGAGCTAATCGCGGCACACTATTAATAGATGAAGTGTCTGAAATTCCTTTTCAAACACAGGCAAATGTTTTAAGAGTATTAATTGATCAAAAATTTAAGAGAGTTAATGGATCCAAAGATATAAACGTTAATATAAGACTAATTTCCTCTAGCTCTAAAAATCTCAATAAACTAGTGAAAGAAAATAAATTTAGAGAGGATTTATATCATAGATTAAATGTAATGCCGATTGAATTAGCGTCATTATCATCAAGAACCGAAGATATACCTTTATTAATTGAATATTTCAAAACGAAACTTTCAGAAATTAATGGTGTTCAAGTACCTGATATCGATATTAAAAATGATAGTCTATATACTTACAATTGGCCAGGTAATGTTAGAGAATTAAGAAATTTAGTAGAGAGAATTACTATTTTATCATCAAACGAAAGTAAGCAAAAAATTAATAAATTGATTGATGATGTTTTAAATCCGTCGACAAAATTTGAGCACAACAAAAATATTTTTGAACAATCTTTTCAATCACCATTAAAAGAGGCAAGGGAGAATTTTGAAAAAGAATACTTAAGTACACAACTAAAAAAACATCACGGAAATATTTCTAAAACGGCAGATTTTATTGGAATGGAAAGATCAGCGCTGCACAGAAAACTAAAATCTTTAGGAATTAAAGGAATTAATTAGATAATGAACATTATTATATGTGGAGCCGGTAAAGTAGGCTTTTCAATAAGCAAACAATTATCAGCACAAGGTCACTCGGTGACGGTAATCGATCAATCTTCCGAGGACATAAAAAAAATTAATGATACGCAAGATGTAAAAGGTATTGTTGGCAGAGCTACATTACCTACAGTTTTAGAAAATGCTGGTGCTGAAAAAGCTGATATGATTATTGCGGTTACGAGAAACGATGAGACGAATATGATTGTGTGTCAGTTGGCAAGTTCACTATTTAACGTATCCAAAAAAATTGCCCGTATTAGAACTAAAGATTTTCTAGAGGGCAAATGGGGTAAATTGTACAACAAATCAAATATACCTATTGATGTTATTATTTCTCCAGAGCGGGAAGTAGCAAAATCTTTATATAGAAGATTAGAAGCTCCAGGAGCATTAGACAATGTTCCTTTTGGTAAAAATAAAGTTAAAATGCTAGAAATTTCAATTGAAAAAAACTGTCCAATTAAAAATATACCACTAAAAAAACTTACAGAGAAATTTCCAGATTTTAAAGCAAATATATTAGGAGCTCTTAGAAAAGAAAAATTTATTTACTTAAAAAAAGATGATCAGATGTTAGAAGATGACAATGTCTACGTTGTAGTAAGCACTGATCAACTAAACCCAATACTCAAAGCTTTTGGACATGATGAAAAAATAGCTAAGAATGTTTTAATCATTGGTGGAGGAAATATTGGTTTACAGCTAGCCAAAATGCTAGAAGAAAACTTTGAAGATGTAAGAGTAAAAATAATTGAAAAAAATAAACAAAGAGCAGAAGAAATTGCTAATGAATTATCATCCTCAATAGTTATAAATGGTGATGCATTAGATGAAGAAATTTTGAAGGAAGCTAATCTAGAAGGATCAGAAACAGTATTGGCTTTAACTAATGACGATGAAAATAATATGATGGCTTGCGTCTTAGCAGAAAAGACAGGATTAAAAAAAAGAACAATCGCAATAGTTAATAAAACTAACTACAATCTTTTACAAGATTCATTAAACATCGATGACCTAGTTGATCCACGAATGACTACGGTTTCAAGAATTATGGAGCATGTCCATAGAGGGAGCATTGGCACAGTCTATTCTTTATTAGATGGAGAGTATGAATTTATTGAGGCTAAAATATCTGAAAAATCCGAACTAGTTAATAAAAAAATTAGAGACTCAAATTTACCTGAAGACATAAGAATTGGAGCAATTATAAGAGAAGATAAGGTTATAATCCCTAGATCAAGTTTCACCTTTGAGAAAAATGATCTTGTAGTATTTCTTGCTAAGAGAGAAGAATTAAAAGCAGTTGAGAGCATTTTTAGTTTAGGCACAATTTAATTAATGAATTACAAAAGTATTAGTTTTTATCTAAGCTTGTTTTGTTTTCCTGTCAGCATTCTTTCATTAATAAATATTTTATACGCATCCTATTTCGATTATTTCTTGAGTATTGAAACATATTTTATAACATTAGGAATTTCCTTATTACTAGGAACGAGTTTATTATATTATGGTAAAAATGGTTCAAAAAATATAAATTTTATTGAACAATTACTTTTAATAATTTCTGCATATATTTTAAATTCCTGTTTAATATCTATCCCTTTTTATTTAAGTAATTATCAAGTCACATTTTTAAATTCTATATTTGAGGCAATTTCTGGATTAACTGGAACAGGATTTTCAATTTTTAAAGAAATAAAATATCTTGATCCTACTTTAATTCTTTGGAGGTCTTCATCACAATGGTTAGGAGGCCTATTTTTTTTATTTTTTTTATTAATCGTATTTTCAAATAAATCTTTTAATTTTAAGATGACTAATCTTACTTACTCTGGAGATAATAATTTCAAATCTGAAATCAATATTAAAGATAATCTTTTAAGAATATTTATAATTTATTCTCTTCTTAGTGTAGGAATTTTAAGCCTATTAAACTTGTCAGGAATACGATTATTCAATTCAGTAAATTTAAGTATGACTTTAGTTTCTGGAGGAGGTTTTTTGCCAACAGAAAGTTTAGATAAAATTATTTCTACAAATTTTCAAAAAATTATTTTAATTTTTTCTTTAGTTATTTCTTTTTTAAATTTGTATTTAATTTTTAACTTATTCAATAAAAAAATTTTAATCAGAGAGCACAAAGAAGATTTATATTTGATAATTTTATCAATTATTTTTTGTATATTAATATATTTTAATAATTATGACGGTCTAGATATAATTATTAGTGTTACAAGCAGTTTAGCAAATTCTGGTCTAACATTAATGAAGTCAGATAAAAATCTGAGTCTATATTTCTTATTAATTACAATAATTGGAGGGTCATTAATTTCTAATTCATCAGGAATTAAGCTAACCAGGTTTTATATTTTATTGAAAATAACATCTTTAGAAATCATCAAACTTATAAGCCCGAATAGCATTATAAATAAAACAATATTTGGATCTGATAAAAGAATATCGGATGATAATATTAAAATATCTTTTTTGATATTTATTTCATTCTTTTTAAGTCTTTTTATTTTATCTAGTTTTTTAGTAGTTGATAATATTGGTTTTGAGAGCTCTTTTAAATTGTCGATATTAACTTTAACAAACACCGTAAACTCAGAAATATTTAATATGCACAATTTAGATTTTGCTAATCTATTAACATCTTCAAAAATAAGTTTAATTTTATTTATGATAATTGGAAAAATTGAGCTAATATCAATTTTTTTAATTTTCAAAAAAATACTTTTTAAGAATTAATGTCAAAAATTGTAATTATTGGTGCAGGTGCTATGGGTTCAGCTTTTGCTTTACCCTGTTTAGATAACAATCATGACATAAACATTTTAGGAACTCATTTAGAAAACGATTTTATTGATCAATTAAGTAAAAATAATAATTTGCATCCAGGATTGAATATTGAAATTCCTAAGGAAATCAAGATACATAAATATGAAAAAATTGATGAGCTAATGAAATCTAAAATTGATTTAATAGTGCTTGGTATTAGTTCTAAAGGTATAGAATGGGTTGCAGATCAGTTAGGTAGAATTTACAAAGATGCTAAAGTTCCTAAGATTTTGATGCTCACAAAAGGTTTAAGTATTCATAATAATCAATATGAACTGTTAGTTGATAAGCTCAAAAGATTATTGGAAGACAGAGAAATAAGAAAAGTAGATATTTCAGCTGTAGGCGGACCGTGTTTAGCATCAGGGCTGGCAAATAAAGTGCATAGTAGCGTTATAATTGCAAACAAAGATATTCAAACCGCAAAAAAAATAGCAGATATGCTTAATACGAATTATTATCACACATCTTATTCAGACGATCTTAATGGAGTCGAGGTTTCTGCTGCAATAAAAAATATTTTTTCAATGGCTGTTGGCGCCGCAAAAGGCTTGTGTAGTAAAAATATTTCTAATGAAATAAGAGAAAAAAATTATTTAAATACTGCATCTGCTTTAATTAAACAATCAATACACGAAATGGAAATTTTTGTAGAACATTTAAAGGGTAAGAAAGAAACTGTTAAAGGATTAGCTGGTTTAGGCGATCTTTATGTTAGTTCCGGAGGAGGAAGAAATGCTAAAATGGGATCTTACATTGGTGAAGGATTAACTTTTTCTGAAGCTAAAAAAACTAAAATGGAAAAAGTGACTATAGAGGGAGCAGACCTGGCAAAAGAAATCTCAAAAAAAGTAAATGAGGATTTTGATCAAAAAAAAATGCCTTTAATGCTAGGAATGATCAATGCTATTGTAGATGATAAGAAACTCGAATTAGATTGGGAGTCATTTAGGTGAAAAAATTTATAATCTCAATTGATGCTGGGACTACCTCTAATCGATCAATATTATTCGATTTGAAAGGCAAACCAGTTTTTTCTTCACAAAAAGAATTTACACAATATTTTCCGAAAAGTGGTTGGGTAGAACATAATCCAGAGGAAATTTGGAAAACAACTTTTAAAACTTTAAAAGATGTTATTCAAAAAGCAAAAAGATTAAGAGCCGAAATTTTAAGTATAGGTATTACAAATCAAAGAGAAACAACTGTTTTGTGGGACAAAAAAACAGGTAAGCCAGTTTACAACGCCATTGTATGGCAAGATCGTAGACAAGAGGAGTTTTGTAAAAAATTAAGAAAACAAAACAAAGATACTTTGATCTTCAACAAAACTGGTCTTTTGATTGACTCGTACTTTTCAGGAACAAAAATTAAATGGATATTAGATAATGTTCCTAAAGCTAAACAACTAATGAATAAAAAACAATTATTGTTTGGAACAATTGATAGTTTTTTAATTTGGAGATTAACTCGAGGAAAAATACACGCAACTGATGCTACAAATGCAAGCAGAACAATGATTTATAACATTAGTTCAAACAAATGGGATGATACGATTTTAAATTTATTAAAGATCAAAAAACATATTCTTCCTGAAGTAAAAGATTGTGCCGATGATTACGGTCAAACTCACTCATCGATTACAGGTAAGTCTATACCAATAAATGGCGTAGTAGGGGATCAGCAATCAGCTACTATTGGTCAATGTTGTTTCGATGCAGGTTCTCTTAAAAGCACGTATGGAACGGGAGCATTTGTTTTACTTAATACAGGTAGTAAAAAGATTTATTCAAAAAATAGATTGTTAACTACAATCGCATATAGAATTAATGGCAAGACAACATACGCTATGGAAGGATCAATTTTTATAGCAGGAGCAGGTGTTCAATGGCTCAGAGATAGAATGAAATTTTTTAAGAAAGCCTCAGAGACAGAAAAAATCGTAAAATCTTTAAAAGAAAATAATAATATCTATCTAGTTCCAGCTTTTACAGGTTTAGGAGCTCCTTACTGGGATGCAAACGCTAGAGGAGTTTTAAGCGGGATTACTAGAGATACAAGTCCAAAAGAAATAGTGAGAGCTACAATTGAAGCAGTTGCTTATCAAACATTTGATTTATTTGAAGCTATGAAACATGATGGTTTAAGACCAAAAATTGTGAAAGTTGATGGAGGAATGGTTATGAACAATTGGTTTTCACAATTTTTATCAGACATAGTAAATGTAAAAGTTCTTAGACCTAAAGTCCAAGAAACTACAGCTCTCGGTGCGGCTTTTATGGCAGGATTACAAATTGGAGTTTATAAATCTTTAAAAGATATTTCTAAAAATTGGCACTTAGATAAAAAATTTTCACCTAAAATGAAAAATCCTTTAAGAAATAAACTTTTAAAAGGATGGTCTGCAGCGATAAAAAAAACTTTGAGCAATTAACACACCTTCAAGTTGTATATTTTACGAATAAACCTCTGTACACTTTGGTTTAATTTTGGTTCAATAATATATCATTAAAAACAACAATGGGGGAAATAACAATGTTTAAAACATTAAAAACTTTCTTAGCTGTTGCTGTATCATTTTCAATCGTAACTATTTCTAATGCATTAGCAGACGGTCACATGGCTGCAATCAAGAAATGGTCTAATGGAGAATTTAGTCTTTCAACTTTATCTGCAAAAGAGAGAGAGAAAGAACTAGAGTGGTTCCACAATGCTGCAAAGCCATTTAAAGGAATGTCTATTAAAGTATTGTCTGAAACTATTCCAACGCACGAGTATGAATCAAAAGTTTTAACTAAAGCTTTTGAGGAAATTACTGGGATTAAAGTAAATCACCAGTTACTTGGTGAAGGTGATGTTGTAATGGCTGTGCAAACACAAATGCAAACTAATGTAAGTATTTACGACGCGTACATCAATGACTCAGATTTGATTGGTACTCACGCTAGAATGCAACAAGCTGTTAACTTAACGAAATGGATGGCTGGAGAAGGTAAAGACGTTACTTTACCAACTTTAGACTTAGATGATTTCATTGGTAAACAGTTTACTACAGGTCCAGATGGCGACTTATACCAAATGCCTGACCAACAATTTGCTAACCTTTATTGGTTTAGAAAAGATTGGTTTGACAGACCTGAAATTAAAAAAGGGTTTAAAAAGAAATACGGCTACGATTTAGGCGTACCTCTAAATTGGTCTGCTTATGAAGACATCGCTAAATATTTCTCAGAAGATGTGAAAAATATTGACGGTGTTAGAATTTATGGTCACATGGACTACGGTAAAAGAGCTCCTGACTTAGGTTGGAGAATGACTGACGCGTGGTTATCAATGGCTGGAGCAGGTGATGTTGGAAAACCTAATGGAATACCAGTGGACGAGTGGGGAATAAGAATGGAAAAAGGTTCTTGTAACCCCGTTGGAGCTTCAGTAACAAGAGGTGGAGCTGCAAATGGTCCTGCTGCTGTATACGCAATCAGAAAATGGGATGAGTGGCTAAGAAACTACGCTCCTCCAGGTGCTGCGGCTATGGACTTCTATCAGTCTCTACCGTCACTATCTTCTGGAAACGTTGCTCAGCAAATTTTCTGGTACACAGCGTTTACAGCTTCTTTAGTAGGAAAAAATCCTAACAACAAAGTTGTTGATGCTAACGGTAAGCCGTTATGGAGAATGGGTCCATCACCAAAAGGACCTTATTGGGAAGAAGGCATGAAGCTTGGATATCAAGATGCTGGATCATGGACTTTATTTAAGTCTACACCAGTTAAAAATAGAAAAGCTGCATGGTTGTACGCTCAATTCGTTGTATCAAAAACAGTAGACCTTAAGAAAAGTCACGTTGGTTTAACTATTATAAGAGATAGTTCAATCGATCATAAATCATTTACTGACAGAGCAGGTGATTTAGGTGGACTTGTTGAGTTCTATAGATCAAACAACAGAAATATTTGGTCACCAACAGGTGTAAACGTTCCGGATTATCCGAAACTAGCACAAATCTGGTGGCAACAAATTGGAGATGTAAACTCAGGTGCGTTTACTCCACAACAAGCTATGGATCGTCTTGCAGAAGAGATGGACTTAGTTATGTCTCGTATGGAAGCTGCTGACAAAGGTAGCAATGCATACGGTGGATGTGGACCAAGACTTAATAAACCAAGAGAAGCTTCTTACTGGTTAAATAAGAAAGGTTCACCTAAAGCTAAACGTAATGAGAAACCTCAAGGAAAAACTGTTCCATACGCGAAAGCTTGGAAATAGTAAGAGGTTAATCTAAATTGAAAAGGGGGCACTAGCTGCCCCCTTTTTTTAAAACTAAATTTTAAATTATGAGTCTAGAACTAAAAAATGTAGAAAAAAAAGTTGGAATAGAAACTCATATTTATCCTACAAGTCTTAAATTAAAAAAAAATACCATTAATGTGCTACTCGGTTCCACACTAGCTGGTAAGACAACATTAATGCAAATAATGGCAGGTTTGGATAAACCAACCTCAGGTGAGATATGGTTTGACGGAAAAAACGTTACAGGTATGAAAGTACAAAAAAGAAATTGTTCAATGGTTTATCAGCAATTTATTAATTATCCGAATTACACTGTTTATGAAAATATTGCTTCTCCGCTAGCTATAACGGGAGTTAAAAATGATGAGATTAAACAAAGAGTAGGAAAGGTGGCTGAACTTTTAAAATTATCAGCAATGTTAAATAAAAAACCTGACGAATTATCAGGCGGACAACAACAAAGGACTGCATTAGCAAGAGCTTTAGTAAAGGATTCAGATTTAATTTTATTAGATGAACCTTTGGCAAATCTAGATTTTAAACTAAGAGAGGAATTGAGAGAGGAATTACCAAAATTATTTGAAGATAGAGACTGTATAGTTGTTTATGCAACAACAGAACCATCTGATGCTCTGATGATTGGGGGGAATACAGCAACATTATTAGAGGGCAAAGTTATTCAATATGGCAAAACG
The DNA here is from genome assembly GCA_902598125.1 of uncultured Pelagibacteraceae bacterium. GTDB lineage: Bacteria > Pseudomonadota > Alphaproteobacteria > Pelagibacterales > Pelagibacteraceae > Pelagilacustribacter. The sequence goes on along the minus strand of CACKAJ010000001.1, from coordinate 36,618 downwards.
CTAGAAGTTTATAATAGGCCTGAAAATTTAATTTCAGCTAAAGTTTTTAGCGATCCACCGATGAATATAGCTGAGATTACAAAAAGTGGAGATAATTGTAAATTTACAGATAATGATGTTCAATGGAAATCATCAGCGAAAATTAAGGATGGTACTTATAAAATAGGTATAAGACCTCATAATATTACAACCTATAAAGAGGGAAATAATTCAGTTGAAATTAATGGCAAAGTTCAAATTTCTGAACTTAGCGGGTCAGAAAGCTTAATACACTTTACTAATGGAAGTTTAAACTGGGTTTCATTATCTAATGGAACTCAACAAAAAAATGTTGGAGAAGATACTAAACTGTACATGAACACGGATGAGTTTTTATATTTTGATCAAAATAACAGATTGGTAAACAATGGCTAAAATAACTTTGAAAGATTTAAGTCACAGCTATTTAGAGCATCAAAATAATAATTCTGACTGGGCTTTAAGAGATGTAAATATTGATTGGAAAGATGGCGGAGCTTATGCTCTTTTAGGACCATCTGGTTGCGGCAAGACAACTTTATTAAATATTGTTTCAGGATTATTAAAACCAACAAAGGGCAGTGTTTTATTTGATGATAAAGATATGACATCACTCAACCCTGTTGAAAGAGATATTGCTCAAATATTTCAGTTCCCAGTTATTTATGACACCATGACTGTTTATGAAAACTTAGCTTTTCCATTAAAAAATAGAGGTCTTTTAGACTCAGAAGTTGCATCTAAAGTTAAAGAAATTGCTGAGATGCTTGAATTGACAACTACATTGAATAACAGAGCATCAGGTTTAACGGCTGATGGTAAGCAAAAAATCTCATTAGGTAGAGGACTTGTCAGATCAGATGTAAATGTAATTATGTTTGATGAACCATTAACTGTTATAGATCCACATTTAAAATGGGTTTTAAGATCTAAATTAAAAGAACTACATCAAAAAATTAATCGTACTATGATCTATGTGACACATGATCAAACAGAAGCTTTAACTTTTGCAGATCAAGTTGTAGTCATGCATGAAGGTCAAATCGTTCAAACTGGAACACCTGTTGAATTATTTGAAAAACCTAAACATACTTTTGTTGGACATTTTATTGGTTCGCCTGGAATGAATATACTTCCTTGTGAAATTAAAAATGGTGAAATAAATTTCAGCGGTCAAATAATACAAAGTCATAAAGCTATAAAAAAATCAAATTTTAGCAAAACTCAAATAGGCATAAGACCTGAATTTATAAATTTTTCAAAAGATGGAATTCCAGTTAAAATTAAAAGAGTAAGTAATACTGGAAGACATAAAATTGTTGATACAGAATGTAATGGAGGAAACATCAAAATATTATCTAACGCTTCTAACGAAATTCCAAGTGAAAGCGCCCATATAACTTTCAATCAAAAATATACTTATGTTTATGGGGACAACTGGATTATTGAATAATGAATAAAACTATTAATCAAAAAGCTTGGTATTTTGTTATTCCCGTATTTGTTCTTGTTGCATTTAATGCAGCTATTCCTTTAATGACAGTAGTAAATTATTCATTTCAAGAAACTTTTGGAAACAACGTATTCGCTTGGGAAGGAACTAGATGGTTTAAACAAATCCTGTTGTCTGAAAGATTTCATGCTTCATTAGGCAGACAATTTGCTTTTACTTTTATAATACTTCTAATTCAAATACCTCTAGGAATTGCTATTGCACTTACAATGCCAAAAAAAGGATGGGGTGTACCAGTTTGTTTGATTTTAATGTCTATGCCGCTTCTAATTCCTTGGAATGTTGTTGGCGCTATGTGGAATATCTTTGCACTCCCAGATATTGGTTTTCTTGGTCATTCATTAAACGCAATGGGCTTTGATTATAACTTTACCCAACAACCCGGCGATGCTTGGTTCACAACTATATTAATGGATGTTTGGCACTGGACATCTTTAGTTGTTCTTTTATCTTATGCAGGTCTTAACTCAATTCAGCCCGCGTACTATCAAGCTGCAGAAATTGATGGTGCTAGTAGGTGGGCAACTTTTAGATATATTGAATTACCAAAAATGAAAAAGGTTTTAACTTTAGCGATTTTGTTACGATTTATGGATAGTTTTATGATTTACACTGAGCCATTTGTACTAACAGGAGGTGGGCCAGGAAATACTACAGCATTTTTATCTATTGACTTAGTTAAAATGGCTTTGGGTCAATTTGATTTAGGACCAGCGGCTGCGATGTCATTAATATATTTCTTTATTGTACTTTTAGTCTGTTGGGTATTTTACAATTTAATGATGAAAAATGAGGCAAAGTCATGAAAAAATATAAATGGTTAGTACCTACATTATATATAATTTTTTTAATGTTACCGATCTATTGGTTAATTAATATGTCATTTAAGACAACTACTGAAATTATTAATACATATTCTTTATGGCCACAAAAATTTACAACAGAGAATTATGTAAAAATATTTACAGACAGTACTTGGTATATGGGTTACATAAATTCAATTACATACACAGTATTTAATACTGTTATCTCAGTAGCAGCCGCTTTGCCTGCAGCTTATGCGTTTTCTAGGTATAAATTTTTAGGTGATAAGCATTTATTTTTTTGGTTGTTAACAAATAGAATGGCTCCACCAGCAGTTTTTGCTTTGCCATTTTTCCAGTTTTATTCATCTGTGAACTTATTTGATACTCATATTGCTGTTGCTTTATCGCATTGTTTATTCAATATCCCTTTAGCAGTGTGGATTTTAGAAGGATTTATGTCTGCCGTTCCAAAAGAATTAGACGAAACAGCTTATGTTGATGGATATTCTTTTGGTAGATTTTTCTTTAAAATATTCGTGCCAACTATTGCAGCTGGGATAGGTATAACTATGTTTTTCTGCTTTATGTTCTCCTGGGTTGAGCTTTTATTAGCTAAAACACTAACAGCTACTGCTGCAAAACCAATAGCAGCTACTATGACTAGAACCGCAAGTACCTCGGGATACGAACTTGGCTTATTAGCTGCAGCAGGAACTTTAACAATAATTCCAGGAGCAATAGTAATTTACTTTGTTAAAAATTATATTGCCAAAGGATTTGCGATGGGAAGAGTTTAATGTTTACAAAATTGTATGCAGCAACATGGGGGGACGTTGGTAAAGCCAAAGAAAAAGGTTTTTTTGATTTTGATTTATTTTCATGGATGGCTTGGACATGGCAAACGGCTGCTTTTTTTATTTTTATAGCTTTATGTATAACGGTAATGCTTATTTGGGAAAAGAAAGTACCTGGAGGTTCTCCAAGAAAAGGTATTTTAGGTTTAGATACAACTAGAGGTGATAGATTATTTGTTTCTTTATTGGGAAGTGCATTTATTCATTTAGCATGGTTAGGTCTCGTTGGTAGTCTCTTGTGGATAGCATCAATTATTTGTGTTGCTTATTTTATTGTTGTATTTAAATACGTATAAAAATGGTCAAAGTAGGAATTAATGGATTTGGTAGAATAGGGCGGCTTATCTTAAGGGCTTTATTAGAAAATTATAAAGGTAAAATTCAAGTTGTAGGTATCAATGATCTCGGATCAATCGAAGCCAACGCTCATCTAATCAAATTTGATAGTACACATGGAACTTTAACTCAAGAAGTTAAAACTTCATCTGAAGGGTTTCAAATAGGAGATCAAAACATAAAAGTTTTTGCTGAAAGAGATCCTGCAAAACTTCCATGGGGTAAAATTGGTGCTGATGTTGTTTTAGAGTGCACAGGATTCTTTTTAGATAAAGCTTCAGCTGGAAAACACATTGAAGCAGGGGCTAAAAAAGTAATCATTTCTGCACCTGCAAAAGAAGTGGATTTTACTGTTGTACAAGGGGTTAATAGTAAAGAACTAAAAAAAAATCACAATATAATCTCAAACGGATCGTGTACAACCAACTGTCTAGCTCCAGTAGCGATGGTTTTAGAAAATACGTTTGGAATTGAGTATGGTTACATGACTACAATTCATAGTTATACTGGTGATCAAAAATTATTAGATACTCTTCATAAAGATCTTAGAAGAGCAAGGGCTTCAGGAGATGCGATGATACCAACATCAACTGGTGCAGCAAAAGCTATGAGTTTAGTATTACCAAGTCTTAAAGGTAAATTAGATGGTACTGCTATAAGAGTTCCTACACCAAACGTATCTTTGATAGATCTTACTTTCGTGCCAAAAAAAGAGGTTACAGCTGAAAGTATTAATGAGGCTATGAGCAAAGCTGCCAATGGTCCCCTTAAAGGTATTTTAGCAACTAACTCAGCTCCATTGGTTTCTAAAGATTTCAATCATAATCCGCACAGTTCAATTTTTGATTTAACTCAGACCCAAGTTATTAAAGGGAAATTTAGCAGAGTGCTTTCTTGGTATGATAATGAGTGGGGATTTTCAAACAGAATGTGCGATACAGCTATTCAAATTGCTAAATTAAGTTAGCTTTTATTTTTTTCAGCTTCCTCAATTAACTTCAAAGTATTTTTTGGAATAATTGAATTATCAGCCTTAGAAGTATTTTTAACTGAAATTATTTTTTTTTCTTTCTTAATTTTTTGAAGATCGTCGATGGCACTTAGAATTTCTTCAACACTATAGTTATTTTCCATCAAGTACCCACTTTATAAAGTCTTATCATATTTGTCATACCTGCTTTTCCAAAAGGCAAACCAGCTGTAATTACAACAAAATCATTTTTTTTAATAAATTTAAGCTTTTTAATTATTTCCTTTGAAATAGACATCATATCTTTCCACCCGCTTGCATCACGGCTATTAATTGATTGGACGCCCCAAAGTAACGAAACTTGTCTAGATACATTTATGTTAGGTGATATTGTAACAATCTTTGCAGCAGGTCTCATAGCAGATACTAACTTTGCAGATTTTCCTGAATTAGAAAAAACGATTATTGCTTTTACATCTGGATTGTAAGCAATATCTTTAACTGAAAGTAAAATAGATTTTACAGGATCCTTGTTAGAAATAATTGAATTTTTGAAATCTTCAATATGTTGTCTTTTATATTTCTCGGTTGAAAGGATAGTTTTAGTCATTGTTGAAACGGCTTGAGTTGGAAATTTACCTATTGCAGCTTCTGCTGATAACATTACTGTGTCCGCTCCTTGAAAAATTGCCGTAGCTATATCATTAATTTCAGCTCTGGTTGCTGTATTGTTTTCAATCATGCTTTCGAGCATCTGCGTAGCAACAATTACGGATTTTGAAAATTGTGAGCATTTTTTTATTAAACTTAATTGAACTTTTGGTACTTCACTGTGTCCAATATCAATTGCTAAGTCCCCACGAGCTATCATTATAGAGTCTGTTGCTTTTATAATTTTAATTATGTTTTTTAATGCATGTTTATTCTCAATTTTAGAAATGATTCCCATGTCTTTTCTAATTAATTTTCTAGCTTCGAGAATGAGTTTCTCATTTTGAAGATATGAGAGGGCTATCCAGTTACAACCAAGCTTTTTAGCAGTGTTAATATCTTTTTTATCTTTCAAAGTTAATTTATTAAAAGCAATATCAAAATTTGGAATATGAACACTTTTGTTATTTTTCATATAACAATTTTGACTTTTGCAGATAGTTTTAACTGCTAAACCTTTTTTACTAATGACTACGAAAGTAAATTTACCATCGTCAATTAAAATTTTGTTTCCTTTTTTTAATTTTTTAAGAATTTGCGGATAAGGAAAATTTATTCTTGTATTATCACCTAATGATTTATTATTATCAAAAGTAAATTTTTGATTAAATTTAATTTTTTGATTGTCATTTTTTATTTTCCCAACTCGAAGTTTGACACCCTGTAAATCAGCTATTAGAGATAATTTTTTTCTCGTAGATTTTTCAATTTTTCTAATTCTCGAGACAATTTTTTGAATTCCATTTGTATCGTGGCTAAAATTTACTCTGAACGCATCTACGCCAAGACTCACTAACTGTTTGAGTTTTGTTTCGCTGTAAATAGCCGGACCAAGAGTAGCGATAATTTTGGCTTTTTTTTCCATTAAGAGATTTTTATGTTATAACATCTCTTGCCTCAAAAAAAAGTATTTAAGAAAATTAAATGAGTAATAAAAGAATTGGAATTTTAACTAGTGGTGGTGATTGCGGAGGATTAAACGCAGCGATAAGATCTATATTTTATAGAGCTAAAAATAAGTATAATATGAATGTTTTTGGCATAAAAGATGGAACAGCAGGGTTAATGCAAAGACCTGTTTCTGCTATTCAATTAAATCACAAAACATTTTCTGGATATTTATTGAGACAAGGTGGAACTTTTCTAGGATCAACCAATAAAGGTAACCCTTTCAAATTTCCATCGAAAGATGGCAAGATTATTGATAGATCAAAAGAAATTATTGAAGGTTATCATCAAATGAAATTAGATGGTTTAATTATAATAGGTGGTGATGGAAGCATGCAAATTCTTAAAAAACTCGCAAAAGAAGGTAAAATGAAAATAGTAGCAATACCAAAGACAATAGATAACGATGTAGGAGCGACTGAGAGTTCCATTGGTTTTCATACAGCAGTAGACGTTGCTACACAAGCACTGGACAATCTTCAATCAACAGCCGCTAGTCATAGAAGATCAATGATATTAGAAGTGATGGGCCGAGATGCAGGACATATAGCACTTAATGCAGGTATAGCAGGGGGAGCAGATGTAATTTTAATACCTGAGATAAAATATTCAATTGATGGAATAATAAAAAAATTAAACTCAATGAAGAAGCACGACATTCAACATTCTTTGATTGTAGTAGCAGAAGCAGTTAAAAAAGAGGATGGTAGCACAGTATTACATAAATATATGGACGGAGAACAAAGACTAGGCGGTATTGGTGATTATATTTCACAAGAATTGATGAAAAAAACGGACGTTGAATGTCGAGTAACTTCTTTAGGGCATGTTCAACGAGGCGCTCCACCAACTGCTAGTGATAGAATTTTAGCAAGTGCATTCGGAGTCTATGCTGTAGATTTACTTGATCAAAAAAAATTTGATAGAATGGTGGCATGGAAAGATAGAAAAGTAATCGACGTACCTATTGATGAAGGTATAAGTACATACAAAAATGTTGAAAGAAAAGACTCTTTAGTAGAAACTGCACTATCTTTAGGTATTTATATTGGAGATAAAATTTAATGAATAATAAATCTACTGATAAATTAGCAAATAAATTAGTTAATGCCTTTTTAAAAAATAAAATTATTTCTCCACTTCCAAAAAAATATACGAAAAAGATTTCTAATGCTCAAATCTTTAGAAAATTATGTGAAAGTAAAATAAAAAAACCTATAAGTGGTTTTAAAGCAGCTGGAACTGGAATAGCTGTTCTTAAAAAATTAAAAGAAAAAGAACCTTTTTACGCTTCAGTCTATAAACACAATGTTTTAAACAATAAAAAAACTGTAAAAATAAATAAATTTACTATGGGCATAGAATTGGAAGTTTGCTACTTGATAAAAAAAAATTTCTTTAATTTTAAACAAAAAGTTACCAAAAAAAATATAAAAAAATTTATTACTCATATCGCTCCCTGTATTGAAGTTGTCGGCTATAGACAAAAAAAGAAAGGCATTAAAAGTCTTGGTGATTTATGTTCTGATTTTGGAGCTAACGTAAAATTTGTAATCGGTCCTAAAAAAAAATTTAAAAATCAAAATGTTAAAAATCTTAAAACAAACATTTATAATATTAAAATTAAACAATCAGTATTTGGCAATACAAATACTGTTTATATTGATCCATTAAATTCATTGAGATTCGTGTTAAGTAAATTACAGAAAGATAAAATTATACTTGATAAAAACTTTTACGTTTTTACCGGATCTTCTGTCGGAGTTGTACCTATTTTAGGAAAAGGTATTTATAAAGGCGTTATTAATAAGATTGGGAGTGTATCAGCTAAGATTAGTTAGACAGTAAATATCCACCAATTAGTAGTATTGATAATATACTAAAAAACTTTATGTTTTTTATTAATTTAGTTTTTTTTTCACCATTTACTTTTCTTTGTGAGAGAAAATAAATATTGGATTGGGCCTTTTTTCTAAATTTTGGTCTTAAAGGATTAGGTATTGTTTTATTTTTAATCTCTTTAATTTTTTTTGGATTTATTTGAAGCACAATTTATATAACTCTATTTTTTATATGTAGGCAACTTTTAGTTGCGCTAATTTAGTTCAACTAGAAAGTGCGACATTATTGCAAATGATAATCATTCTCAATATACTGTAAATGCAAATCATTATCAATCTAAAGAAGAAAGATGAGAAAAATGAAAAAAATAACATTTACATCAGTTCTTTTGTTATTTGCATTTGTTTCTAGTTTATTTGCTAATGAAGTAAATATTTTCAGTGCAAGACATTATGATTCTGATGTTCAATTATACGAAAAGTTCACAGCAAAAACAGGTATTAAAGTAAACGTCATTTCTGGAAAATCTGGTGCTTTGGAAAAAAGAATAATAGAGGAAGGGGCAGATAGTAAAGCTGACCTTTACATAACCGCTGATGCAGGAAGATTAGGAGCTTTTGATGCTAAAGGAATGCTTCAAAGTGGATTAAATACTAATGCTATTAAATCTGCAGTACCGAGTAACTTTAGAACTTCCAAATGGACGGGTATAGCAAAAAGAGCAAGAATTGTTTATTTCGCACCTGAGAGAGTTACAGGAGCTGAATTAGCAGGCTTAACTTATGAAAGTCTAGCTGATCCTAAATGGAAAGGCAGAGTTGTTATAAGAGCATCAAACAATATCTACAATCAGTCATTAGTAGCATCTTTAGTAAAAAATAACGGTAAAGCAGCTACAGCAGAATGGTCAAAAGGTATGGTGTCTAATATGGCAAGAGCTCCAAAAGGAAACGATAGAGCTCAAATACTTGCAGTAGCAGCAGGAGAAGCTGATATAGCTGTAGCTAATACTTATTATTTAGCACTTATGTTATCAGGTAAAAAAGGACCTGAACAACAAGCAGCAGCTAAAAAAGTAAAACCTTTCTTTCCTAATCAGGATGGTAGAGGAACTCACATGAACATTAGTGGTGCAGGACTTGTTAAAGGAGCACCAAATAAAGCTAATGCAATAAAATTAGTAGAATTTTTACTTAGTGAAGAAGCACAAAACCACATAGTAAATAATACTTTTGAGTATCCAATGATTGCGGGTGTTTCACCGCATCCATTAGTAGTTAATATGGGATTAGATTTTAAACAAGATCTTAAAACTAAAGTAGTTAACTATGGAAAATTACAAGCTGACGCTCTTGCAGCGATGACAGGCGCAGGTTGGAAATAAGTCCCTAAGTTGTTAGTGAAAAATATGAGGCAAACATTAAAAAAGAATAATAATTTAAACAGTTTAAAAACTGGATGTTCGCCTTGTATGAATGAAGCAAAGAAAATGCAGAGAAAAATATCTGATAGAAATTTATCAGAAATAAAGATTCAAGAGATAAAAAGTATTGTTTCCTCATTATTTAAAGACAAATAAATATTTGACGTTTTTGTCCTCAAGACTTAAACCCTTACAAATGTTTAATAGAAGTATAAATTTTTGGTATGTAAGTTCATTTGCAGTATCTTTATTTGTTGCAATACCAATACTAACTGTTTTTTCAAGTTATTTCAGTTCTACTAGTGAGTATATGGAACTTTTAAAAACAACATTTTTAAAAGATTACATAATAAATTCTACAATAATTTTAGTTGGGGTTTTATCCTTAACTTTTATTTTTGGGGTACTCTCTGCATACTTTGTGTCATTTTATAATTTTTGGGGAGTAAATTTTTTTAAATGGTCACTAATATTATCATTTGCTGTTCCTGCTTATATTTATGCATACTCATTAACTGCTTTTTTTGAAAACTATGGATCCTTGTTTTCTTTATTAACATGGATATTTGGTGAATATAATTATAACAAACACATACCAAAATTTGACGGAATGTTTGGTGCAATTATTTCAATGTCTTTTTCATTATTCGGATATGTTTATGTTTTAACTCGAGCTTCATTTTACCATCAATCAAATAACTTAATCGAAGTGAGTAAAAATTTGGGTTTATCTGCAAAAGAGAGTTTTTTTAAAATAATATTACCTTCAGCAAGACCTGCAATTGTAGCTGGTTTATCTTTGGTCGCTATGGAGTGTTTATCTGATTTTGGAACAGTCTCTTTTTTTAGTGTTTCAACTTTAACTACTGGAATTTACAATTCTTGGTTGGCTTTTGATGATTTGAATACAGCTAATCAATTATCATTTATTCTTTTAATTATTATATTATCTTTATTTTTAGTTGAAAATTACTCTCGTGGAGGTGCAAAATATCATCAAAATACTAATACTGGTTTTCGCAAAATACCAAAAATTGAGTTGAAGGGAAAAAAATCGTTGTATCCGATATTCTTTTGCTTACTTATTTTTTTATTGAGTTTTATATTTCCATTAAGCCAGATGATTTATTGGACAGCTAAATTTCCTAAATATTTCCAAGACACGAACATATTAGAACTGAATTTAAATACTTTATTATTAGTATTTCTTGCTAGTCTAGTATTAATTTCGTTAGCCTTTTTAATTAACTTTGGAAACAGGATATCAAAAAGTAAAATATTAGATAATTTAAGTATGTTTTCAATTTCAGGTTACGCGATACCTGGAGTAATTTTAGCTGTGGCATTTATTTCCTTTTTCTCGTGGTTTAGCGATACTCTTACTAAGAATTTTGGCATAATTAGTATTAAAAATATATTCATAGGTTCAATATTTGGATTGATAGCTGCATATTTTGTTAGATTCTATTCTCTTGCATTTAACGGAATTAAATCGAGTTATCTAAAAATCAATCAATCTATAGATGATAGCTCATATTTATTAGGGTACTCGAAATTTAGAACTTTCAGAAAAATTCATTTTCCTAATTTGAAAAACAGTATTTATTTAATTAGTATTTTAATTGCCATTGAAATTATTAAAGAATTACCAATTACCTTAATACTTAGACCTTTTAATTTCGATACATTTGCAACAAAAGCTTATGCATATGCATCTCAGGATTTACTAGAAGCAGCGGCATTACCTTCATTATTTCTTATTTTTTGGTCAGCTATTTTGATATTTTTTACGTCTAAGCATATACTTTCTGAGAAATAATATTATATTCAATTTATGTCTATCAATTTTCTTGAAATTAACAACGCAACTTTTGTTGCTAGTAAAAAAAATAAAGTTTTAGATTTAAATCTGACTATTAAAAATGAGGGCGATATCATTTGCCTATTAGGACCATCTGGTATAGGTAAAACAACAATTTTAAGGTCAATTGCTGGATTACAAAAGATACCTAAAGGAAAAATTTTTTTAAAAGGGAAACTTTTATCATCTGATATTGATCATATTGAACCTGAAAAAAGAAATGTTGCTCTTTCATTTCAAGACAATAGTTTATTTCCACACTATACAATTTTAGAGAATATTAATTTTGGTGCAAAAAGAAATAGAAACGCAAATTATAATTTTGATACAGATGAATTAATTAAACTTCTGCATTTAGAAGGTCTAGCAGAAAAATATCCTCATCAAATAAGCGCAGGTGAAGCACAAAGAGTATCACTAGCAAGATCACTAATGTCAAAACCAGATTTACTTTTATTAGATGAACCATTTTCAAATGTAGATGAAAGTTTGAAGGTAGAATTGCAGCAAAATATAAAAAAAATTCTAAAAGAAAAAAAAATCACAACAATCATAGTAACCCATGACTCCTACGAAGCATTCTATATGGCTGACTATTGTGGAATACTTTTAAGTCAAACTATGAAACAATTCGACACGCCGTATAATATTTATCATTACCCGAATTCAATCGAGGTAGTTAATTTTTTAAATAGAGGAATATTAGTTGATGCTAAAGTTTTAGACGAAAGTAGTGTTGAACATAAGTGTTTAGGAGTGATTAAGGGAAATTTTGTTAAAAAATATAAAAAAGGTACAGCAGTAAAATTATTAGTACAACCAGATGATTTAGAACATGATGATAAAAGCAATTTAAAATTAGAGATAATTGATAGAAAATTTAGAGGAACTAATTTTATTTATACTCTTAAAACCGAAAATGATGATTTAATACCTGTATTTGTCCACTCTCACCATATTCATCAACATGAAATTGAAGAAAAATTCGGAGTAAAAACACCGATTTATATTGACCATCTAGTGTGTTTTTAAGTAAAAGATATTATTCATGCGCCCTTAGCTCAGCTGGATAGAGCATCGGTTTTCTAAACCGAGGGTCGTAGGTTCGAATCCTTCAGGGCGCGCCAAAAAATAATGACTAACAATTCCAATAATATTTATGAAATAAGTCAAGTAGACGGTGTAATTACCTTTAAAAATAAAAATACAACAATAGGTTTTATTCGTTTTAACGATAAAGGAGAAGTAGAATATATTTTTGTTAATCCATCTTTTAGAAAACAAGGAGTAGCAAAAAAACTACTTAAATTAACTAGAGAAAAATTAGGAAAAGAACTTATTCCTCAAGAACCAATTAGTCCTTTAGGAAAAAAGCTATTTAATATAGTTTAAAATAATGAATGAATATAAAATAGCATCGATAGCTGGAGACGGAATTGGTAAAGAAGTTCTTCCAGAAAGTATAAAAGTTTTGAAAGAAGCTGCTAAAAAACATCAATTTAAAATAAAATTTGATGAATTTGATTTCGCCTCATGTGACTACTATAAAAAACACGGAGCCATGCTTCCTAAAGATTGGAAAGAAAAAATTGGATCTCATGATGCAATTTTTTTTGGAGCAGTTGGAGATCCATCAAAAGTACCAGATCATGTAAGTTTGTGGGGTTCATTATTAAAATTTAGAAGAGAATTTGATCAATACGTAAATTTAAGACCTGTTAAACTATTTGACGGTGTTCCTTGTCCATTAGCAAATAAAAAGCCAGGTGATATAGATATGATAATTGTGCGAGAAAACACTGAAGGAGAATATTCTTCAGTTGGTGGAAGAATGTTTAAACAGACAGATAGAGAAATTGCAATTCAAGAAACAGTTATGTCAAAACATGGTGTAGATAGAGTTCAAAAATATGCATTTGAATTAGCGAAATCTAAAGGAAGAAAAAAAGTTACTAACGCTACTAAATCAAATGGTATTTCTATTACAATGCCGTTTTGGGATGAAAGATTTGACATAATTAAAAAAGACTATCCTGAAATCAAAACTGATCAATTTCATATTGATATTCTCACTGCTAGATTTGTCTTAACCCCAGAATGGTTTGATGTAGTAGTTGCATCAAATTTGTTCGGGGATATCTTATCTGATTTAGGCCCAGCTTGTACTGGCACCATTGGTATTGCACCATCGGGTAATATTAATCCCGAAAAAAGATATCCATCTTTATTTGAACCTGTTCATGGCTCTGCGCCAGATATTGCTGGAAAAGGAATTGCAAACCCAATAGGGCAAATATGGTCAGGTGCATTAATGCTAGATCATTTAGGAGAAAAAGAAGCTGCAAAAACAATTTTAACTTCAATCGAAAAAACTTTATCGATTAAAACAAATAGAACAAAAGATCTTCAAGGCACTAGTAACACCACACAGTGCGCAAAAGCTGTTTTAGAAAACATAAATTAAATGTTTAAAATGAATTTAAAAAGTTCATTTAAAGAATTTTGTAAACAAAATAAATTTGAAATAAATACACAACAACTAGAGATTATTAATCTATTAGATAGATTTTTAAATATAAATGAAACATTTTTAAGTAGAATTTTTAAAAAAAGAAAAAAACTTTGTTTTTATCTCTATGGAAAAGTAGGCGTAGGTAAAACAATGTTACTTAATTTTGTATACGATAAATTAAAAATTAAAAAATATAGACAACATTTTAATGAATTTATGATTAATTTTCATAATTTCAGACACAAAAAAAAAGACAATAATACGATTAGCGCATATGTAAAAAATCTCAAAAAAAATTATGATTTAATATATTTGGATGAGTTTCAAGTTACGAATATTGTTGATGCAATGATATTAGGTAAATTATTTGAGGTAATTTTTGAAGAAAATATTAAGATAATAATTACCACAAATACAAAACTTGATGATCTTTACAAGGATGGATTACAAAGAGATCAATTTTTACCATTTATTTCAATAATTGAAAATTTTTCTATTCAAAAAGAGTTAAAAATCAAAGATGATTATCGGATTAAATACAATGGAAAACCGCAAGAAATTTTTTATCCGTTAAATGAAAAGACCTCTTTTAAAATAAATCAAAGATTCCGTGAGTTTACTAGAAACAAAAAAAAAGAAACAAAAACAGTTATAACAAAAGGAAGAAATTTTACGATAGAAAATTTTTATTCTGGGGTTGCAAGAATCAAATTTAAGGATTTATGTGATAAGAATTTAGGTGCCGAAGACTACGTAAATATTGCTAATATTTGTAATCATATTATTATAGAGGATATTCCAGTTTTTAATAATGAAAACTCTAATCAACAATTAAGATTTATAACTTTGATTGATATTCTTTATGAAAAAAAGATTAGATTAACTTTATCTCTTGAAGAAAGTTTAAATAATTTAGGTTCATCAAAAAAACATTCAACGACTTTTAAAAGAACAATAAGCAGAATGTTCGAAATGACTAAAGGTCAATAATTTTAGGTAGTATTTTCATACATATTGCAATTCTCTTATAGAGTAATCTATATTTAGTGCCCGCTTAAAATTGTAATTCAAATCAAAAAGGATAATAATCCACCCGTTTTGAAACTTCGTTTCAAAAATATTGTTAACAATAAAAATAACTAAAGAGGATTATAATAATATGATCAAATCAATCAAAACTTGGATTTTAGTTGGATTTGCATCTTTGCTTTTAGTCGCTTGCGGCCAAGGTGGAGGAGGAGCTGGTTCAAAAAAATCTAAAACTTTAGAAAATACTAAGAAAGCTGGTTTTGTGAAATGTGGAGTTTCACAAGGTCTTCCTGGTTTCTCTAATGCTGATGCATCTGGAAACTGGTCTGGTATTGACGTGGACGTATGTAGAGCTGTTGCAGCTGCTGTATTAGGTGATGCAGACAAAGTTAAATATACTCCGTTAAGTGCTAAAGAAAGATTTACGGCATTAACATCAGGTGAAATAGATGTGCTTGCACGTAACACAACTTGGACATTATCAAGAGATGCTGACATTGGTTTAACTTTTGTTGGTGTGAACTTTTATGATGGTCAAGGTTTCATGGTGAGAAAAAATTCTGGAATTAATTCTGTGAATGATTTCAAAAACGGTATTTCTGCTTGTACAAACACAGGTACGACTACTGAGCTTAACATGAGAGACTTCTTTAATTCAAAAAACATAAGTTACGAACCAATTGCGTTTGAAAAAGCAGACGAAGTTGTCCAAGCTTATGATGCTGGAAGATGTGATACTTATACTACAGACAAATCTGGTTTAGCGGCACAAAGAACTAAAATGTCAAACCCAGATGAGCATAAAGTATTACCTGAAACGATTTCTAAAGAACCATTGGGTCCTGTTGTAAGACAAGGGGATGCAGTATGGGAAGATATCGTAAGATGGTCTCTTAATACTATGATCGAAGCTGAAGAGTATGGTGTTAATTCATCAAATGCTTCTAGCCTAAAAGACTCTGAGAACCCAGCTATAAAAAGATTAGTTGGTTCTGAAGGTGAATTAGGTGCTGCTTTTGGTCTAGATAATGACTGGAGCTTAAGAATTATCGAGCAAGTTGGTAACTATGGAGAAAGCTATAAAAAACACATAGCTGATACTGGAATTTTACCTAATAGAGGTCCTAATCAATTGTGGACTAAAGGTGGAATTCTTTACGTACCACCAGCAAGATAATTGCTAATAAAATTAAAAAGGGCTGGATTTATCTGGCCCTTTTTTTTACTCTCAAAATAATGATTTTTAAAAAATTCAACATTGAAAACAAAAAAGCGAGAGATTTAATTCCTCAAGCGATAACTATTTTAGCTTTACTCTCTGTAATTATTTATTTTGCTACTAATGCTCAAATTAACATGGGCAATAGAGGAATATCTTTTGGATTTGGTTTTTTAAATCAAGAAGCATCATTTGATATTACATTTTCAATGATTGAATACGATGGTTCACACTCTTACGGGAGAGCATTTTTAGTAGGTTTACTAAATACAATTTTAGTCTCAGCAATTGGAATATTTTTTGCAACAATTATGGGAGTGGTAGTAGGTATATCCAGATTATCAGATAATTACTTAATTGCTAAAGTAGCAGAGTGGTATGTAGAAATTTTTAGAAATATTCCTTTAATTTTGCAAATTTTTTTCTGGTACTTTGCAGCATTAAGAGCGTTACCTTTACCTGAAAACGGTATAAGTTTTTATGATATTTCATTTT
Source organism: uncultured Pelagibacteraceae bacterium (assembly GCA_902598125.1). Classification (GTDB taxonomy): domain Bacteria; phylum Pseudomonadota; class Alphaproteobacteria; order Pelagibacterales; family Pelagibacteraceae; genus Pelagilacustribacter. The sequence goes on along the minus strand of CACKAJ010000001.1, from coordinate 20,081 downwards.
TAACAATAAAAGGTTGGTATGTTCCAAAATTTATATGGACAAATTTTAATATTTTTCTTTTATCAGTAATAGCAGCGTTTATAGCAATTTATTATATTAATTCTTATGCAACTAAACAAAGAGAACAATTTGGAAAACAAATACCAGCAACAATCATTTCTTTTACAGCATTAATATTAATACCTTTAATTACATTTCTTTTTCTTGGAGTATCGCTTACTTTTGAATACCCAGTTTTAAAACAACTTTCTCCAACAGTCTTTACTTATGCGGGTGGTGTTAGCATTATTCCAGAATTAATTGCACTAGCTTTGGCTTTATCAATGTACACTGCAACATTTATTGCTGAAAACGTAAGAGCTGGAATTTTGGGAGTTGGCAAAGGTCAAAAAGAAGCTGCAGCAAGTATAGGATTAAATAAAAATCAAATTTTAAAACTCGTAGTGATGCCTCAAGCATTGAGAATAATTATTCCACCAACGACAAATCAGTATTTAAATCTAACAAAAAATTCTTCATTAGCGGCCGCTATTGCTTATCCAGATATAGTACTAGTTTTTGCGGGAACTGCTTTAATGCAAACGGGTAGGGCAATAGAAATAATTTCTATAACGATGCTTACATATCTAACTTTAAGTATCTCAATTTCAATATTTATGAATTGGTACAATAAAAAAATGGCAATAAAGGAAAAATAATGAATTTAATTGCAAAACCTTCTAAAGAGAATATTAGAACTTATGTTCCAATAGGTTTGTCACTTGTCTCTTTAAGTATTTTAGATGTATTTGCTAATGCATTCTTTAATTTAAATTTAATGGCATTTTTTCCTTCTCAATTAAATTATTTTTTACCATTAATATTGGGTTTTATCGGATTTTATCTAATCAGAATTGAATTTAGTGGTGTGCGTTCCTTAGATATCTTAAATAAAAATATAAATTCCAATAATTTTAATGCTTTATTAACACTTTTCACAATTTTTATTATCATCAAATCAATTCCCCCAATGTTGGACTGGTTTATTTTAGAGGCTAATTTTGTAGGTAATTCAAAAGATGATTGTACCGGTGATGGCGCTTGTTGGGTTTTTATAAAAGTTTGGTTCAATAGGTTTATGTATGGTCTTTATCCTGACGCGGAACAATGGAGAATAAATACAGCTTTTTTAATTTTATTTGTAGTAGTGGGGGTTTCATTTTTTGTAACTGAAAAACTAAAAAAATATTTTATCTTTTTTCTAGTTTTTGTTTTTCCATTCTTAGGAATTAAACTTATTTCAGGTGGAAGTTTTGGACTTGAATATGTTGAAAGTGCAGCTTGGGGTGGCCTTTCTTTAACTTTTATTATATCTGCTTTTGCAATACTTTTTTGTTTTCCAATAGGTGTAATTTTAGCCCTAGGAAGAAGATCTTCTTTGCCAGCAATAAAATATATTTCTATTGGTTTTATAGAACTTTGGAGAGGAGTTCCTCTTATTACTGTTTTATTTATGTCAGCTGTGATGTTTCCCATGTTTTTACCTGATGGAACTTTTATTGATAAACTAATAAGAGTGCTAATAGCAATTACATTATTTGAAGCTGCATACATGGCGGAAGTTGTAAGAGGAGGATTGCAAGCTTTACCAAAAGGTCAATACGAAGCTGCTAAGTCTTTAGGAATGGGTTATTGGAGAATGAATGCACTTATAATATTGCCTCAAGCCCTTAAATTAGTGATACCTGGAATAGCAAACACCCTTTTAGCACTTGTTAAAGATACTCCATTAATTTTCGTTGTAGGGTTGATGGAATTAGCAGGTATGATAGGTTTAGCAAAAACTAATCCTAAATGGCTTGGAATGGCAATGGAGGGTTATGTATTTGCAGGTTTAGTTTTTTGGGTAATATGTTATGCAATGAGCAGATATAGTCAAAATTTAGAGAAAAAATTAAGTACAGAGAGATAATGATGTCAAAAATAATTGAGCTTAAAAATGTAAATAAATGGTTTGATAAGTTTCAGGTTTTAAAGGACATTGATCTTGAAGTAGCTCCACAAGAAAAAATTGTTATATGTGGGCCATCTGGATCTGGTAAGTCAACATTAATAAGATGTATTAATAGATTGGAAGAACATCAAGAAGGAAATATTATTGTTGATGGCACAGAACTTTCTGAGAGTACAAAAAATATTGAAAAAATAAGAGCTGAAGTTGGAATGGTATTTCAACAATTTAATTTATTTCCTCACTTATCTATTTTAGACAACTGCGCTTTGGCACCTATATGGGTAAAAAAACTTCCAAAAAAACAAGCCGAAGAAATAGCGATGAATAATTTAAAAAGAGTTCAAATTGATGATCAAGCTCTGAAATTTCCAGGACAACTTTCAGGGGGACAACAACAACGCGCAGCTATTGCAAGAGCTTTATGTATGGAGCCTAAAATTATGTTATTTGATGAACCAACATCCGCATTAGATCCAGAAATGATTAAAGAAGTATTAGATGTAATGGTTGATTTAGCGAAAGGTGGAATGACTATGATAGTTGTAACACACGAAATGGGTTTTGCTAAAGAAGTCGCTGATTATATGATTTTCATGGACGAAGGTAAAATTGTAGAGAGAGCTAAAACAAAAGAATTTTTTGAAAACCCTAAATCTGAGAGAACAAAACTTTTTTTAAGTCAAATTTTATAGCCATTTTGGTATTGGCAAATTTTTACTTTTTAAGAATTCTTTATTAAAAATTTTACTAGCATATCTTTTTCCATGATCACAAAGTATCGTTACAATTGTTTTTCCAGGTCCCAATTTTTTTGCAAGTTTAATTGCTCCTGCAATGTTAATTCCAGATGAACCACCTAACACTATTCTTTGTTTTTCAATTAAATCATAAACTAAATTTAAAGCTTCAACATCATCTGTTTGAAAAGCTTCATCCACTAAGGCTTTGTCAAAATTTTTAGTAATTCTACCCGTTCCAATTCCTTCAGTTATTGAACTACCCTTGCTCTCGAGTTTATTATTTTTGATATGTGAGTAAAGAGAAGAACCCATAGGGTCGGATAGAGCAATGTTGATATTTTTATTTTTATTTTTAAGACCTATAGAAACACCAGCTAAAGTTCCACCTGTTCCTACTGCACAAGTAAAACCATCTATTGTGCCTGCTGTTTGACTCCATATTTCTTCTGCAGTTGTTTGAATATGAGCCTCCGTATTTATAATATTATCAAATTGATTAGCCCAATATACTCCATTTGAGCTTTTTTTATTTAAATCCTCAGCTATTTTTTTTGATTGTTTGATGTAATTTTTGGGGTCAGAATAAGGTACAGCATCAACTTCAATTAATTCCGCTCCTAACTTTCTTAATGTATCTTTTTTTTCAATGGATTGAGTTTTAGGTATAACAATTTTCAAATTAAGATCATACTCTTTGCAAACAATGGCTAAACCAATTCCAGTGTTACCAGCTGTTCCCTCAACAATAGTCCCACCTTTTGATATCAATTTACGTTTGAGCGCATCTTGAACAATAAATAAGGCAGCTCTATCTTTAACGGACTCTCCAGGATTAAAATATTCAGCTTTACCATAAATATGACATCCGGTTAATTCTGAGGCTTGTTTTAATTTGACTAATGGTGTATTTCCAATTTGATTTAATACTGTGTCCATATCATTAAATATATGAAAAAAATTATACTTTCAATTGCAATATTTTTATTGGCAAACACTCAATCCTTAGGTCATGTTGGACATTATGCAAAATACAACTATTTAGAATATGAGCTTTTTAGAAATGATAACTCCATTGGGTATCATAAATATGATTTTAAAAGAGATGGGAATGATTTATCAATTATAAGTGAAGTTAGTTTTAAAATTACAAAATTAGGCGTAGATTTATATAAATATTTTGCAAAAAGCGAAGAAAATTATGAAAAAGGTATATTTAAAAGTTATTCATCTAAAACTAAGCAAAACAAAAAAGATAGATTTGTAAATATAGAACTTGATACCAGTAATAACCATCTAAATATTGAGGGATCTTCTTATACAGGTAAAGCCGACAAAGAATATATAGTTGGTACTTGGTGGAACCACGAAATAGTTAAAGCTAAAGCTCAGATTAGCGGTATTTCTGGTAGAATAATACATCAAACAGTAACATTTGTCGGGAAAGAGACTATTAAAATAGGAGACAAGACTTATAAAACTTTACGTTTTAATTTTAAATCTTCAGATGAATCTCTTCCTGAAAGTAAAAAATTAAATACTGATATTTGGTATGAAGAAGATACGTACCTTTGGGTTAAAGCAGCCTTCGAAAAAACCGGTTATTGGGAATATAGGCTAAAAAAAGTAAATTAATTTAAATTTTGGCCACTTTTTTTAAGGAATAGTCAACAGTTAAAATCAGGAATTTTGATGTTTTTTAAGGCCCAAATTTTTTATTTTAGGGTATTGCTAAAATGTCCAAATTGAGGTTTTATAAAAAAAAAAAGGGAGTTCCGATGGAAGAAAATTTCAATATTCATTTAGGTAAAAAATTAAGGATGAGAAGACTCTCTTTAGGTCTAACTCAAACTAAAGTTGCTCAAGCAATAAACGTAACATTTCAACAAATACAAAAATACGAAAAAGGGACTAATGGGGTAAGTTCTAATAGATTAATGCAATTGTCCCAGTTTTTAAAGGTTCCAATAATTTATTTCTTTGAAGATTTTAAAGAATTTAAAGATATTAATTCTTCTGAAGAAAATAATGAAGATTTAAATTACTCATTTTTGAGTAGAACGTTTTCATCTCTTTCTAAAATTCAGAAAGAAAAAATATTGCAGATTTTAAATAATACGTCTAAATTTGAAAAAGTTGGATAGTTTTGGCTCCTCGGGCAGGACTCGAACCTGCGACCAATTGATTAACAGTCAACTGCTCTACCAACTGAGCTACCGAGGAATTTTAAACAACATACTTTTTTTATTGAAATAAAACAACCAATTTTTTTAAATTAATCTATAATCAATTTTTCGTTATTATCTTAAATTTATAAAATTTAAAACTGATATAATAAAATTAAAAACATATTTATATGAGATTTAATAGAAAATTAAAATTCCTATTAAGATTATTACCAAAAAAAATAAGACCATATTATTGTGAAAACTTATCTTCTCTATTTAGAGAAAAAATAGATAGAAATAAAATCTATAATAAGATGGACAAATTTTTCTATTATCATTTGCCATTTCCCTTAATAAAGCACAGAATTTTTTTTTCATCAAATTTTAGAGGGTTCGGTGAAGATGCTTTTCATAGTATGTGGTATTTATTTTTTTTGGAATTTAAGCCTAAACAATGTTTGGAAATTGGTGTGTATAGAGGTCAAATGATTACATTATGGTCTCTTATTTCAAAATTATTAAAATTTAAAACAGAAATTGCAGCTCTTGCACCATTCAAACCAGCCAGCGATAAAGACTCAAAATATTTAGATAATATAGATTACCTAAATGATACAAAAAAAAATCATGAATTTTTTGATTTAGAACAACCTAAATATTGTATTGAGTATTCAACATCCAGGAAAGCTAAAGAATTTATTCAGTCAAAAAAATGGGATTTAATATTTATTGATGGCAATCATGATTATGAGGTAGTAAAATCAGATTTTGAACTTTCTATGAATAACTTATCAAAAAATGGCTTTATTGTAATGGATGACTCAAGCTTATATTTTGATTTTAAACAAAAAAAATATGGAGGCTTTACAGGGCATCCTGGTCCATCCAAAGTTGCTAAAGAGATTGCAATGAAACAGATGAAATTTTTTGGAGCTGTTGGTCATAATAATATATTTCAGATGGAATAAGAAATTATTATAATTATAAATGTCTTTTGGAGGCCACGCCCAGAATCGAACTGGGATAAAAGGATTTGCAATCCTCTGCGTAACCATTCCGCCACGTGGCCAGTCTCAAGGATAAAAACATGATAGGTATCACGTTTTTAATCTGTTTTTATCGTTATCGAATAAATATAACTTATTTCTTGGTAAGTAAATTGTAATTTTTTGATCACTGATATTTTTAGAGCTTTTTATTCTTATTTCTGTACCATTTAAATGTGTGTAAATGATTTTTTCTGACCCTAAATTCTCAACAAGTTCAATATTAATTTCGACTGCTATTTCACTTTCATTATCTAAAGAAATATCCTCTGGTCTAATTCCTACATAAAGACTATTTCTAAAATTTGTGTTTTCAAATTTAATATCTTTGTTGAATAAAAAAAAAGTATCTTTATTTTTAATATCCTTTTTATCAATTTTAATAATGTTCATTTTTGGATTTCCGATAAATTCAGCTACAAAGATATTCTTTGGATCGTTATAAATCTCATCTGGAGCACCAAATTGTTCAATGTTTCCTTTATTCATAATTACGATTTTGTCAGCTAAAGTCATTGCCTCTATTTGATCATGAGTTACATAAATTATATTACTTTTTAATTTTTTGTGTAATTTTGATATTTCAACCCTCATCTCCGATCTTAGAGCTGCATCAAGATTTGAAAGAGGTTCATCAAATAGAAATAATTTAGGATTTCTTGTAATTGCTCTTCCAATTGCAACTCTTTGTCTTTGTCCGCCTGATAATTCTTTTGGTTTTCGATCTAGCAGTTCTTCAATTTTAAGAATTTTAGCAGCTTCAAGAACTTTATCCTTAATCTCATTTTTGCTTAATTTATCATTTATTAGACCAAATGAAATATTATTAAAGACATTCATGTGAGGATATAAGGCGTAGGATTGAAAAACCATGGCGATTTGTCTCTTAGATGGCAGTAAATCATTTAACAGACCATTCTCTAAAAGAATTTTTCCTTTATCTATCTTTTCTAGTCCAGCTATCATTCTTAGGAGTGTAGATTTCCCACAACCTGATGGACCTAGCAAAACAATGAATTGTCCTTTTTCAACTTTTAGGTTAAAATTACTAATTACATTGTTATCTTCAAAAGATTTGTCAATATCTACAAATTCTAAAAAGGCCATATTACGATTATTTCCTATTTTCAAACCTCGTATGCATTTTAATCATATTGGTTTTTCACATTCATATTGTTAAACTTAAAGCATTATTTAATTAATTAATAGGAGGAAAAATGAAAAAAATAATTGGATTCATTTTTGCTTTAACTTTATTAGCATCTAATAGTTTTGCAGATATTACTTTTTGGACTACTGAAGTTCAACCAGCAAGAATGGAAAAACAAATGGAAATGGCTAAGTCATTTGAATCTAAAACTGGTATTAAGGTTGAGGTTATTCCAGTTGAGGAAAAAGATTTAGGTTCTAGAGCAACTGCAGCCGCAGCTGCAGGAAATCTTCCTGATGTAATCTATCACACACTTCAATATGTTTTACCTTGGGCTGAAGCAGGTATACTTGATGTAAATGCTAATAATGATGTTGTTAAAAGTTTAGGAAAGAAAACTTTTGCTCCGGGAGCATTAAACATGGCAAAGAAGGGTGGAAAAATTGCTGCTGTACCAGTTGACGGCTGGACACAGATGGTAGTTTACAGAAAAGACTTATTCAAACAAGCAGGTCTTGAACCGCCGACGAGTTATGAAAATATTACAAAAGCTGTAAAAGCTCTTTCAGGCGGAGACATGTTTGGATTTGTAGCTGCAACTAAAACTGATGAAAACTTTATGAGTCAAGTTCTTGAGCATGTTCTTTTAGCAAATGGTGTTAACTTTGTTAAAAAGGGTGGAACAAAAAAACAAGGAAGAGCTCTTAAAAACTCTTTAGAGTTTTATAAAGTTATAGCTAAAGCGAGTCCTCCAGGAGAATTATTCTGGAAACAATCTAGAGAGTTATACTTTGCTGGTAAAACACCAATGATAATTTGGTCACCGTTTATAATGGATGAATTAGCTGGACTAAGAGATTCAGCTCCACCAACAATAAACAGCGATCCAACATCACCTGAACTTGCTTCTAAAACTGGTTTCATAACTAATTTTAGTGGACCAAATAACAGGAAAGGTGCTGCATGGGCAGATGTAAGATATTTCGGTATTACAGCTGATGCAGATACTGATGAAGCTAAAAAGTTTGTTGAGTATTCTATGGACGAGGGTTACACAAGCACGTTAGCAATCGCTCCTGAAGGTAAATTTCCTGTAAGAAGAGGAAATTCTTCAGATCCTGCTGCGTTTACAAAAGCTTGGAGTAAATTACCAGTTGGTGTAGATAGAAAAAAACCATTAACTGAACTTTATTCACCAGATGTCATCAATAATATTGTAGCTGGATTAGATACTGCAAACAGATGGGGTGTAAAAGAAGGGGAGCTTTCTAGAGCATCAAAAATAATCAATGCCCAATTCTTGAATAGAATTACAAGAGAATACATTGATGACCAGATAACTGTTGATGAAGCAGTTAAAAAAATTAACGCAGAATTAGCAAAATTCTAGCAAATTTATTTCTTAAAAGCGGATAATAAGATATTATCCGCTTTTAAATGAGTACAACATTATCAAAAATAGAAAAGAGGACAGCTTACACGCTTCTTTTACCTGCTGTATGTTTGGTTTTTGCAATTATTTTATTTCCAATCTTTGCAAATGTTTGGATTAGTTTTAAAGATGTTGAACTCAAAGATATAAGAATTCCCGAGCCCAGGGCAAAAAAAATTGTTAAAAATATACAAGATAGCGACTCTGAATTAAAAATTATCTATAAATTAAGAAATAGTTCTCTAATACAAGATATTAGAGAAGTTAGATTTTCAGATAAATTACCTAAAAATATTGATCCAGTTAATTTGGATAAAAGATGTGAATTCAAGTCACAAAAAGTTAAATGTTTCTTTGGAAATTGGGAAGCAGGCTATCGTGAAAATTTTGAAATTTTTGTAAAAGACGTAAATAATAATACTATTAATAGTAAAGATATAAAATCTAGTAAACCAGACTTGACTGGAAAATCAAATAATATCTTATTGACAACAGACTTTACTCTCAAAAATTTTAAAAATGTTTTCATAAATAACAATTTTTTTGAGCTTTTAATGACGACTTTTTACTTTACTTTTTTTGGAACACTAGGAGCTATTTTACTTGGCATCTTTGCTGCCCAACTTGTAAATCAAAAATTTTATGGAAGAACTTTTATGCGAAGTATACTGCTTTTTCCTTATGTAGGTCCTGTGGTTGCTTTGGCTTACACTTGGACTTTACTCTTAGATCCTAATAGCGGTACAATAAATACTCTTCTAGTTAATTATGGTGTCATCGAAAAACCTATAAATTTACTTGGACAAAAGTATTTAATTATTAATATTTTAGGATTTGAGTTAAAACTTAGATTAGCATTAACTACAGTTATATTTTTTGAGATTTGGCGATATTTCCCTTTAGCCTTTTTATTTATATTAGCTAGGCTACAAGCCATTCCTAGGGACCTTTATGAGGCAGCGGAAGTTGATGGTGCTGGGCCATTTAGAAAATTCTTTTATATTACTCTTCCACAAATAATAGCGATTTTATCAATATTATTCATGATTAGATTTATTTGGAACTTTAATAAATTTGAAGATATATTTTTATTAACAGGCGGTGCTTCGGGTACTTTAACGTTACCAATAAGTGTGTATCAACAAGGATTTGCAATATCAAATATTGGCATGGGTTCAGCAGTTTCAATAGTAATCGTATTACTATTAATTATTTTTATGATTATTTATTTCAAATTAATTGGAAAAAAAGCAAATGAAATTTAAATCTCTACTAATAACCTTACTTGCATCATCAATTTTTCTTACAATAATTATTTGTATATGGAAAATATTGGCAACTTTGCAAGGTTTAAGTTTTACAAATCTTAACTTTAATCTAAATCTATTATTATCACTTGGATTAGTTATAACTTGTGTATTTATTGGAAAAAAGGTTAATCATAACTTAAAAATTTTTATATTATCCTTATCGTTTACAATTTTATATACATTTTTAAATGAAAGCTCCCCAATGTGGTTTTCACTAGGTATCTTTTTACTAATTTTATTTTTTACAAATAAATTGAAAAAATATGATTTGAAATATTTAAATCAAGATTTTATATCTGAAAAAATAGTCTTCGAGTTTTTATCTTTATTTGCAATAGTATTTTTTGCACTAGTTATATTGTTTCCATTTTACATAATGTTCGTTACCAGCTTTAAAACGCAAACAGCTTTATTAATTAACCCAATTGATCTAAGTATTGATTTTTCAAAAAATATTTTTGAGATATTCAAATCTTACTTTGTCATTTTTAAAACATATGATTTTGGTAGATATATTCTTACAAGCTCGTACGTTTCAGTCGGAACTGTTTTGATAACCTTGTTATTTGCTATCCCCGCAGCGTACGCTGTTGCAAGATTAAATTTCTTTGGTAAAACCTTTCTTTCAACATCAATATTAATAATTTATATGTTTCCAGCAATAGTATTAGTAATTCCTTTATACACTGTTTTTAGTCAACTAGGGTTGAGAAATTCAGTAGAAGGCCTACTAATAGTTTACACAGCTACCACTTTACCAGTAGCCATTTATATGCTTCAGGGTTACTTTAAAAGCATACCTAAAGAAATTGAAGAGGCGGGACTTATAGATGGACAAAATTGGTTTGGAATAATTATTAAAATAATAATTCCTCTCAGTTTACCTGCTATCGCTTCAGTATCATTGTATGTCTTTATGATAGCTTGGAATGAATTTTTATTTTCTCTTATGTTTTTGGATAATCCAAAAACATTTACATTATCTAGAGCAATAAATCATTTAACTGGTGATGCAGAAACACCACGGCAATATCTAATGGCTGGATCTGTGGTGGTTACTTTACCAATACTTTTAATTTTCATATATTTTGAAAAATATTTAGTAAGCGGTTTAACAGCTGGAAGTGTTAAAGGATAATGAAAAGCTCAATTAAAGAAGCAAAGAGAACCTTAATAAATAACAGAAGATTAAATTATACTTTACCTACTAATACTAATCTGTATCCAGCCCAATGGAATTGGGACTCAGCTTTTATTGCATTAGGATATTCTAATTTCAATTTAGACTATTCATTTAAAGAACTTGAAACTCTGATTTCAGGACAATGGGATGACGGAATGATACCACACATTCTTTTCCATATTAAAGATTTAAATTATACTCCTAACTATAAAGCTTGGGATTGTGGTAAAAAAGTTTCCTCATCTGGAATAACTCAACCACCGATCTTAGCAAGTATTTTAAGGATAATTATTGAGAGACAAAAGCTTTCAAAAAAAGAAATAAAAAAATACAAGCCTTTTATTTTAAAAATTAAAAAATATTTAGAATGGTTTATTAGATACAGAGATCCTAAACGTACTGGTTTAATTTCCATACTTCACCCATGGGAAAGTGGTTATGATAATTCTCCTTTATGGGACAAACCGATGAGTACGATCAAAACAGAATTAAATCTTAAATATAAGAGAAAGGATAATAAAATTGTCAATCACAGCCAAAGACCTTTGAAAATTGATTATGATAGATATGTAACTATTAAAAATCATTTAAAGAAAATGAACTATGATCCAAAAAAACTTTACTTTAAATCAAAATTTAATGTTGTAGATGTTGGATTTAATTCGCTTTTTCTTAAAGCTTTAAAAGATTTGGATTTTTTACTTAAATGTATAGATAAAAGAAATTCTTCAATAAAAAAATTTATTCATTTAAATGAAAGTAAACTTGTAAAATTATTTGATTCAAAAAAAATGACATTTAAGAATAAAGATATAAGAAATAATAGTTTAGTAACTATACCTTCAATAACTAATTTTTTTATGCTATTTGCTGATTTAAACAACAATTCAATTAATAAATCATTAATAAAAAGTTTAAAAAAATATAATAAAAATAATAAATATCTTTTTCCTTCAATAAATTCTAAACATAAATCATTCGACGAAAGACGTTACTGGAGAGGGCCAGTATGGGTTAATTGCAATTGGATTATATATCAAGGTTTGAAAAATAAAGATAAGAAGTTCGCAGAAGCAATAAGAAAAAAGACCTTGAATTTAGTTGAAAAAAAAAAATTTCGAGAATATTACAGTTGTAAATCAGGTTTAGGAATGGGTGCTAAAAATTTTTCTTGGACTGCTGCCTTATATCTAGATTTTAAACTTAATAGTTATTGAAATCTGATATATATCTCTAGTTATCAAAAATGGAATTTAAAAAATATAATCATAGTAAAGAAGAAAAAAAAATCTCAGATTTTTGGATTAAAAAAGGCTTATTCAAACCAAAAAAAAGCAAATCAAATAAAAAATTTTCTATAGTAATTCCTCCACCTAATGTAACTGGCAGATTACATATGGGACATGCCCTAAACAACAGTCTACAAGATGTTTTAGTTAGATTTAATAGAATGAAAGGCCTCGAAACTTTGTGGCAACCAGGAACAGATCATGCTGGAATTGCAACTCAAGCAGTTGTCGAAAATAACCTTTTAAAAGAAGGAATTAAAAAAAATGATTTAGGAAGAGAAAAATTTATTAAAAAAATATGGGATTGGAAAGAGGAATCTGGTGGAATAATTTTAGATCAACTTAAGAAATTAGGTTGTTCGTGTGATTGGTCAAGAACGAGGTTCACTATGGATAAGGATCTTTCTAAAGCTGTAATTAAAGTTTTTGTTGATCTTTATAAAAACAAACTAATTTACAAAGATAAAAAATTAGTCAACTGGGATACTAAACTTCAAACTGCTATTTCTGACTTGGAAGTAAACCAAAAGGATGTCCAGTCTCAATTATATTACATTGATTATACGATAGAGAACTCAGATCAAAAAATCACTATTGCCACCACCAGACCAGAAACAATGATGGGAGATACCGCGGTTGCTGTAAATCCAAAGGATGAAAGATATGTTAATTTAGTCGGAAAAAATGTTCTTATTCCAATTGTTAATAGGACTGTCAAAATTATTTCTGACAATTACGCTGATCCGGAACAAGGTTCAGGAGCAGTAAAAATTACACCTGCACATGATTTCAACGACTATGAAGTAGGTAAGAGAAATAAATTAGAAATAATAAATATTTTTGAAGAGAATGGTAAAATAAACAAAAATGGGGTCAAAGAGTTTCATGGTTTAGACAGATTTGAAGCAAGAAAACTTATAATTAAAAAATTAAAGGATAATGGTTCTCTTGTAAAAATCGAAAATATTAAAAATAAAGTTCCATATGGAGATAGATCTAACACTATAATCGAACCTCTCTTAACTGAGCAATGGTTTGTTGATGCAAAAAAATTATCCAAAAAACCAATTAAGATAGTTAAAGAGGGCAAAACTACTTTTTTTCCAAGCAATTGGTCAAAAACATTTTTTCAGTGGATGAATGATATTGAGCCTTGGTGTATATCTCGGCAGATTTGGTGGGGTCATAGAATACCTGCTTGGTATGATGAGAATGGAAATATTTTTGTAGCAGAAAATGAAAAGGGTGCAGAAGCATTAGCCAAGAAAAAACATAAAGATAAAAAATTTAAATTAAGACAGGAAACAGATGTTTTAGACACTTGGTTTTCATCAGCTCTATGGCCTTTTGCAACGCTTGGATGGCCAAATAAAACAAAAGAACTCGATAAGTTTTATCCAACGTCAGTTCTTGTAACTGGTTTTGATATAATTTTCTTTTGGGTAGCAAGGATGTTAATGATGGGAAATTATTTTAGAAAAAATACGCCTTTTCATAAAGTATATGTTCATGCCTTGGTAAGAGATGAAAAGGGGCAGAAAATGTCAAAGTCAAAAGGTAATGTGATCGATCCATTAGATTTAATAAATGAATATGGAGCAGATAGCTTAAGATTTACGCTTATATCAATGGCCTCACCAGGAAGAGATGTAAAATTATCAAAAGATAGAGTCACAGGAAATAGAAATTTCATAACAAAAATTTGGAGTGCGAATAATTTTTTAAAACTGAATAATTGTAATTTAGGCAAAAAGATAAACTTGAACTCAATTAAACTTCCAATAAACCATTGGATTTACAACGAATTTATAAAAACACAAAATTTAATCACAAAAAACATTGAAATATTTAGGTTCGATGAGGCTGCTAGGTATGCATATCAATTTGTTTGGCATTCTTATTGCGATTGGTATTTAGAGTTCTTAAAACCTATTTTTAATTCAAAAAATAAAAATGAAATTAAAGAAGCTAAAGCTTTCTCATCATTTATGATGGCAAATATTCTTAGAATTCTTCATCCTTTTATCCCTTTTTTCACAGAGAACTTGTGGTCTTTAAATGCTTATAAAAAGATTTTCAATAATTATTTAATCAGTTCTAGTTGGCCGGATTTTAAACTTATAAGTAAATTTAGCAAAAATCAAAATAATATAAATGATTTGATTGAAATAATTTCTAACATTAGATCTACTAAAGCAGAGTTAAAAATTACACCAAAATTATATTGCGATATATTTTTTGATAATAAATCGGGGAAATTAAACAAATTGGTAAATAAAAATATTAATTTGATAAAACAGGTTGGTAGAGTAAATAATGTCCTTACAACAAAGATAAGAAATAAAAATTCAATAGACATATTGGTTCTTAAAGAAAAACTCTCATTAAATTTTAACGAGGATGTAAATTTAGGATCTCAAAAAGAGAGAATTTTACAAAAAATTGAGACAATTAATAAAAAAATATCTAATTTAAATAATAAACTCAAAAATAAGGCTTATGTGACAAATGCACCTAAAGAAATAGTACAAAATGACAAAAATTTAGTTAAAGAATTAACTATTGAAGATGGAAAATTAAGAAGTATTGTATCTAGTATTAATTAAATGTCTAAAATTGATAAAAAAAAACTGCCCAGTCGTCATACTTCTTTAGGCCCAGATAGAGCCCCACATAGATCTTTTTATTATGCAATGGGAGAAACTGAACAGGATGTGGCGAAGCCGTTTGTAGGAGTAGTATCCACTTGGAACGAAGCTGCACCTTGCAATACAGCTTTAATGAGACAGGCACAGTCAGTTAAAAAAGGAGTTAAACAGTCTGGCGGAACGCCAAGAGAATTTTGCACGATAACTGTTACAGATGGTATTGCCATGGGTCACGAAGGAATGAAATCATCTTTGATTTCCAGAGAAGTCATAGCTGACTCAGCGGAGCTAACGGTAAGAGGACATTGTTATGATGCATTAGTTGGTATCGCTGGATGTGATAAATCACTTCCAGGCTTGATGATGTCCATGTTGAGGTTGAATGTACCTAGTGTGTTCATTTATGGTGGATCAATTTTGCCAGGAAAATTTAAAGGAAAAGATGTTACAGTCGTAGATGTCTTTGAAGCAGTAGGCAAACATTCCTCAGGTAAAATGTCTTCTGAAGAATTAAGAGAATTAGAATTAGTAGCTTGTCCAAGTGCTGGGGCTTGTGGAGGTCAATTTACAGCTAATACAATGGCATGTGTATCAGAAGCGATTGGATTGGCTTTACCTTACTCAGCTGGAACGCCAGCCCCTTATGAGGAAAGAGATAAATATGCATATGAAAGTGGTCAAGCTGTTATGAATTTATTAGAAAAAAAAATTAAACCGAGAGAAATAGTTACTAAAAAATCTTTAGAAAACGCAGCAACTATTGTGGCTGCCACTGGAGGTTCCACTAATGCAGCTCTACATTTACCCGCATTAGCTAATGAGATAGGAGTAAAATTTAATTTAATGGACGTTGCAAAAATATTTAAAAAAACTCCTTATCTTGCTGACTTAAAACCTGGAGGAAAATACGTTGCAAAAGACATGTGGGAAGCTGGCGGTGTTCCTATGTTATTAAAAACTTTATATGACGGAGGATATATCCATGGTGATTGCATGACAGTTACAGGTAAAACTATGAGAGAAAATTTAGCTAATGTTAAGTTTAATACTAATCAAAAAGTCTTAAGAAAATATAATAACCCACTTTCTCCAGATGGTGGAGTTGTTGGATTAAAAGGTAATTTAGCTCCTGACGGAGCTATCGTAAAAATTGCAGGGTTAAAAAAATTACAATTTACAGGTAAAGCTAGATGCTTTGATAATGAAGAAGATGCAATGAGAGCAGTACAGACAAAAAAATATAAGGACGGTGATGTAATAATAATCAGATACGAAGGTCCAAAAGGCGGACCAGGAATGAGGGAAATGCTCTCAACAACTGGAGCTATTTATGGACAAGGCAAAGGTGAAAAAGTTGCGCTTATAACTGATGGAAGGTTTTCAGGAGCTACTAGAGGTTTCTGTGTTGGTCACGTTGGTCCAGAAGCTGCAATGGGTGGTCCAATTGCACTTCTTAAAAATGGAGATGTAATAGATATAGACGCAAAAAAAGGATCGATTAATGTAAGGCTTACCAGCGCACAATTAAAAGCTAGAAGAAAAAAATGGAAAGAAAAAAAATCAAGTTTTGGATCGGGAACAATTTGGAAATATGCTCAAACAGTTGGACCTGCTTATCTTGGTGCTCCAACACATCCAGGTAAGAAAAAAGAAGTTAAAGAATATTCAAAAATTTAATGAAAATACGTCCAGTAATTTTATGTGGCGGTTCTGGTACGAGACTTTGGTCCGATCCAAAACATCATCAACCAAAGCAGTTTATTGATTTTGGGAATTGGACGTTATTCGGAAAAACTCTAGAAAGAATAAAAAATTCTATATTCGATTATCCAATAATAAGCACTAATAAAAAATATATAAGAGAAATTAAAAAACATTTGAAATTAAAAGGTTTTAAAAAATATAAAATTATTCTTGAACCAGCAAAAAGAAATACTGCTACTGCTATACTTAGTTCAACATTAATAAAAGAAATACCCGAGATCCAACCCTTAATTTTTTTAACATCCGATCATTTAATTGAGAAAACAAATCTGTTTAATAAATCTATTAAAAAACACCAAAAATATTTAACAGATAAAAATATCTTTATATTTGGCATTAAACCTTCTAACCCTTCATCTGAGTTTGGTTATTTTTTATCAAAACGGGTTAGCAATAAATACAAGGTTTCAAAATTTATTGAAAAACCAAATTTAGAAAAAGCTAAAAAAATCATTAAAAAAAACGCTTATTGGAATTCAGGAATGTTTTTTCTAACTAAAAAATCAATAATTAATAACTTTAAGAAGTATCAAAGCAGAAACTTTAATTATTGTCTAAATTCTGTAAAAAAATCAAAATTTAAAAATAATATTTATTATCTTAATAAAGATGATTTTTTAAAATGTAAGACAATTTCTTTTGATTATGCAATTTTGGAAAAATCAAAAGAAATAAATGCTATAAAATTAAATATACCTTGGTCTGACCTAGGTAGTTGGAAAGAAATTTGTAAAGTCTATGATAAATTTAAGACTAAGTATCAAAAAAAGAAAAACATTTTTTACAGACCTTGGGGTAGATATACAAATTTATACAACGGTAAAAATTTTTTAATAAAAGAGCTATTTGTTAAATCAAAAGGAATTTTAAGTCTTCAAAAACACTTTCACCGTGCAGAACATTGGGTTGTTACTCAAGGAAAACCTAAAATTACACTTAATAGAAAAAAAATGATATTAAAACCTGGTGAAAACATATTTATACCTCTTGGAGCTAAACATCGTATTGAAAATCCAGGTAAAATTCCCGTAAAAATAATCGAGGCTCAAGTTGGATCTATTCTTAAAGAAACAGATATTGTTCGTTATCAAGATGTTTATGGAAGAGTTAATTAAGTATTAATTCTACAGGTGTGTGATCTGAAGGTTTATTTTTAGATCTAGGTTTTTTATTAATGATAATTGATTTAACGTTGTTAACGAGATTGTTTGATAATAGAAAATAATCTATTCTCATCCCATTATTTTTTTGCCATGACCCAGAAAAATAGTCCCAAAAAGTATATTCTTGTTTTTTTTTATTTAAATATCGATATATATCCTTAAAGCCTATATTAATAAGTTCTCTATATTTTTTTCTCATTTCCAATCTACCTAGTGCGTCATTTTCATATTTTTTAAAATCATGAACATCTATTTCTTCTGGAATAATATTAAAGTCACCAGCGATTAATAAATTGGGATTTTTAATAATTTTTTTTTTAATATTTTTGATAAACTGACCCAACCATTTTTTTTTGTATTCATATTTATCAGTATCGACTGGATTCCCATTTGGTACATAAATGTTAATTAATTCAATTTTTTTATTATTTATAATCAATTCTCCTGTTATAATACGCGACTGTTTAAGATCATCTTCTATAAAGTTAGTATTTACGTTGTTTAATTCATATTTACCAATTAAAGCTACACCGTTGTAACTTTTTTGACCATGAACATAAGATCTGTAGCCAAGTTTTTCAAATTCATTAGTGGGAAAATTTTCATTTTGAGTTTTAATTTCTTGTAAAAATAAAATATCAGGAGAAGAGTCTTTTATATAATTTTTTATATTATCAATTCTTGCTCGAACAGAATTAACATTCCAGGAAATAATTTTCATTAAACAGAAAAAGATAATCCACAACCACAAGCAGCTTTCGCTTTAGGGTTATCAATTACAAAAGTCTCTCCAATCATTTCTTTCTTAAAATCAATAATTGAACCAGAGATAATTTCTAATGAGGATTTATCAATTACAGATTTATCGAAGATCACATCATCTTTGTTTGATTTTGATGCAAAACCAAAACTATACTTAAATCCTGAGCATCCACCACCTTGCACAGTGATTCTAAAAAATTTTTTATCTTTACCATTAGTAATTTTATTAATTTGGTCTAAAGCTTGGTTAGTAAAATTTAATTTTTTTTCCATAAACGTTATATATCTAGTATATAATCTTAGATGTTACCATGCAAAAAAAATCAAACGGCAAATTGTCTATTTTGGCTGTTCCCCAACGGTCGAAGTGCAGAATTTTTAAAGAAAAAAAAACAGATTTAAGGAATGATTTTCAGAGAGACAGAGATAGAATAATTCACTCTACAGCTTTTAGAAGACTGAAGCATAAAACACAAGTATTTGTTAATACTTCAGGAGATCATTTTAGAACAAGAATTACTCACTCTCTTGAAGTTTCTCAAATAGCAAGAACTTTATCAAAATATTTTAATCTAAATGAAGACTTATGTGAAACTTTAAGCTTGGCACACGATTTAGGACACACTCCATTTGGTCACGCAGGTGAAGAAGCGTTAAATAACTGTATGAAAAATTTTGGAGGTTTCGATCATAATATACAGACTTTAAGAATTATAACTATCTTAGAAAATAGATATTATAATTTTAAAGGTTTAAATCTCTCTATAGAAACACTAGATGGTCTTATAAAACATAATGGTCCTGTTAAAAATCTTACAAAAATAAACAGAATTTTGGGAAAAAATTTTTTCAAAAATAAGATTAATTTTTATTTAAATTCTTCATTAGAAGCGCAGATAGCATCAATTTCTGATGATATAGCATATAATAGTCACGACCTTGAAGATGGATTGAAATCGAATTTATTCAAATTAAATCAATTAAAAAATATTCCGATACTTAATAAAATTATAATAAAACACACAAAAAAATTAAAAATTTATTCTATAGACTTAGTTATTAGACAGATTATTAGAGAAATCATAAATGAAATGGTAAGTGATGTAATAATTACAACAAGGAATAATATTAAACTTTATAAAATAAAGAATTTAAATGATATTTATAAAACTGAAAATCAATTAGTGTCATTTTCGAGTAAGATGAAAAAATTTGATAAACAAATTAAAAGATTTTTGAGACAAAAAATGTATTTTCATAGAAAGGTGCATTTGAAGACTAATTATGGAAGAAAGGTAATAACAACATTATTTGCAAAAATTAAAAAAGATCCAGAAAGGTATATAGATATAAAAAAATATACAAATTCAAATACAGAGCGGATTATTTGCGATTATATCGCTGGAATGACCGATAGATATGCAATAAATCTATAC